>JAUNIB010000015.1 GCA_030523645.1 Selenomonadaceae bacterium
AAATCGAAAACAGCCCCGGGACTCACTGAGAATATCAATGAGCCCCGGGGCTGTTCTGATGTGGATACCGTTATTGCATTTTAGGAAATCGAGCAACTTGCCGTTTGATGGGATTTGGTACTGTCAAATATCTTTCGCAAAAACATGAATCCTGACGTAATCAAAATTAATCTAGAACACTCTCAGCATCACAGCCATATAAATGCTTCATATCCATGTATTTCTTAGAACCCCATTGTGTGCTAACTACATGGCGAAGTCTAGCGCAGACCAGCATCAAGGCGCTTTCTCCGTCTGGAAAAGTACCAATGAAACGAGTACGGCGCCGAATTTCACGGTCGAGCCGTTCAACGGCATTATTGGTTCGAATCTTCTTCCAGTGTTCCTCAGGAAAGTCCATATACGTTAAGGTCTCAGCTATGCCGTCGAGCAATTTATCCGCAGCTTTATTGAGTTTCATGGAGCGGAGCTTTTCGGCGACACGCCCAGACTTCTCCAGCGCAGCAGCTTTATCTTCCTGAGCATGAATTGCCTTGAGCATACGGGCAACTTCCTTGCCGTGTTTTCTTGGGACAAACGAGAAGATATTTCGGAAAAAATGGACGCTATAACGCTGGTATTTTGCTTCAGGAAATACCTCTGTTACAGAATCGCGCATCGCCGGACATTTGTCGCCAACGACTAGGAGAGACATTGGATCCCCAGAGCGTCTCGGTGATATCCTCAACACGACGTACGGATACGCCAGCTAGGTACATCTCAATAAGGGCTTCCTCAACGCTGCTCTCGCGGCGCCTGTAGCGCTCAATGATAGCAGCCTCAAAAGGAATACCTTTAAGTTTAGGAACTTTCATCGTAACATTGCCGGAAGTAGTTTGGAGGTTACGCATGCAATGTCCTGAGCGATAGCCTTTACGTCGCTCTGTGCGCTCGTACTTGGAAGCCTTGGTAAGTTCCTCAGCCTCCTGATCCAGCAGGCTGTTGAGCGTCTCTTCGACGCTATGCTTTACTAAATCTTTTAATTCTGTTTTGATTACTTGCTCGTTTAATTGTATAATGTTGTCAGACATGAATCTTGTCTCCTTTGCGGGTTTTGTTTGGAGACTTAATTTTAGCAAACGACAAGATTCATGTCTTTATTTAATTTGCGAAAAATATTATACCTTATCCACAGATAATCCGGAACAGTATCCTATACCTTTCAATCCTAGAATTGCAAAATTCAAGGCAAAATTTGCCGCATAGAAAAAGGGCGTATCCTTTTGGGAGACACCCTAGAAAAGATTTAGTTATTTCAGCGGTCTACTTGACAGGGAGATGTTCAGTAGCATGTCGAATTGCTGTTCATTTTTTTTACATGTAACCATCGTTGCTAGCTTTAATGCCGAGTGTTCTGGTTTTTGTAATCTAGGCGCGGCCTATTTTGACATCCATCATTCATTGATGCGCCAGCCCTTTGCATTTTGGCAGATGAACATGACTAATCGTTTTTTGGGGTTTGCACAGCAAATGGTAGCTAAGCATGATTGCTCTCTAGCATGCTTAGAGGTTCACAGAAAAAATTACTCACGTTCATACCTTTCTAACTTAGATGCAAATTTTTCCTTTGCTCCATCTGTATAATCGCGTATGTTTGCCATAAAGTAATTTCTAGCCCCAACAACATTTCCTTCCTTTGCCATAATAATTGACTTAAAACTCACAATATTATTGTAATATTTATTTCTAAACTCTGGTTGCTCGAAATATTCAAGAATGACCTTCATCTCATCAGTCATATTAAGTTTATCGCAAATATCGAACTTGACTATTCTAGCATATTGTATATCAGAATTGCAAGCAATAGCTTGATCAATCATTGATATTGCCTTTTCTTTGTCATCCTCATAAATCGCTTCCATTTGCGCTTGACATCTTAATGTCATTTCTTTTGCAATATCAGTATTTATATTTTTCAAAGAGTCAATTAATCCATACAATATATCTTTATTTTCCATGTTTTTTTCGGACTTTATAACACAGGAAAAATAAGCCTGAATGTGATATGGATTGTCCATATAGTTAAGATAGTTTTCTCTCGCTAATTCTTTTGCTGCTTGAAACTCTTGCATTGAAATATATACCTGAACCTTTTCTCTTTTTGCTTTTGAAAAATTAGCTCTTTTTTCCATACTTTTATCCAACATTTCAAGCGCATTAGCGTACTTCCCTATTTGTCTGTAATAAAAACCAAATAGGAAATAAAAATTTGCTCCAGTGATTTTATGAACTTCCTCATTAAATCTATTATCTTTAAGTTTTGCAAGAGCTGAGCATAATAGATACCTTAGCTCAAATGCTATTCTTGGATCAATGTATTCCTCTTTCTCTAATGCCTTATATGCAAACAATATAACTTCCTTATTACGTCTTTTATTATATAATTCTGTCATGGTTTTCAAGTATATGGATGGGACTAAATGCCTTTCATCAATTTTTTCACCTTTAGACAGTGCCAATTTCAATGAAAATAGAAATTCAGGTACATCATATTCATTCATTGACATACTGCTTAAAAACGATTTTAGATTTTCATCCATTTTCGTTTTATGTTTATCTAAAATACTATAATTGTTTCTGGTAACATAGTCTTTTATTGTTTCATTTACACGAATATATTCTTTTAAGGCTCCCACATATTCACACAATGATTTTGAAATAAATCCATTTATCATTTGAATATATTTTTCATCATTATCTACGATTTCGAGCAGAAATTTAAAACTAACAGAGTCAAACAATGATAATAACGCTAGCATAGCTATTTGCTCTTTGTCTTTCTCGATTTCTCTTAATAGAATATTCGCTTTCTTACTACTAAATGCAACAATTTCATTAGTATTATTCCTGAGATAATTCAGCCCTTTGCTCTTTAGTAATTGAACAGAATAGTACACTTGCTCCGGGAGGCCCGTCAATAAACCAGAAATTAATCGTTTATCTTCGATATCAATTTCTATATTTTCAAAACGAAGATATCTTTGCAGCAACCCGTCCCTTTCCTTTTTGTTTAATTCTGGTACTTCAAATACGACTATCTTTTGTTTATTTAAATATGAAGGATTACCGGCGAACGATCTCAATCTGTATCTTGAAATAACACATATTGAGAATTTTTCCTTCATTTTTTCGTGAGCAATCATTTTCCAAAACCATTCTGCTAATTCACCATCCTGACTGATAACAGAACCGTAGTCATCTATGAAAACTATATCGGACTGCTTTTGAATTGTTGCCATAAATGTGGCGGCTATAGCTATTTTTTCTTCCATGGACATCGTCATCAATCCATCCAATTTTGATTCTGGTTCAAATCCCAAATCATAAATTTTGAAAATGAAGTCTTCGATACTATCTGCATAATTCAGTGTAATTTCCGGGAATGGGTAACTACTCTTTTTTATATTGCTTTTATATATACACTTTCTTAACAGGGTTTTTCGTCCAACGCTAGTAATACCTGATGCAACCATACAAACTGGTTTACATTTTTCAAAATCATCTATTCGCTCTTCAAATTGGGCTATCAGTTCATTTCTGCCAACAAATATTTCGTTTCTTTCCTTTAACCGTGGATGCCTTTCAAAAGACAATTCTATCATTCTTTGTTCAATTATTTGTGCTGCTTTTGTTGGACGACTAATATATTGCAAATTGTAATTTTCTCTTAGCCAATTTGGAATGTCAGGATTATCGTATGTAATAGTCTCACTTATTATAACTGGACAAATCTGTAATAATTTTCTTTCGTCCCATAACTCTTTTGCTCTAAATACCTCATGCTTAACCCAATCCGATTTTAGTGAGGCCTCGGATATAAAAATAACAAACAGATCTGTTTCATTTAGATTTCGATTTATTTCCTCCAGTGTTTTTCGACCCTGCTGAAATGTTATTTCATCTAAAATTATGTGCTCTTCGCCAATATCTTTAATTAGTCTGTTCGATACAATTTGAACATATGATTTTTTATCTGCACTGCTATGTGATAAAAATACTTTTTGCATTTCATGCTCCTTTATACTTATTCTGCCGCATTGGCAGTTATTGTTTTAATAGCCATTCTGATTCAAATCCATATCATCCAATCAGAAACTACATTAATAATGTTTTCTTGATTTGTAAACAGCGAATATAAAAGGCCCAAAAGATTCTGTGTAAGTATATGTTCCGTTGTCTAGCTACTCTATTGTGTTTTATTACCACCTGCTTCATAATATTTGCCAAAGGTACGATCGTATATAACGTATATTTGTTTGCAGAGTTCAGCAGTTCTTTTAAGTACATCGGCAAACCGATAATTATTATGAACAGAAAAGATAAACTTATAGTTTATTATACCACAAAAATGATAGAGTAGTATAATTGGAGTGATAAAAAGGCAACTTGAGCTTAGGTCGATACAAAAGAAAATGACAGAGAGAAATTAGCATCCTTAAAAAAGTATGCAGCGCTGTTATAAACAACTATGAAGGACGGGGAAGTATTAATTCTGATTTTAATCCTTGAATGTATCATCTCTATAAGGTAGCTGCTTGTGAGAGATATACATAATTGTCAAGGCTCTACCCAATGAATGTAGCATGTGTGTAGATCATTTTTGTCGCTTTTGTCAGATGTTAAGATTTCTGATTAGATATCCCAAGGATCTGTTTTTTGAAAGTGGTTGCTTTTGCCGCCAAATCTTGTTGATTATTGTAGCATTAGACAATCAGAGTTAGTAGAAATAGCATATGGGTGAAAAAAGAATACGATTTGCAGAATAGGTAGATATCTTGTTTACAAAGTTATTATATGAGGCGGTATGTGTTTTGAAAGATGTATTTTTTACAGCTACAAAGAAGGCATTGAGTAACATCACATCGATTTATGATACTGTTTGGCCAATTGCAGTTGGCTTATGGAATTTACGCTGTATGGTTAATGGTATGAGAAAAGTGTATCCGGATATTACGGAGGCAGAGTTGACAGCTAAGTTTAGTTTGGGCAGTGGTATTCATGGAGTGAATTATAGAAGAGCATTTGAGCAACAAACTTAGGAGAATCAACAAACGAAACTGGCATGGATACTGTTGAATAATAGTTTCCCGATTTTTGAAGGGTGGTTAGAGGATTTAAGGCATGAATACTTCCAGAATATGGAGGCGAAGAATATGCAAAATCCGCGGAAGGTAAATATCGAGATAAATAAATTAACTTGCAATGAATCCACTGTTTTAAAAAATCGTTTTATTCAGTCTATCTTGGAAAGCGAGACCGGTGTTATAGCAGTATTGAGTCGTTATTGTATTGTTACAGGGTGTTTAAAGAAGCAAGGAATTGCTATATGCATCACAATTCATGCGCTGACGATAAGTTGGTAAAAGCTTATTTGGAATACGAACCACATGCAACACCAACAGCGCTATGTGTGTCAGAAAGCCCTGAGTTTTCGAAGCCTGTTTTAAATGAAAAAATTAAGATAAGTTTACGTGGTGTTGTTGGTTTTTCATATATAATAATCAAAATTTTGGTATCGCTAGATACTGAGTTGCTTCGTGCTAGAAGTGCGGAGGCTGAATTTATATCTCGTTTTAAGAAAAAGCATATTCCATTAAGAACACTTAAGGGGGATGTTGAAAGCGCAAGACGACAAGTAAAGCAATATGTTAAACAATGTGAGTTTGCAGAGCCGAGGGCAATTGATGAGCTTACAACTTTTTTGCATGACAATCACTTAATAGCCAGGTAGGAATTTAAAAGCATATAAGCTGGTGAGATGCTTTATTAGAGTAGAGTTTGACTTTAATCTAATGAATGGATATAGATGGGGTTAACCTGCGTGATATGTTAACTTAAAAGTAGACCGTAGAAATATCCAAATCTGCTTTTGAGTTAAACATTTCACTCATGGAAGTGTATATTTTCTTGCAAGATGTCTTTGTGTCTACCGTTCGATTATTTTGTCTCTAATAAAGCAGTATCTTCTATTTTGCCTACTTAGTTATTAAGGTAAGCATTTTAGTAAATTTTGGGACTAAATGTTGATTGACGACCAAGGTTCTCCGCGGTGAGTGCGGAGCAAAGAGGAGAAAGCCTTCCCATAATTATGGGGACTATGTGGCATGCTCGGAATATCCGGATATAAAATAGAAAACAGCACCGGGGCTCATTGATTTTCAATGAGTTCCGGTGCTGTTCTGATGAGGATACCGTTATTGCATTTTAGGAAAATGAGCGTTTTGCCGTTTGACGGGATGAACTGCGGAGCCCCGGTTTTGCACATGAGAGGTCTTTGCATAGACATACGAGCAATGCAGCAGGAACACAGTTATGCCGTGCTTGGCATTATCGCTTTTGCTTTCCTTTCGTTCCCGATGGGTGCCTTTGCGTCAGGTTTGTAGACACTCAGCATCCCTAGCTGCTGAATGTCCTCCGATACATCAGCACCCAACGGGGAGAAGAGTTCTTCTTCGCTCACGCCGAAGCGGTGAAGCAGCGAAGCCGATACCTTCTAGGGCAGATATCAGCTTCGCTGCCGCGCTCCGACGCTTGCAGCCGATTTGCTCTTCTCACTGACGATATGGCTGATATGTGACATTTTGAAATAGTAAAGGAATAAATTTTAGAAAATATTTAGGCCGATGTAGATAGAGTGAAGAGAGTCAAGGCGGAAATCTCTTACATATATTGTAGCGAATAATAAAACTTTAAGAACTTTGTATTGAGGTATGATTGCGATATAATATTGCTGAGGACAGTATGGCATGCTGCATATTAGGGGGAGGACGTATGAAAATTTCTGAATATATTGAATACTCGGCCGAGGTAAAGCAGGCGCTGGACGATGGAAGGCCGGTGGTGGCGATAGAGACAGCCGGGACATTTGAGGCGTTTGCCTATCCGGATAATAAGGATCTCGCAAATCTGGTGATGGACAGAGTCCGCAAAGAGGGTGCGGTGCCGGCCTATATTGCGGTGATAAACGGGAAGGTAAAGGTTGGTCTGGAGTCGGCGGAGGTAGAGTATCTTGCCAGCCACAAGGAGCCTCTGGTGAAGGCATCGAGGCGGGATATCTCGATACTGCTTACCAAGCAGATGGACGCACTCACTGCTGTGGCAGCCACGATGATGGTGGCCGATATGACGGGGATAAAGGTGGTTACCGGCGGCGGTATCGGCGGTGTTCACCGTGGGGCTGAGACGAGCTTTGACATCTCGGCCGATTTGGAGGAATTCTGCAAGAGCAATGTAGTGGTAGTATGCTCTGGAGCCAAGTCGATACTTGACTTGAAGCTTACACTTGAATATCTTGAGACGCATGCTGTGACCATTGCAGGTTACAGGACGAAGGAGCTGCCGGCCTATATGGCAGTCCACAGCGGCTGCAAGCTTGACTACAGCCTTGATTCTCCGACAGAAGCGGCGAAATGCTATCGCATAAAGAATGAATTGGGTGTTCCTGGTGGAATGCTTATTGCTAATCCCATTGACGAGAATTACGCTGTCGACTCCGAACTGATGAATCGGGCAGTGGATAAGGCTGTGGCGCAAGCGGCGGCTGAAGGTATCACAGGCAAGGTAATAACAAAGTACATTATGGGAATCGTGAAGAAAGAGCTTGGCGGCGACTCCAAAGAGGCAAGCTTTCACATGAATGTCGACAATGCAGGATTGGCAGCGGCTATCGCAAAGGAAATCGCTGAATAAAAATCATTTCACAACTCCGGTAACTGATGAAACACTGCCAACGGAGAATTTTTCTGTTATATTCCCGCTGATGAATTCAGGAGAAGTCAGAGCCAACTATAAAGAAAACAATGGAAAAACAGCTTTGTCTATGATATAATAGGAAAAATATTTTCCAAGGAGTGCGCGTTATGAGTATGCAAATGGAATTCATCAAGGTTCTTCCTTCTCCCCAGGAGCTGAAAGAGGACTATCCCATCAGCCCGAAATCCCGTGAGATAAAAATACAGCGTGACAAGGAAGTAGCAGACATTATCTGCGGTCGTGACGACCGTTTCCTGCTGGTCATCGGTCCCTGCTCCAGTGATAATGAGGATGCAGTTCTTGACTATGTGCATCGTCTGGCCAAGGTGCAGGAGAAGATAAAGGATAAGATTTATATTGTTCCCCGACTTTATACCAATAAGCCCCGTACTGTCGGTACCGGCTACAAGGGTATGCTTCATCAGCCCAGCCCGGAAGGCAAAGAGGATATGCTTGGCGGTATTATTGCCATCCGCAAGATGAATGTCCGTGTTGTTGAGGAGACCGGCTTCACCGGCGCAGAGGAAATTCTCTATCCTGAGGTTTTCCGTTATCTCTCCGACCTGCTCTGCTATGCTGCTGTCGGTGCCCGCTCCAGTGAGGATCAGCTCCATCGCATGATTGCCAGCGGTGTAGGTATTCCTGTCGGTATGAAGAATCCCACCAGCGGTGACCTGTCTGTCATGCTGAATTCAATCGCTGCAGCACAGCACTCGCAGGAATTCCTGTTCCGCGGCTGGGAAGTCAGGACCAAGGGCAATGAGATGGCTCATGCCATTCTCCGCGGCTTCGTTGATCCTTTCGGCAACAGCCTGCCGAACTATCACTATGAGGTGCTCCGTGATGTTATCAATATGTATGAGGAGCGCAAGCTGGCCAATCCGGCAATCATTGTCGACACCAACCATGCAAACTCTGGCAAGAAATATCTGGAGCAGATTCGTATTGCCAAGGATATCGTTCACTCCCGCAAGCAGTCTGATGACATCAAGAAGGCTGTCAAAGGCCTCATGATTGAGAGTTATATCGAGGATGGCTGCCAGTCCATCAGCGAGGGTACCTATGGTAAGTCCATTACTGACCCGTGCCTTGGCTGGGAGAAGACTGAGCGTCTGCTGCTTGACCTGGCTGATTTGCTGTAATACATAAACGAATATGAAATAAGAAACAGCCCGAGGAGAAATCCTCGGGCTGTTTGTATGCGTATATGTAAATTTTATGATGGGCACCCCTCCGGTCTGCTTCGCAGACCACCTCCCCTCAATGGGAGGCGATGGGGAGAGAACTGCTTCGCAGACCACCTCCCCTCAATGGGAGGCAAGGGGGAGAAACTGCTTCGCAGTCCCCATCAACGGTGTGGGAAATACTCTCGCGGGAGACAAATAGGCGAAGAATGAAATCAGAAATTGTCTACCAGTTCGTAGCCTTTGCCCATGAGGAAGGTGGCAGTCTCGGACTCGTTGGTCTTCATTACGACTACCGGACGGGAGGTGTCACGGTCATAGGAGATGTAGAGGTAGGAGATGTCGATATTGGCTTCGCGGACAGCCTTCAGGATGCCGTCGAGGCAGCCCGGGGTATCGGTCATCTTGATGCCAATGACTTTGTCGAGGCGGCACTGATAGCCTTCTGCCTTCAGGGCTTCGATGGCGAGGGAAGCGTTGTTTACGATGAGGCGGACAATGCCGAATTCAGCGCTGTCGCTGGCCAGCATGGTATAGATGTTGATATCAGCCTTGGCGAGTATGGCGGTGATTTTGGAGAGACCGCCCTGATTGTTTTCGGTGAAGAGAGAAACCTGATTGAGCATGGAAAATCCTCCTTAAAATTACGATGCGATAAAATCATTTTACCACAGATTTCAAATTTTGTCTTTTCTTTTTTGTGTTTGTTTTCGGCTGGGACGAAATTTTGCGAAGTGTAGGAATAAATAATTATTTGGGACTCGACAGAACGGTAAGGGAATGTTACACTAACCGAAATAGCTGATTGTCTCAGCTGAGGGTTTTAATTAGTAGATAAGCCCTGAGCTTGCATTTGAAGACCGATAAAACTATAGAGAGGAGGTGCCGAAGGGTGATTCACGATATTATTCAAGGCAATTTTTTGACTTTTATTGTTACTGCTTTTATTGCGACTTTCGTTGCGATTGACCACGGCTTTGACCGGCCCACAAGACGAATTTTCAGCGTCGCCATTGCCTTAGTCGTTTTGCTGATGGCAGCCGGTGTTGCCGGAGAGTATTACAAGGACAGCGGCTCTGCGTTAATTCTTGGACTGAGTGCAGCGACAGAACGGGCTGCCCGCCCTGCAACAATTCTGGTTCTGATTCTCACGATGCTCAGAGAGGAAAAGAGACCTCGGCTGAAATGGTTGCTGTCGGCACCGATTATTATTAACTGGGTATTGTCGTTCCTTAGTATTTGGAATGGCTGCTATTTCTACTACGATGAGGCAATGGTTCGTCACTTTGGGCCTCTGGGAATGGTTCCCTTTGTGATGAGCGGTATATACATGGTACTGGTCATAGTGCTGGCACTGAAGGCAACCCGTCGGCTCCGGGAGGATAATGAGTGGATATTGGCGATTTTTATTGCCATATCCAGTACCATTGCGACGGTTGCCGAGGCGATGTTTAAGTATAAATATATGCTGACCGGTACTATTGCCGTAGCCAACTGCGCCTATTATATGTATATCCATGTTCAGGTTTATAAGCGGGATTCCCTTACCCGATTGCTGAACAGGCACAATCTTGAATTTGACATCAATGATTTGGGAAGCTCTCCCTATGTCTGTACCTTCATTGATGTTGACGATTTCAAGCAGATAAATGATAAGTACGGTCATGAGGTGGGGGATGATGCCCTGGTTTTGGTGGCCAGGTATCTGCGAAAGTACAAGCCGGAGGACAGCCGTGTATACCGCTACGGCGGTGATGAGTTTGTGGTCATTACTCCCGGCAAGAGCCGGACGAGGGTAGACGGGATGATTACCTCCGTCATGAAAAGGCTGGAGGAATACGGTATGAGTATATCCTTCGGTGTGGCTGTCAGGTCGAAGGGAGAGTCCTTCGAAACGGTATGTGACCGGGCTGATGCAGATATGTATGACAATAAGCGGAAGTATAAGCATATTCGCCGCCGCAGTATAACGGAAAGCTGCATAAATAAGCTGAAAAAGAGCCGCCGATAATTCGGCGGCCTTTTTGATGGGTATATTGTGGGTAGGTTTTAGTGCTGTTTTTGTACCCCTGCTCCGGGGCCGTCCTCTGCTACGGCAACGCCGGCATCGGCGAAGGTACGCATATCGTTGACCATGTGGAGCGCTGCTTCGGCGAGAGTGATACCGAGGGCGGCGACGAGACCGCCGGAGCAGTTCACCTCCAGCTTCAGCAGCTCCGGCTGAACATGGAGCAGATATGGTGCCGCTGCGGGGAGTGCTGTCGTGCAGTCGGCAGCTATTTTCTCCACATCGGGGTTGTCCAAGACGATGGTCATGGAGCAGCCGGCGGCTGTGGAGATAATGCCGCGGATAGCTGCTGTAATGATTTCATTGCCGCAGGCAAATGCTTCTGACGGGTTGTCCAGAGCAATGCCCAGGATAGAAAGTCCGAGCTTTTCCCTCAGGCAGCGGACAGCGGATGCACCAATGATGCAGGCCTGCTCCGGAGTGGCAGAGTCGGGTATATTCATTGTATAGATTTTCGCTTCCGAGGCTTGAGCAAAGGCTGCTCCAATGGGGGCGATTTTTTCGTTGTAGCTTTCCCCGGCAGTGAGGCAGAGGATGGCCCGGGGGATGTCGAGAGGAGGCTTCCTGTCGTTTGCGGATACGGCCAGCTGCAGGGCTATGTCTTCCAGACGACCGCAGCAGCGGATGGGCTTGGCCAGATTGTCAAGATAGTACTGACAGCTTTGACGAAGCTCCTCGTCAGGGATGGGAATTGCCTTGCCGATATCGGCTATACCTTTGGGGAGTGAAGCGTCAGCAGCCGGGATTGTGAAGCCGAGAGTGGAAAGCGGAAGAATAGTCTCCTGTACGGCAGTGCTGTCGCTTCCTGCTGCCAATGCGTTGTAGGCAGAAACCATTATGTCAATTAGACGAGAGGCTATTGATGAGCCGGTAGCTTCGCCCAGCCGGAAACGCAAATCCATGTAGGGGTGAAGATTAAGTTTTTCAAGGGTGGCTTTGTGAGCCGGCTCCGCTGCCAGATGAGAAGTCATGAGGTAGCCGGTGATATGGGGACAGCTGGCAGCTGCCATCAGGGCGGCCGCTCCGGTATTGAAGCCGTCAAGGATTACGAAGGAGTGATGAGCTGCCGCTCCGAGGATAATACCGGTGATGGCTCCCAGCTCAAATCCGCCCAGATGACGGAGGATGTCTACGCCGTCGTTGATGTCGGGTTTGTTGGCAGCGAGGATTCGCCGCACCACTTCAATCTTGTGAGCGAGGCGGGTGTCTGAGATATTGGTACCCCGTCCGGTAGCGGCTTCCGGTGTGAGTCCGCAGACGGCGGCGACGATAGAGGCGGAGCTGGTGGTATTTGATATGCCCATCTCGCCGGGGAGCATACAGCGGGCGCCTTTTGCGGCGGCGGCTTCTGCCAGTTCAATTCCGGTGACGATGGCCAGCAGAGCCTGCTGACGGGTCATGGCCGGACCGTCGGCGATGTTCTGAGTGCCGGAAGCGATGCGGCAGTTCAGCAGGTCGGGGATGTCATGGGAAGGGAAGTTTATGCCCAGGTCGATGACGGTTATTTCCGACCGGCAGAAATTTGACATGGCGTTGGCTACTGCACCCTTGGATATGAGGTAGTTCCGTACCATACCCAGCGTGGTCTCCTGCGGGTAGGCACTGACTCCCTCAGCATATACACCGTGGTCGGCACAGCAGATGAAGGTGTGCTTTTGCGGGATTCTGGGCTGTCGGTCGCCGGTGATGGATGTATAGGAGGCGGCCACATCCAGCAGAGAGCCAAGCTCCTGCCGTCCGAAGCCGGCTTTGGTGAATACTTCGGTAACAGCGGCGATGTCAACATTTGACGGAGGGTCAATTTTTTTCAGAGTAGCTTTGAATTTTGTCTCCAGAGAGTCTATGTCCGGGGAAGTTTTCAATGAGAAGTCGCATGGTTTCATTGGATTACAGCTCCGTTACATTATTGGTTGGGGTTATTTTGCTTCGGGGACTCGTTTCTTCGACAGGCCGATACGGCCGCGCTTTTCGTCTACCTCAGTGACCATTACTTCGATGATGTCACCGACGGCGATTACATCAAGGGGATGTTTTACCCGTTTCTTTGCCAGCTCGCTGATATGGATGAGTCCGGCTTTTTTCAGTCCGATGTCTACGAAGGCACCGAAATCGGTGACATTCTGAACCACGCCCGTCATGATAGTGCCGGCTTTCAAATCAGAGAGCTTCACAATGCTCTGGCGGGTGATTGGCTTCGGCAGGTCATCGCGGACATCACGGCCGGGGGCAGCCAGAGCATCGAGGATATCCCGGACGGTGGGAAGACCGGCATTCAGAGACTGGGCCAGTTTTTCCGGGTCAGCCAGTTTGATTTTCGTATGGAGGAAAACCTGCTGTCCCGGGTCGGAAATTTCCGCGGGGGAGATATTCAGCTTGTCCATAATGGCGGCGGCCAGTGGGTAGGACTCGGGATGAATGGGGGTGTTGTCAAATGGCTCTTCGCCGCCGGCGATTCGCAGGAAGCCGGCACACTGGGTGAAAGCGGCTTCACCAAGACGGGGAACCTTCAGCAGTTCACGGCGTTTCTTGAAGGCGCCGTGCTCGTTGCGATATTTTGTGATATTCTTTGCCACCGTGCTGCTGATGCCGGCGATATGGGAGAGGAGACTGGGGCTGGCGGTATTCAGGTCGCAGCCTACATGGTTGACCGCTGATTCGATGGTAGCGTCCAGCACTCTTGTAAGCTCCTTCTGATTGACATCGTGCTGATACTGACCTACGCCGATTGCTTTCGGCTCAATTTTTATCAGCTCCGCCAAGGGGTCCTGCACCCGGCGGGCGAGAGATACGGCACCGCGGATGGTGACATCGTATTCCGGCATTTCCTCTTTGGCAAGGGGCGAGGCCGAGTAGACAGAGGCTCCGGCTTCATTGACGATGAGGTAGCGGAGAGTGAGATTGTTGTCCTTGATCAGTTCAGCTACGAAGCTTTCCGTTTCATAGCTGGCCGTTCCGTTGCCGATGGCGATGAGAGTGATACCGTGCTTCTTTATGAGGGACAGCACCTTGTCTCCGCTCTGCTTTTTCTGAGCATCACTGTGGGTGACATAGAGTACGCCGTGGTCGATGATGCGGCCGGTCTCGTCCACTACTGCCATCTTGCAGCCGGTGCGGTAGCCGGGGTCGAGAGCCATGACTACATAGCCCCGGAGCGGTGCGGCCAGAAGGATGCGGCGGAGGTTGGCACCGAATACATTGATGGCCTGAGCCTCGGCAGCTTCCGTGAGGCGGCTCCTGATTTCTCTTTCCAGTGCCGGGAATAGAAGTCTCTTGTAGCTGTCGGCGGCAGCTGCCTTGATGATTTCGCTGTCGATGGCAGGAGAGGGGAGGAATTTGTCGATAATCCGCTGGATGTATTCCTTGCTGTTGACTTCCAGTTTTACCTTCAGGGCGTCCTTTTTCTCGCCGCGGTTTATGGCGAGGACGCGGTGAGAGGGGAGGGTGCGGACCGGTTCGGTGTAATTTTCGTACATCTGGAAGGTCTGCTTCAGCTCATCCTCGGCATCTTCTTCCAAAGTAGTAGTGATGATGGCGTTCTGCCAGAGGAGAGGACGGAGGAGCTTGCGGAGACCGGAGTCCTCGCTGATGGTTTCGGCGATGATGTCACCGGCGCCGGCTATTGCGTCCTCGGCAGTGGATACGCCTTTTTCCTGATCTATGAAGTCTGCCGCTATTTCGGCAATGGTTCTGTTTTCGTCGGGAGACTTCGGTGCCAAAAGCATTTCCGCAAGGGGAGCCAGTCCCTTTTCCCGGGCGATGGTGGCTCGGGTGCGGCGTTTCTCCTTATACGGAAGGTAGATGTCCTCCAGCTCCTGAAGCTTGGTGGCCTTTTCCAAGGCTGCCGCCAGCTCCGGTGTCAGCTTGCCCTGACCGTCGATTTTGCTTCTGATTTCCTCCTGTCTGGCCACGAGATTGCGGAGGTAGGTGAGGCGCTCCTCGATGGTGCGAATCTGTGTCTCGTCCAGCTCGCCGGTGACTTCCTTGCGGTAGCGGGCGATAAATGGGACCGTGGCTCCGCCGTCAAGCAGCTCGGCTGTCGCGGATACCTGTTTGGGCTTTACGCCCAGCTCTCCGGCAATTACGGCAGATATATTCTCTATTTTCATAGGATTTCTCCTTTCTTATCAAACATGGAAACTTATTATATCATAAATCGTGAAAAGAATTGAGAAAAATCTGAAATGAAGGTATTATGTAGAGGTCAATCAGGAAAGGAGAGGGACGATGAACGAGAAGATGCCGAATAAGGAAGTGCTGGACTTCTTTGCTGACTTCCCCAAGGAGGATCCGTTCTTGGAGGAGCTTGGGGCTTATGTTGTCGATATTAAGGCCGGAGAAGTGAAGCTGGGACTGAAGGTAACGCCCCGTCAGTCGAATGTTCACGGTATTGCTCACGGCGGAGTGGCGACTACGCTGCTGGACACCGCAATGGGCGGCTCCTGCTTCAGCCTTGGCAAGAGCGTGGTGAGCCTTGACTGCAGTCTGAATTTTCTGGGGGCGGTGCCGCTTGGCAGTAAGATAATAGCCACCGGCCGGGTCATTCATGACGGAAAGCATACGATGGTGACAGAGGGCGAAGTCACCGACAGTGAGACAGGAAAGCTCTACATGAAGGGCACGGCGACATTTTATGTGCTGAAAATATATGAGTGAAAAAAGCGGCAGAGAAAATGAGCAATCATTTTCCCTGCCGCTACCTTTATGTAAAACTTAGTGAATAAGGTCTGTAAGAAAACCGTTAATCAACACCGGTACTTGGCGATTGACAAGCAAAGCATTCGCCGTCAGAGCCTAGTACCGTTGTGTTGATTACCGAGCGAGAGCGCGTTTTCGTCAGACCTTATTCACGGAGGAGTTTAACGGATTTACATTATCCGATATTCACCATGTGATTCAGCGGGCCGTTTCCCTTTCCGAAGCCGGGAGCCTGACGGATTGCCTCGGTGATGTACTGCTTCGCCATGGCCACAGCGACCTTTGCCGACATGCCGGCGGCCAGATTGCAGGCAATAGCTGAGGATAGGGTGCAGCCGGTACCATGCGTAGAGGTGGAATCCAGCTTCACGCCGGGGAACCAGGTTTCTTCGTCGCAGGTGCTGTCATAGAGAAGATCGCTGGCATCATCGGTGAGATGACCGCCTTTTATGAGAATGGCACCGTTATAGAAGGCGGCAATCTTCTTCGCCGCAGCAGTCATATCTGACTTGGAGCAGATTGACATATCGGCAAGGATTTCGGCTTCCGGTATATTGGGAGTGATAAGGGACGCAGCGGGAATGAGCTTTTCCTGAAGGGAAACAACAGCCGACTCCTCCAGCAGCCTGGCGCCGCTGGTAGCAACCATTACCGGATCGACTACTGCGTGCTTTACCTTATAGAAAATGAGCTTTTCAGCGATTGTTTCTATAATAGGAGCGGTGGAAACCATACCTACCTTTACTGCATCCGGCGGGATATCATCGAACACCGCATCAATCTGGGCGGCTACGAAGTCGGCATCTGCATTCAGTACGCCGAAGACTCCGGTGGTATTTTGGGCAGTCAGGGCAGTGATGGCACAGAGGGCAAACATCCGGTGAGAAGTAATCGTCTTGATGTCTGCCTGGATACCGGCACCGCCCGAAGAATCAGAGCCGGCAATGGTCAGAACCTTTTTCATTATAGTCCTCCGAAAGAATTTTAAAATATTTTCAAAAAACCTCTTGACGAAAATCAAAATTAAGTATATTATATGCACCGTTGCCGATGAACGCAACAAGCAAACATCGGAAACAGCGAATGATAACTCAAAAATGATTTTCAAAAAACTTGAAAAAAGTGCTTGACAAAATCAAAAGCCTGAGTTATTATAAGCAAGCTGACTCACACGAAAGAGTCAAGCGAAACGACTCGAAAAAGAGTCGGGGTGTTCTCTGAAAACTGAACAATGCAGCAAACATGAATCACTTTTTCACACGAAAGATGATTCAAGCCAGATGTGCGAGTCGAGAAGGCTTCGAAAGAAGCCGGTCAAGACAAAACAAATTAATTCGATTAAATGAGCCAAATGGCTCTCCGAATAGTTAAAAAGTCTGCCAGTCAGGATGATATGTCAGCCTGATTGGAGAGGTATTTTTGTTCAGACCAAGGCAGGCTGAGGAAGATGTACTGATGTACATCGACGAAGCCGAACGCCGGAATGGACAAAAAGACCCGACAAGCAGACTGAACATACAATGGAGAGTTTGATCCTGGCTCAGGACGAACGCTGGCGGCGCGCTTAAC
>JAUNIB010000004.1:0-112698 GCA_030523645.1 Selenomonadaceae bacterium
GAACTCACAGCCTTATCTTCACCCCTCCGACCTGCTTCGCAGGCCACCTCCCCTAGAGGGGAGGCTTTAATCGCTACCATTTGTCCGACAGCGGGCTTGCTGCGGCAAGCCCCTACAGGATGTTTGCTTCACCGGCACCTGTAGGGGTCGCCCGCAGGCGACCCGAAATTGGCTCCCCTAGAGGGGAGGCTTTAATATTACTAATTTCCAGTGTCACCGGCGACATTTCCGGTGGCACTTTTTCTTTACATTCTTTTTACTCCACGTCTTTTCTTTTCGCAAACAAGATATTGTATTTTTCTTTCTTTATGCTATCATTAGAATTGGATTGGTTTATAGTTTTCTAATGATTTTTACTGTCTGCCTGGTGATATATATATGAAGAAGCTGAAAGATTATCAGATTGTTTCTCTGGTAGTGTTCAGTATCCTGCTGAACTATCTGGGAAGGTATACTGCCGGTGCGCTGAATCTGCCCCTGTGGCTGGACTCGGTGGGGACCATACTGGTAGCTTATTATCTGGGGCCGGTGTGCGGTGCCGTGGCCGGTGCTGCGGTGAATATAGTCTACGGTTTCCAGTCGTCCGTCCACTTCGCCTATATTCCGGTGAGCATTGTCACCGGTGTGGTCGCCGGTCTGGCGTCTGAGAGAGGGCGGTTCAGCAATTATTTCGAGGTCAGTACGGTTGCCTCCATGATTGCTATCATCTCCACGGTCATTTCCACGCCGCTGAATTATTTCTTCAACAACGGCAGTACCGGCAATGACTGGGGCGACGGTATCATAAAGCTGCTGGAAGGGTGGAATTTCCCTCCGGGTATCTGCTATCTGGTGGGTGAGTTCTACCTTGATTTCCTCGACAAGATTCTCTCGACTCTGCTGGTATTCGCGGCTGTCACCTATATCCGCCGGAGGCTGCCGCATGGTCTGAAGCGGAAGCTGAAGCTGAAGGAGTCCGTATCCTCGCTGCTGCTGGCCTGTATGCTGGTGAACTGTGTCGGCAGTACCGCTGTGTCCGCCGCTATCCCCGATGATGATGACAATATCAGCTACAATTCCTATGTGCAGAATGTCTACGGCGGTATGAGCGGTCTCCTGGGCGGTGCCGCCAATGATATCACCTCCACCAAGGACGGTCTGCTGTGGATAGGTACCTACGGCGGTCTGTACCGGTACAACGGTACAGAGTTCAAGCGGATGAACAATCTCGATTCCATCAAGAATGTCAACTGTCTCTTCGTGGATGATGAGGGCCGTATGTGGGTAGGTACCAATGATGACGGTCTGTCCATCTGCATCAATCAGCAGGTTGCCAATGTCATTGATGAGGGTGTGGGTCTGCCTTCCAATTCCGTCCGCTCCATTGCTTTCAGCTCGGACGGCTTCTACTATGTGGGTACCTCCGATTCCCTGTGCGTTATCACTCTGTCTTCGGGTATCAAGATTCACCGGATTATCTCGGATATCAAGTATGCGAAGCGCATCGCTACCGACAGCAACAAGAATGCGGTGGCGGTGACGGATGCGGGTGATATTTTCCTGCTTCGCAACGGCGAGATAGTGGACAGGCTGTCTCACTCCGGCGGCTATGTCTATACGGCCTGTGCCTTCGATGAGAGCGGCCGTCTCTATGTGGGTACTTCCTCCAATGTGGTAGAGTATCTGAGCATACGGGACAACAAGCTGGTGCGTGAGGGCAGTCTGACCTGCGACGGTATCAAGCAGATAAATACGCTGCGGTATGATGACAGCGGCAGGATTTTCGTCTGCTCGGATTTCGGCGTAGGGTATATCCGCAAGAATCAGTTCCATCATATTAATACCAACAGCTTCAACAGTCAGATTGACAATATGACCGTGGACTATCAGGGCAATCTCTGGTTCACCTCCTCCCGGCAGGGTCTGCTGCGGATGTGCCAGACTCCCTTCCTGGAGCTGTACAATGAGGCAGGTCTGGAGCCGAAGGTCGTCAACTCCGTAGCGAAGTGGAACAACAAGATTTACTTCGGTACCGACAGCGGTCTGGATGTCATAGATGCCGTCACGCGGGCGAAGCTGTCCGAGTCCCTGTGCAGTCTGCTGGACAAGGTACGCATCCGCTGTCTGCTGGTAGATACCAAGAATCGTCTGTGGATATGCACCTCCGGCAACGGTGTCTATGAGGTGAGGTCCGATGGCAGCTATAGGGTCTACACCGCCGATGACGGTATGCTGGGGAATAAGCAGCGCAGCTGTCTGCAGCTCTCCGACGGCAGTATGGCGGTAGCCGGTGATGCGGGTATCAGCTTCATCCGGGACGGTCAGGTAATCAAGACAGTAGGCAAGAAGCAGGGTCTCACCAATACGAAGATTCTCACCATGGCGGAGATGGAGTCCGGCAAGCTGGCCGCCGGCAGTGACGGTGCCGGTATCTTCATCATCGAGAATTATCAGGTAGTCAGCAATATCAAGCGCGAGAACGGTCTCAGCTCCAATATCATCCTCCGCATAGTGAAGATGGATGACGGTCTGGTGGTAGCTACCACCAGCAGTCTCTGCCATATCGACAGCTATGTGGGTGTCACGAAGATACGCAATTTCCCCTACAATAACAACTTCGATATCATCGAGCGGAATGACAAGGTCTGGGTGCTGGGCGGTGCCGGTATCTACATCGTGGATAAGGCAAGTCTGCTGAGCAACGATCTCCGGAACTATGATTTCCTCGATTCCCGGAAGGGTCTCCGGGGAGCCATCACGGCAAATGCGTGGAACTATGTGGATGCGGACGGCAATCTCTATGTGTCCTGCGACTCCGGTGTAAATGTCATAGATATGAATCACTACACCGCCGGTCGCCGGTCGTACCGCATGTCGGTCAAGAGCATCAGCGTAGACGGTGTGCCGCAGAAGCTCACCATCGGCGATGTGGCCAATATCCCCCGCGGAGCCAGCAGGCTGGAGATCTACCCGGAAATCATCAACTACTCCATCAACAATCCCTATTTCATGTACTATCTGGACGGCTATGATACGGAGTATCATGTAGTGCCGCAGAATGAGCTGACTTCCGTAACCTATACCAATCTTCCCAGCAAGACCTATACCTTCCATCTGGCTATCGCCGAGGAGAAGAACGGCAAGGTAATCGGCCGCCTGTCCTATGTCATCAACAAGGAGATGGATATACAGGATCACTACTGGTTCCTCATGTATGCTGCTCTGGTCTTCGTCCTGGCGGTAGTCTGGGTCACCTGGTTCATCATGCGGACGCAGGTACAGAAGACTCTCAATATGCAGCGCCGAGAGCTGGCACTGGTGAAGCGGCAGCTGGAGATGGGCAATGAGACGGTCATGGCTATCGCCCGGACGCTGGATGCCAAGGACGGCAATACCAGTCAGCACGCTTCCCGAGTGGCTGACTACTCGGTGCTTATCGCCCGGAAGCTTGGCTTCACCGATGAGCAGTGCGAGAATCTCCGGAAGACCGCGCTCCTCCATGATATCGGCAAGATAGGTATTCCCGACAGTGTACTGAACAAGCCCGGCAAGCTCACCGATGAGGAGTATGAGGTCATGAAATCTCATGTCGTACTGGGCGGCGATATACTGAAGGATTTCTCCCTCATCGACGGCGTAAGCGAGGGTGCGCTCTATCACCATGAGCGCTACGACGGCCGGGGCTATGTCCACGGTCTGAAGGGTGAGGAGATACCGCTGAATGCCCGGATAATCGGCATCGCCGATGCCTTCGATGCCATGACTGCCAATCGCGTCTACCGCAAGCAGGTGGATTTCGCTTTCGTAATCGAGGAGATAAAGAAGGGCCGGGGTACTCAGTTTGACCCGCAGATGGTAGACATCATGCTGGAGCTGATTGAGAGCGGTCATATAGATATTCAGAGCATTTACGGGGAGGCGACGGAGTAATGCAGAGAAAGCATATTCTCACCGGGATAACCACCGCCGTAATGATAATACTGGCCGTCAGCCTCCATCTTCTCTACCAGCGGTACAATGCTGACAGGACGGTGAAGGTAGGCTTCATCTATATCAGCGATGAAAGCACTCCCTACACCGCCAATTTCCTGAAGGCACAGGAGTCCATCCGCAAGAAGTTCGGTGATAAGGTAAGACTCATACCCCTGAGCAATATTGCCGAGGGCCGTCACGATGCAGCTCTCAATGAGCTGGTAAACTACGGCTGCGATATTATCTTCACCACCAGCTACGGCTACGGTGAGACTACGAAGGAATTCGCCAGGCAGTATCCCAATATCCAGTTCTGTCAGGCTACCTGCGGCAATGCCAATGAGGGCGGCGTGGTGAAGAACTACCACACCTTCATGGGGGCTATCCACGAGGGCCGCTATATCACCGGCGTGCTGGCGGGCATGAAGCTGAAGGAGTTCATCGACAATGGCAAGCTGACGCCGGAGATGGTGAAAATCGGCTATGTAGCGGCCTATCCCTACGCCGAGGTTATCTCCGGATATACCGCTTTCTTCCTGGGGGTCAGAGAGATAGTCCCGCAGGCGACCATGGTGGTAAAGTATGCTAATACCTGGAGCAGCTATGTCATCGAGAAGCGTATCGCCAAGGAGCTTATCGATGAGGGCTGCATCATCATCTCCCAGCACTCCGATACGGAGGGGCCGGCTGTGGCCTGCGAGACGGTGTCCAACCGCAAGACCGTATACCATGTAGGCTACAACAACAGTATGCTGGATATCGCTCCCACCACTTCTCTGGTCAGCAGCCGCATCAACTGGGAGCCGTACATGGTCGCCGCTGTAGAGGCGGTCATCAAGGGGAAGAATATCGAGGACAATGTGAAGGCCCGCATCATCGGCAACGATGCCTGCGGCAGCTTCGCGGAGAACTGGGTGGAAATCATCGGTCTCAATGATGTAATCACCAACAAAAATTCCCGGAATATCATCCGGAAGTACACCGAGGCCTTCAAGAAGGGAAATCAGGAGGTATTCCGGGGCAACTACCGGGGTGTCAATCCTGAGGATCCCTCCGATGTCATCGACCTCCGCCACGGCTATCAGGAGTGCAAGAACAGCTCCGCTCCTTCCTTCAATTATGTCCTTGATGATGTAATCAAGATTGAGCGGTCATCGGAGAAGTTCGGCTTCTGAGATTACAGGGTTATTAAAAGGGACTGTGAAAAATGAGCAATCATTTTTCACAGTCCCTTTCTTTTTATTCGATTACAATCGTATAAAATTTGATTTTTCATTTTTCATCGATTATAATAGTACAAAATCTTCCAAAGGCGGTGCGATATGATTAAAAGAGAACAATACATAAAAAAAATCAGACCGTTCATAAACACCGATGTTGTGAAGGTGCTGACCGGTATTCGCCGCTGCGGCAAATCCGTCATGCTGGAGCTGATACAGCGGGAATTGCTGGAGCAGGGTGTCTCCGAGAGTCAGATTCTTTGCCTCAATTTTGAAGATTTGGCAAATGTCGACCTATGTGATGCCATGAAGCTGAACCGATGGGTAATGGAAAAGGCAAAGGACATCTCCGGCAGAGTTTACCTTTTTCTTGACGAGGTGCAGGAGGTCAAGGAGTGGGAGCGGGCTGTTAATTCGCTCCGCGTCGCTCTGGATGCAGACATTTATGTTACCGGCTCCAATGCAAAGCTCCTGTCCGGTGAGCTGGCCACCTATCTGGCCGGCCGCTATGTTCAGTTCACAATATATCCCTTTTCCTACAGGGAATTTCTTCTGTCTCAGAATACAGGCGACAGTCCCCAAATGTTTCAGCGATATATTCTGCGGGGCGGTATGCCCTTCCTCCTGAATCTGGCCTATCAGCCGGATGTATCCAAGCAGTACCTGAAGGATATTTACAGCTCTGTCATGCTGAAGGACATCATCCAGCGAAACAGGCTGCGGGATGCCGATTTGCTGGAGCGTATCCTGCTGTATATCCTCGGCGGCATAGGCAATATCGTCAGCGCCTCAAGCATCACCAAATATCTGAAAAGTGAAAACCGCAAAGCCTCAAACGATACGGTACTGTCGTATCTGAACGCCTGCACATCGGCATATCTTTTCTGCAAAATCCCCCGCTGGGATTTGCAAGGCAAGCGCCTGCTGTCCGTGAATGAGAAGTACTACGCAGCGGATGTGGGCATCCGTGAGGCCGTATACGGCAACAATATGCGCGACATCAATCAGGTATTGGAAAACATCGTTTGCCTTGAGCTTCTGTCGCGGAATTATAAAGTGATGATTGGAAAAGCCGGAGAATATGAAGTAGACTTCGTGGCTGAAAAGGATGGGAAACGGATATATATCCAGGTGACCTATCTCCTGGCCGGTGAAGAAACCATACGACGGGAGTTCGGCGTATACAATCATGTCCGGGACAATCATCCGAAGTATGTCCTGTCTATGGATGAACTTGACTTCAGTCGGGAAGGAATCCGCCATGAAAATATTCGTCACTTCCTTCTCAGAGAGGATTGGTAACGAATAGCATAAAGTATACAATTTGATTTTTCATTTTTCATATACTATAATATTGTGAAACCATTTTCCGGTTTACCACGCTAAAATATATTGGTACCATGATTTTTATGAAGGAAGTGTTTTTCCATGATAGCAGAAGCAATCAAGAAAATCGTCAGCAAGGGTGACTTGTCCTATAACGAAGCCTACACCGTCATGAACGAAATCATGAACGGTGAGACTACCGCCGTACAGAATGCGGCCTATCTCGCCGCCCTCTCCGCCAAAAGCACCAAGGCTGAGACCATCGAGGAAATCTCCGGCTCCGCTGCCGCTATGCGTGACCATGCGCTGAAGGTAGACCACGAGGGCATGGAGGTACTGGAGATAGTCGGCACCGGCGGCGACCATGCCGGCAGCATCAATATCTCCACCACCGCGGCATTCATCATCTCCGCCGCCGGCGTGAAGGTAGCCAAGCACGGCAACCGCGCCGCTTCCTCCAAGTCCGGCGCTGCCGACTGCCTCGAAGCTCTCGGCGTAAATATCGACATTGCTCCGGAGAAATGCACTCAGCTCCTGAAGGACATCGGCCTCTGCTTCATGTTCGCTCAGAAGTATCACGGCTCCATGAAGTATGTCGGCCCCATCCGCAAGGAGCTGGGTATCCGCACCGTATTCAACATCCTCGGACCTCTCACCAATCCCTCCCACCCGGACTATATGCTGCTGGGTGTCTATGACGAGTATCTCCTGCAGCCGCTGGCTCAGGTAATGATGGATCTGGGCATCAATCGCGGCATGGTCGTATACGGTCAGGACTGCCTGGATGAAATCTCCATGAGCGCACCTACCAGCATCTGCGAGTTCAAGGACGGCTGGATAAAGAACTACACCATCACTCCGGAGGAGTTCGGCTTCACCCGCTGCACCAAGGACGACATCGTAGGCGGCACTCCTCAGGAGAACGCTCAGGTAACTCTCGACATCCTCAACGGCGCCACCGGCCCCAAGACCGACATCGTACTGCTCAACGCAGCCGCTGCCCTCTATGTAGGCGGCAAGGCTGAGAGCATCGCTCAGGGTATCGAGATTGCTAAGGAAATGATTAAGAGCGGCAAGGCTCTCGCACAGGTAGAGGCCTTCAAGAAGGGTACCAACTAAGGCGGTCGAACACACGACAGTCTTTACAGTTATTGGATAAATAATAGAACGGCAGAGGATAATGCTAATCCTCTGCCGTTTTTTACCTCATCCGTCAGCCTTCGGCTGCCACCTTCTACAAATATGCTAAGTTCATCCATCGCTACGCTCGGATATCACTAAGCAATTTGTATGGCTCGCACTAAATTCGCAAGCTCATTAAGTGCTCATGCACACTCAGAGGGGAAGGTCTGACCCTCTCCTTTGGAGAGGGGGGACCGGCGAAGCCGGTGGGTGAGGTTTGTATCACATTGGTCGCTTCTATTTGACCGCACTTTACATCCTTGATATTTTTGGTATAATAACTTTAGTATAACCATCTATTATTATGTTGGGAGTGTAATTGCTATGGCAAAAATTATCGAAGTAGATTTTGGTAAAAACATAGTTTGTGTTGCAATGGAAGATAATTCCGTAAAGGAGCTTCCTTTTGAAATCTTTAAGTTTAAGCCCGAAAACGGCAAAATGATAAATGTCTATCAAAAGAGCGACGGCAGCTACATCGTAGAGGAAGCTGGCTCCTCCAGCGGCTTTGACGCACTGAACCCTAATGGTGGCTATAAGATCAGCAAGGTCACTTTCCTGCTGGTTACTTTCTTCCTCGGTGGTATCGGCGTACACAAATTCATAACCGGCAGAATGCTTCAGGGCATCCTGTACCTGGTTCTCTGCTGGACCGGTATTCCGGCGCTACTGGCCATAGTGGAGTTCGTCATCGGCGCTATGAAGAATACCGATGCCAATGGCATGATTGAAGTAAAGGGCTTCTTCGGCTGAAACGATTTTCCCTGACACAAAATATCATCAAAAAAGGAGCTGCTCACGCAGCTCCTTTTTTGCGTCATCCTAACTGATGACATATTTTACTCTCCGTACTTAGCTCTCACCTTTTTAATCCTGACGGCCAGCAGGGCGAAGCCCACGAAGAGACCGGTGATGACTCCCTGCCAGTAGCCGTAGGCGCCCTGTCCGGCTATCTCGGCCAGTATCCAGCCCAATGGCAGTCCCACCACCCAGAAGCTGATGATGGACAGCACCAGTACGGGCTTCACATCCTTATAGCCCCGGAGCGCTCCCTGCAGGGGGGCGTTGAGGGCATCGGCGGCATTCATCAATGCGGCGTAGGTAACGAAGCCGGCAATAAGCTCCAACAGCTCCGGCTCCGTAGTAAAGAGGGTGGCTACCTCATGGCGCAGGGGCATGACCGACCCGATGAGCAGCACCGCCGCCAGCAGGCTCACCCGCTGACCGATGCGGGTATAGGACACCGCATCGTCCGGCCTGCCTGCTCCCAGCTCGAAGCCTACCAGTATGGTGAGGGCGATACTGCAGGCCATGGGGATGGCGTAGAGCATGGAAGTGACGCTGAAGGCCGCCTGACTGGCTCCCACGATGAGGGTGCCGTAGGTGGCGATAAATAGTCCCATTGCTCCGAAGATACTCGTCTCCGACAGCATGGCCAGACCGATAGGGAGGCCGATTTTCAGAGCCTTCGGCCACTCACCGGGCTGGGGTCTCGGCACGCTGTCAAATATCCGATAGTCGGCAAAGGGCGTCATCCACCGCACCGTAAGGGCATGGATGACGAAGCCGGTACAGAAGGCCGCCAGAGTTCCGTAGGCAGCACCCACGCCTCCCATAGCCTCCACCGGGCCCCAGCCGAAAATGAAAATGTAGTTGAAGAGAATGTTCAGCGGAGCGGTAAGGCTGGTAATCAGCATTGTTATCCGGGTGCAGCCGAGAGCGTTCATAAACTCCCGCATGGACACCATGAGCATGGACACCGGCAGGCAGAGCATCATGACCCGGCTGTAGGCGAGCGCCACCGCCCAGACCCGCGGCTCCAGGTCCAGCCTGTCCAGCAGAGGCGGCACGCCGAAGTAGATGATGAGGCTGCCGGTAAGTCCCAGCAGCAGCGCCCAGTAGACGCTCTGCCGCACGACCCGGCGTATCTCGGCACTGTTTCCGTTGCCGTAGAGGTGAGCGATGACCGGCGACAGACCGGAGACGATACCCAGACAGGTGACGAATAGGGGCATATAGATATTGCCCGCTACCGATACGCCGGCCAGCTCCACGCTGTTCACATGGCCTGTCATCATGGTATCCGACATGTGAACGCTCATAATGGCGATATTTGTAATCAGCACCGGCAGCATGACCACGATGAAGGTCTTCAGCCGCTGGCGAAAGGAAAATGTCTGCTCCGTCTGTGTCACCTCCTGTTTTCCCCGGTTTATTCACCGATAAATGGACAAATTCCCCGTTTGTCCACTGTTTTTCCACAATAGTTATACACTTTTCCACAAAAAAGTGGAAAATCTTATATTGTTAGCCCCTTATTTTTCGGGGTTTTCCACCGCTGTAACAGTTAGTATGTCCTCGCTAACCCGGAATTTTATCTCCCGCCCGCCGAAGCTCATGCCGTATATCCGCTCCGGGTCGCTGTGATAGGATGGCCGGGGGTCGTTGGCCAGTACGCTCATCAGCGCTTCCCTGTCTGCCGCCGGTATCTGCTCCAGCAGCTCCGCCGGGAAGTCCACCGACAGCAGGGACCAGCCCACGGTGCGGAAGCCTTCGGCGGCCTCCGGGTGGCTGTCCACATAGGCAAGGTAGGGCTTGATGTCGAAGATGGGGGTGCCGTCCATCAGGTCGGCGCCCTTCACCATGAGGACGGTCCCCTCGTCCGCCCTCCGCTCGATACCGGCGAACTCTACGCAGGAGAGGCCGAGGGGATTGGGCCGGAAGGGTGAGCGGGTGGCCAGCACGCCGATGCGGGTGTTGCCGCCGAGGATTGGCGGCCGCACTGTAGGCGTCCACTTCGCCCGGACATTCTCCGAGAACATCCAGATGAGCCACAGGTGGGTGAAGCCTTCAATTCCCCGGAGCATATCCTCGTTGCGAAACTCCGGCTCGAAGACGATACGCCCTTTCAGCTCCTTCACTACGCCGCTCTGGCGGGGTATGCCGAACTTCGTGGGGAAGTCGGTGCGGATGCGGGCGATAGGTTTTATTGTGAGTTCCATCAGATAACCTTAGTCGTCCACTTCTCAATGTTCCACACATCGTCCACCCAGTCCTCGTAGAACTCCGGCTCATGGGATACCAGCAGCACTGCTCCCTTGTACTCCATGAGGGCTCGGCGCAGCTCGTCCTTGGCATCCACATCAAGGTGGTTGGTAGGCTCGTCGAGTACCAGCAGATTGCAGGGGGCCTGCATGGCGATTGCCAGCCGTACCTTCGCTGCCTCGCCGCCGGAGAGGACGGACATGTGGCTCTCGATATGCTCGGTGGTCAGACCGCAGGCGGCAAGGGCTGCTCTGACCTCGAAGTTCGTCATACCCGGATAGGCGTGCCAGAATTCATCAAGGGCGGTGTTGCTGTTGTCCCGGCTGGTCTCCTGCTCGAAGTAGCCGATGGACACGAAGTCACCCAGCTCTACCTCGCCGGAGACGGCCTTTATCTTGCCAAGGAAGGTCTTGAGCATGGTGGTCTTGCCGAGGCCGTTGACACCCCGGACAGCTACCTTCTTGCCACGCTCCAGCTGGAGATTCAGCGGGGCGGTCAGCGGCTCGTCGTAGCCGATGACCAGCTCACGGGCATCGATGACGACACGGGAAGGAGTGCGGTCCTCGTGGAATTTGAAGTGGGGCTTCGGCTTCTCGGTGCGCTTCTCCAGCACCTCCATGCGGTCAAGCATCTTCTGACGGGAGTTTGCCATACCGCGGGTAGCTACGCGGGCCTTGTTGCGGGCGATGAAGTCCTCGGCTCTCTTTATCTCCGCCTGCTGACGCTCGTAGGCGGCGTCCTCCTGACGGCGCTTTATCTCTACCATTTCAAGGAATTTCTCGTAGCCTACGCTGTAGCGGGTGAGCTTGGCATTCTCTACATGATAGATGACATTGGTGACGGCCTTCAGGAAGGGTACATCGTGGCTGACGAGGATGAAGGCATTCTCGTAGTTGTTCAGATAGTTCTTCAGCCAGTTGATATGCTCCACATCGAGATAGTTGGTGGGCTCGTCGAGGATGAGGATGGTGGGAGTCTCCAGCAGGAGCTTCGTCAGCAGTACCTTGGTGCGCTGACCGCCGGAAAGCTCGTCTACGGGGCGGTCAAGGCCGATGTCCCGGAGGCCGAGTCCCCCGGCTACCTCCTCAATGCGGGAATCAAGGGAGTAGAAGGATGCGCCGTCGAGAATGTCCTGTATCTCGCCTACATCTTCAAGGAGCTTGGCCATCTCCGGGTCGTTCTCGTCCAGCTCCGCCATCTTGTCGTAGGCGGCAATCATTTCCTGCTCCATCTTGTACATATCGTCAAAGGCGGTGCGAAGTACCTCACGGATGGTCTGGCCCTTCTTCAGAACGCTGTGCTGGTCAAGATAGCCTACCTTGATGCGGCGGGCCCACTCAATCTTGCCCTCGTCGGGCTGGAGGCGGCCGGTGATAATGGACAGGAAGGTACTCTTGCCCTCGCCGTTGGCACCGACGAGCGCTACATGCTCGCCCTTCACTAGACGGAAGGTGGCGTCCTCGAAGATAGTCCGGGCGCCGAAGCCGTGGGATACATGCTCAACATTCAGTATGCTCATTTGTATTTCTCCTTATCATATAATCGGTCTAGTGACCTTCCCCTCTGGGGAAGGTGGCAGCCGAAGGCTGACGGATGAGGTCAAACCACCGCCTGCGGCGGTCCCCCCTCTCCAAAGGAGAGGGTCTATAACCGTAAGGATGACCTTATCCAATTAACTGCGGACTCATATAAAGTCTACCGCCTTAGCCAAAGACATTCCTATGCACAGCTCACACTCCGCAGGGGCAAACCGCATAGGCATAGTCATTCGCATAATGACATAATATTATAGTTTATCAAAAATATTCCCCTGCCGCAATCTCAGGGCGAAAAAAGTCCCCGTCCCTCCTGCCCTCCGGCCGTCTGCTCAATAATAACTCCATAAAATAAAAGATAAATTGACTCACAGCCTCTAAGGGACTACAATTACAAATGGAGTATTATCCTCATTTCTATCATATCTATCGGAAGAAAAGGGAATCCCACATGAGCAATGAAAGGATAAACCACCCGGCACGCCTGGCCAGCTACAATCAGACGTTGCTGGAAAATACCACCTTCTACGATGATGTGGTCTGGATGTTCGACACTCTCAGCGGCTGTGCCAAAATAATACTGGACAAGCTGCAGCCCGAAATGACCGGCACCACCATCAATCAGGAGGATATTCACAACTTAGTTGAGAAATTTACCCATCTGGGCGATACCTCCGTCATCCTCCGGGACTTCAGCCCGAAGGGACTGCAGCAGCTGAAGACTACCCATGTCTACACCTGCCGCCCCTGGGAGGTGGTCGGAGAATACCGGGTAATGCAGTATATCATGACCCCGGAAATCGACGAGCACGGCGATACCATCAGAGTCTATGTCACCTTCCGCAATATCCGTGAGCTTTATGAGCATCAGATGGCCCACAAGCGGACTCTGAGGCAGCTGAACCGCTACAAGGAAGATATGGACAGATTCCTCTCGGCGGTCTCCTGCGGTATCATCCAGTACACACGGGACACCAAGCGCATAATCTATATAAACGAATTCGCTTTGGAAATCCTCGGCTACTCCTCCCTGCAGGAGTTACTCAGCACCAGATTTACCGGCATAACGAAAACCGTCAACAAGGCCGATGCCCAAATCATGCAGCAGCTCATAAACCGTCTGGAAAAGGAAGGCGACAAGGTCTCCTACGAGTACCGGGTCACCCACCGGGACGGCAAGACACTGGTCTGCTACGGCACCGCTCTGCTGATAAATCTGCCCACCCTGAAGGAGCCGGTAATCCAGCGCAGTATCATCGACATTACCGCCAGCACCAAAATATCACAGCTCTACGGCCAGATGCTGGATACCCTCGCCGGCACCCAGATGGGCCTCTGGAACTTCATCCGGGGAGACGGCGCTCCCCGGCTCTACGCCGACACGACTATGGTGAAAATGCTGGGCCTTTCTCCCGATGTTTCTCCGGAGGACAGCGCCAGACAGCTCTTCTCCCACATTTCCAAGGAAGACCTCATTGCCCTCAACGAATTCGCCGCCAAGGTGGAGCGGGGCATCCAGACGGAAATCTACTACGCCTACGAGCATCCCAGCAAAGGAACGCTGTACTTCCGCGCCGGTGCCGTCCTTGACCCCAGCTACCCCGGCCCCGGCAAGCTCATGCGCGGCTACCATCACGATATCACCGAGCATCGTCTCCAGCTGGCGGAGCAGGAGGCCAACCAGCGTCGGCTCATACAGGACGCCCTCACCCGGGCGGAGCATGCCAACCGGGCCAAGACCACCTTCCTCAACAACATGAGCCACGACATCCGCACCCCTATGAACGCCATTATCGGCTATACTACTCTGGCCCTCTCCCATCTGGGAGACGACGAGAAGGTAGCCGACTATCTGAGCAAGATACAGTCCAGCTCCAATCACCTGCTGGACCTCATCAACGATGTACTGGACATGAGCCGCATCGAAGCCGGACGAGTGACCCTGCAGGAAGCAAATGAATCCCTGCCGGAGCTGCTGGACGACCTGCGGGCGCTGCTCCAGACCGAGGTCGTGAAGAAGCGGCTGCGGTTCAGCTACGAGATAAAGAATCTGCAGGACCATTTAGTCTGCTGCGACCGGCTGCGGCTCAATCAGATACTTCTCAACTGCCTCACCAACTCCATAAAATACACCCCGGAATACGGCATGGTGAGCCTCACGGTAACACAGGTGCCATGCCCCAGCTACGAGCACGCTACCTACGAATTCCGCATCAAGGACAGCGGCATCGGCATGAGCCGGGAATTCCTCAGCAAGATATTCGACCCCTTCTCCCGGGAGAAATCCTCTACCGTCAGCGGTATTCAGGGTACCGGCCTCGGCATGACCATCACGAAAAATCTGGTGGCCATGATGGGCGGCGATATTACCGTCACCAGCCAGAAAGGCGTGGGAACGGAATTCGTCATCGAGCTGACCTTCCTGAAGGCTTCCGGAGCCGAAATCGACAGCCGCAAGTATGACTACGGCCACAATGAAAACCTCGACAATCTGAAGGGCATCCGCATCCTGCTGGCCGAGGACAACGAGCTGAACATGGAGATAGCCAGCGAGCTGCTGTCGGAGGCAGGTGCAGAGGTGGACACCGTAGAGGACGGCTCCATCGCATTGGAGAAGATACGCACCGCTCAGGTGGGCAGATACGATGTCATCCTCATGGATGTCCAGATGCCCATCATGGACGGCTACACCGCCACCGGTGCCATCCGCGGCCTGAAGGACAACCCCAACGCCAATATCCCCATCATCGCCATGACCGCCAACGCCTTCAACGAGGACAAGTGGCTGGCGAAGGAAGCCGGCATGAACGGCCATCTGTCAAAACCATTCAACATCAAGGAAGTCATCAAGACTATCCACGACGTGCTGGGATACTGACGGTGGCCCCTGACAGCCTGACAAACTCACAAACGGAAACTAAATCTGCAGCAAAAACGGCAGGCAGTACCGCAATCTTATGCGATACGCCTGCCGTTTGTTTGCAACCTCCTATGGTACTTCACTACCTCTATAATCTGTCCGGCTCACCAGTCACTAAGTAAATCCAGGTAATAATTAATATTTTACCTATAATTGCTTTGACAAAAAAGGAAAAACAAGCTATATTCAGTATTGGTAGGAAAAAATTATAATTTTACCGAGGTTTACTCAAATGATTTTATCTTATAAGGACTGTATTGAGCGGTTTGGCAGCCATTACAAGCTGGATATGTTTGTCGCCGAAGGAAAAATTTACAAACTGGAAGCTGGTATTTACTCTACCGATAAGTTCCCTTCGGATCTGGAAGTCATATTCAAGAAATATCCCCACGCCGTTCTTACCGGAGAAAGTGCTTTCTATGTCCACGGCCTTACTGATGTTATACCGGAAAAATACTGGCTTGCAACGAAGTCAAAGGCTGCTCCCATAAAAAGCGACAAGATTAATCAGGTCTTTGTACGAGAGGATTTGCTGCCGCTTGGGGCAGCAGAGAAATCCGTCGACGGAGTATCGATACCGGTTTACGATAAAGAGCGAATGCTCATTGAGCTGCTGCGGAGCAAAAATACAATGCCCTACGATTTGTACAAGGAAATCATCGGCCGCTACCGAAAAATAATCAACGAGCTGGAAATCTGGCGAATTCAGGAATACGCCGCCATTTTCCCCAAGAGCAAAATGATAAGCAAGGCACTTGACGAGGAGGTATTCTGAATATGCAGCTCCGGGAAATGATGGGTATATATGCTGAAGACGGTCTCTCTGCCAATCTGGCTGCTGCCAGGGTTTGTCAGGATGTCGTATTGAAGGCCATAGCCGACGGCCCTCTGAGCCGGAATGTCACCATAAAGGGCGGTGTAGTCATGCGAAGCATGACCGATGATATTCGCCGAGCAACCAGAGACATAGACCTTGACCTTATCCACTACTCCATAGAAGACGCTGCCATAGAATTGTTCGTCAGTAAGATGAACTCCATCCCCGGCCTTACAATAGAGATTGCCGGGCCAATAGAGGAGCTGAAGCATCAGGACTATCACGGCAAGTCTATAAAGGTCAGAATAACCGATGAAACCGGGTATCATGTGGAAAGCAAGATAGATATCGGTGTCCATAAGCATCTGGAGCTGACACAAGAGGAATACTGCTTTGATGTGTGCATGGATGAAAACGGTGCCAGTCTGCTGAAGAATTCCAAGGAGCAGGCTCTGGTGGAAAAGCTGCGGGCGCTTCTGATATTCGGTCAAAACAACCGGCGATATAAGGACATCTATGATATATACTACTTAAAGGATTTCGTGGATATTAACAGACTGCGGGAGTACATACGGCTTCTTATCTTCGATGATGAAAAGATGAGGGAGCAGTCAATGGCAGATATCGTCCATCGGGTAGAAAGTGCCTTTCGCAATAAAAAATATTTAAGAGGAATAGCTTCCTCAAGACAGCGCTGGATAGATGAAGATGTGAGCATTATTACCGGGGGAATAGTCATATTCCTCAATAATCTGTAAGCATCAAAAACGGCAGGCCGTACCGCAATCTTATGCGATACGCCTGCCGTTTGTTTGTGTTTTACCTTCTACCCCCCCAGTCGCTTTCAGCGACAGCCCCCCCTGAATGGGGGCCTTCATTTACTTTGCCGCATCCAAAGCCTCCCATCAAGGGGAGGTGGCCTGCATAGCAGGCCGGAGGGGTGAATGATTTTATCTTTCCAGTCGTTTCTTCAGCTTCTTCAGAGCCTTCAGCCGTATCTGGCTCACTCTCTGTACTGTGATATTCATCTCAGCTGCCAGCTCCTTCTGGGACAGCTCCCGGAAATAAATGGCATTGATGACGAACTTCTCCCGCTCGCTCAATACCTCAGCGGCCTGCTCCAGCTGCTGCCTGTCCTCAAGCGATTTGTATGCGTTCCGCGAGTCCGGTATACGCTCGATAAAGTCGTCTGAGGTGTCTTCTGCTCCATCGTCCGTGAAGCGAGCGGTGCGGCCCCTCCCGGCGCTGCATCTCCCGATTGACCCGGTTGGCGATAGTCCGGAGGTCTCCGTAGACCTTCGCTCTGGCCCAGGCGGCAAAGGGAACACCCCTTCTCTCATCATAGGCCATGATGGCGCTGTAGAGAGCGAATAAGGCATCAGTCAATGCCGCCTCGTAGCTGTCAGTGCGATAGGCCCGGCCGGCTGCGGCTCTGGCCAGTGGCTCATACTGGGCCAGCAGCGCGGTGGCTGCGGAGTTGTCACCATTCTTGGCGGCGGCAAGGAGGCTCATTTCCTCCTCTTTGGAAAGGTTGCTGAGGTAATTTTTGTCCATTGCATTTCTCCTTATAGCTGTAAAATAGCGGTGAATTAAAATATTTGTTCGTATTATAGCACAGGAATTTCTCTTTGAAAAGCTATTTTGGGAAAATATTTTCTATTTTATATATCCCGGACTTTCATGGTTTTTCTTTTTTCTTCGATTATGATATATTGTAAGTACAGTTTACCTTTTCAGATACAGTTGATACGGAGGTGTATATCATGAAGGTTGTTATCGTCGGCGGTGTGGCCGGTGGAGCCAGCGCCGCTGCCCGACTCAGACGACTGGACGAGGGAGCGGAGATAGTCATCTTTGAGCGGACGGGCTTCGTTTCCTATGCCAACTGCGGTCTCCCCTACTTCATAGGCGGCGTGATACAGGACAGGAGCGAGCTGCTGCTGAAGACCCCGGAGAGTTTCTGGAGCCGGTTTCACATCACGGTGAAGGTCAGCACCGAGGTACTGTCCGTGAACCGGGCCGCCAAGACTGTCACCGTCAAAAACCTCATCACCGGTGAGGAATGGGCCGAGCCCTACGACAAGCTGATACTCTCACCCGGAGCAAAGGCTGTCCTGCCGCCCCTTCCCGGCATTGACAGCGACAGGATATTCACCCTCCGTACCGTGGAGGATACCTTCAGGATTCACGACTTCATCGCCGCCAATCAGCCAAAGAGCGCCGTGGTCATCGGCGGCGGCTTCATCGGTCTGGAGATGGCGGAAAATCTCAGCGATAAAGGGCTGGCCGTCACTATTCTGGAGCTGCAGAGCCAGCTTATGACCACCTTTGACTCCGATATGGCTTCCTTCATCCACAACCGGCTGCGGCAGGCGGGCATCGCCCTCCGGCTGAATACCGGGGCGGCCGGATTCGAGGACAGGGACGGTAAAATCGTCACTCTGCTGAAGGACAATACCGGCATTGCCGCCGACATGGTGATAATGGCGGCAGGTGTGGCTCCCGACTCCTCCCTTGCCGTGAATGCAGGGCTGAAGACCGGTATCCGGGGCAGCATCTGTGTGGATGACCACATGAGGACTTCCGACGAGGATATTTACGCCGTAGGCGATGCGGTGCAGGTGAAGCACTTCGTCACCGGGGCCGATGCCCTTATCTCTCTGGCCGGACCTGCCAATAAGCAGGGGCGGATTGCCGCCGACAATATCTGCGGCATTGACAGCACCTACAGCGGAAGTCTCGGCTCATCGGTTATCAAGATTTTCGATATGACGGCTGCCTCCACGGGACTGACGGAGAGAGCGGCAAGGGCCGCCGGCCTCGACTGCGAAAGCGTTGTCCTCGGCCCCATGTCCCACGCCGTCTACTACCCCGGAGCCAAGGCTCTGACCATGAAGGTAGTCTTTGAGCGGGGGACGCTCCGCATACTGGGTGCCCAAATCATCGGTGCCGAGGGAGCGGACAAGCGGCTGGATGTGATAGCCACCGCCATTCAGGCAGAGATGAAGGCCGACAGACTGAAAAATCTCGACCTCGCCTATGCTCCGCCCTACTCTTCCGCCAAGGATCCGGTGAATATGGCGGGCTTCATCATCGAGAACATCAGCAAGGGACTCATGAAGCAGTACCACGCCGAGGATGTGGACAGCCTGCCCAGAGACGGCAGCGTTACCCTGCTGGACACTAGGACGGTGGAAGAATACGGTCGGAGCCATGCGGACGGATACATCAATATACCGCTGGACGAGCTGCGGGAGCGGCTGTCGGAGATGGACAAGACAAAGCCGGTCTATGTCATGTGCCACAGCGGTCTCCGGAGCTACATCGCCTGCCGGATACTATCGGAGAACGGCTACGACAGCTACAACTTCTCCGGGGGCTACCGCTTCTACGAAAGCGTCTGCAACGAGAAGCTGGCCAATGACAATCTGTACCCCTGCGGGATGGAGAAGTAAAATATAGTAGTGCCTATAGTAAATGGCTGCGGGAATGAGAGATCTTCCCGCAGCCATTCTTTTTTTCCGTTATAATTTGGATTATATTCCAAACTTGTATTGAATATCACTTTAATTCGGAGTATAATCCAAATTAAAGTGATATTTTGTGAAAGATAGGTGGTACTATGCAATACATAGAGCGGAAGGAATATCTTGACTTCCTCTGTCGCTATAGAGATTTGGAACTTATAAAGGTAGTCTCCGGCGTCAGACGCTGCGGCAAATCCACTCTTTTCAAGCTGTTTAGAGAAAAGCTGCTGTCAGAGGGAATCTCAGAATCCCAGCTGATTACTATAAATTTTGAAGATATGGACTTTGAACATCTACTTGAATACAGAGCCCTGCATGAATATATTTTAACTAAGTCCAAGGATAATTCACAAAAGACTACCTATGTATTTTTAGATGAAATACAAAGAGTAGATGGATTTGAAAAGTGCATTAACAGCCTAGCCCTAAGAGAAAATCTAGATATATACATCACCGGCTCCAACGGATACTTTCTTTCCGGCGAGCTTGCCACACTGCTTACCGGACGATATGTAGAGCTGAAGATGCTGCCTTTGTCCTTCAAGGAATACTGCAGTGGCCCGGTTGCAAAATCGACCATTTCTTTGCGGGAAAAATACGCCAAATATGTAAGGGAAAGCTCCTTTCCCTACGCCGCAACAACTCTGTCCGGCAAACCGGAAGAAATAAATCAATATCTGGAATCACTTTATAATACAATTCTCGTTAAAGATATTCTGACTAGAATTCAGGTGCGAGATGTAAAAATCCTGGACAGTATGCTCAGATATACCCTCAAGAACATAGGCAGCCTCATTACGCCTCACAAAATATCGAATTCCCTGTCCAGTGCCGGAAGGAAAACTGATACAAAGACAATTGAAAGATATTTGCAGAGTCTGCAGGACAGTCTCGTCCTCTATCAAGCTGACCGCTATGATCTGAAGGGTAAAGAAGTCCTGAAAATCAATGCCAAATATTATGTGGTAGATATTGCTCTGCGATATTTGCTGACAGGCGGCGCTGGCAAAGACAGCGGTCACATGCTGGAGAATGTTGTATATTTGGAATTGCTGCGGCGCGGCTATCGGGTATCTGTTGGACAGCTCCCCGGCGGAGAAATTGACTTTGTGGCAGAAAAGCAGGGACACCTCAGCTACTATCAGGTGGCTGAATCTGTGCTGTCTGATGATGTACTGGCAAGAGAGCTGGCACCATTGCAAACCTTGAAGGACAACTTCCCAAAATATCTGCTTACAATGGATGAATTGCCGGTCCAGCATGACGGTATCCAGCAGCTGAATGTACTGGAATGGCTGTGCGGCAATATTTGAAAAAATAGCGAAGTCGACGCCAAGATTATTATGGCATCGACTTCGCTATTACTTTACAAATTTTTTATCAGGCTTTCCCTCAAGTTCCCTTTACCTCTTCTTCCTCATAAAACAGTTCGTCCTGTTTTGAGGCAGCACTCGTACTTGAAGTATTCGGTACACTTGCTGAGCCACTTACAACTTCTTCCGAATATTCTTCCTCAGATGAATCCTGTCCGCTATTCACAGCAGGTTCATAATATTCATCTTCCTCCGCTTCGTCCTCCGAGACATATAACTCTGACTCATCATTATATCCAAACCATCTTGCTTTCGGATCCCAAAACAATCTGTAGACAGTTGGATTCTTATTACCGGTTTCGCTAAATGCCAGAATCAAATCTCCAGTTTTTCCTACAAACATTAGAGGCACCGGATGTGGCGATTTATAATCCTTGCTATCAATGTATTTATGCAGTTTTTTATCCTTTGCATCATACCCCATAAGGACTACACGCTGAGCGGTATTTAACCCAAGGAATATCCCGTCATCCTCCACATGCCTGTATACGGATATTGAATATCCGCCCGGAACTTCAGGGCAATTACCTTCAGATATTCTTTTTCCGTTTACCCAGACAATCAGATGATACTTTGCCTTGGACTTTCCAAATCTAAGATTTCTAAACCTAATCTTGATTGTATTTTCACCTGCCTGATATGTTCGCTCCCATGCTTTATCCGGTCCGAGTTTAAGCATTCCTGTACGAGCTATTGCCATAAATTGTCCCGCTTCTGCAGGACTGCTGCTCAACAGTATCGTGAACATCAAGAGCATCAACAGCAAAAATCTTTTCAAGCTAATTCCCCCTCATCACGGCTGCTTCTTGGGCTTCAGACTCATCCATGTCAAATCGTGCGCTTCTGCGCTAAAGTGTGTCGTTGAGCCAGCCTTAACACCCTCTATAGGTATCGTCAATGGAATGACCGCACTCTGTTTAGGCTTCAGAATAGAAGAAAATTTTACCTCGGGAACATTGTAGCCCTTTATAGCTGCCATTACCTTTCCGGGGTTATTTATTTCATCAAAAGCCTCCACATCTATCTGCATCTTTGTCACTCTGGAAACAGGTTTATCAGTGCCATTATAGAACTGTCCATCCAGCACGATTTCTCCATCCTTGCGAGTAACCTGCGTAATGACATATACAACTTCGGTTTTTTCCCTGAAATTCTTTACTCTTTCATGCTGTGCCTTTCTTCCCTTTGCTATTATCTCCTTTGCTTCCTTTGATCTTTTTTCCTTCCTGGCAACAGTATACTTAGCCAGCAAATTTACCAGCTTAGGCTGCTCCTTGAGTTTAGAGAAGTCTATTCCCTCAAATTTAATCTGGTCAATGATTGCATTCTGCTTTGCTGTCAGCTCTTGGACATTTCCACTTACCTTTTCTATGTCACGCCCCGGAGCCAGCACCTCAGCAGTCTTTAGTAATATAGCTCTTTCCAGCTCTACACTTTTGACTAAGCGAATATGTTCAACACTGTATTTGTCCGGCGGAGTTGTAGATTTCAAATCTTCGTGAATCTTTTTAAGGTTTGCCGCTGCAGATTCCAGTTTAGCGGCCATCGCATCTACCGCAGACTGGTCATAGTTCTTATCCATAAGTTCCAGTTCCGCAATAATCGGCGGCATGACAGAAGCTGCCTCTGCATAGCTGCTAACTTTCGACTCATACCTTGACACACCGAACTTGCCGAACACGAAATATCCGCCAATGCAGACAATAGCCACAGCTGCGGCTATTGCGATTTTCTTGACCGGAATCTTCTCTGCAAAGTCTTCTTCCTGAGCCTTTTCCAAGAGATTATTGGCCCCGGTCAGCATTTTTGATTTCGACTTGTCGACTAAAACTCCCAGATTTTTCTTCATCCGGTCAAGTTCTTCTTTATCCCGCTCCTTGGCTCGCTCCATTATTATTTGTTGCTGAACCTGGCTGCTCTGGTTGACGAGATTTGCGACTTCCTGCTCCGCAGAAATGCTATTCGCACTGTTTGCCGCAGCTTCTTCAGCAGGAATAGATGCACCTTCATTTTCCTGCGGTACATCAGTCTGCTGCTCGCCATACTGCGGAGCCTGATTTACTTGCTGCTCACCATTGTCCACAACAAAGGTATATCCACAGGTACGGCAAACAAACGACCTACTGTATATATCAAGCAATTCCAAATATGTAGTCTCGTTGTATCGCGTATCTCTGTAGAATTTATATGCAGGCCACAAAAGCAGTAAAATTGCACTTAATATATAACTCAGACATTCGTCTATCTGTACACTGGTAAAACGGTTAAACGCCGCACAGAAATTAAATATTGAGCACCAGGTTAAGAGCCATGTAAACACACTCATCGGCATTTTAGGTGCAGGTGGATTGAAATCTGGTCTGTTTTGGTAAGTTTTTATGAATTGTAAATCATCCTGTACTATAGTATTACCGAATGTATCTTTTGCTATACCAAACCATTCACACATATGTGAACCACAGTTTGGACATTTTACACCGTCATTCATTTTATCACCTCCTCTCTATCTCCCTAGAAGTACGGCGAAAATCTCTAACCCCTGGCAACTGATAGAACATTTCTTTAATTAAGCCCCATACTCCTCCTAAAGACATCAATACAAAAATCTTTATAAAACCAATAACATAACGCATACCAAACACCTCCAACAGGAGGAATTATATCACATCTGCCCCCCCCGAAAAGACACATGTTATATTTAATTTGCATCTTAATTTAGTTTTCTATACATCACATCTCACTAATTTTTAGACTATAACCCATACCTACTACCGTATATAAAAATCGACAGGCGATACCGTAATCAATACAGTATTGCCTGTCGATTTATACATTATCATATTCCAAACTAAGTCCAACTACTAATAAGCTGTATATTGCTTATTTTGCCGACAGCAACTCCGCCAGCTTCTCATACACCTCTTTGGCGTAGTACTCCTTTATCTCCCGACGGGTCATGCCCCTCACATCCGCCTTGATACTGTATTCGTATATGTCGCCGCCGATGATAATGCAGTAGTAGGCTTCTCCCTGCACACTGTCCGCATTGCTGGGGTCAACATTGCCGGTGGTGCCGGTGATGGCCACGGCAATATCGGCGCAGTAGGCTTCCTGTACCGCCGCCGCCATCTCCTGCGCGCACTGCGGCGAGTAGACGCCGTATTCCTCGATGACATAGGGAGATACGCCAGCCGCCTCCTTGGCTTCGTTGGAGTAGGTGACGACACTGCCCTTGAAGATGGCCGATGCGCCCTCGGTGTCCGTCAGGAGGGAGGCAAGGAGGCCGGAGGTACAGCTTTCCATGAAGGTTATTGTCCAATTGGAGGCTATCAGCTTTTCGGTAACTTCTTTTGCTCTGTTCATTCCCGTGACCCTCTCTGTATTTTCTGACCTCACCCACCGCCTACGGCGGTCCCCCCTCCCCAATGGGGAGGGTAATAACCTTCCCCTCTGGGGAAGGTGGCCGAGCGTAGCGAGGTCGGATGAGGTTTCAATTATTTATGGCACCTCATCATTATCTCACTGCCGTGCTCCTTCAGCCACTTATTCCACCGGCGATACTCCGGATACACCCGCAGGACATGAGCATAGAATCTCTCGGAATGATTCATCTCCAGCCGATGACACAGCTCATGTACCACAATGGCGTCGATAACCTCCGGCGGCGTCAGCATCAGGAGGCAGTTGAAATTCAGATTGCCCTTCACGGAGCAGCTGCCCCACTTGGTCTTCTGATTGCGAATGGTGATTCGTCCGTAGGTGACGCCCAGTATGGCGGCGTAGTGCTGCACTCTGCCGGGTATATAGGCAAGTGCTCTGTCAGCCAAACGGCTGATGTCATCCACTGTCAGCGGCGGCAGACTATTCGCTCTTGCCTGACGCTCCTGCACGATGGCGGTGTGCTTCTCTATCCAGCTCCGGTTCTTCTCTATCATTTCCCTGGTCTGCTTGACGGTGGTACGCATCGGCACCCGGAGGATGACGGTACCTTCGTTGTTTATCTCTATCCGCACCGTCCGCCGCCGGCTCTTTATTACTTCGTATTTTATTTCGTCCATGATTATAATTGGTGATGTTCAGACCTCATCCACCAGCTTCGCTGGTCCCCCTTCCCCAGAGGGGAAGGTTTTAGATTGATTATATGTTACCTCATCCGTCTCGCTTCGCGAGCCACCTTCTCCATAGGAGAAGGTCATTAGACCGATTATATTGTATCCCATTTGTCGCTTTAGGCTGACACCTTATTCAGAATAGAAGGCCGTAACCCTCTCCTTTGGAGAGGGGGGACCGCCGTAGGCGGTGGGTGAGGTTTCTTTACCTATAATTCTGCTTTTTACAATTCTGTCTATATCCTCACAGACACTTCTAAATTCTGTATTTATCTGCCTATTGTTGTATCTGATTACTTTTATTCCAAGTTTAGCCAATATGTCATCTCTTTCGATATCAGCCGTTACTTTTTCCTCTTCATAGTGCTGAGTGCCATCTATTTCGATAGCCAACTTAGCTTCTGAACAGTAAAAATCAACTATAAATTGCTGAATAGGTAATTGTCGTCTGAATTGCTTTGGATAGCCGCGAAGGTATTGATACCAAAGCTTCTTCTCTTCTTCCGTCATTTCCTTGCGCAGTTTCCTTGAATACTTCTTAAGATATGATTCATAAATGCGCATACTACCTCATCCACCAGCTTCGCTGGTCCCCCTTCCCCAGAGGGGAAGGTCATTAGACTGATTATTAGTTACCTCATCCACCAGCTTCGCTGGTCCCCCTTCCCCAGAGGGGAAGGTTTTAGATTGATTAATTCTTCCCCGCCTCATCCAGCACTCTGCGGATAGTCTGAGTCACCCGTTCCTGGTCAACCGGCTTGGGGATATGGGCATTCATCCCCGCCTCCAGACACCGTCTGGCATCCTCTTCAAAGGCATTGGCAGTCATAGCGATAATAGGAATATTCCGGTAGGAGGCTCCCTCAGACATACGGATTTCTCTTGTTGCCTGCAGGCCATCCATCACCGGCATCATGATATCCATGATGACCACATCATAGCTTTCGCCCTCCGCCAGCTTCTTCAGCGCGATGCTGCCGTCCTCGGCCTCATCAACGACGGCTCCTTCCTCCTCCAGTATATATCGGGTGATTTCCCTGTTCAGCTCATTATCCTCTACCAGCAGGATACGGCTGCCGGATATATCGGCCTTTTCCCGGGACGGCTTCGCCTCCCTGCCGGCTTCCTTCTCCCTTTCCACATCGATTTTCAGCGGCAGCTTCACAGTGAAGGTACTGCCTACATCCTTAGCACTTTCCACACTGATAGTACCGCCCATATTGTCCACGATAATCTTGACGATAGACAAGCCGAGACCCGTTCCCTTGTAGTAGGTGCGGCTTCCGGCCTTTTCCTGAGAGAATGGCTTGAAGATATTCTGCAGGAATTCCTCGCTCATTCCGATGCCGTTGTCCTTCACCCGGAAGGTAAACTCCACCGTTTCATCGTCCAGCAGCTTTTCGTCACAGAAAAATTCCAGTCTGCCGCCGTTCCGGTTGTACTTCACTCCGTTGGAAGCTAGATTGATAAACAGCTGTCTCAGGTGCAGGTCGCTGGAGAATACATACCGGTGCTTCGGCATCTCCTCCGGATGACCGATGATGGTCACATTCATTTCTCTGGCCTGAGGGGTAATCATTGTCACACAGTCGTCCAGTACCTTCGACAAATCTACCTGCTCGCTGGGTATGGACATGGAGCCGTCCTCCAGCTTGCTCATATCCAGCACATCATTGATGAGGGCCAGCAGATGGCCGGAGGAAATGTCAATCTTCGTGAGGCAGTCATCTACCCTCTGTTTGTCATCAAGATTTCGCTTGGCGATGTGCGTCATGCCTACGATGGCATTCATAGGGGTACGGATGTCATGGCTCATATTGGCCAGGAAGTCTGACTTCGCCTTATTGGCCTGCATGGCCTCCATGGATGCTTCCCTGGCTTCCTTGTAGGCTGCCTCCAGCTCTGCCTTCTGCTTCTTGTCCCGCTTGTGGGTAAGATAGCCGAGGACAGCCGCTGCCAGCAGTACGGTGGTTATCAGCACAGCCACGCTGAATTTTATAGGATTGCGATAGATGTGAGTCAGTATCGACTCCTCATCCCTGATACGATAGCGATTGACCAGACCCACTATAGTCCTGTCGGACACAGAGAGGGTATACTTATTCATCAGCGTGTAGAGGGACAGGTCGGCATCCTTCTTCACCGCCATGCGGAACTGGGTACCGGTACCTCTCAAAGGCTCGTATCTTATGACATTGCTGTAGTCATTGGTTACATGGTAGGCGGCACTGTAGGTAAACATATATGTAGCATCGACAACACCGGACTTTACCGCCTCGACACACTCCTTAATATTGCTGTATTCCACAAGCTCCTTTCCTTCATAGAGGTTTTTATAGTTTTCCTTCATGCCGATAGCGCCTTTTTTTACGGCAATTTTCTCGAAATTCTTTTTGTCTGCCCGGTACAGCACAGCCATAAGCCCATCGAAGTAGGCCTCTGTCATATTGTAGCCGCTCTGCTCGGCCGAGTATACGGTACCGGGGTAGTCTACGATAATATCCGCTGCTCCCTGCCGACAAAGCTCATAGAATTCCTGAGTGTCCTTTACCTTCAGCACCTCATACTTCAGCGAAAATTTATTGGCAGCCTCCTCGAAAACATCGAAGAAAATACCCTTATTCTTACCATCCTCAATAAATGAATAAGGCTTGGTATCGGGATTCAGAAGAATTTTGAGAGGAGGCTTTTCTTCGGCTCTCACCAGAAAAATCCGCTCGTCAAGACTAAGGCTTGGATCAGTGCGTCCATTACCGATGTCATAGTAACGATGGTAAAGATTTTCCCTCCATCTGGGATTATCCACATCCATGTGTCTGACGGCTTCGTTGATTCTCGCCATCAGCTCAATGCCGTCTTTCCTGCCGGCTACATATACCGGCTCATCGTTGAACCGCTCAAGAATGATTTCTTCCACACCAAGGGGACGGAAATCACGGGTAGCCAGACCGTCTACCTCTCCGTGAATCAGAGCATCGTTAAGGCTGTTTCCGTCCTTATATCTTTTAATCTGATAAGTGAAGCCGTTCTGCTGGGCAAATTTTGCCAGCTCCGGCTCCAGACTGTTGCCATCCATCATGCCGAGGATAATACCGTTATAGGTACCGGGACGGCCGGCATGATATCTGATATTGCTGTCCCGGGTGGTGATGATGATACAGCTGTCACCGATACCGGTATTGCTGAAAATATATTCATCATTTCGCTCCGGCGTCTTGTGGACTGGGGCGAGAACATCTATTTCTCCCCGGGATAGCATCTCCAACATTTCATCGTAGGACCTGTCGGTAATATATTCATACTCCAGACTTGCGTATGGAGCCACCATCCGAAGAAGGTCATAGCCGTAGCCGCTGCGCTCACCGTTTTTATCTGTGTAGGAAAAGCCTTTTAGCTGAGGGAATCCTACCTTTACCTTCAGGATTTCATCCTGTCGGTCAGCCGATACAGGTACGCACAGTGATACTGCGGCAAATATCATCATCAATATTTTAGCACGCGCCGCATATTTATTCTCCGTAGTTATTAAACTAACTTTCTCTCTGTAAATTACAAGTAAATTTTAGCTTAATTGTATCAAATAACTTTAATAATGTGAATATTGCAATTTTGGATTATCGGTTTATTTTCTGACGGGAGTGAATTTCTTTGCGAATAATTTTGAAAGACTTTTCCACAGAAATTATCCCCATTTGCACAATTTTGTTTCATGTGAAACAATCAATGAAAATCATCCCGGACTATGATTATTCTTTTCCTTGCTGATTTATATAAAATTTCTTGGTTATGTATACTAAGAGGTGCCTATATGATTACATTCACAATTCTTAGAATTTTAGATTGTCATATACACACAGAGAATCCAAAAGAAGATTATTTATTCCGGCATCTTGTGGCTACGGCCGCCCTTAAAATTGAAATCCCCACAAATTATTTATTTCCTTAGTGGTCGCCCGCGGGCGACCCATTTTATAGTACCCACGGCAGCAAAGTATAAAAAACTGCCTGACGATCAATGACGACCGTCAGGCAGCAATAAATCATTTTATCAGAGCTTCAGCTTGATAAGCTCATATTCACGGGTACCGGCACCGATTTTCTCAGCGTGAGCCAGGCAGCTCTTCCACTCAGAGTTCGGGGTGCTGTTGTGGAAGTGGTCGTGACCCTTGCAGGCCTCGGGATCCTTCTCCAGATTCTTGGCCAGCTGGCTTCCCGGCAGCGGGTCGGCAGCACAGCAGAGGTCAGCACAGGCCTGGTCGATGGCGACCATATCTGCGGAAGCCAGCATACCGATATCCGGCAGGATGGGGACATCGTTCTCAGCGTGACAGTCGCAGTTCGGCGATACATCGACGATGAGGCTCAGGTGGAACTGCGGACGACCGGCAACGAGAGCGGCAGCGTACTCAGCCATACGGATATTCATCTTCTCGCAGCTGCTCCACTCCTGCGGGATGATAGCGTCAGTGGGGCAAAGGCCCAGGCAGCGGCCGCAGCCGAGGCACTTGTTGATATCAATGGTACTCTTGCGGTCGGTGATTGACGGAGCGCCGTGAGCGCAGATAGATACGCACTTGCCGCAGCCTACGCACTTTTCCTGCTTTACGACCATCTTGCCGTTGCAGTGCATCTCCATCTTGCCGGCGCGGCTGCCGCCGCCCATACCGATGTTCTTGATAGCGCCGCCGAAGCCGGCCATTTCGTGACCCTTGAAGTGGGTGAGGGTGATGATAATATCGGCATCAGCCAGTGCGCGGCCGACCTTTGCTTCCTTTACAAGCTCGCCGTTCGGTACCGGGAGAAGTGCCTCATCGGTGCCCTTCAGACCGTCGGCGATAATGGTGTGACAGCCGATAGAGAGTGGGTTGAAGCCGTTCTCATAGGCGGTGTCCAGATGCTCCAGAGCTTCCTTGCGGCTGCCGACATAGAGAGTGTTGCAGTCGGTGACGAAGGGCTTGCCGCCTTTTTCTTTGATGAGGTCAACGATGGCCTTTACATAGTTTGGACGGAGGTAGGCAATATTACCCCGCTCGCCGAAGTGCATCTTGATGGCAACGAATTTGCCCTTGAAATCAATATCAGCCATGCCGGACTTCTCAGCCAGCTTTTTCAGCTTCAGGGGCAGCGGAGTTCCGCCGTAGCCGGTAACAAAGTCGGTAAAATAAACCTTTGCTTTTTCCATGATAAAACCTCCGATAAAAACTACACAAATTACATGGGGGAATTATTTTTAATCATTAAGCCACTCACTAATTGGAGACTTAGGGGAAATATTCTTCTTTCAGCCGATGTCCTGTAGGGGTCGCCTGCAGGCGACCCGAAATAAAGATTTCTTTTTGTCAGACGGCGGGGCGGCTGCGGCCGCCCCCTACAGCAGGAATCAAATACAACGGACACCACTTACAATTACTTTTCCTTAATGTATGCCATAACGAATATATTCTGTAAGAAAACCGTTAATCAACACTGGTACTTGGTGATTGACAAGTAAGCATACGCAGTCAGAGCCTAGTACCATTGTGTTGATTACCGAGCGAGAGCGTGTTTTCGTCAGATTATATTCGATATGTCGTTTAATTAAAAGGTAAAACCCCTCCGACCTGCTTCGCAGGCCACCTCCCCTACAGGGGAGGCTTTCAGGGCATATTTAAGTTGATTGTTAGTCCTTTTTATTGAAGTACTCTTGCCAGGCGTACATAGTCCGGGTCGAGAGTCTTCTTGTTATTTACCGCATCAAAGAGGTCAATCTGCACTACCCGGCCGGCATTGAAACCGTAGACCACATTGGAAATACCGCCGATAAGGGCGAGAGCAGCCTGCTCACCGAGCTGGCTTGCCTTGATACGGTCCTGAATAGTCGGCGAGCCGCCGCGCTGGACATGACCAAGGACAGTCGGACGGGTCTCAATACCGGTCTCCTGCTGAATCTTCTCGGCAATATCCACAGCCTTGCCGGCACCCTCAGCAACAACTACCATGATGTAGCGCTTCTTGTTATTCTCATAGAGGTCTTTAATCTCAGCGATTATTTCCTCAAGGTCATAGTTTACCTCAGGCACGAGGATATACTCGGCACCACCGGCAATACCGGTAACCATAGCCAGCCAGCCGCAGCGGCGGCCCATGACCTCAAGTACGGCACAGCGGCGATGAGCGCTGGCAGTATCTCTCAGCTTGTTGATGGCATCGATGATGGTATTAGCCGCAGTATCGCAGCCGATGGTATAGTCGGAGCCCCAGACATCATTGTCGATAGTACCAGGCAGACCGACGATAGAAATGCCATGCTCCTTGGCCAGAGAAGCAGCACCGCGGAGGCTTCCGTCACCACCGATGACGCAGAGGCCGTTAATGCCCCGCTTCTCCAGATTTGCATAGGCCTTTGCCCGGCCTTCGGGAGTCATAAACTCTTTGCTGCGGGCAGTGCCGAGGAAGGTGCCGCCTCGCTGGATAATATCGCTGACGCTCTTGCCGTTCAGCTGAATAATGTCGTCCTCAATCATACCCTTGTAGCCGTTATTGATGCCGTAGACATCTACACCGGCATAAAGAGCAGTGCGGACTACAGCACGGGCTGCAGCGTTCATGCCGGGGCTGTCCCCGCCGCTGGTCATGATTGCGATTGCTTTCTTAGCCATACTATCACTCCTTATCAAATTACTTTACCGTTAATATGGTCACATTCGTGCTGAATAATCTGGGCAGTAAAGCCGGAGAAGCTCTCGGTATGCTTCTTCAGCTGTCTGTCCTGATATGTTACGGTGATATTCTCGTAGCGGACTGTTTCCCGCTCTCCTTCAAGGGAGAGACAGCCTTCATTTGTCCGATAGGGCTTGCCCTGCTTTACTATCTGAGGATTCAGCATGACGATAATGTCGTCTCCCCGGGGAATGATGGCGGAAACATTTCCCTCATCATCCGGCAACTGGTCCTCATCTATCTGACGGACAGCGATGATAGCGAGATTCTCCCCTATCATATTTGCCGCCATTCCTACGCATTTATCCCGGTGAGCGTTGAGAGTTTCCTCCAAATCATTGGCTGCGAGAATATCTTTCTTCGCAGCCTGCTTCGCCTTAACGAATATCCGCTCACCTTTTATTATTTCTCTTATCATTTAGACGACTCCTATTAAAAGCCCTCTCTTTACCCCTCAGTCAGCTTCGCTGACAGCTCCCCTATAGGGGAGCCTTCCTTAATGTAAATCCGCTCACAAATACATCTGTAAGGAAACCTTTATGAACGCCGGTGCTTAGTGATTGACAAGCAGACTTGCGCAGTCAGAACTTAGCACCGTTACGTGAATAAAAGAGCGAAAGCGGGTTTCCGTCAGATATATTTGTGCGTTAGTTTTTTAAGCATCAATCTCATTGGCGTTCTTAGCATTTTCCTCAATGAACTGGCGGCGCGGCTCGACTCTGTCACCCATGAGAACTGTGAAGAGGCGGTCAGCCTCCTCGGCATCCTCCATATCAACCCTCATCATAGTGCGGGTAGCAGGATCCATAGTAGTCTCCCAGAGCTGCTCAGGATTCATCTCGCCGAGGCCCTTGTAGCGCTGGACGGTAATACCGTCGCGGCCTATCTCATCCAGCTTTGCCTCCTGCTCCTCGTCGGAGTAAGTATACCAGTGATTACGGCCCTTGCGGATCTGGAACAAAGGCGGACGGGCAATATATACGCGACCGTTCTCAATCAGCGGCTTCATGTGACGATAGAAGAAGGTCAGCAGCAGAGTACGGATATGAGCGCCGTCGACATCAGCATCGGTCATGATGATAATCTTGCTGTAGCGGGTCTTGGAGAGGTCAAAATCATCGTTGATTCCGCTGCCAAAAGCGGTAATCATAGTGCAGATTTCATTATTGGCAAAAATCTTATCGGCTCTTGCCTTCTCAACATTGAGAATCTTGCCGCGGAGGGGAAGAATCGCCTGGAAACGACGGTCACGACCGCTCTTGGCGCTGCCGCCTGCGGAGTCACCCTCGACCAGATATATCTCGCTCTGGGTCGGATCGTGAAGAGAGCAGTCAGCCAGCTTACCCGGCAAAGCGGAGATTTCCAGCGCATTCTGCTTCTTTACTGCCTCACGAGCCTTTTTAGCGGCTATTCTTGCCCGCTGAGCCAGAGCCATGCGCTCCAGAATACCCTTGACGATAGGCGGATTTTCCTCGAAGTATTCGCCCAATGCCTTTACTACTATACTGCTTACAATACCGCGGACTTCGCTGTTGCCCAGCTTCGTCTTGGTCTGTCCCTCGAACTGAGGATTGGGAATCTTGATGCTGACGATAGCCGCCAAACCGGCCTGAACATCGATTGACTCGAAGTTTGGGTCTTTATCCTTCAGTATCTTATGACGGCGGGCATAGTCATTGGCCAGCTTGGTCATAGCGCCGCGGAAGCCGGCTGCATGGGTGCCGCCTTCCTCGGTATTGATATTGTTTACGAAGCTGTGGAGGTTCTCACGGTCAGTATCATTGTACTGGAGAGCAACCTCGACGATAGTGTCATCCTTCTTGCCGTTGAAGTATATCGGGTTCGGATGGATGAGAGTCTTATTCTGATTCAGATAGTCAACATAGCTGATGATACCGCCCTCGTAGCAGAAGGTCTCGCTCTTGAAGGCTCCGTTCTCATCGAGAGTACGCTCATCGGTAAGGCTGATGCTTACGCCTTTATTCAGGAAAGCCAGCTCACGGATACGCTTCCGGAGAGTATCATACTGGTAGATGCTGACGGAGAAAATATCGGCATCCGGCAGGAAGTGAACAGTAGTACCGGTGCTGTCGTCAGGGGCCGCACCTATCTCCTTCAAATTGGAGCTGGTGATACCCTTGGTAAATCCAATCTCATAGAGCTTGTTGTCACGCTGGACGGTGACGGTGAGGCTGGAGGAAAGCGCATTAACTACCGATACGCCGACGCCGTGAAGACCGCCGGACACCTTGTAGCCGCCCTTCTTGCCAAACTTACCACCGGCATGAAGAACAGTGAGGACGATTTCTACAGTCGGCTTTCCTTTTTCGTGCATATCGACCGGAATACCGCGGCCGTTATCCCGAACGGTAATGGAATTATCAGCGTGAATTGTTACACCTATCTTGTTGCAGAAGCCGGCCATTGCCTCGTCAATAGAGTTGTCGATGACCTCATAAACGAGGTGGTGGAGTCCACGATAATCGGTACTGCCGATGTACATACCGGGACGGACACGGACATTCTCCGGGAAGTCGAGAGCGGTAATGTCGGCACCGGTATACTCAGTGCTGGCAACAGCGGTCAGCTCGGCACCAAGTACCTCATTGCCGACGGTTACGCTGTCATCGATTTCTACTTCTACGCTGTCATCATTGGAGTCAATGAGAGCACCTTCCTGCTTCTCAATCATATCGTCAAGACCGAGCTTCTCTGCAATCTTATCTGCTATTGCCATCTTTTCCTCCTATTTTGTTTCATGTGAAACAATCTATAGATTTTCATCCATGTTAACTTGATATTAAGTTATTCCTGTAGGGGCTTGCCGCAGCAAGCCCGCATTTATTAAAGAAAAACCTTTATATCGGGTCGCCTGCGGGCGACCCCTACAAATATCATCATATAATGAATGTTATATAAAATTCATTATTTATTTTTTCTATTTACTATATCTTCCTTTTCTTTTTAGAAGGCGGGAAAGGTCCACCCTTCAAATCATATCTCAATTCATAAAGGTACTTGCTCATCACTACATTATTGAGCCTTTCCAATGGCAGGCTCTTGTAGAGCATTACCAGCACATATTCTTCCAATGTGTAGGTGCCGGGGGTATCGGTATCTTTTCGATACGGTACCTTGGCCGCCTGCTCTCTCAGCAGCTCCTGCCTTACCCGGTTGTACTCCTCCGGCCGGCATTTTATGTAGCTGTTTACTTCCGCATATCCCGCCCAAGGACAGGCGATGAGTTTTGACCTTATTCTCTGACGGTATTCCTCATGCTTCGTGACGATACAGGCTGAGCAGTATTCTTCCTCTGGTGACACCAGAGCGCCGCAGCCGCCAAGACATTTTACAAAACCATCTTTTACCTTACTTTTTCGTCTGGCTATATCTGCAGCCAGGCTTTTTTCTGCTCTGTACTTCAGCTCTCTGTCTGAAGTTCCCATCAGATTATCAACAGATTGCTTTGCTTCTTCCCTGTCTGCTTCACTGTAGACTATTATTTCTTCATCTTCTGCCGGAGACTTTTTTACAGCCTGTTCCGGCCTCTGTTCGGGAAGCTTTATATCCTCCCAGGCAGTGAAGCGGATATCCTTTACTGTCTCGCCGCAGGTGTAGGCGTTTATCTTATCGATCAATTCCCGCTTCAGATACACCAGCTGATTGGCCCAGACTGACTGAGCACTGATAAACAGGGTATCAAAGGAAAAATGATTGGGAGTGGCGTGAGCCGACACAGTGGGCGACACAATCTCTGACCAGTGAGCCATAACAAGCTGCCGTCGGTACTCGGCGGACATCTTCGCCCGTCGGCTTCGGAGGCTGGCTCCTCCCGACGACATATACAGGCGGCCCATGATGTCCTTGAAAGATTCAGTTTTCGTTATCCTCTCGGTTTCTGCCATGTCCACCGCCTGCTGTCTATTTTACCTCATCATATTTTACCCTCCCCTCTGGGGAGGGGGGACCGCAAAGCGGTGGGTGAGGTTACATATAATCAATCTCGTGACCCTCTCCCCCGGAGAGGGGGGACCGCGAAGCGGTGGGTGAGGTTTACTTATCTATGATTCTACTTTTTACAATTCTGTCTATATCTTCACAGACACTTCTAAATTCATTATTTATCTGCCTGTTATTATATCTTATTACTTTTATTCCTACATCAGATAGAATTTCATCTCTTTTTGAATCGGACAATACTTTTTCTTCTTCATAATGCTGAGAACCATCTATTTCAATAGCTAACTTTGCTTCTGAACAATAAAAATCAACTATAAATTGCTGGATAGGTAATTGGCGCCTGAATTGCTTTGGATAGCTGCGAAGGTATTGATACCAGAGCTTCTTTTCTTCTTCCGTCATTTTCTTGCGCAGTTTCCTTGAATACTTCTTAAGATATGATTCATAAATGCGCATACTACCTCATCCGACCTCGCTGCGCTCGGCCACCTTCCCCAGAGGGGAAGGTTTTTTTATTAATTATATGTTACCTCATCCGTCTCGCTTCGCGAGCCACCTTCTCCATAGGAGAAGGTCATTATACCGATTATAAGTTACCTCATCCGTCAGCCTTCGGCTGCCACCTTCCCCAGAGGGGAAGGTATTTCAAGTATCTACTGATACAACGCTGTTCTTCACCCTATAAACAGCCTGAATACAATCCAGAGCCCCGTCAAAGTAAGCCCTGTCCGTAGCGGTAATAACACTCTGAATATCAGACCGGCGGATATACTCGAGAAGCTCCAGCCGCCGTCCCCTATCAAGCTCACTCATCACATCGTCAAGGAGCAGGATAGGATACTCACCGGCAGTCTGCCGGAGGAACTCCACCTCCGCCAGCTTCAGGCACAGCGCCCCTGTCCGCTGCTGACCCTGTGAGCCGTAGCTTCTCAGGTCAAGACCGTTCACCGATATCTTTATATCATCACGGTGAGGGCCGATAGAGGTACTTCCCCGATAAATATCCTTTTTTCGCCGCAGCCGCAGCTCCGCCAGATACCCCTCGGCTATACTTTTTATCACTAAATCATTAAAGACATCCTCATTGCTGCCGGAGACTATCTCCATCGCCTCGGACATCATTATTCTGCCTATATCATCCTGCTTCAGATTGGCCTGCTCGTACTCTATATCAAGCACATCAGCCCCGGCAGTGAGCCTGTTGGCTATCTCTCCGGCCACCCTGTCCAGACGCTTTATGGCATTTATCCGCCGGATGACCACTCTGGCCGCCCGGTCAGCGAGATTTCTGTCCCAGACCTCCAGCATATCATCATAGCTGCTGCCGAAGGCTGCAGGCTGCGGAGCCTCGTCATAGGGATAATATCCCTCTATAGAAGTATCATCCTCATCGGAAAAGCCCATCATTTTTTCCTTAATGGACTTCAGCAGACTGTTTCGCTGATTGAGGATTTTTATATATTCATCAAAATCATGAAAATAAGCGGCACTGGCCTGACTAAGCTCTGCATCAAGGAATTTCCGGCGGCCTGCCGGCGCTCCCTTCACCAGATAAAGATCCTCAGGAGAAAAGCAGACAATATTCACCGAGCCCACATGCTGACGAAGAGTGACAGGCACTCCGTTGGCAATTATTTTTCTCCGGCTGACCCCGGATTTATAAATGTGAAAGGAAATATTGCTCTCTACGCCCAACCGGTCAAGGACTATATCAACAGAGGCTTCTCTGCTGCCCTTCTTCACCATATCCTTGTCATCGGAGGTACGGTGTGACCGGGCCAGAGCCGTGTAGAATATCGACTCCAGAATATTTGTCTTGCCCTGAGCATTCTCTCCCACCAGAAGATTAATTCCCGGGGAAATATCCAGCTTCAGTTCCTCGTAGCTGCGAAAATTTCGCAGAGCCAGCGTCTTTATCTTCATTTAATCCATCAGTTCTTTGTTCTTACGGGAGTAATGACGCAGCGGAAGCTCTCATTGCCCGGCTCACGAATGATAGCCGGCTTCAGCGAGGCAGCCATATCAAGGATTACCTCGTCGCTGTTCATTACCTTCATGGCATCCGCCAGATAGTCAGGATTGAAAGCTATGGTCAGCTCGCCGCCCTCAATAGCTGCCTCGATGGTGTCCTCGGCAAAGCCGATAGCCTGACTGTTGGCGCTTACTACCACGGCATTGCCGCCGAAGGCCAGCTTCACTACCGTAGCTATATTGGAGCTCTTGGCAATGATGGAGGCGCGGGTGACAGCCTGCTGGAAGAGGCTCCGGCGAATGGTAGCGGTGATAGGCAGCTCCTTGGGGATTACCCGGCGATAGTCGGGGAATACGCCCTCGATAACGGAGGTGGCAATCATCATATTATCAAAGGAGAAAATAACATTCTCCCGGGAAATATCTACGGTAACTGTAGCATCCGTATCCGGCATGGTGCGGCCGATTTCAGCCAGCACTCGTGAAGGAACGATGGTCTGAGCCTTTGCTCCGTCTCCCTCTACACTGCCGGTGGTAATGGCCAGACGGTGTGTATTGGTGGCTACCAGATTTATATCTCTGTCGTTGAGATCCATAAGGCAGCCGGTGAAGATTGCCTTGCCGCTGATTTCATTTTCCTGGGCGGCAGCGAAGCAGACCTCGTAGATGAGCTTCTTGAAGTAGTTGGCAGCTACGGTGAAGGTAGCGGCAGCCTTGTGCTGCTTCGGCTCCGGGAATTCGCCTATCATAGTCAGCAGGTCGCACTTTGCATCATCGGAGGAGAGCTTTACCATGTTGCGCTCTTTGTCCTCTACGAAGGTGACATTGAGACCGCGGAAGGTACGGCAGAAGTCATAGAGATATTTGGCCGAGAGAATCATCTCACCGGCTTCTTCTACATTTGCCTTTGCCTTCGTTACTATGTACAGGTCATTGTTGGTAGCTCTCAGCTCTATTTCTCCGGTGCTGTCACCGTCACCGGGAAAAGCGATAATGCAGATACCGGATAATATAGGTGAGTTGGGAGAAGAAGATACAGCTTTGATAGCTACGGAAAGAGATTCCATTAATTCTTGTCTTTCACAGGTAAATTTCATTGTTATCCACACGACCTTTTTATTTGGGATTTATTTATTTTATATAAAGAGATAGTATTCTTAGTAGTATAGGCGGTTGAAAAGTGGAAAAGACTGTTCAGACCAGTGATATCACTAAAAGGCGGTGTGGAAAGCCAGTGGATTGTCATCCACATTTTGTCCACATATCCACATCGGTCATGATGGTCTGAAATCTATTCACAACCCGTCCACCGGTTGTCTACATGTTCTCCACAGAGAAAAAATTGCTTATAAATACCGCGAAGCGGTATTATTCCTTAATGTAATTCCGTATGAATATGGTGTGTAAGAAAACCGTTAATCAACATCGGTACTTGACGATTGACAAGTAAGCATACGCAGTCAGAGTCTAGTACCGCTATGTTGATTATCGAGCGGAAGCGGGTTTTCGTCATATCATATTCAGTAGGTAAGTTAAATCCTAAATAATGACTGACCGCACAAATACATCTAACGGAAACTCGCTCTCGCTCTTTTATTCACGCAGCGGTGCTAAGTTCTGACTGCGCAAGTCTGCTTGTCAATCACTAAGCACCGGCGTTCATAAAGGTTTCCTTATAGATGTATTTACTTGCGGATTTACATTAAGGTAATGACGGCTTCGCCGTCTTTATAGTAATAAAACTACATCTGCTGAATTTGTCTGATAAGCTCGATAACCGACTTGTCTATATCTTCTTTTATAGGTCTGCTATCGCGAATCTTATTGAATGCGTGCATTATCGTGGTGTGATCCTTGCCGCCGAAATAGTTTCCTATCTGCTGGAGGCTGGTGTCGGTCAGCTCCTTGGAGAGATAGATGGCTATTTGACGAGGCACGACTATATCACGGCTGCGGCTCTTACCGAGGAGGTCTTCCTTGCTTACCTTGAAGTAGCGGCAGACCATCTCCTGAATGAGCTCGATAGTGACAGTAGGACGATTAGTCTTAGGGCCATATATATCCTCTAGTGCTCTCTGAGCAGCATTGGTAGTTATTGTTACCTTGTTGATGGAGGAGAAGGCAACGACTCTGGTGAGGGCGCCTTCCAGCTCACGGATATTCTTATCTATGCGGCTGGCGATGAATACAAGCACATCGTCAGGTACGCTGATATGGTCCAGCATTGCCTTCTTCTGAAGGATAGCGATACGGGTCTCCAGGTCAGGCGCGGTAATGTCGGTGATAAGTCCCCACTCGAAGCGGGAGCGGAGCCTGTCCTCCAGAGTCTTCAGCTCACTGGGCTTCCGGTCGCTGGAGAGGATTATCTGCTTGTTGTCCTGACGGAGAGCATTGAAGGTATGGAAGAATTCTTCCTGAGTACGCTCCTTGTTGTGGAGGAACTGAATATCATCCACCAGCAGGGCATCTATGCTCCGATAGCGCTGACGGAATTTATCCGGGCGGCCTTCCTGAATGGAGTCGATGAATTCATTGGTGAACTTCTCACTGGTGATGTAGAGTACCCGCATATTGGGGTAATTGGTGAGAATCTGATTTCCGATAGCGTGCATCAGATGGGTCTTGCCCAGACCTACACCGCCGTAGATGAAGAAAGGATTGTAGGTCATGCCCGGAGACTCGGCTACTGCCTTGGCGGCTGCATGTGCGAAGCTGTTGCTGCTGCCGGTAACGAATGTCTCGAAGGTGTAGTTCTGACGAAGGGATGACCTGTCTCCCGGCCCGATAATAGTGAGCTGCGAGGAGTCATCGGCCACCTTTATACTGGGTGCCGGCTTCTCCTCCTGAGTGGTCTTGGCATCAAACAATGCCCCCTGCCCGGTCCTTTCGTCAATATATATTTTTTCCGGCTCACCGGTGCCGGAGGAAGCTGTCTTCTCTGCGTATGAGTCCTTAGTTTCTTCCTTCACTGCGGGAGTGTCGGGAGCAGCTGTGCCGGGCATATCGCTGATGGATATTATCTCCACGCCGATATCGTGACCTGCCACCTGCTTGGCGGCTTCATCTATATGAGTCTTGTACCGGGACATGATGAAGCTCTTGGCTATATCAGTCTGAGCGGCGAGGATGAAGCTCACCTCAGAGAGAGATACAGGGACAAGAGGAACAAGCCAGGGGTCTACGGCTGCTTCAGTAGCCGGATTTTCCCTCAGCACCTTCAGTATCTGCTGCCATGTGTTGTCCGGATTCATATCAAACATAAAATTGTTCCTTTCGGGGAGTTTTCCACAGGATTATCCACAAATGTGTATAACTATGTGTTAAATTCTCAGGTGATTAGGGGTAAAAAATTTATTTTGACTGCCGTTTTGTAAATACGAATAACCAGTTTCAGTTCAAAACTGACCGCATTTTCCCGAAAAAGGGTACAAAAAGCAACAGCCTTTCAGCCACCTTATAATATAGCATAAAAGGCCGCGGCTTTCAATGTGATATGGACTTATATTAAATAGGAAAAAAGATGTATACAGGCAGGAAAATTTCTGATTTCAGGCAATAAAAAATCCCCCGATTAAATATCGGGGGATTGTGAATAAGATTGTCTCAGAAAATATTACTAAGATGATGCCGCGATAAATCTGTCTATCGTCCTGGTCAGCTCTCCGATAGTGCGGTCAAGCTCCTTCAGCCGCTCTTCGATGCGGACAAGAAGGTAGCCGGACACTACGATGGGAAAGCCGTAGCCTGACACATAGGTCATAATTTCGTCCATTAGTTTGCTCCTTTCGTAATTAATAGGTGTTGTGATATGTCTGCTAACCGGTCTAATAACCTTCCCCTATGGGGAAGGTGGCCGAGCGCAGCGAGGTCGGATGAGGTAATATAGGATATCTGCTTATCTAACCTCACCCACCGGCTTCGCCGGTCCACCCTCTCCAGAGGAGAGGGTTGATAAGCTGGATAGTTGAGGTAACATATAGTCCGAGAAATGACCTTCTCCCTTGGAGACGGATGAGGTTATCGACAATATTCGATAATCCCTGCGGCCAATGCTGACGCGAAGTCATCAGTCCGCTGGTTCAGCAGCCACTCATCATCCTGATTGGTGATGAAGGCCAGTTCTACAAGTACGGCTGTCGCCTCCGTCTGATTGACTACATAGAGGCGGGAGCCGTCCTTCACTCCCCTGTCTGCTGTCCCCAGATAGACCACGATAGCCCGGTCGATACAGAGTCCCAGCTCGTATCCGGCCTCGCTCATGGCGTAGACCTCCGTGCCCTTTGCCGCCTGTGTGACGGCGCCGTTGCAGTGGATAGATACGAATATATCTGCTCCGAAGCCGTCAGAGGCTCCGACGATAGACTCCAGCTCGTCACTCTGGAAAGTCAGCACCTCATAGCCGCTGTCCCGCAGAAGTGCGGCACAGCTTTCCATGACCTGACGGCAGATATCCGCCTCCGTGCTGCAGCTGCCGCAGGCCCCGGGATCCATCCCAGACATGTGGCCGGCGTTTAGTGCAATATGCATAAAAATCACCTCCTTTCTACCCTTCTATCTTGTAGGTATCAGGAGGCGGTGATTTTGAAATAGCCTATGAAAATTGTTCCGGTATCGCATCAATTTGATACGCTTTCAGTAAAGCAGAACTGATCTACAACCATGACAGACAGACTAAAAAATAATCCCTCTTTAGTCAACGCGGCAGTTAAACCGGCATTGGCTAAAGAGGGATTTTTTGTGGGTTAATGAGTTATTTCTGGCGCTCCATCAATATCGCTTTTAACTGTGCGACTGCCTCGGGATCGAGCTTCGCCGCGCCCTCGATCAGCGTCTTTTCGTTGCCTTCACCGAGGAACGGGCTGTCCTTTATACTCATCATCTTCATCACTGCGGCGTTGCGCTCGCTCTCCGGGTCACGCTCGGCTCGCATATTCATGCCTATCATCATCCGATACTTCGTATCGTTTTTGTACTCAGGCCACGTCAGGCCGTCCGTCGATGGGTCGCCGGTCTTGCAGAAGTTCGCTATCATCCTCTGGAATTTCCGCGACAGCTCGACCTCTTCATCTGTGCCGAGTGCACAATTACCGTCGAATGACCCGAACATATAAAAGCAGTCTATGGCGTGGGCGGCCCCCATGTAGGAGTAGTCGCCGTCGTAGCCCTTTTCGAAGGTGTAGAAGAATCCCTTGCCGCCGTTTTTCGCGTGCATCTCTGCCTGATAGAGCATGCCGGCGTTGAAGGCGTAGTCGTCCATGTACGCGTGGGAAATGTCTGCCTCGGAACGCCCGGCGGTGCGCAGTGCGTCATTGTATTCGCGGTAGGCCGCCGCATATTCGGCATCTCCATTCTCCAGAGCGTTCAGCACCTTGCCTTTGCAGACGGCGTCGTACACCCTTTCAAGACCTCCGAATACGGTGATGTAGTAGCGGAACTCATTCGCCGTGTGTCCCTGCATGATAGTGATGTCGGAGCTGTCTCCCCGCACCCATGCATCGAGAGGGTCAGCCTCAATCACCGAATTACCTTTCAGAGGATGGTGGTAGATATCCCCGACATTCAGGCCCCACCACTTTTTGAGCTTTGGGAAGGGGATTCGCTGGAGGTCTTTGACCGTATTGGCACCGAACTCCTTGCGAAGGGCGGCGATTTGGTCGCGAGCATTCGACACATCGTTGAACTGAGTGACCGAGCCGCTCATGGGGATGGCCTTGGTGAAGAGGCCGCGCGCTTCCGGCATGACGCAAAGCATCGAGACTGCGCCGCCGCCGGCGGACTCGCCGCTTATCGTGACGTTATCCGGGTCGCCGCCGAAGGCCGAGATGTTCTCCTTTATCCATTTGAGAGATTGGACGAGGTCGAGCATACAGAGGGCCTCGGAGCCCTTGAACTCTGCGCCGTCGGGGAACGAAGACAAATCAATCTGCCCCAGCATTCCGAGGCGGTAGTCCACGGTAACGACGAGGATATCAGGGTTGTCGTTCGCGAAATTGTATCCGTTGTAGAGCGAGTCGGCGGTGCCGCCCGACATCCATCCGCCGCCGTGGATGAAGACGAGGACGGGCTTCTTGTCGGTGCCTTGAGTGTTCTTCCAAATATTCAGACCAAGGCACTCCTCGCCCTGCTCGTACACCGAGGCTTTCTCGTCGGGGTCGATGCTCTGCATACCGCTCTTCATGAAGTGGTACGCTTCATATACACGGTTGGACGGAGCGGGCGCTTTAGGCGCTCTGAAGCGCAGGTCGCCGACGGGCTGCTCTGCGAAGGGTATGCCCTTCCACACCGTCACGTCGCCTATCTGCTTGCCGACGAAGGTGCCGTTGACGCACTTGGCGGCGAGGCGAGAGTCAAAGTTTCCGGTTATAGTTTTGTTTGGGTGATATTCGTCCATCACCGCCGCGGCTTTCCACTCGTCACTGGTCTTAGCATCGGCACAGCTCGTAAAGGAGCAGAGGCACGCGGCGGCAAGGAGCATGGCGACAGATTTTTTGACATTCATGACATCACTTCTCCATTCGGAAGTCAGGGAACCGTCCCTCGCTGAAGTTCTGCTTGAGCGTCTTCGACAGCGCAGAGGCGACGCGGAAGGCAGCGACATCGTCGTAGGTGTTGCCGACTACCTGCACGCCCATCGGGACGTTGCGTGACGATACAGCGACGGGCACATCGACTACCGGGTAGGTGTAGAGCACGTTCCAATACATCGTAGCGCAGTTCATTATCGAGCTTGGCACCTTGCGGCCGTTCAGTACGACGCGCGTGTCGTCGGACGAGTCGACATCGGCGAGGACGTGGGGCGTCATCATCGTCGGCATTATGAGAGCCGTGTATCCTTTCGTGAAGACGCGCTGCTGTACGTCGCTGTTGAGCTCGGCGGCGAGCATGGTGGCAGCCGCCTTACCTGCGTTGCCCGTGTTGTCGGCGACCTTAAATATATCGCGCAGGTACGGCGTGAACTGCTCCTGATCCATATCCCGCATCGAATCGAGCGTCAGAGCCATGGAGCCGCCGATGAGCCCATTTATGTATACCTTGAGGTTTTCGTCGTTCACGCGCCACGAGCTTTCTACTATGTCGACCTGTGCGCCGAGAGAACGCAGAGCGCTGACAACGCCGTCCATACTTGTGCGCACATCATCGTCAATACTGGCTTCGTTGTACTTATCCAGGTACATGACGGCGATTTTGGCGCCTTTGAGACTATCGTACTTGGCAGGCATCTCGACCTTCGGCAGAGAGGTGAATACTTCAGGGCTTGGGCCGCTGATGATGTTCTGCATGAGCACGAGGTCGTCAAAGGTACGCGTCATCGGGCCGTACACTACATACGGCATTTCATCGTCGCACGGTATGCGGCTGAAGGGAGGCTTGAAGCCGTAGACACCGTTCATTGCGGAAGGGATGCGTATGGAGCCGCCCATGTCGGACCCGGTTGCGATGGTGCAGAAGCCAGCGGCGAGCGCAGCTCCGGAGCCGCCGGAAGAACCGCCGGCACCATATTTTTCGTTCCACGGATTGCGCGTTACGCCGTAGAGATTGCTCCATGTCATAGAGCTGATGAAGAGTTCCGGCGCTGTCGTCTGGAAGACCGGAATCGCACCGGCGTCGATGAGCCGCTGCACCACAGTATCCTTCTCCGTCGCCGGAGGAACGTCTTTCATTACAATGGTTGCATTATCGTTTCGCCAGCCGGGGACTCTGAGGTCGCACTTCACGCCGACAGTGATGCCCTCAAGCGGGCGATTCGTGCCGTTCTTGTAGCGCTCCTCAGCCGCGCGTGCCTCGCTGCGAGCAGCCGCGAAGCGCTCGGCGGTAATCGCGTTTACCTTGCCGTTCCAGGTGAGGGGATTATCGAGCAGGTCTCGCGTGTCTGTCTTAATTTGTCCGTTGTACTTCTCAACGCGGGCGATTTGCGCTTCGAGCACCTGCGTCGGTGTGACCTCGCCACTCTTGAACAGCTAGATCAGGCGCGTCGCCGACATATAAGACAGCTCCTGCTCAGTGAACGATGCTGCAAAGGCCACTGTCACATTGATCGCTGTCGCGATGATGGCAATAGCCGATGCCATGAAGAATTTTCTCATCATAACATACCTCCTATGGTAGATATCAGCCGGTAGAAGCTGCTTAACGCATCATCTCCGGCAAACTGTACAAATGGCATGAACTTGTACTTTTTCATTATAATCCCGATGGTTTTCGCTCTGCAATAGATTTTTTATATGTGTACAATAAATAACTTATACTAAAAAAGTCTGACACCGACCTCATCCGTCTCGCTTCGCGAGCCACCTTCTACAAACATGCTAAGTTCATCCATCGCTGCGCTCGGATATCACTAAGCAGTTTGCATGGCTCGCACTAAATTCGCAAGCTCATTAAGTGCTCATGCACACTCAAAGGGGAAAGTCTTTACCCTCTCCTATGGAGAGGGGGGACCGGCGCAGCCGGTGGGTGAGGTAGATAAACGGTTTTCTTACAGACATTTTTCTTCGCAACTATACATAAAAGAAGGGTCTGTGAAAAAGATGAATGCTCATCTTTTCACAGACCCAGATATTAACAGAGTCCCAAATCTCTTATATAGCTGCCGAGGCAAGCCTCGAAGTTCACGCCGTAGCGAATCTCTGTCCCGGCGGCATGAGTGAGGCGGATAGCTCGGACGGTGAAGTCTACAGCGATGCGGACAGATTCGGCAACGCTGTGGCCGGTGAGGGCGGCGCCGACAATGGCACTGCCGAATACATCACCGGTGCCGTGATAGCTTCCCTCTACGGTGGGGCCGAGGATGTAGTCTATCTGGCCGGTGGAGCGGTCGAAGGTGGCAGCGCCGAGATGGTCGGGGTCATCCTCCAGCCAGGCGCCGGTGAGGACGATGCTTGGCTTCTCGGTGATGATGGCCAGACGGGTCAGAATGTCGTCGATATACTCGCGGCTGTAGGGGCCGTCCTTATATTTTTCTCCCAGCAGGAAGCAGGCCTCCGTCATGTTCGGCTTAATGATGTTGGCTACCCGGCATAGCTCCAGCATTTCCGGGGGGAAGGCCTCGTTGAAGGCAGCGTAGAGTCGGCCGTTGTCACCCATTACCGGGTCGACCAGCACGAGGGTGTCCTTGTTGGAGAGGTCGCTGACCATCTTCTTCATCAGCTGTACCTGATTGAAGGAGCCGAGGTAGCCGGTGTAGATAGCGTCAAACTTTACCTTCAATGACTGCCAGTGGCGAACCATGGGGATAATGTCGTCGGTAAGGTCGCGGCAGGTATAGCCGGTGAAGCCGCCGGTGTGAGTGGACAGGACGGCGGTAGGCAGTACGGAGCATTCTACTCCGGCGGCGGAGATGATGGGCAGCGCTACCGTGAGGGAGCATTTGCCGACGCCGGAGATGTCGTGGACGGCCAGCGCCCGCTTCTGTTCTATAGGTTTATCATAGTCAATCATTGTTGTTACCTCGTATAGTCAATAGATGTGACAAGCATTATAGCACTTTTCCGGCATATCTGCCAACACAGGCATCCGGCAGCAAGGCAAACAAAAAGGAGCCGTCTTTCGACAGCTCCTTGTAAATCAGAAGAGTACCTCTTCATCAACGCTGCGGACTACCGCAGACTTGGCAGCAGCGACGCGGGCGCCGTTGACATCAAAGGCATCCTTGGCGACGACGGTGTTCATGAAGGAACGCACATCCTCGGCAGAGAGGTCAGCCCTGGGGGACGGGAGGTTGAGCAGCTTACTCTTCTCGTTGTCCAGAGTGAAGGTCATTTTCAGCTCTTTTGCCATGATATTTCTCCTTTCTTCATTTTTTACGCACTGAATTTTGTTTAGGAATAAAGTTTGTAAGAAAACCCTTCGTCAAACTTTATTCTGTAAACTGTTGTGCAGGAATTACTCCTCTACCAGTACGGCAGTGGACTGGCGGACGATGCTGCCTACCGGGTAGGTCTGAAGAGCGCCGTAGAGGGCGCCGATAGCACGGGCATCGTCATCGCTGACAGCCGGGTCGAGGGAGACAATAGAGCGCGGGGAATACTTGGCCTTGCCATTATCACCGACTCCGGTCTCTACATTGACCATCAGCTTTGCGGTTTCGTTTGCTTTTACGGTTGCCATGTTGTCACCTCCTTTCTACTCACCAGGTGGTAGAAGGAGAAGACTTTGAAATACAGAAAATAAAAAAATAAAAAAGTCTGCAGACAAAATTGCCTGCAGGCTGAGTAAATATGAAGATATGAGCCCTTCCGGTTATTCTCCGGGGCGGCTTTTTCTCAATAAATAAAGGAAGTAAGGTGTGCCGAGGAGGGCGGTCATTATGCCTACCCTTATCTCCGTTGGAGCCAGCAGTACCCGCCCCATGGTGTCGCAGAATACCAGAAAGGCACCGCCCGCCAAGAGACAGGCCGGCAGGAGCCGCCGATGGTCTGGGCCGACAATGAGCCGCAGGAAGTGAGGCACCACCAGCCCGATGAAGCCGATATTGCCGCTGATGCAGACGCCGGTAGCTGTCACCAGTGCCGCCAGTGACAGGAAGAGCATCCGATAGAAGCCTACCGGCATCCCCAGTGACCGGGCTTCTGTCTCCCCCAGCACCAGTACATTCAGGTGACGGGCCAGCAGTACCATGATACCGCTGCCAATGAGGATGGGGCCGAGGCCGATAAATACATGCTCCCAGCGGCGGTAGCCGAGACCGCCAACCGTCCAGAAGAGGTACTGCTGCATACGATGCTCGTCAACTGCGGTGACGATGGCGGCAGTTATCGCTCCCAGCAGCATGCCTACTACTACGCCGGACAGGAGCAGAGTCATCACCGGTATTTTGCCGTGACGCATGGCCAGAGCCACTGTGACTGCCACTGCCGTGAGGGAGCCCACGAAGGCACAGGTTGGCATTGCGTACATACTTGCTTCGCTGAGACCAAGGGCGATAGCCAGTACCGCGCCTACCGAGGCACCGCCGGAGACGCCGATTATCCCCGGGTCAGCCAGAGGATTGGAGAAAAGCCCCTGCATTACTGCACCGGAAACAGCCAGTCCAGCCCCCACCATGAGACCAACGATAGTCCGGGGGAACCTGATATGCCAGAGGACAGCCTCCTGATTGGGAGTGACATTTACCGCCGGGAAAAGATTCAGTCCGGCCTCCCGGCTGACAGAGGCGAGGATATTCAGGAATGGCATTTCAAACTGACCCTTGGCCAGCGAGAAGCAGCCGGCAGCGATAAAGGACAGCAGGAGGAGGAGCATGACGAGGGAAAAATTTTTCCTCATGCAGTCCCCTCCTTCCCGAGAATAATCGAGAGAAGGGCCGCCCGGCGGCTGTCGTTCTCCGGAGCGGCGGAGTAAACCTCGTGATGACCGGTCTGCTGATTAATCGATACTCTGATGGGAGTACCGAAGGCGGCAGTGAGGATGTCTTCCCGCAGTACATCGGACACCGGTCCGTCAGCCACCAGCCTGCTCTGTCCCAGCATCAGCAGACGGGAACAGAAGCGGGCCGCCAGATTCATCTCGTGTACCACCATGAGGATTGTCTTGCCGCCCCGGCACAGGTCACGGGCGAAGCGGTATATCTCCTCCTGATAGAAGATGTCGAGACCGGTGGCCGGCTCGTCAAGGAACATGACGGGAGACTGCTGAGCCAGTACCTTGGCCAGCAGTACCCGCTGCCGCTGACCGCCGGAAATCTCCGTCAGGGATTTCTCCGCTAAATCAGCTACTCCTGTGTAGGCAAGGCAGGCATCCACTATAGCTTCGTCACGGTCTGACTCTTTTTCCCACCATTTTAGATAGGGATAGCGGCCGGTCATTACGATTTCCCGAACACTGTAGCCGAAGGAGATATTCACCTGCTGCTGTAGGTAGGCTGCCGACAGGGCGATTTCCTTCTCCTTCTGCTCTGTGATAGGTCTGCCCATGAGCCGGACGGAGCCCTTCAGCGGTGGGATGATTCCCCTGAGTGTCTTCAGCAGGGTAGATTTACCTGCTCCGTTTGGCCCGATAATGCCCACCAGCTCACCGGGGCGGACGCCGAAGGAAAGCCCTTCCATGACAGGGTGGCCGGGGTAGCCGGTGGCGAGATTGTCAGCTTCTATTACATAGTCGTTCATGGCGACACCAATATTTTTAGAAATACTTTTAAACCTTCCCCTTTGGGGAAGGTGGCCGAGCGTAGCGAGGTCGGATGAGGTTGATACTTGCTATCCGAACCTCACCCACCGCTTCGCGGTCCCCCCTCTCCATAGGAGAGGGTCACTAGACTGATTATATGATGTTGCTGTATCTTCAGCTTTTCCTCCCAGTCTGCCATGTCCGATGGCATGAACTCATGAACAAGGCAGTCGGGAGATATGAAGTCAAATAGCTTCTTTACATAGGGTGTGGTGATTGGTAAATGATTGTCGATGTGACCGATATACTCCATAGCCTGCCGCATATCCGGGATGATGTCGTCAGCGGCCTCGGCCATGCGGGCGGCATACTTTCCTGACAGAGACTGATGGAGATGGACAGTCTTCACCCGACCGGCCAGCTCTCCCAGCGCCTCCATCCGGCGGCATACATAGTCTATCCCCTGCTCCTGAGTCCGGAGACTCCAGTCGGTACACATGAGATGACCGGTGTCGAGGCAGAAGCCGCTGTTTTTGTGACTCAGCCTGTCCAGCAGTTCTCTTGCGAGAGCCGGGTCGGTGAAGTTCAGACCGGGCCACCAGATATTTTCCGCAAGGAAGGCGATACTCTCCGGCAGCTCTGCCGTGATTTCGTTGATGAGATTGGCAGCGGCGGTGATGACCGCCTCGGAGCCGATTGCGTGACGGCGGTGGAAGATTTCGACTGCGGCACATTCAGCCACATGAAAGACAACATACTTCGCCCCTGCCTTTACTGCCTGACGGATGTTGTGACGCCATAGCTCCACCCAGCCTTCGGCAGTCTCGGCCTCGTAGTAGTCCGTCAGCCTTGTGCCGGCTGGGAGACGGAGAGCGGCCTTCTCCCTCTCTCCAAGATAGAAGCAGTACCATGTGGGCCAGAAGCGGAGGTGGACGCCGTGAATGTACTCCGGCGGGTAGCCTGTGGGGTCATACTCGCCGCATATCATCAGCTCCAGACCGTCAAGATGATTTCGCCGGAGGAATGGCGGGAGGTTCCCCGCCGCATCTCCGGCAAAACATTTGTCGCTGTCGTATGAAAGGTCAGAAATATTTACCAGTTGTTTCATAGGATTTGTGCTGCTTTGTGTTAGAAGGAAACTTGAACGCCCATCTGAATGAAGCGGCCGTATCCGGGAGCATTTCTATTGGAACCGGCATTGTAGAACTGATTCGTAATGTTATTGGCCTTCAAATAAATTTTCCAAGTATCATCGAATTTGTAGGATGCATTGAGATTGAGAAGTGCGTAATGCTTGCTGCCCATGTTAGTCTCATGTCTACCGCTGGCAATAGTAGTATCAACACCGACAAACCATCCACGGTTTCGATAGTTTATGCCAAGGCGATAGCTGTTGGGAGCATTGTAATAAAGGTCTTTATGCATACCTTTACCATCGGCTTCATCAATTTTGGTATTAGTGAATGCCATACCTGCATCAAATGACCAATGCTTATTCAATTTCTGTTTGTAGGTAAGTTCAAATCCGCGCTTCTTCTCTTTGTTCAAATTTCTGGCATAAGATTTTGGGGCAAAGGTTACAGAGTCCCACCTGATTGCATCTTTTATCTCACTCATAAACAGGGATGCACTTAAGCTAGAATTATCGTTAAATTCGTGATTCCAGCCAAGGGTGGCAGTATAACCTGTTTCCGGCTTTAGATTAGGATCTCCCTCATAAATGTATCCCCCGCCGTAGTCTGCGTAATACCACAGGTCATCAGCTTGGGGAGCATTGAATACCCTTCCCCATGAAGCATAAACCTGATTTTTCTTGTCCGGGGTGAAGTTTACAGCGACCTTTGGAGACCACTTTGTACCGAATTTATTGTGGTGATCCATGCGGAGACCGGGGACAACAGACCACTTTTTACCGATTTTCCAAGTGTCTTGAACATATACTGCGGTATTTTCTATTTTTTTATTATCATAACCATTTGCTGCATTGCTTGATTTTGTCTGTCGCCAGTCAAGTCCGGCAATCAGAACATGGTCTTTGCCAAGTTCCCAACCATTTTGATATTCTACACCGCTAGTCTTATAAGAAAACTTGCCGCTTACATCATTATTCTTTTTATCATGGTATACTCGGAGGAAGCCGGGAGCCTTGCTTCCTTCTTTGAAGTTCCAAGTTAAACCTACACTATTTTGTATTCTTCTGTAGCTACCACTTGCTAAAAATCCTATTGGAGCATACATTGGGTTTGTATTGTAATAATGCCCTCCGTCTTTAATGTTGGTATGAGAATAATTAAAGCTTACAGATTCCCTTTTATTAAGTTTTTGGTCAAGACGAATGGAAAAGTTCTTATCATTTACATCACTGCCGGGCATTTTTATTGAATTGCCATCGGCATCTTTCGTCCTGAAATATTGCTGGTGGGTAATGGACCCAGTAACAAACCAACTGAAGTCCTTCACACTACCTTCATTGGTAAGTTGGTAATTGCCACGATGCCATGAACCATAGGCAGCATCGATAGTTGTGTGTACTCCCTTTGTGCCTTTCTTTGTAATGATGTTGATGACACCACCGACAGCATCGGAGCCGTAGAGAGCAGAGGCTCCACCCTTGACAACCTCGATTCGCTCGATGTTTTTCATAGAGGGAATCATCCGCAAGTCAGCAGTTGCCTTATTTACGCCTATACCTTGGTCACTGTTGATGCGTTTGCCATCTACTAGAACGAGGACGCGGTAATCACCATTTACCATGATTATATCCTGTCCCATAGTTCCTTCGTCTTTGACAACAACGCCGTTAACATTATGTAAGGCCTCACCAACACTATTGTAATGCTTATCCTCGATCTCCTGTGCCGTGATAACTGACACATTTGCCGGGACATCGGTAATAGCCTGCGGCATACGGCTGGCGGTGACGACTACGCCGTCAACGGCGTAGGTATTGAGGGCGACAGGGGCAGCCTCCGGGGCGGCCTTTTCTTCCTGTGCGGTCTTGGACTCCGCGGCAGCGGTTCCCTCTGCCTCTGCGGCATAGCCATGCACCGGCAGGATAGCAGCCGCAGCCGAGCAGGCCAGGGCAACACCCAGATAGAGTTTGGATTTCATTGGATATTCCTCCTTAAAAATAATGATATGTACATGTTTCATCATTAGATGATGAGACGGTCATTGCAACGGTTGAAAGCCTCCCCTATAGGGGAGGTGCCCGAAGGGCGGAGGGGTAAAATACTTAGGAAATCCGTTATGCATTTACCCCTTAGACGGCTGTGCCGCCAGCTCCTATAAAGGGGAGCCTTTATATGTGTATGCTAATCTGCCGCTGACAGATGCTCGCTGTCGGACTGGGCAAATTCATCGCCATATATGACATAGGCTATTTCCTTCACGGCAAAGACGAAGTCCTGAGAGCCGTTATAGATATAGCTTTCTCTCGGATATAGAAGCCGCTGATGGCGGATGGCCTTCACATTTTTCAGCGAAGGGTCATCAAGATACCGGCGGCTGAACTTGTTGGAATCGAAGCTGACCCCGGCGGTGTATGAGGGGAGAAAGAGAATATCGGGGTTTATGACCACAAGCTGCTCCTTGCTCATAGTCTGCCCGTTCTTTATACCGGCCTCGGAGCGGCCGTTGATGACACCGGCCAGCTTGCAGGCCTCGTCAAAGGTGCAGCCGCTGCCGCCGTAGCCGTCCATTAGTGAGATGAGCAGCACCCGGGGGATTTCCCGCTGGGGCAGTTTCCGCAGCTTTGCCTGAATATCCTCCAGGGTTCTGTCCATGAGAGCCGTCAGCTTTTTTCCCCGCTCCGGCTCACCGATGGCGGCTGACAGCCGGTGAACGGTGTCCTTTATCTCCGCGAGATTTTTCGGCCCCGGACAGACATATACCTTCAGCCCGAGGTCGCGAAGATTTTCCACCAGCTCTATATCGCCCCAGTCCGGGACAATCACCAGGTCCGGTCTGAGCGCCATAATCTCCTCTACTGATGGATTGCTTATCTTCGTGGGTATCTGCTTTGCCAGTCCCGTCACATTGGAGCTGACGGGGTCCTCAAGGAGAGCGTTGACGGCAGCCATCCGCTCCGGCTTCACCAGTCCCAGCATGATCGTATCGGTACTCATGGACAGGGTGAGTATCCTCTGAGGCGGGGCGGGCATCTTCACCTCAGTGCCTTTACAGTCGGTGATGGTGTAGGAGCTTGCGGTGTCGGCTGTCTCCTTCGCTGCCGGCCCGCAGCCAGTGGTCAGCAGAAGAAGAAATGCGAGTAAAATTTTCAAAATCACAATGTGTATGTTACCCCTCAGTCAGCTTCGCTGACAGCTCCCCTAGAGGGGAGCCTATAGACTGATTATTGTTACCCCTGAGTAAGCAAAGCCGATGCCCAAGCCTCCCCTGCAGGGGAGGTGCTGAGCGCAGCGAAGCGGAGGGGTAAATGTATCCTTAATTCAATCTAAACGCCACCGGCACCTGCACATAGCACCGCACCGGTCTTCCCTGTCCATCCAGTCCCGGAGAGAAACGCCACTCCTCTACAGCCTCCGCAGCCGCCTCATCAAGATACACATCACCGGCAGACTCCATTATCTCCACGGACTCAGGCACGCCGGCTTTGTCCAGCAGGATACGGAGATATGCCGTACCTTCTACGCCCCGCCGTCTGGCGCTGGGCGGATAGTCCGGCTGTACAGCCCGCAATATGGACGGAGCCACGGCGGGAGTCTGTATAGCGTTGCCGTCTATGGCACTGCCGCTGCCGTTTCCGGCTTTATCTCCATCCCCTGCTCCGTCTCCGCTGCCGCTGCCCTGACCGTTGCCATTCTTTTGAGCGGTGCTGTCGGGTCTTGATTGGGCTGTATTGTCCTGCGGCTTTGTTTCTGTCTGCTCCGCCGGTTTCTCCGGCGGATTTTCTTTTGTCTCTTCCACTATGTCATCAGCCTTGGGCGGTGCTATCTCCTGCACTGGCTTCGCTGCCGGAGCGGCGGCTGTTTCTTTAGTCGCTGCTGCCAGTGAGCCGGAGCCTATGAGGGACACTTCATAGACAGGCTCGTCGATGACAGGCGGCTTTGCGGAGAGAAAGCCTGCAAGCCCCAGCGCTCCCAGAGCGGCAATGTGAAAGGCGATTCCCATAGCCATGGCGGTGGTCTGCCGCCCTGCCCCGGTCATTTCGTTCCCTCGGAATCGGCAGCAAGGCCGATGCGGGAAATTCCTGCTTCCTTGAACTTATCCAGCAGAGCAATGACGGTGCCGTAGTTTACGGTGCCGTCACCCCGGAGAATAACCGCGAAATCCTTGTCCCGCTGCTTCGCCTCCTTGGCGGCAGCGATGACTGCCTCCTGGGTGGACAGCTTGTCCCCCAGCCACACGGCGCCGCCTGCCTTCACCGTCACCACGAAGGGAGAGCTTTTCACCCGCTGGGTCTGCCGGGCTGTCGGCAGCTGGACGGGGACGGCCTTCAGGTCGCTCATATACATAGTGCTGAGGATGAAGAAAACCAGCAGCAGGAAAATCATGTCAATCATGGGGCTGAGCATGATGCCGGTGTTCTCGTCCCGATTTTTTGTGAACTTTATCATAATTGCCTCGGTTTGTTAGTGTGGATTCTTATGAATATAGACTGCAGCAGAAACCTCATCCGTCAGCCTACGGCTGCCACCTTCTCCATAGGAGAAGGTCTTTACCCTCCCCTTTGGGGAGGGGGGACCAGCGAAGCTGGTGGGTGAGGTTAATACATTGGCGTTACTGCCTTATCTCGCACAATGTGCCTCCAACAATGCGTTGGCAATCTCCTCCAGCGTCAGCTCCACCTGATGAAGCCGTCTGGAGAAATAAGCGTGGGAGCAGATGCCCATGACGGCGATAGACAGACCGAAGACCGTGGTAATGAGTGCCTCGCCGATACCGGCAGTGACGGCCATAGGATTGTCCATGCGGACATCGAGCGCATTGAAGGAAGCAATCATGCCGGTGACGGTACCCAGCAGACCAAGTACCGGAGCCAGACTCACGGCTACTTCCAGATAGCTGAGGCCGGCGGCGAACTTCTCCCGGGTCTTCTCGCCCTGAATGGTGATGTACTCCTCAGGGTGCTTCACTGCCGGCAGCTCGGATACCACCTTGGAGACGAATTCCCCCAGAGCCCCGTCGCCGGAAGCAGCTGTGAGAGCCGCTGTATCTCCCCGGCCTGTCAGCCGCCGGACTGCCTCGCCGTAGCTCAGCCCTTTATCATTTGCCCGATAATATATGAATCGTTCCGCAGATATGATTACCACGGTCAGAGAGCAGACAAGCAGCGGGTACATCATCAGACCGCCTTTACTAAAGTATTCCAGACCTTGAAAAAACATTTCCTTTTCCTCCAAAAATATCTATTCATAATATATGGTTTATGATATTATGTGATATTATAATGTATAGTTAATTATAGTGCAATGGTTAATAAGAAAAAACATAAAATATTTAATATGATTTTCGATAAATCAATATTTTATTTTGCAATAATTTCGCATTACCTAGAGTTGCATATACGGAATAATGGAGCGGTAAAGGAATGAAAAGAATGAAAAAATCGCCGCAGAAGGAAAAAGTGCAAATGACCGGCATGGTAGACTACAACCATGCCCTTTTTGAAAGCATGGCCCAGTTCTGCGATGCGGTGCTGCTGATTGAGCTGAAGGAAGGGACAATCAAGACCCTCCACAACCGGCTCTTCCCGCTGATGATTGGGCGCACTGCTCCCCTGTCCTCCGTTCGGGATTTCGTCCTCCGGTTCATGTCGGGCCATCAGGCGGAGGAACTTATCAGCCGTCTCAGTCCCCTGTACCTGCAGGGACTGCGGCAGAGCATTTCCTACTCTACCGGAATATTCCTGGTGGGAGACCAGCCGCACAATCTCCATTACACCATGACTCCCGAATACGACGGATACAACCGGGTCGTCCGGGTATACCTGACCTTCCTTGATATGCAGGTATTCATGGAGAACAACGGTTTCGTGAAGGAGACGGAGCAGCCGGACGGCGGAGAGCAGCTCGCTGCAATGCCCCGGGAAATCAGCGACGAAATCGTCGCCAACAGAGCAAGGCAGCGGACACTGACTGAGGCTCTGATGGCGGCGGAGCAGGCCAACAAGGCAAAGACCGTATTCCTCAACAACATGAGCCACGACATCCGCACCCCTATGAACGCTATCGTGGGCTACACTACGCTGGCCATCGCCCACATGGACGAGCCGGAGCTGGTGGCGGACTATCTCAGCAAGATAAAGACCTCTTCCGACCATCTCCTGTCCCTTATCAACGACATACTGGACATGAGCCGCATAGAGTCCGGCAAGATGAAGCTGGATGAGACGGAGGTATCACTGCCGGAGCTGATGAACGACCTCCAGAACATCGTCCGGGAGGAAATGAACTCCAAGAAGCTGGAGCTGTTCTTCGATACGGTAGATGTCACCAATGAAGTCGTCTGGTGCGACCGGCTGCGGCTAAATCAAATCCTGCTGAACTGTATCAGCAATGCGGTGAAATACACCCCTGCCTACGGCTCCGTGGGCATCCGGGTCATTCAGGAGCCGGGCAGCCGCCCCGACAGGGCGAACTATGTGTTTAAGGTGCTGGACACCGGTATCGGCATGAGCGATGAGTTTGCCAAGCATATCTTTGAGCCGTTCTCCCGGGAGGAAACCAGTACGGTAAACGGCATACAGGGTACCGGTCTCGGCATGGCCATTACCAAGAATCTGGTGGATATGCTGGGCGGCGATATCTCTGTCATCACCAGGAAGGGCAAGGGAACGGAATTTACCATCCGGCTTACCCTGAGAATTGCCGTGAAGGGTATCCATCAGGACTTCATCATCGACAGCCTGTGGAACAATCACGCACTGGTGGTAGCGGCCAATCCAGACACCTGTATCAGCGTCACGGATATGTTGGCCAATATCGGCCTCCGGGCCGAGTGGACGGCCTCACCTCGGGAGGCGCTGCTCCGTACCGGCCATGCCAGCCGCAGGGGGGATCCCTACGAGCTGTATATCATCGACGATGCCCTGCCGGACATGAGCGGCATTGAGCTGGCCCGGACAATCAGAAGCGGGGAAACTGTCAAATCAATGATTATCCTCACCTCCCATGACCGGGCGAGAGCGGAGACCAAGGCCCTTGACGCAGGGATAAATGTAATCTGTACCAAGCCCCTCTTTATGTCCAAGCTCCACGACACTATCCGACGGGCGCTGGAGAAAACGCCTGCCGAAGAAGCAGGGAAGCCTGCCGAAAGTCCGTCTCTGGAGGGACTCACCATCCTGCTGACGGAGGACAACGAGCTGAATCAGGAAATCGCCGTCACCCTCCTGACCGACGCCGGAGCCGCAGTAGATGTAGCAGGCAACGGCAGCCTCGCCGTGGAAAGGATAACCGCCGAGCCGGAGGACAAATACGACCTGATACTCATGGACATCCAGATGCCGGTGATGAACGGCTACGAGGCCACGAAAGCCATCCGGGAGCTGCCGGGGGCAAAGGGCAAAATCCCCATTATCGCCATGACCGCCGATGCCTTCAGGGAGGACAAGCTGCAGGCTATCTCCTCCGGTATGAATGCCCATATACCGAAGCCAATCTCCATGGATGTACTGGCAGATACCATCCGGGAGGTACTTAATAGCTGACCGGCGAAATATACTCATCCTATAAAGACAGAAAGCCCCCGGCAATGTCACGCCGGGGGTTTCTGCTGTCAGCGGTTATGCGGGCCGAAATCTTTTTTCTTCCACAGGCTGCCTCTGCTGTGGTATATTTATAAAGAAATAAGTAACATATTAAGAGAAATAACGGAAATAATTGTGCGCTCCCCTAGGAAAAGGAGGATACCATGACTACCGAAAAAGACACAGCCGCTGCTCCCGGTACGCCTATTGACTGGAAAAATGTCCTGCCTCAGACGGACCTCGACAATCTGGAATACAAATATATGGGACACATCGAGGCGGTCCGCACTCTGGACGCGGAAGAAGCGCTGATGTTTCAGGACTCCTGTCAGGACTTCCTCAGCATGGTTGTCCAGCAGCAGTTCCGATTGAAATCCCAGTACAGTACTCCGCCGCAGGACGGCACTGCTCCTGTCCTGTCAGCCTACGGCAAAAAAGGCGGCTCTGCTCTAATCTCTCCCATTGGTCTGGAGCGGAGACTACGCCGCCTGATGCTGAAGAACAAAGCCCTGCGTACCAGCTACTACCGGTCTGATAGCGGAGAGGTCTACGCCGTAGAGTCGGCGGTCAATATCCCCCTGCACACCATCACCTTCAACAGACTTACCGATCTGGAGCCGGAGGATGTGGGGCCGCACCTCCAGCGGGTCATGCAGGCCGACCGTCACTGCCCCTGCCGGCTGGACTCGCCTTTCCTGCCCCGTATACAGATATACTCCCTGTCTTCCTCGGAGTATGCAGTCATCATCTCTCAGCCCCTCATCATCGCCCACCGCTGGGACCCGCAGAGCTTCCTGGCCTCCCTGCTTCATCCGGCCGACACCGCCATGCTGATGGATGCGGCGGCGGTACCGCAGCCCTCGGAATACCTGACGAAGCAGCATGAGTCTGCGGCCAATATGTCATTCTGGGAGGAATACCTGAGCGGACTGACCACCATGCCGGAGCTGCCCGGCTATCTCAGCCCCCTGCAGAAGCCTCAGCGGCTTCGGGTAGAGCTGCGGACTATTGACAATGATGCCTTCTCGGCGCTGAAGCTGGTCTGCTCCTCCGGAGACCGCAGGGAATGGATTGCCCTGCTGTCAAGCCTTTGGGGACTGACTCTCCAAAGCTTCAGCAAAAGTACCGATGTATGCTTCCCTGTCCAGCTCCCTGAGGAGGACAACCAGCGCCATATCAGCAGACTTCTCTTTGCCAACAGACCTATGCCCTGCCGCGTTATCGCCGGACAGTATGAGCGGGTCCAGGATCTGGTCCGTCAGCAGTATCAGAGCCTGCTGACTGCCATAGAGTGCGGCGCCCCCTCCCCGGATGAATTTAATCGCCTGACGAAGCAGAGCGGCACCTACAAGCATATCCTGTCCTTCAGCGACTTCCAGAGCGTGGAGGTGCTGAATCCTCCCACCGACTGCGGCATTACCTCTACCATCTGGCACCTCTGCACCAATACCGACAGCCTGCGGATAAACTTCCATCTCGACAGGGAAGTCCTGTCTCTGGAAGTCACCTACTACGAGGAAGCACTGAGCAAGGACAGCGTCAGCGCCATACTTGACCGCTATATCCACACGCTGGAGCTGGCTCCGAAATACTGGCAGGCCATGTGCAGCGAGCTGGTAGAGGCGGCGCTCCCCATGCACCACAAAGAGCTGAATGAAAGACAGCACGAAATGCTGGCGAACATCCTCAGCAAGTCATCGCTGCTGGCCAAAGTGCCGAAGGAGCAGGTGAAGACCATGCTCACGGAAGCCTCCATCTACGACCTGCCCTGCTATGAGGTGGTGCAGACTACCGGCAGCCGGCAGAGCGACATACTGCTGCTCATCTCCGGCAATGTACTGCGGCAGCGGGTAAACAGCGAAGGCTGGATGGTTCCCCTGAACATCATCGGTCCCGGCGAGCTGGTCAATGAATTTGCCCTGCTGGACGAAACCAGCAAAATCTACGGCGAGGTGGTCAGCGACAAGGCTATTATCGTCGCCATCCCCATACCCTTCTTCCGGAAGCTGCTCCAGCAGATGAACGACTTCTCTCTGGACTTCGCCCAGTACCTTCTCAGACAGCTCGATACCTACCAGCACCTGTGGCTGACGGTGTGACGCATCATCCTGTGTCATTGGGTGTGTCATTGGGGACGGTTCTTAGTGACACATAATCCGTCAAATGAACTCGAAAAATTTGCGCATTGCTGCAAAAAAATCGAATAGAAAACTCCCGTCTGCGGTCTGTATTCATTTCAGCCCCAGGCGGGAGTTTTGCTTATCCGATAATTTTATTCAGTTTGTTATTGCAATTTGCACATAAATATTGGCATTATATATAACTAGACAGAGGTATTGATAAAGGAATTTTCTACATACAGCGGAAGGAAAGCCAGCATGGAGGATTTAGAGAGGATACAGGCTGAAGAGGACAGTATTCTGTCCACGGCCGATAACTGCTGCAAACTGCATAGTACTTATACAAACCGGGAGCTGTCCTGGCTGTCCTTTAATGAACGGGTGCTGGAGGAAGCGGCCAGAGAAGGTATCCCTTTGGCCAATCGATTGAATTATCTGGCGATTTATCAGAGCAATCTGGATGAATTTTTCCGCGTGCGGGTGGGGGCGCTGACATATCAGTCGCTGCTGCCGGAGCAGACCTGTGAAAACAAGACGGGGCTGAATGCCAGAGAGCAGCTGGCAGCGATTATGGCCAAGGCAAGGGAACTGAATCTCCGCAAAGAGGAAATATACCGCTCCCTGCGCCTGAGGCTGGCAGAGCGGGGAATCAGACTGCTGGATATGAAGGCCTTGACCGCAGAGCAGAGCAAATATCTGGTCAAGAGCTTTAAGCTGTCCGTGGCCCGGCTGCTGTCGCCGGTGGTAGTAGGCAAGCGAAAGCGGCTGCCTTTCTTTCGTAATTATGGTACTTATGCGGTTGCACGGCTGCGGGGAAAAAAGGGCAAGGCTGACAAGACGAAGCTGGGAATCGTTTACTGCGGGGCAAGTGCGCTGCCGAGGCTGATTTCCGTGCCATGGGAAGAGAAAAGCTATGTGCTGACAGACGAGCTGGTGCTGTATTGCCTGCCGCGGATGTTCAAAAAATTCACGGTGGAGGACAAAGCACTGGTACGGGTGACGCGGAACGCGGACATTCGGGCGCAGGAGCTTCTGGTGGCGAATGAAGATTACCGGGCGTTTATGACGGAGTTGATGAAAAAACGCAACAGGCTGATGCCGGTGCGACTGGAGGCGACACAGGGGGCGGGGGAAGATTTTATCCGCAGTCTGTGTGCTGATTTGCGGGTGGCAGAGGATAATGTATTTTTCCATAGTGCGCCCTTGAATTTTGCCTTCTTCTATCAGCTGCAGGACCATCTGCCGGAGGAGCCGACGCGCTATTACCGGCACCGCTTTCCTCAGAGGTACACACAGTTCCGGGCGGGGGAGAGCATACTGTCTCAGGTACGGCAGCGGGACAGGCTGCTGAGCTACCCTTATGACAGTATGGAGCCATTTTTGGATCTGCTGCATGAAGCGGCGGAAGCGAAGGCAGTGGAGGCTATCCGCATGACCCTGTACCGGCTGGCGCCCAACAGCCGCATTGTAGAGCTGCTGATTATGGCAGCTGAGAACGGCAAGCGGGTAGAGGTACTGCTGGAGTTGAAGGCTCGCTTCGATGAGGAAAATAACATCAGGTGGTCGCGGCGGCTGGAGCAGGCAGGCTGCAAGGTGGTATACGGTCTGAGCCAGCTGAAGGTTCATGCCAAGCTGTGCCTCATCAGCGGCAAAGAAGAGGACGGGCCCTTTTACATTTCCTATGTGGGCACGGGGAATTTTAACGAAAAGACGGCGCAGCTCTATACGGATTACGGTCTGCTGACGGCGCGCTCTGCCGTGGGTCAGGCTGTGGAGAGAGTCTTCTGCGCCCTGATGGCCGGGGAGAGCGTCAGTGAAGCACCGCCGCTTCTGGCGGCACCCCATGGACTGCAGCGGCGGATGCTGGAGCTGATGGAGCAGGAGATAAGCAAGGCGGAGGCAGGCAGACCTGCCTATATCGGGATAAAAATCAATGCTCTGACGGATAAGAAAATCATCGACCAGCTGATAATGGCTTCCAAGGCCGGTGTACAGGTAGAACTGCTGGTGCGCGGCATCTGCTGTCTGAAGCCTGGGATACCCGGCGAGACGGAGAATATTCGTGTCGTCAGCGTGGTCGGCAGATTTTTGGAGCATTCCCGGGTGTATATTTTTGGCCAAGGTGAAACGGAGAGTATCTTCATTTCTTCGGCTGATTTCATGACGCGCAATGCGGCCAACCGGGTGGAGGTGGCTCTGCTGGTGCTGGATGCAGGAATCAAGGAGCAGCTGCGCGGGATGTTCCGGACGATGATGCGGGATAACTATCAGGCGTGGGAACAGCAGGCTGACGGCTCTTATCAGCGGGTGAGCAATACAGCCGAAGAACTGAATTCTCAGGAGTATTTCTTTGCCAAAGCCTATGAAATTGCGGCCGGAAGGAAATGACATACCGATAAGAAGAACTCCCATCAACGACCTCGTGTGGGTCGAAGATGGGAGTTTGTTTAATTTCTGTATTTATCAACCGGGTAGTCGAAGTATGTATCGGGATATGGCTCATCGGCCAGCGTGAAATGCCACCATTCGGTGTCCAGCGGCTCGAAGCCGCCTTTGACCATGGCTTCTCTGAGTATCATTCTGTTGGCTATCTGCTGCTCGGTCAGCTGTCCTGTGTAGTCCGGGTGGGACAGCTCGCCTAGGAAGTCGAAGGGGCCGCCCATGTCCACTTCCCGGCCGGTGGCCATATCGAACAGGGTCAGGTCTACCGTGGAGCCGCGGGAGTGGCCGGAGCGGTGGGCGATATAGCCCAGTTCATAGCATTCTGATTTGTTGACTTCCGGATAGAAGTATGGCTTCATGGTCAGGCTGTCCAGGTCACTGCCCCAGCGGGCGAAATGCTCTACAGCCCGCTGGGGTCTGTAGGCATCAAAAATCTTTAGCCGGTAGCCTTTTTTCTTGACATCGTCGCTGACTTTCTTCAGGGCCTGGGCAGCTTCTGCCGTGATCATGGCTACGGGGGCATTGTATCCGTCGATTCGCTGACCGACGAAGTTGTAGGTGGAGTAATACCTTATTTCAAGGATGACATCGGGCACCGCTTCTGACAGGTCAACGAATTCCTTCGGCATCGGCTCGCCGGCGGCTTCGGCCTCACCGGCTCCGTTGATGCAGAAAGCCGTCAGCAAAAGACCGGCGGCAAGCATTCTCCGCATTAATTTTCTCATTTTGTGCCTCGTTTATTTCCGTCAATAGATGGCGATTTTCCCTCCGGGAGTCACAGTTCTCAGCAGACGGATGATATTTTCCTCCGGCATAGCCACGCAGCCGGCGGTGTATTCCTCATCGGTACTGCAGTGAATGAGTATGGCCGAGCCCTTGCCATAGATGTTTTCACGATTGAAGTCTATTATCAGGCCGTACCGGTAGGCGACATCATACTCTATCATGTGTTCGCCGCTGCAGTGGTGAGGTTTGTCCTTGATATTTATCAGCTGATTGTAGTACCGCTTATCATCGCAGAAGTAGTGGTCAGCTGTAATGGGCGTATAAGGGAGCTTCGCGCCGGGGTCGGCGCATATCCCGAAGGTACCGATGAAGGTGAATTCTCCGGTCGGCGTTTTACCGTCGCCTTCCCGTTCCTTGTCTATGCCGTTTTTGCCGACGAATCCGGCACATTCCATCGTCTTTTGCCACTGGCCGCCGATCTTTTCATAAAGGGTGATGTCAGCATCGGAGCCGTCGTGATGGTTGACCAGAAGCAGCTGATGAACTGTCTCGTCCGGGCGATAGCGTTCCAGTATTTCCTGAGTCTTCGCCTCGGCAGTATTCGCCTCTGCGCCGGCGGGAGAGGCAGGTGCCGCAAAGATGAACAGTAAAGCGGCCAATAGAAAAATTCTTTTCAGCATAGCCCGCTCCTTTACCAGCCTCGTTCTCTGTGCCAGAATTCCGGCGTAAAGAGGGCGAGGATAGAGAACATTTCCAGTCGGCCCATGAGCATAGCCAGCATGGTGACGATTTTCGACCAGTTGGAGAGGTTGGCGTAGTTCTCGGTAGCACCTACCATGCCGAAGCCGGGTCCGACGGTGGTCATGGCGGCCAGTGACAGGCCCATGCCGTCGTAGAGGCTCATGCCGTCCAGGGTGTAGCAGAGAGTCCAGAGGCCGAGGAAGAACATATAGAGGAAGAAGAATTTGCCGACGCCGTAGAGGACATTGTCATCTATCCGCTGTCCGTCGATAGTTACCGTCGTATGGAGGCGAGGGTGGACTGCCGCTTGGACGGCGTGGACGGCCATCTTCACCAGCATGATGAGACGGGATATGCGGAGGCCGGCGGTGGTGGAGCCGGCGCAGCCGCCGAAGAGCATCAGCAGCACCAGTACGCACTGGGCAGAGGCGGGCCAATGCTCGTAGTCGAAGGCTACGAAGCCGGTGGAGTCCTGTGCCGCCACCTCGAAGGCTGCCTCACGGAAGGACTCGGTCAGTGAGTAGTTGAAGGCGTTCATAAGAGAGAAAGCAATGAACACCGTGGCGAAGGCCAGAAGTCCGAGATAGGTGCGGAACTCTGTATCCCTCAGCAGCACCCGGGGACCATTCTTGTATGCACCGTAGTAGAGATTGAAGTTGCCGCCGGACAGCACCATGAAGAAGATTACTGCCATCTCCACAGCGGGGCTCTTGTAGTAGGCGATTGACTCGTTGTAGACCGAGAAGCCGCCGGTGGATATGGTGGTCATGGCGTGGTTCAGGGCGGCGAAGGGGGTCATGCCCACCAGCCAGTAGACAAGGGAGGCGGCGGCGGTGAAGATAAGGTAAATCTTGAATATGACCAGTGCCATTTCCCGGAGACGGGGCCGGCGGCGGCCGGAGGACATCCGGGAAGATTCCGCCTGATAGAGCTGCAGAGCGCTCTGACTCGTCTGGGGCAGCAGGGCCACGAAGATAACGATGATACCGAGTCCACCCAGCCACTGGGTCAGAGTCCGCCACAAAAGGATGGAGTGGGAGAGGTCTGACAGGTCGTTGAAGACTGTGCCGCCGCAGCCGGTGAAGCCGGCCACGGTCTCAAATATTCCGTCAAGAATGCCAAGGTTGCCGGAGAGGATATAGGGGACAGTTCCCAGCAGGTTTATCAGCAGCCAGCCCAGGCCGGTAATACCGATACTGTCCTGCATTGACAGCTCTGTAAGGGGGCTGACTCCGCTGCTGCCCCAGCTCTTCAGATTTATGCCCAGTATGAGGGAGAGGCCGCAGGTAATGACGAAGGCAATGCCGTCGCCTTCGCCGTGATAGACCGCCATGAGGGTGGGGATAATCAGTACCAGCCCGAGACCGATGGTGAGCCGACTCAGATAGTAGGTAACGAGGCGTTTGTTCATTTCTTACCGCCTCCCATCAGTTTGCGGAGGAAGCTGCCGCTCTGTGAGTCGGACAGGGCTCTGGCCTCCCGCAGCTCCCGGAGACGACGGGCCTTTGCCTCCTGCTCGCCGTAGTGGCGCTTGCTGCCGGGACGCTCGTTTTCGATGGCTTCCTTCATGGCGCCGAAGAGCAGGAAGAAGGCGAATATCTCCAGTCGTCCAACCAGCATGAGGAGGGCGCAGACCAGCTTCAGCAGCGGCGGGTAGTAGCTGAATATAGCCGAGGCTCCCGCCAGCTTTGCCGCGGCGGCTACGCTGGAGAGGCAGGCAACGCCCAGCGTGAAGGCTTCCATGAGGGGCAGGTTGCTCACCAGAGATATGAGGGCGATGCCGACAAAGAGGACAAAGACAAAGAGGAAGAAGAAGCCCATTATCCTGTTGAGAGTAGCAGGGACGATAGGCTGGCTGCCAAGATAAACGGGGATGTAGGCCCGGGGGTGGAGGGTTTTCTTCAGCTCACCCAGCATGGCCTTGCACATGATGACGATACGGGCGACCTTCATGCCGCCGGAGCTGGAGCCGATGCAGCCGCCTACAAAGACCAGCAGCAGCATGCAGTAGCGGGTGAAGGGGGGCCAGGGCAGATATTCTGCGGTGGATATGCCGGTGGTGGTAGCGAAGGAGATGGCCTCGAAGAGTCCCCGCTGCATGGCGTGAAGGGGGCTGTACACTCCGTTGGCCCACAGGGAGCAGCCCATGAGGAGGCCGCCGGTAATGACGATTATAAGGAAAGCCCGGAATTCGGCGTAGCGGAGCAGGTTGGTCACAGACCGCCGCCGGACGGCTTCGTAATACAGGAGGAAGTTGCCGGAGGACACCAGCATGCCCACCATCAGGGCGATGGACATGAAGAACCGGTTGATAAGGCCAGGGTCCATGAGATTGTAGGTGCCGCCGGTGGACACGACCACCAGGGCCAGATTGAAGGAGTCAAAGAAATTGGCCCCTGCCAGCAGGAAAATCGTCAGGAGAATGCCGGTAATCATCAGGTAGGTAAGACCGACCCGGAAGGCGAGGCGGCCCATGGAGGCGAGCTGTCGGGACATAGGGGCGCGGCTGCCCTCCGGCAGTACTAGGCCGAAGGCACCGCCCAGAGGCAGCAGTACGGTGACGAGGGCTACCAGTATGGAGAGTCCTCCCAGCCACTGGGTGAGAGAGCGCCACAGGACGAAGGCGTGGGGTATATCATCAGGCAGTACGGACATACCGGTGGTGGTGAAGCCGGACACGCTCTCTAAAAAGGCGTCGAGAAAATCGAAGCGGCCGGAGCTGTAGTATGGCAGCATACCAAGGGCCGTCATGTAGAAGAAAAAGAGAGCCAGCAGCACGGCACCTTCGGCAATGGGGAGCATACCATGCTGCTTCGTCCCGGTGGATATGAGGACCAGTCCCAGACCGAAGGATATGACGATGGTGATGGCGAAGGCGGAAAGTCCGCTGTCTGTCCAGGCGGTGCCGAGAGCCCCGCTGCTGCTGAATACGGCAAAGCTGTCAGAAAGGGCGTAGGCGAAGGGTATCAGCAGCGTGAGAGAAGCGAAGCTGATAAGCCGGCCCAGTATGGCGGCAATAAGACGGTGGTTCAAGTCGGCACCTCCTTTCTACAACATATAATCAATCTAATAACCTTCCCCTCTGGGGAAGGTGGCCGAGCGTAGCGAGGTCGGATGAGGTAGCACATAATCCTTATAATGACCTTCTCCTTTGGAGAAGGTGGCTCGCGAAGCGAGACGGATGAGGTATCACATAATCCTTATAATGACCTTCTCCAAAAGCCTCCCCTCTAGGGGAGGTGGCCTGGCGTAGCTAGGCCGGAGGGGTAAAGAATGCAACAGTGACTTGTCTGATTACCCCTCAGTCTGCTTCGCATTGGTAAACTCACTTAATAAGTCCGAGTGTAACGAAGGACGAATTTAGTGAGTGCCATCCAGCGAACGAAGTGAGTCGGAGACAGCTCCCCTACAGGGGAGCCTTTTAGGGGATTTACTAATGTCACCTGACCGTTCCCTTAAAGTATGCCATGACCTGATTGGAATAGCGGGTATCGAGGATAAGGATGACGGTATCACCGGCGGACAGCACAGTATTACCGTTGGCGATATGTGCCTCTCCGTCCCTGACTACCGAGCAGACGAGACATTCCTTGGGAAGCTGCGCCATGGACAGGGATTTGCCGATGACGGGGGCGCCTCGCTGGACCTTTACCTCTACTGCCTCGGCCTTGGCTCCCTCCAGCAGAGATACGGCTACGACGCCGCCGCGGCGGGCGAAGGCCAGAACTTCGGCGGCCGACAGGAGGCGGGAGGATACGGCGATATCTACGCCGACCTTCTTCATCAGGTCCACATATTCACTGCGGGCGATGCGGACGACGGTTTTCTCTGCACCCATGTGCTTCAGGAGGAGAGCCAGCATCAGGTTCAGCTTGTCGTCCTCCGTGAGGCAGATGGCGACATCGGTATCACCGGCACCCTCACTGTTCAGCAGGTCGATGTTGGAGGCATCACCGTTGATGATGAGGCTGCTCTTCAGCCGGTCGGCAGCCAGCTGACAGCGCTCCGGGTCGAGGTCGATTATCTTTACCCGGAGGCCTTCATCCTCCAGCATTTTTGCCAATGCGCGGCCGGTGCGTCCGGCTCCCACGATGAGAACCCGGTTGATTTTTTTTGCGGTACGCTGGATGAAGTTGCTGCTGACCTGCTCGATGGAGGCAGGATCACCGACAAAGTAAGCATTGTCACCGGCCATGAGGGCATCGTTGCCGTGGGGGATTATCATGTGGTTATCCCGGAATATCATGGCTGCCAGTACATTTCCCGGCAGGCTGAGGTTCTTCAGCATTACGCCGTCAAAGCGGGAGCCGCGGCGGATTTTTGCCTCGAACAGACGCACCTTGCCGCCGGCGAAGTCCTCGACATCCAGGGCAGCAGGGGTCATAATATCCCGCCGGATTTCGCGGGCGGTAATCATCTCCGGGTTTATTATCTGGTCTATCTGGAAGCTCTTTTTCAGGAACTCCTGACCGTCCCGGAGGAGCTGGGCATCGCGTATGCGGGCGATGGTGTGGTGGACACCGAAACGCTTGGCCATGAGGGAAGCCACCATGTTGGTTTCATCACTGTCGGTGACGGCGATAACCATGTCGGCTCCCTTCACATCCGGATCCATGAACAGGGACTGACTGGTGGCGGCGCTGCAGATGGTGAGTACATCAAGGGTGTTCTTGGCCTGCTCCAGCCGCAGTTCATCTCTGTCGATGAATATTACATCGTACTGTTCATTGCTCATTAGCTCGGCAATGCTGTAGCCCAGCTTTCCGGCACCGATTACAACAACTCGCACGGTTTTCCTCCTGTGTAAATAGCTTTTTAATGTCTTTCAAGAGAAATTTGTGGATAAATGAGGGACTTTTCCACAGTTATCCACAATTTTATTCACAATATCCACATATATCCACAGAGTTATGCACTATGTTAATGGAAATTGTGTGAGTATATAAATGAAGATTGTGGGTTTCTGTCAGGCAGTCATCCCGCAGAAGTGTATCACAGAGAAATACGGAAGGTGTCTTCGAGAACATCTCCGATTTTAGAAGTGGTCTTTTTCTTGGGGCCGCGCTTCTTCAGAGAGGAGCGGTACTTTATGCACTCCCGGTAGATGTTGTCCTCCAGAGAGCCGGGGACTAGCTTCTCCCAGTTGCGGCCGTCAAAGGGACGCTCCTTGATATTGTTGTCGGGGCGGCCGTCCACCTCCAGCTCCGAGAGGAACATTATCTGCTCTCTGTCCGGCCGCAGCAGGTAGTGCTGGAGATAGTAGGTCTGACCGCTGAGAACTTCAGTCTCCGGAGCCAGTCCGATGGGCAGCAGCTTCACCCATATATCCAGCAGCTTCTCGGAGCCGGCGGGAGGGGTGGTGCGGCAGGATGAAACGCTGTCCAGATAGTAGTTGAAGCCGTCATCGCTGAAGAGATAGATGAAACGGCTCTGCTTTTCCTTGTCGTCATCCTTATCGGCGGCGGCAGCTACAGCAGGGGTCAGAGGGTTTTCCACCGTTGTGATTCGGTTTGCATTATCGACGGATAAATTGCTGTCGGGAAGCTCACCGGCGGCAAAACAGCCCAACAGAACAGCACTTAGGGTAATGGCAATCTTTCGCTTCATGTTACTACCTCTTTTCTGAAAAACATCGTTATCCACGGATAGTCAGCAATTTTAGATTGTTCAATGGGAATTTTTGCGGTTTATATGGAATAATGGACTTCATTGTGATGTCACTTTTTCGATTTCCACAATTAGCGGGAAAGTTTTCCACTTTTTTATCCACTGGGTGTGGAAAAGATTAAGAGCCGGGTGCAGTATTCTCCGGAAAACTGTCTGACAGAAACCCGCTCTCGCTCATTTATTCACGCAGCGGTGCTAAGCTCTGCCTTCATTTCAATCGGCAATCGCTAAGCACCGGCGTTCATAACGGTTTCTTTACAGACAGTTATTCCTCGCGGCTTTTATCAGCTCTTAATTTTCTCCCGCTTTATCTCTGCCGGAGTCCGGGGGAATTTCCCCGGTGTTCCCTTTACCTTCCTTATATATATGACGGCACGCTTGTCCTGACCGTCGGTGGGGAGCTGCAGCTCCTTCACCTTGACGATTTCACCGCCGAGAAGGGCGATTTTCTTCCGGGCAGCGGCGATTTCATCCACATAGCCGGGGCCCTTCAGACAGATGGCCAGTCCACCGGGAGCCAGCAGCGGCAGGAGATATTCGGACAGGAGACCGAGATTGGCCACGGCTCTGGCGGTGGCAATGTCGTATTTCTCCCGATGATCCTTGTGGCGGCCTGCTTCTTCCGCTCTGGCGTGGAGGCAGGTCATGTTCTCAGACAGATGAGCCAGATGGTACTTGTCCTTTTTCATGGCTGGGGTCATTTCTTCCGGATTTTCTCCCTGCTTCTCGGCCAGGCGGTAGCCCTCCTCAGCAATCTCGCCTACGATGCCGGCTATTACCTTCAGTCGTTTCTGCAGGGAGTCCAGCAGGGTGACGGTCAGCTCCGGCCGCATGATGGAGAGAATGACGCCGGGGAGTCCGGCTCCGGTGCCCACATCTATGTATTTCAGCCTATGGCCGTTGCGCTTTTTCCGCAGCTGCTTGAACAGCTCGTCGTCGATGGCGGTGAGGGAGTCGGCTACATTCTTGACGGCGAAGTCCTCCGGGGAGGTGAGGGCCGTGAGATTGATGGACTCGTTGAGGGTCACTACCCGCTCGTAGTAGATGACCAGTGCCGCCAGCTGCTCCTCTGTGAGAGGCGGCAGCTCCAGTGACTCCACGGCTTCCGTCAGGTGGCGGATAAATTCTTCTTTATTTATCATTGGTGATTCCTCGATTGTTCTTCTCAAGCGCTACCAGAAGGACACTGACATCGGCGGGGCTGACGCCGGAAATGCGGGCGGCTCTGCCAACCGTCTCCGGGGCGATAGCAGCCAGCTTTTCTCTGGCCTCCTCAGACAGGGCAGTGAGGGCGCCGAAGTCAAAGCCGGCGGGGAATTTCTTCTCCTCCAGACGATGCATTCGGGCTATCTGCACACGCTGCTTCTCAATATATCCTTCGTATTTTGCCTCGGTCTCCAGCTCGGTGACTATATCGGCTGGAACCTCTCCATAGGGCAGGCCCCCGTTCAGGGGGGCTGTCACCGAAGGTGACTGGGGGGTAAAAGACGACTCGGCTTCTCTCGCGGGGGAGGCTTTTTTGCTGCGGGATGTCAGGTGCTGAATGACGCTTTCGTATTCGGCTCCGTTCTTCAGCAGTCGCTTTTCGTCCTCGTCAGACTTCTTGCTGTCGGCGTCTCCCAGAGCGGACACTATATCAGCCAAAGCCCGGAAGTCGATATCCTGACGCTTCAGCAGCCCGAAGAGGCTCAGCCCCGACTTCGGCGGCTGATAGCCAAGCTCACTGAAAACAGCCAGGGTCTCGTTGTTGGGGGCGATGGTAATATTTTTCAGTCCGGAGATAAGCGACCTGAGCAGATTTTTCTTGGCAGAAAATTTCTCCCAGCGGGCGTCGCTGACGAGACCGATGTCCCGGCCCAGCTCCGTAAGGCGCAGGTCTGCATTGTCCTGACGAAGAATGAGGCGGTACTCCGCCCGGCTGGTCATCATGCGGTAGGGTTCGTTGGTGCCCTTCGTTACAAGGTCATCGATGAGGACGCCGATGTAGGCTTCATCGCGGCCGAGGACTATGGGCTCCAGCCCGTCGATGGCTCGGGCGGCGTTGATGCCGGCCATGAGACCCTGCGCGGCGGCTTCTTCGTAGCCGCTGGTACCGTTGGACTGGCCGGCGCTGTAGAGGCTGTCCACTTCTCGCGTCTCCAGACTGGGTTTCAGGCCGAGGGGGTCGAGGCAGTCGTACTCGATAGCGTAGGCAGCGCGCATCATTTCGCAATGCTCCAGACCGGGTATCGTCCGGAGAAAGGCTATCTGCACATCGGCCGGCAGGCTGGTGGACATACCCTGCACATACATCTCCTCGGTGTGGGTACCCTCCGGCTCCACGAAGAGCTGATGGCGCTCCTTGTCCGGGAAGCGCATGAGCTTGCTCTCGATGGAGGGGCAGTAGCGGGGGCCGATGCCGGTGATGATGCCGTTGGCCATCGGGGCCCGGTGGAGGTTGTCATTGATTATCTTGTGGGTGGCTTCATTCGTATAGGTCAGGTAGCAGGGCAGCTGGCGGCGGGTCTTGGCCAGCCAGCGGTCATCCTCTGTGTCCGTCAGATAGCTGAAGGCGCCCATGGGGTCGAAGCCCGGCTGTATCTCCATCTTGTCGAAATCAAGGGAGGCGCGGCTGACTCTCGCCGGAGTGCCGGTCTTGAAGCGCAGCAGTTTCAGCCCCGCCCGCTCCATAGCGGCTGTGAGCTTCATGGCGGGGCGCTGGCCGTTGGGGCCGGAGGGGTAGTTTACCTCGCCGATTATCACTTTGCCGCCAAGGTATGTACCGGTGGCGATGATGACTTTCTTCGCTTCGTATATTTCACCGGTCTCGCAGATGACGCCGGTGATTTTCTTCTTCGGGGACTCCTCGATGATGAAGTCCTCTACCAGAAGCTGCTTCACGTGGAGATTTTCCTGCTTCTCGCAGGTCTCCTTCATGGTGAACTGATAGAGCTTCTTGTCCGCCTGAGAGCGGGGCGCCTGAACGGCTGGGCCCTTGCCGGTATTCAGCAGGCGGTACTGTATCATGGCCTTGTCGGCGGTGATGCCCATCTCGCCGCCGAGGGCGTCAATCTCTCTCACCAGATGACCCTTGGCCGGGCCGCCTACGGAGGGATTGCAGGGCATCAGGGCGATATTGTCCAGACTGATGGTAGCCAGGAGCGTCTTCTTGCCGAGACGGGCGGCGGCAAGGCCGGCCTCTACTCCCGCATGACCGGCACCGATGACGATGACATCATAGCTGCCGGCAACAAAGTTTTCCATTATGTTTATCCTCTATTCTTATGGAAGGTTTCTATTCTCAAAAGGGCACAATAACCCAATTATCATCATTATAATATAGCATATTTTAGTATGGTAAATAAAGTAATTTCTCGGTTGGAAAAGTTCGAGGAGGCGGGCAAGAAAAGGAAGGTGTGATTTATAGAAATAATTCTTTGTAACATAATTTTTTGCATAATAACATAAAAGATGTTATTATGTGATAAAACTGATATGAAGTTACTTTCAACTAAAATGGGCTATAGAAAAATGAGTAGTCATTTTTCTATAGCCCATTTTGATCGGAGTGTCTTTCACAGCTCCTTGTTAACTGTATTTAGACTAACACTGCGAATAAAGTCTGACGAAAACACGCTTGCGCTCGGTAATCAACATAGCGGAACTAGGCTCTGACTACGCTGGCCAGCTTGTCACTCGCCAAGTGCCGATGTTGATTAACGGTTTTCTTACAGCCCAAATTCGCAGTGACTCAAACTAAGGAAATTCCCCTTCGGGGAATCACTGCATCTACACCTACTTTCTAAATACAAATAGGTATTCGTGCGCAATAAGAAGAAAATTATACTTTACGCTATTAGTTTTCCAATAGCCTGTTGCTCTGCAATTGTGTTGTTCTTTGATAATAAGCTCCTTTAATGTAAATCCGGCATCCTGAAAAACTTTCATCACATCAAAGGACATAGGAATCATACACCCCTTTTGCCTTGTGTCACCCATGAGGACTGCACAAAACTTCCCCTTCTTCAAGACACGGTAACTTTCTCTAGCTACTTTTTCCATTTCTTCGAGGAAGTCTTTCACTTTTAGATGTGATAGATCTTCTTTTATGTCCTCGCTGTATTTGATAATATCAGCATAGGGAGGATGTGTACAGATGAGGTCAATCCTTTCATCATGGATGAAGTCGAGATTTCTTGCATCACCTTTACGAATATAAACCTTGCCGTTTGCTCCCTCATGTTCAAAATCGACCTTTTCCCGGCAGCGGTCTAGTGCAACATCGTTCACATCTACCCCGATGATATTGCGATTGAGCAGCTTTGCCTCTACAAGTGTTGTCCCTCCACCGGCAAATTGGTCAAGAACTAAATCATTTTCCTGTGAGTATCGCAGCAAAATATTTCTCGGTATGTACGGCGATCAGTTCCCTCGCCACTTTGCATCGTGAGTCGCCCAATCGCCTCGCTTTGGAAATGACCAGTGGGTAGTCATCTTTAATTCAAATCCAGCCTCCGGTTCCCACGCCTTTATCTTCTTAATCATAATCTGACCTCACATTAAAGAATCTTCCTTAAGGCGATCAGATTATAGACCCATACGTTCTGTTTGTCTAGTATTTTTTGATCATTTTGTCCTATATTTTTGATCTAAATGTCCTATATTTTCTTATATCGACCTCTGCCTACGAACTCTATTATCCCTTTATCTCGTAACAGCTGTAGCTGTTGTCTTATTTTGTCATGCACATGATGATTATCCGGATGTCGTAATTGTAAATCGTCAGCAAAGGAATAAACTCTATCTAGCGTAAACTCATTTTCCGGTATTTTGCCCAAGCAATTCAATACATCCAAAATCCAACCGCGCGCATCCAATTTGCACTTTGCAATAAAATGAGTTCTATAAACTTTTTGTATTACTTCTTCACAAGAAACGGGACGGCTCTCCTTTATGAGGTAAATCTTTCCCTCATCAGGAACTCTGTCTATCGCAATTTTGCAACCTGTCCATCCTGCTCTTCGAGCTGTTGCTGCTAACGGCTTTCTTTTTATAATAATATCCTCAACGAAAAAATACTTCGGTACAACCATAAAATCTTCCACGCTCATATTTAGAGAGGAATACTTCATCAAGAAAAGATTGGGATTATTAACAGACTGTATTCTATCTAGCATTGTGGCGTATGCACCATCCTGAATTTCTCCCGCAATCTTCTTCGCATTGCTTTTTAGCTCGAACTCCTCGCTGCACTTTGGGCAGAAAAAATCCGCAACAGGACGATTGTTTTCAAAATGGCTTATATGGTCTTGTCCGCAATAAGGACAATAAAGATTTTCTCCAACCCAATCTTCCGTTATAACACGGATTCTTTGAGGTCCACTTTTATATTCAGTCCCTAGTAGTTGATTTAATTGCAGATTCATGTCAAATCCCTTTTAGTCATCTTTTAAGAGTTGTTCTCTTCGTAAGCCACAATTTCTGACCGAGCATTTCTAAGAGCAATTTTTGCACCTTTCTTGTGCATAAGGTCAACAAACTTTGCCAGCTCTATTTGTTCAGCGTCATTAAATTCATTTTCCGAATAGGGAGTAAAACTGGCGGTACTTGTTAAAGGTCTATACGGCGGGTCGAAATACACGAATGTTTTTTCATCTATAAAATCTGCGGACTCTCTATAGTCTCCACACAGCATTTTTACTTTTTGCAGTTTTTTAGATATTGCTCGGAGATTACTCTCATCACATATCAATGGATTTTTGTATGCACCCATCGGGACATTAAACTGCCCTTTTCTATTTACACGATACAATCCATTAAAACAGGTCTTATTAAGGAATATCATCAACGCTGCTTTTTCAATGTTTGTAGAATCATTTCCGCTTATTTTCAGCACATTAAAGCGTGACCTCTTTTGTGCATAGTATTCTTTGCGGTCGTCTTTATCAAGTGGATTATATTCATCTTGGTATTTCAAGAGCAGTTCCACAAGAGCTTCTATATTGTCTCGTATTGCATAGTAAGTATTTATAAGCTCCATGTTAATGTCACTTATATAAACTTCCTTCAAACTGTATTTGTTGAGTATATCAAACAATACGGCTCCTCCACCAACAAAAGGCTCGGCGTATTTTGTTATCTGCTTATCCTTGAATGGATATAGTTTTTCTATTTCCTTTATTAGTTGCCCTTTTCCACCAGCCCATTTCAAGAAAGGTTTAACGGTCTTGCTTGTCGATTCTATATATCTTAGGCTTCTGGCATCGACCGGCTTCTCCGCATTTATTGGAATAATCCACATATTGCCTATCATAGTTGCATCTGCAACTCTATTTTCAGAGCAAAGGACTGATACGCGCCTTTGAGATATTCCCCACTTATCAGCGGCCTCTCGTGCCGACATAAATTCCATAAGAATATACCTCTCATTTCTTTTATACATTGGTATTATTATATTCTTGAACTAGAATAATAGCAATATTGTCTGCTTTTATTTCAGGTGATCGCTAAATACTTTATTTGATAAAGAAAGAGCTTGTTTATAATGCGATTATCTTTACAGCGTGTGTAATTTTCGTTATAGTACAAAATGATTGGAGGTATTAACATGGAACAATCATTGGCAGCGGTAAATTTCCGTATGGATCAGGAATTAAAAAATAATATGGAGATGCTCTGTAAAGAGATGGGGCTTTCCATGACGGCAGCCTTTACCATATTTGCGAAAAAGGTGTGCAGAGAGCGGAGAATACCCTTTGAGATTTCCGCTGACCCCTTTTATTCTGACGAAAATATTTCTCGTCTCAAGGATTCTATTACTCAGATGGAGAAGAGAAAATAAAAACCGGGGCATCCGTGAGTGGATGCCTCGGTTTTTTCGTGGTTATTCGTCATATCTGTCTGACAGAAACCAATATTCAAGATCACAGCTCCCGGCGGCTGTAGCTGCCGTCGCCATTCAGGTGCAGCTCCATGTCGTGGACTGCGTAGAGGGTGGAGCGATGGCCGACGCTGATGATGCCCATGTCAGGCAGCTGCTCCCGGAGCACGGCGTAGAGTCTCTCCTCTCTCGGCTCGTCGAGGGCGCTGGTGGCTTCATCAAGGAAGGACCACTGGGGTCTGGCGATAAGTACTCGCAGGAAGGCGATGCGCTGCTGCTCACCGAGACTGAGGATGCGGCTCCAGTCATCCACCACATCAAGACGGTCGGTGAAGGCTGACAGCTCGGTCAGCTCCATGAGGCGGCGAAGCTCTGCCTCGTCGATATCCTTTATCTCGTCTACCGGAGACGGATAGAATATGGCTTGACGGAGAGTGCCCAGCGGCAGGTATGGCCGCTGAGGCAGGAACATGAGGCGGTCGTCCTTCGGACAGCTGATGTGTCCGGTACCGTAGGGCCAGAGGCAGGCGAGAGACCGGAGCAGAGTAGACTTGCCGCTGCCGCTGCCGCCGGTGATGAGGAGACGCTGACCGCGGGAGAGGTCGAAGCTGAGATTTTCCAGCAGGACGGTGCCCTTGGGCAGAGCGACGGATACATCATCTACCGTCAGCTGCTCCGGAGCATCGGCGGGAGAATCCTCTCTGGTGAGGGCGGGCTTTGCTTCGGCCACCTTCTCCAGATGGTCGGTGAAGCTGGTAAGACGGTAGGTGACGGCTACCAGCTGAGCAATGCCGTCGTAGGCGTCGACGAAGTAGCTGAGGGCATCCTGCACCCGGCCGAAGGCGCTGATAGTCTGCATGAGGCCACCCAGCTGCATGGCTCCGCCGAAGTATTTCGGGGCGCACATGATGATAGGCACGATGATGGCCAGCTGAGCGTAGCCGTTGGAGTAGAAGTTGAGGAGCTTTGTCTGAGTCATGAGCCGGCGGAAGTTGTCCACTACCAGCTGATACCGGTCGGCAAAGGTCAGCCGCTCGGCGGCCTCACCGCTGTAGAAGGCCACACTCTCGCTGTTCTCACGGACACGGGTCATGGAGAAACGGAAGTCAGCCTCGTAGCGCTGCTGGTCGAAATTCAGGCTGATGAGGCGCTGGCCGACCTTGTGGGCCAGTACCGTACCAATAATTGAGTAGAGCAGGGAGAACCAGAGCATATAGCCCGGCAGCTGGAAGACGGTATCGCCGATGGGAATGTCCAGAGAGCCGGAAAGGTTCCAGAGGACGACGGCGAAGGCACCCAGCGTGGTGAGCTGCTTCAAAAAGCCCAGCAGGAGCTGCAGGGTGATATTCACAAATTGGCCGATATCGTCCTGAATACGCTGGTCGGGGTTGTCCATGTCGCTGTCGTAGAGCTTCAGGCGGTAGTAGGCGCCCCGCTCCAGCCAGCTGTTCAGGTATTCGTTGGTCATCCAGGTACGCCAGCGGAGCTGCAGGAGCTGCCGGAGGTAGATTGCGTAGACGGCGATACCGATGTGGATGAAGGCCAGACCGGCGAACTTGCCGATGAGGGGCCAGAACTGCTCCCACTGATAGGCCTGCAGGGAGTTGTAGAATTCGTTGTACCAGGTGTTTATCTGCACCAGCAGGTAGACCATGGCGAAGTTCAGGCCGATGACCACCGCCAGCAGCAGGAGGGCCTGCTTCTTCTCGGCACTTTTCCAATAGCCCTTGAACAGCCGCCAGAAGGCGGAGAGAAATTCCCGATTAAGTTTCATGATAGCGTCCTTTGCAAAATTAAGATTTCACATATTATAGCAGACCTGTCTGTATTTTCAACGAAAACAGGGGATACATCATTAAACAATATCACTTTACGAGCCGGCCTGAAGAGTGCTATGATTATCTTGTATGTGTGTGACTGTCAGCTGTGTCACCGGGGACGGTTCCCACTGACACTTTTTTAGGTTTTAGGAGATTTAATCATGCGATTTAACTGGAAGAAATTTTTTGCCGGAGCCTGTCTTTCTCTGACCCTGCTCATGCCTCAGGCGCAGGCAGCGGAACCGATGCCGGAGGAATCAGCCGCCAACTGGCAGCTCATCAGGAACGCACTGGAGCTGTCCTCTCAGCAGAAATCCTTTGACAGCAGTGTGGAGACAAAGGCCTCCGTCCAGGCAACGGAGGGCACGAAGTTTCGCCTGACTATCACGGCCAAGGGCAGCAGCCTTCTCTCCAACAATAAAAATCAGGTCAGCCACAGCACCGGAACCTATCAGGCGGAAATCCAGCTGAATGATTTCAATAATACCTATTCCGGAGGCTATGAGCAGTACAGCGAGGGAAAAGGCAAGAAATTCACCAGCTATACAAAGGAAGGCGAAGGCTGGATTTCAAAGGTGACGGAGCTTGACCCGGAATTCGTCAAGCTGTTTCATGACGGAGTCAAGGGCTATGTGGATATGATACAGGACTCTGCCGATGCAGTGCTGGTGGAGGAAAAGGAAAATATCGCCGAGATAAAGATGGTCCCTCATCCCGGAATGACATTGCCGGAGATTACTACTGTAGTTAAGGACAAGAAATTCCTCGACCTGTGGAATAAAGTCAGTCCCTTTTTGGCAGACCTGACTCCCGAGAATATTGAGATTCATGTCTTCATCGACAGGAAGACGGGAGCCATGACCGGAGTAAATACTTCTCTCAGCAAATGGCTGAAGGATGAGCTGGTGCTTCTCAGCCGTCGCCCGGAGATTGCCTCCGTTCCTATGCTGAAGGGTATCGACCTGAGCAGTCTCGACTGCAGCCTCACGATGGAAAGCCGTATGAACCCGGTGACGCAGGACTTCACCGTGACGGTACCGAAGGAAGTAAAGAAAAACGCTAAGCGCAGTAAATAAAGAAAAAATAATCCGCAGATGAATAAAATCCTCCGCCAAAATTAAATCCCGACACAGGGAATAGGCGGAGGATTATTATATTTATAGGGAAAATCACGGTGTCAGCAGCCAGTCTGCTATGTTGATAATGCGAATCCCTTCATATTGGTATTCAGGATGCAGAGTGTTTGCCAGCAGTATTTTCGGATAGGCATCCTTTATTTGCAAAAGCGGCGTAACCTCACGCTGAAAGGTTTTCTCATCAGCAATGATATCCGATACCTGAATATAGAGTTTTTCACTTTGTCTTGTGACAACGAAATCAATCTCTTTCTTGTACAGTTTTCCTACATACACATCGTAGCCGCGGCGCTTTAATTCGAGGAACACGATATTTTCACAGGCACGGCCGTAATCAATATTCCTTGTTCCCAGCACGGAATATCGCATGCCCAGATCACTGATATAGAATTTGCTGTTTTGAGAAAGGTATTTTTTCCCTTTCACATCGTACCGTTTAGCTTCGTAGAAAACAAAGGCATTAATGAGGCAGCTTATGTATTTAGCAACAGTTTTGCGGGTGATTTCACTGCCGCTCTTGTTTAGAGCCTCGCAGATATTATTGGAAGAAAGCAGATTGGATATATTATCCATCATAAATTCGGTAATCTGCTGCAGCTCGTTCTTGTTTCGTATGCCGTACTTCTGTACCAGGTCTCGCAGCACTATTGTGTGGTACACATCCCTGATGTAGCTGTAGGCGTCCTTTTCACTCTTATACACATAAGAGCCGGAGAGACCACCTCCGAGAACATAGCTGTCAAAGCTATCCTGCACTGAGCCCTTTTCTATACCCTTATATTGGCAGTATTCGGCGAAAGAAAAAGGATATACCTCTATCCTCATCGTCCGGCCTGTAAACAAAGTCGCTAAATCGCTGCTCAGGAGAAAAGCATTGGAACCTGTTATATAAATGTCAAAAAGCTGTTTCGCATGAAGGCTGTTGATTGCCAGCTCGAATTTATCGCAGAGCTGTACTTCGTCAATAATCAGAATATTTTCCTTGTCGGGTCTGCAGTGGTCAAGAACGAAACGGTGCAGAGCGTGATATTCGTGAAGCTCATCGTATTCAAGCTCTTGAAGATTGATGAAAATAATATTGCAGGCAGGGTCAGTGGTCTGAATATATCTAATATACTGCTGCATTAGCACGGACTTGCCGGTGCGCCTCATGCCAGTGATGACTTTGATATCAGGAGTACCTCTAAGCTGTATCAGCTGCTTGAGATATTCTTTTCTTTCAATATAGTTCATTGCCGCATCCTCCTTTATGGAAGAATTATAAACCTATTCCCGAAATTTGAAAAGTTTGCATTTTTCGGAAATAGGACATCTCGTATTGTTGAGTACTAACAGGCAGAATTTGCCTTGCAATTTCCTGAATAACGGCATTATAATAAAACCGCTCTAAATTTTTAGGAATCGAAGGAACACAAATGGTAGGAACAGGAACGATAATAAATGTAGTGGGCATAATCATCGGCGGAGCGGTGGGCATACTCTTTGGCCGCCGCATCAGCAAGAGCCTTCGGGAGACACTGCTGATGGCTACCGGTGTCTCTACGGTGGTGATGGGTCTCGGCGGTGTGCTGTCCAAGATGCTGGTGGTGAATCCGGCCACCGGTCAGGTCAGCACTCAGGGCGTCATGATGATGATAATCAGCATGGCCATCGGTGCGGTCGTCGGCGAGCTGATGGATATAAACGGAGCCATTACCCGATTCGGCGAGTGGCTGAAGAAGAAGTCCGGCAACAGCGGGGACAACAGCGGCGGCAATTTCGTTACCGCTTTCGTGAATTGCAGCTGCACCGTCTGCATCGGCGCTATGGCCATCGTCGGCTCCATCGAGGACGCTATCGGGGCAGGGTACACCACACTGGCTACAAAGTCTCTGCTGGATTTGATTTTTGTGGCTATCATGACCGCCTCACAGGGCATCGGCTGTGCTTTCTCCGCTGTGCCGGTGGCTATCTTTCAGGGGGGCTGTACATTAGCGGCCTTCTTTGCCGGCAGCTTCATGGATGAGGCCATGCTGTCCAATCTTTCCTATGTGGGCAATGTCCTCATTGCCATCGTAGGTCTGAACATCATTCGCCCGCCTGAGCAGTCCATTCGGGTGGCCAATCTTCTGCCGGCCATCGTGGTAGCAGTTCTTTGGGCGAAATATTGTGGGTAAATTGTAATCGGCCTGGTGAAGATGGCCTGTAAGAAAAACGTTTATCTACGCCGTAACCTCACCCACCAGCTTCGCTGGTCCCCCCTCTCCTATGGAGAGGGTATACCTTCCCCTCTGGGGAAGGTGGCGCCGAAGGCGACGGATGAGGTTGCCGTCAGACCGTCTTCACAGGATTTGTATATGAGAAGAAATTGCCGGGCAATTTCGGAGAAGGTCTTGCACTATGCAGATATTCAAAAACGACTGGGAGCCGCTGCTGGCTGACGAGCTGCAGCAGCCATACTACCGGGAGCTGAGACAGTTCCTCATCGGGGAGTATCGCTCCGGGGTGGTATATCCCGACATGAATTATATTTTCAACGCGCTTCACTACACCGCCTACAACGATGTGAAGGTGGTCATACTGGGGCAGGACCCCTATCACGAGCCGGGACAGGCTCACGGTCTCTCCTTCTCGGTCCTGCCGGGGGTGGAGCCGCCTCCCTCACTGAAAAATATTTTCAAGGAGCTGGCCACCGACCTTGGCTGCACCACGCCGGACAATGGCTGCTTGAAGCCTTGGGCAGATCAGGGCGTGCTGCTGCTGAATGCGGTGCTTACCGTCCGGGCGCATGAGGCGAATTCGCATCGTGGCCGCGGCTGGGAACAGTTCACCGACAAGATAATCTCTCTGCTGAATCAGCGGGAGAAGCCGATAGCCTTCATCCTCTGGGGCGCTCCGGCCAGGAAGAAGAAGGACATGATAACCGGCTGGCAGCACATGGTCATCGAGTCGGCTCATCCGAGTCCTCTGTCGGCTCATCGGGGCTTCTTCGGCAGCCGGCCCTTCTCTCAGGTTAATGACTGGCTGAAATCCATCGGCGAAACGCCCATAAACTGGCAGCTGCCGAATATACATTGAGACGATTTGAGAGACTGATAATTACGGTTTTTACATTGTGTCACTAGGGACGTCTTTTTAACACAGATTTTAAATAATGTGTCAAATAGAACCGTCCCCGTTGATACAGAGTGGAGGTAAATATGATTCCCAAGGTAATTCATTATTGTTGGTTTTCGGATAAGCCGGGTTATCCGGATGATTTACGAAAATTTCTGGATTCTTGGAAAAAGCATCTTCCTGATTATGAAATAAAGCTATGGAATGTTGATAATTTTGATGTAAATCAAAGCAATGATTATGTAAAAGAGGCTATGGCAGAGGGTAAGTATGCTTTTGTAAGTGATTTTGTGCGTTTATGGGCTCTTTATAATTACGGCGGAGTATATTTGGATAGTGATGTAGAAGTTTTCAAAAGCTTTGATCCATTATTGGATTGTCCTGGTTTTATCGGATTTGAGAGTGATAAGAGTGTGGCCTCATGTTTAATTGCAAGTGAGGTTAATAATCCACTGCTTAAGGAACTTATGACTGCGTACAACGACCGTCATTTTATAACTGAGGACGGGAGGCTTGATTTAACGCCCAATCCGTTCCCAATAACAAAATGTCTGATAAAGCATGGACTGAAGATAAACAACGAGTTGCAGAGGCTGGATAATATGGTTGTGTATCCGCAGACTTTTTTTGTCCATTTAATCCTAATTATCCAAATGAGGATATGTTCAGTGATAATACCTATGCTATGCATTACTACAATGGCAGTTGGCAAAAGGTAAAAAACAAGCGGGAGCAGGAGTATGCGGATAAAGAGGCATGGTATATTAAATGGTTTGGCAAGAAAAAAGGATCAATGTTATGCAAAAATATTAATATATTACAGAAAACAGGTATCGGCGGTTGGATAAGGCACAGGTATAATAAAAAGTTTAATGAACATGAATAACAAGGGCGTATCAATAAATGTAGCCGCTTGTCGTATGACAAGGTGATATGTTACCCCTAAAGTAGACCGTGAAAATATCAAAATCTATTTTTGGGGTATTTAAATGCCAGAATCAAGATTATCTGCGGAGGAAAGTTAAGATTTAGTAAGAAGGTATTTCGATGGCAAAAGAAACTATAATTTTCGGCGAAGTGTCAGTCAAATTGCTGCTATAAAAGAAATTCTGCGTCTTGGAAGACCGTCCCTGTTGACACAATCACTAAATTCATCTATCGTCTTGCCCGGATCCATTAAGTGAGTTAGTCTGGGTTATCTGTATCTGCGTAGCGGTACATAGACTTTGACATTGAAAGCCTGCTCGTCAATCGTCAGGTGCAGATGCAGATAAACAGTGCTCTTACAGAGCAAATTCACGCGGGTTTATATTATGGCAGCGACGGTTTTACCGTCCTTTTTGTACATAAAATGCTTGTGTCTAGTGAAAACTTTTTCGTATTTGGTAGATTGTAAAAAGATAAAGCCTAGTGAAAACTTTTTCGTGTTTTTGCAAAAGTTTTCACTAGGCTTTTTTACTGATACGGGAGTGGTTTTTCATAAAATCTTAATATCACGCGGCCAATTAAAATGATATAATCAATATATAAGCTATAGACAAATGACAGACCGGCATGGGGAATAGGAGGCACCAATGAATCTGAAGGAGAGTTTTCGTCAGACACTGCAGGAGATTAGAAGCAACGATGCCGCCTATGTGCGGATTGCCTTCGTAGGTCAGCCGGGGGCAGGGAAGTCCAGCCTCATCAACGCCATCGTCGGCGAGCCGGTGGCGGCGGTAGGACAGGCCACCGATGTGACCACCGGGGCAGCAGAGTACGAGTACCGTTTCCAGCGGCTGGTGGATTTGCCGGGGTATGGTACGGAGAAATTTCGCTACGAGGACTGGGCGGCGGAGTTCCGGCCGGAGCAGTATGAGGCGCTGGTCTATGTGTTCCGGGGAAAGCTCCTGGAGGAGGACGACAGCTTCCTCCGGTCGCTGGCAGAGTCGGCGGCGGAGAAGCACCGGCCAATCTATCTGGTGCGAAATCACTGTCACGATTTGACTGATGAAGAAAGACAGCTCATAAGGGAAGACCTGCGGCTGCGATTACCGGGCCGGGGGACGGTGAACTTTACGGACTGCCGTTACGGCGAAGGGATAGAGGAGCTGAAGGAGCAGATTTACAGCGCCGATTTCCGTAGTCTCCGGCAGGAGCGGGTGACACTGGCCTTTGCGGAGGCAAAGGAGCGGCGGCTGTGTGAAGCGGCAGAGCAGGCCGATGGGGCTATCGACAGGTATGCCAAGGCGGCGGGACTAAACGGCATCAATCCCATCCCCGGTCTGGATGTAGGCGTGGACCTGGGAATATATTTCAAGATGTACGGAGCTGTCCGGGAGGCCTACGCCATCGAAGAGGCAGATCTGAAGAAGTATATGGCGGTGCCGGTGGCGAAGAAGCTGCTGGAGCTGCTGACGAAGCAGGGTGTCATCCTGATACTGAAGCGGTTTGCCGGGAGGCTGTTCTTCAAGGATGTGCTGAAGATAATTCCGGGGCTGGGGACGGCGGCCAGCGCGCTGCTGGGCTATCAGCTGGCCCGGATGGCGGGAAATGATTACCGGGAGGACTGCCGGAGCTTTGCGGCGTCGGTAATGGATACCCTTATTGAAGAGCTGGTGGAAGAGTGAGATTTACTTTGCGAATAAGGGCCTTTTTACAAAAGGTATTTTTGAGGGATTACATGGGGAAAGCAGTCCCTGTATAGAGCCTCCCATTCAGGGGAGGTGGCCGAGTGCAGCGAGGTCGGAGGGGTGACGGTACTGGTCGCCCGCAGGCGACCCGAAATAAAGGGTGTTCTCTGTCTGACGGCGGGCTTGCTGCGGCAAGCCCCTACAGTGACCGTACCGTAAACGAATGATTTTTTCAGGTTACCCCTCAGTCGCCTTTGGTGACAGCTACTACAGGGGAGCCTTTATATAGAAATCATTTCAACAAGGAGGAAGCAGCGATGGATTTCGAAAAAGAACGCACCCGCATTCTGATGGAAATGCTGGCAGAGAAGGAGACTGTCCTCCGCATCGGCCTTATCGGCCAGCCGGGGGCAGGCAAGTCCAGCCTCATCAACCGCCTGCTGGGACGGGAGCTGTTTGCGGTAGGAGTTCATACCGATACTACCACCGAGGCTCAGCAGGAGAAGTACAACGACCTTGAGATTGTCGACCTGCCGGGCTACGGCACCGGCCGCTTCCCGCTGGAAAGCTGGCTGACAGAGTTCCGCCCACAGGAGTTGGATATGTATATCTTCGTCTTCGACGGCAAGCTCCATGATGCCGACGGAGAGATGTTCCGGCTGCTGTGGAAGTGGCGTCAGGAAAGACAGCATCCCTTCTTCATCGTCCGGAACAAATGCGATGACATCTGGGAGCCAAATCGCAGCGAGGAAGAGTTGCGGGCTGATATCGTGGCCGATGTCCGGGGGAAGCTGGGAGACGAGGGAGTGCCCGTCTACTTCACCAGCTGCCGCAGCGGTGAGGGCATCGACATCTTGAAGCAGGCCATCCGCACCGAGGACAGACTGGGAGTCAAGAAGTCGAAGATAATCGCCAATTTTCGGGCAGAGTCGGTGGAGGAACTGGCAGAGAAGAAGCTGCTGGCGGAAAAGGCAGTAAACAACTATGCCGTCATCGCCGCTGTAAACGGTATAAATCCTCTCCCCGGTGTGGACATCAGCGTAGATGTAGGCGTCATCAAGACCATGATGGGGAAGATTCGGGACATTTATAACATCGACAGCGAGGAAATGAGCAAGTATGAGGTGCTGGCGCCGCTGCTGAAAAAGGTTACGGCTTTCTTCAGTGAGGATGCCATTCTCTCGCTGGTTAAGACCTTTGCCTCCGAGGAGCTGGCTAAGTCCGTAGGGAAGTATGTGCCATTCATCGGCATGTCGCTGGCGGCCGGAGCCGGATATCTCATGACGAAGAAGATTGGCGATCGGTACAATGAGGATTGCTATCGGCTCATGTCCGGATACATCGAGGAAGTCATCAGCAAAAACGCAAAGAGATAGTATAAATAGAATTACCCGCAGCATACTGTATGACAGACAGTAGACCACGGGTAATTTTATTTTTTATTTAGATGTACCCTGCGAATGAAGTCTGACGAAAACGCGCTCTCGCTCGGTAATCAACATAGCGGCACTAGACTCTGACTGCGCTGGCTAGCTTGTCAATCGTCAAGTGTCGATGTTGATTAACGGTTTTCTTACAGACTTCATTCGCGGGGATTTACATTAAAGTAGGGGCAGCTTCGCTGTCTTTTTTTATTTGTTTGTAGCCGGGCCGTGGGTGAACTGTGATTTCTTCGTCACAGTCAGGAACAGCAGAGCGCAGGCAATGGTAATGACCGCCAGCGCTACATTGCCGCCCATGAGGCCGAGGGCGCCGAAGAGAACACTGAAGATAATGGGGCCCAGTGCGGAACCGGCGGTGCTGTATATACCGAAGACCGTCTGAGCGGTAGAGGGCCCGGCAGCCTGCACCGACGACAGGGACATGAAGAGACCGTTCTGGTATGGTCTGCCGGCGGCATAGAACAGCTCAATGACGAAGCAGGCCAGATAGACGGTGTACTTGCTGGGAATCACCGGCAGCAGCAGCAGGGGGGCAACCATCAGGATGTTGGACACCACTGCCGCATGGCGGTTGCCGAAGTGCTGACGCAGGGTGCGGATGATTACCGGAGCCACATAGGTGGCAAAGAGGCAGGCCAGCATCATTACCCGGCCCAGCTCGATAGCGGAAATGCCATGCTCCATCGAGTACAGCGGCAGAGCTACATCACGGTAGCAGCGCAGTACGGAAATTACGAGGAACAGCAGGAACAGGACGCCGAAGGTGTCCTTGTTGAAGATGAGGAAGCTGGCAGAGTGCTCTTTTGCCGTCTGCGTGCAGTCGCTGGCCTCCCGCTCCACCGGCAGATAATTCCGGGAAAGCGCCACCAGCAGCAGGCAGACGACAGCGATAGCGGTGTACAGCTCAAATACGGCCCGTACTGAGAAGAAGGTGAGGATGACGGAGCCGAGACCGCTGCCTACCGCGGTGCCGGCGGCCCGGCCGGACATGAGGTCGGAGAGCGCGCGGCTGCGGGCCTTCTCTGACTCAGTAGCACCAGCCGTGATAGACATACTGTTGAAAATAAACTCCCAGGCGAAGCCGCCCAGCAGAAAGGCGACAAGCCAGGGCAGATAGCTTTCGGTGGTAAGGAACAGCAGACCTGCTGGCAGATACAGGCAGTGACCGACAAAGAGAGCCATGCTGCTGCCCTGCCGGACAAAGAACCGGCCGCTGAGGACGGTGGCAATCATGCCGGCAACGAAGCTCAGGGAGAAGGGGAGCGTTACCCACAGGGCATTGGTGAGGTTTGATGCCTTGGCCAGATGGGCGAAACTCTGAACGAGGAACGGTGTCACCAGACCGAGCTGGAGACTGCGCAGGAACTCCAGCATCCTGATAGGAGCGTAGTCGCAGATATGACGGCGCTTCTGCCGCTTGGCCTGCTTGTCTACCCAGTGAACGAGGAAGAAAATCAGCTCAATGACGGACATGACTACGACAATCATAGTCATGATGGAGGAAGTGGCGATTTCCCAGTAGCGGGCCTGACGAAGCTGACGGAGAGCATCGACCTTTGCCGCTACGACAAGGGCACCGATGGTGGCCCCCTCCTCGCTTTTCAGCGGACGGAAGTGATAGGACCAGGTGCCGTAAGAGTCCGGCTCCTCATGGACGAAGGTAGAGGTGTTCTCGGCTACCGCCTTCAGGTAGTAGTACTGAGACGAGGTAGTGGGGAGAATGCGGCCGGGGACGAAGGTGCCTTCCCGGTTCATCAGCTGTGCTACTCTGTTGTCTACGGTATAGATGAGGTTGTAGGTGTAGTAGCTGTTAGGAGTGCCTGTATCAGAGGACTGCCACTGGCCGATGAGGAAATCCAGCTCCCGCTTCAGTCCCGTGTATTCGGGAGCGGTGTGACTGCCCTGATTTATCAGCTGCATCAGGGTATCGGGGGGGAGCTTTTTCTCCATCAGGTCGGCGGTATAGCGGAAGCTGCTCTCCAGAGCTGTATCATCCGACCGGCGCAGCTCGTTGATGAACATATTCATGACTATGGCCGTAACGAGGAGACCGGTGAGGACGATCATGCCCAGTACTACCGGCATACGCTTGGGCAGGGTGTTGTCGGTGATGACCCTCTCGATGATGTGCTGGCGGTACTCCTTGATGAGCCGCACTACCATCATTATGGCGGAGAGGAGGATGAGGCACTGGAGGAGTATCCGGAGCGGCAGGCGGTCATAGGTCAGAGTGGAGCGGGTGACGGTGTTTTGGTTTTCCAGCTCGTAGACCGTATTGTGGAGATAGTAGAAAATCTTGTCGCCGGAGACATAGAAGTTGTTGGCGTATACATCCTTGGCCAGCACCGGCTGGAAAAGCCGGGGACACTTCAGCTCCGTAGTAACGGCATCCGTGTAGTAGAGGCGGCCGTCAAAGCACATGACGGCCCAGGGGAATCCTTTGTCGTCAATAGTGTCAATGGAGCCGTCGGCATCTATCCGCAGGAGGGTGTGCCCCTTGGTGCTGAGGAAAATTCCCTTGCTGACATTATCGTATGAGGCGTCGATGATACCCTCCCGGATAGTGGCGTGGCGCTGCTCTCTCAGCTCCCGGGTATCGGGATTGAGGATGGAATGCTCCAGCCTGTCGCCGCGGACGACAATGATGGACAGCTCGTTGCCTATGGGCTTAATCTTTCGGATGGTACCGTAGAGGTGGGGCATATTGTCGGTGGTGTAGACCTTCTCATAGACTACATCCCGGAAGGAGAAGTCCGGCCGGTAGCGGAGAATACGCTCCTTCTGCACCCGGGTGCTGGTGCCGTCGTAGACGATGTCTGTGACGAAGATGTCGCCGTTGTCCGTCTCCCGGACGCCGGTGGCGTACATGAAGCCGTCCTCCTGCTGCTCACCCCGGATAGCCCGGACGAATTCCCAGTGGTCGTTGGCGATGATGATGTCCTTGCGGCCGTTGTCGATGATATAGTGGCGGCCGTTCTTGCCGGAGCTGATGCCGCCGACGGCGGTGAACTGGTACACGGTGCCTACGGGGGCGGTGTCGAAGGCCAGAATATGGTAGATAATCAGACTGACGGAGAATACCAGCAGGGCCAGCAGACCGCGGATGTGCCGGATGCCTGTTATGTTTATGTTCATGGAGTCACTCATTCCTGGAATTATTTGTTGTTTGTAATCTTTTATTATACGGCAGCAACAGTCAGAAATCAAATGGTTTATCCCGGTGATTGTAGATATATTTGTGTTTTCCTATGGGCGTTGTTTATGTCTTCTCATTGAAAAGCTTTTTGATCCGATGTATAATAAGAAGAAACAAACAATAATTTTACAGAGATGTATTTTATAAAAGGAGTGACGAATGATGAAGAAATTTGCAGCGAAAAGACTTGCCGGCGCAATGCTGGCGGCAGCTCTGCTGTGGGCACCGTCTTTTGGCACGGTCGATGCGGCGATGCCGGACAAGACTATTACCGCCGAGACGGAGCGAGTCCTGTCCAGTCTGCCCATGATGCTGGGATATCCGATGAATGAGGATATCAAGCTGGAGGGCTTCTACAAGTGGTATATTAAGAGCGGTCTGAGCAAGCTGGCGATGAACAATGCCGGCTCTCCCTATGACAAGCCCCACGGCGCTTATCAGATGATGAAGCTGGAGCGGGAGGTCATGGATTTCTTTGCTCCTTTCTACGGCTTCGGGGCTGATGAGGCCTGGGGTCTGGTGACCAACGGCGGCACCGACGGCAACAATCACGGCATTTATTTCGGTGCCAAGAGCCTCCAGAGTCAGACCGGGCAGCTGCCGGTGGTATATGTTTCTGAGGAGTCCCACTATTCCAATCTCCGTCTGGCTGACCTGCAGAATCTGGAAGTCCGCCTCATCAAGTGCGATAAGTGGGGCGATATGATTCCGGAGGACTTCGAGGAAAAGCTCGACCCGGAGCGTCCGGCTCTGGTCGTTTACTCCATGGGTACCACCTTCAAGGGCGGCATTGACAATCAGGCAGCTCTCAATAAAGTGCTGGAGAAGGTAAAGCCGGTAGCCGTCTATCGCCATGTCGATGCGGCTCTCTTCGGCGGCTATCTCCCCTTCACGGAGCATAAGGATATGGTTGACCGTCGGGTTCAGCCCTTTGATTCTATTGCCATCAGCGGACACAAATTCTTCGGTGTTGATTCGCCCTGTGGTCTTTTCTTCACCACAAAGGAGACGCTGGAGAAGCAGAAGGGATACAATCCCGGCTATCTGGCGGCGGATATGCCCATGATCAGCTGCTCCCGCTCTACGCTGAATCCCATGAAGTTCTACTGGATTATGAAGGAGTTTGGGGAGGATGGCTTCAGGGAGCAGTCTGCTTCCATCATGGAGAATGCGAAGTATCTTAAGGCCCGGATGGATGAGATGGGCTGGCCGGCCTGGCTCCGGGAGTCAAGCAATACAGTATTCTTCAAGCAGCCCAGCGAGCATATCATGCACAAGTACACGCTGGCACCGGAGTTCGATGAGCGCTTCGGCGGCAAGCTGGCCCATGTGGTCGTCATGCAGCACTGCGACAGGAAGCTGCTGGATGCGTTCCTGAAGGATTTGGCAGCGGAAGCCAAGAAATAAAAAGAAAAAGTAAATAACACAGTATGAGAGCCTCCCTTTTTAGGGGAGGCTTTCGTCGTCGGTAACACCACCAAAGGCTCCCCTCTAGGGGAGCTGGCGCCGAAGGCGACTGAGGGGTGAATAGCTGTTTTGACTTACCATCATATATTGTCCGACAGAAACCCGCTCTCGCTGACTAACGGTTTCTTTACGGACATTATATTGATGGATTTATGTTAAAGAAGAAAGGCAGAGAAAATGGTTGCCCATTTTCTCTGCCTTAAAATTTTTGCAGGTACTTTCCGATTGTCTCTCCGATAATTTTTTTCGCCGAAGCATCGGGGTGTAGACCGTCGGCACTGCAGCTTTCCCGGAGCCAGCCTTTTTCGTCCACAAGCTCAGGTGAAGAAATGTCGATGAAGTGTTCCCGGCTTCGTATCCATTCATTGACTATAGTCAGCTCAGCCTGCCAGCCTTCGGCCACCGGCTCGATGTCGGTGAATTCTGCCATGCGCTGAGGATTCAGAGGCAGCACGGTGGAGAATACGGGGGTGATGCCGTTTTCCCGGGCGGCTTCCTCCAGCCAGGCAAGGTTGGCAATGATGCTGTCGGCATCGAAGCCCAGCCGCAGGTCGTTGATGCCGCCCATGATGAGAAGGGTCTTCGGGGCGAAGGGCAGCACATCATCCTCGAACCGGTCGGTCAGGTCGCCGGTGGTGTCGCCGGAGCGGCCCAGGTTCTTTATGGGAACGGGACTGTAGTTCATGTAGGTGTACATGGTATAGCAGGGGGGCGCGGCGATGGAGCCGCCGCCGTGGGTGATGCTGTCGCCGAGAGCGGCGATTTGCACTTCCTCCGGGGGATTTACCCGGAAGAACTGCGGCTCAGACCAGCCGTCGCCCTGACTGTTGTTTCGCAGGGGGCGAACCCGCCAGAAATAGCTGCCCGGCCGGCGGTAGGCCATAGGGTCAAAGACGGCAATTTCCTCGGTGTGATAGACCGCCAGCAGGTAGTCGGCGTTTTCCTTGTCTGTCCGTACCCGCTGCCAGACCTCCACCTCATACAGCGGAGTGTCGTCCCGGGGGATCCAGGCGTAGGACGGATACAGAGGAGCATCGGCCATTTTGTCCAGCTCCCCGGAGATGAGGAGCGTGGGGGAGTCGAAGGCTCCGGCGGTGAGGGGCAGGGGGGCAGAGAAGTCGGAGACGGGCCGGTCACGGTAGTCCAGTCCCCGGACTGTCCAGCGGGCTTTGGAAAGAGCCTCGGTGCTGTCCGGGTAGTGACGGCTCTGCCGGGTTAGAAAGGTGCCGTTGGTGTAGAGTACCTGACGGAGTATTACGCTGTCCGGAGTGTTCCGGTCGTCCTGCAGGAGCAGGAATTCGTAGTTCACGGCGTTGGGGATAGGCTCCCATTTCAGGCTGATGGTGTCGGGAACGGCGGCGATGCGTACCGCCGGTGCAGCTGTGTCGGCTGCCTTGTCCGGTTTCCGGCTGTCGCGGCTCACGGTTTTGGCGAAGGAAACGGGGAAGGTTAAGGAGATGCCAAAGAGCCGTGGCAGGAAGGTGAGGCCGGCGGCAAGAAGTACCGTCATCAGCAGGGCGATAAGGGCGGCCACGATATATCGACGGCAGCCGGAGTTTCTGTTTTGTGTTGGCATAATTAAAATTAAATCGACTGTATTATATGGGGAATCACATTAATGAAGACTTCCCCTTTGCGTGTGCATGGCTCGCGCAGCGAGACGGATGAGGTCATCAGTACCCTCTCATCTGCCGGATAAAGTTCAGGGAACGGGGACGGCAGCCGGTACGCTTGGCAAGGGTATCTATTATGAAGGCTTCGCAGGCGGCAATCTGACTGCGCCTGGCGGTGAAGGCAGGAGGATTTTTCCAGTCCAGACCGGCCAGTATGGTCAGCAGCTCCACTGTCTCCGGTGGAGGGCTGACGGCTCCTTCATTGTCATCGCCTTCGGGAAGGATATGACCCCAGCCGGTAAGGCTGAGGAGCTGGACGATTGCCGAGAGCGCCACGAGCTGCGGGTTGCGCTCTGCCAGAGACAGCAGAATACCGGCGAGGGCATCGTAAACCGTTTCGTCGGGAACATGGTCGGGACTCAGGTGGGCGGCTACTTCGGTAATGAGGGAGCCGTAGGCCAGCCGCTCGATGTCCTCGGTGATGGTACGGTGACGGTCCAGCGAGGTGTACTGCCGGATGGTGTCCAGATGGGAGTCGCTGCCGCCCTCGGCCAGAGTGGCCTTTATCTCGCCGAACAGCTGAATGCCCGCCAGCGGGCTGCGGGAGCGGCGGCTGCCGTAAGCGGCTGCCCGGACGAGGCCGTGACCTCTGGTGTAGAGGGTGATGATTTTGTCCGCCTGACTCCAGTCCTTCTGCATGAGAACGATTGCGTCGTCGGTGTAGATTGATGAGCTTGCCATCTTATTCTAAAAATGCGTTGGGGTCTGTGCTGGTAAGTCCGAGGGACTTCAGCATGCCGGACTTGTTGCGCCAGTCCTTCTTTACCTTAACCCAGAGGTCAAGGTAGACCTTGGAGCCGAGGAGTGCCTCGATTTCGTGACGGGCACCGGCACCTATCTGCTTCAGCATGGAGCCGGATTTGCCGATGATGATGCCCTTCTGAGTCTCGCGCTCTACGAAGATGGTGGCTCGGACGAATACATCCCCGGACGAGCGGGTCTTCATTTCGCTGACTTCTACAGCGACAGCGTGAGGTACCTCGTCCCGGGTGAGGTGGAGTACCTGCTCGCGGATAAGCTCACCGGCGATAAGGCGCTCCGGCTGGTCGGTAATCATGTCGTCCGGGTAGTACTGGGGGCCTTCCGGCAGGAGTTTCTTTACTTCGTCAAGGAGGTCCCGGAGATTTGATTCGCAGGCGGCGGAAATGGGAACGATGGAGGCGAAGTCGTAGAGCTTGCTGTAGGTTTCCATGATGGGAAGCAGCTCGCCGGGAGTGGGAATGAGGTCGATTTTGTTGATGGCGAGAATGACGGGAGCCTGGGCCTTCTTCAGCCGCTCGATGATGTAGCGCTCGCCGCCGCCGGTCTTTTCGGTGGCGTCAACAACGAAGATAATGGCGTCCACTTCGTTGAGGGTGGATTCCACCGCTTTGGCCATGTATTCACCCAGCTTGGAGATGGGCTTGTGGACACCGGGGGTGTCCAGCATGACAATCTGAGCATCCGGCTCCGTGAGGATGGTGAGGATGCGATTGCGGGTGGTCTGGGGTTTGTCGCTGGTGATGGCGATTTTCTGACCGATGATGGCGTTGGTCAGGGTGGATTTGCCCACATTGGGGCGTCCGATGATTGTTACATAGCCGGATTTGTGTACAGGTTTTGAGGTAGTCTTGTCCAAAGTAATTCTCCTTTTATGTGTATGTTTTTGATAGCACGGTTGAAAGCCTCCCCTGCAGGGGAGGTGGCCTGCGAAGCAGGTCGGAGGGGTAAACTTCTGACCTCATGAATAAGGTCAGACGAAAACACATTTTCATTCGGTTATCCACGCAGCGATACTAAACTCCTGCATCGCAAGCCTGCTCGCAGATCGTTAAGTACCGGCGTGGATAAACGGTTTTCTTACTGACCTGATTCATGAGGATTTACATTAAGGAAGGGCCGGCGTAGCCGACTTCTTTATCGGGAAATTCCCAGCGCCTCCATGACGACGCGCTGCTCCTCCTCCATCTCCAGCCTCTCCTCTTCCTCCATGTGGTCGTAGCCAAGGAGATGAAGAAGTCCGTGGACGGTGAGGAAGGCAATCTCCCGCCGGTAGCTGTGGCCGTATTCCTCGGCCTGCTCGGCAGCCCGTTCTAGGCTGATGATGATGTCGCCGAGGATGTTTATCTCGGCGTCCTCTATCTCCGGCTCGTCGCTTTCATTGAGGGCGAAGCTGATAACATCGGTGGGGCGGTCAACGCCTCTGTATTCCCGGTTGATAACATGGATATGTTCGTTGTCGGTGAGGGTGACGGACAGTTCGGCGTTCTCAAGGCCGTAGAGTTCCGACACTTTGGCGGCGGCGGCTTCGACGGTGGGGATGGTAATGTCGTCTACCGTCAATTCTTCCGGGTCGCGGCTTATTAAAACATTCATTGAGATTCCTCTGTAATTGCGATTATTTTTACTTACCGACCAATATCATCTAACGGAAACCCGCTTTCGCTTATTTATTCACGCAGCGGTACTAAGCTCTGCCTTCGTTACACTCGGCAGTCGCTAAGTACCGGCGTTCGTAATGGTTTCCTTATAGTGATATTGATGTCGGGATTTCTAAGGAAATCTTCCCCTCTGGGGAAGGTGGCTCGCGAAGTGAGACGGATGAGTATCCACTATTCCATATAGTGACCTTCCCCTCTGGGGAAGGTGGCTCACGCAGTGAGCCGGATGAGTATCCGCTATTCCGTATAGTGACCTTCCCCTTTGGGGAAGGTGGCTCACGAAGTGAGACGGATGAGTATCCACTACTCCGTATAGTGACCTTCCCCTCTGGGGAAGGTGGCTCACGAAGTGAGACGGATGAGGTCTAGTCCGCCCTTTTTAAGGGCGGTGGTGGGTTAATTGATGAATCTCATTTCTCCGCTCTGTCATAGGCAGCCACTATCCGGCTGACCACATCGTGGCGGACTATATCATCGGCAGTGAGATGAGCAATGCCCACGCCTCGGACATTTTGCAGGACAGTCAGCGCTTCGTCGAGACCGGACCGGACGCCTCGGGGCAGGTCAGCCTGCGCGCAGTCGCCGGTAACAACCATCTTGGAGCCGTGGCCAAGGCGGGTGAGGAACATCTTCATCTGCTTGCCGGTAGTATTTTGTCCCTCGTCGAGGATGACGAAGGCTTCGCTGAGGGTGCGGCCGCGCATATAGGCGAGAGGGGCGATCTCAATGATACCCTTGGCCATGAGCTTCTGATAAATGTCGTGGCCCATCAGCTCGGCGAGAGCATCGTACAGAGGGCGGAGGTAGGGGTCAACCTTGTCGGAGAAATCTCCCGGCAGGAAGCCCAGCCGCTCACCGGCCTCTACAGCGGGGCGAGTCAGCACAATGCGGTTTACCTCGTGAGCCCGGAGGGCAAGGACGGCCATGGCTACAGCGAGGAAGGTCTTGCCGCTGCCGGCGGGACCTTCGGCGATAGTCACATCGTTGTGCCTGATGATGGAAATATATTCCTGCTGACCGATGGTTCTCGCCCGGACAGGCTTACCGCTGTGAGCAGCCATCAGCACATCACCGAAAAGACGGTGGAGGGATTTTTCTTCTCCGGACTCCACCATCTGTACTGCATAGCGCACCTCCTGCGCCGTGAGGCTGGTGCCGCGGCGGACGAGGGACAGAAGAGCGGTGACGGCGGAGACAGCGCCTCTGACCCGATGAGCGGAGCCGGTGATGGTCAGTACATCGCCGTGAGTAACGAAGCGGCAGTCGAAGCCTTCCCGCAGTATCTTCAGCAATTCGTCGCCCCGGCCCAGCAGTTCGTAGGCCTCCCGCCGGTCGGAGAGAGGAATGCTTTCCTCGATGACCGCAAGATCGTCGGGCGTAAGTGCGGCAAATTTTGTTTTATCTTCTTCCGGAATATTTTTCTCCAGAGTGATTCATCCTTTCGGGCGTATTTTATCGTACCTTTTCAAGGAGTTCCGGGTGCCGGACCAGCCAAGCCGTCAGTTCTATAAGGGCAGACCGTTCCTCCTGATATAGATGAGGCTTATTGATATTGGGCAGTGCTGTGGCAGAGATTTTTCGAGGCTGGTAATAGTTTTCTCTATAGAGACCGACATAATCCTGGTTTGCCCAATGATAAGGTGTGACAATGTGGTCAATGGGTTCGGTCATTGGTGGAAATAATGATAGGTAGGAATGTCCGGCGGGAGCAATAAGCTCAATGATGGTAGGAGTGATGCTTAGATGGCCGGCGATATCATTTCCTGCCAGCATATCCGATGTCAGGTCACGGTGGTATATAGTAAAAGCGGTAGCGTATCGTTCGCGAATGGTGCTGCCACGTCTTGGTGTAAGCCCCATACCCGTCAAATTTAAAATTCCACCGGTATGATCGCCGGTAACAACTACGAGGCTGTCTGGAAATCGAGTAAGCATCTTTTCCACAAAGTCATGAATGGCCTTGTCGCAGTACCAATAGGTGCCAAGAGCATCTGTAAGGGCCTTGTCGGACAGAACATTTTCCCCTGCTTCCGACATTATCTCTTTGGCGTTGAAGCCATAGTCGGTAGTGGGCATCGTGTATGGGACATGGTTGGATGTGGTGTAGAGAAGGTGGCAGACAGGCTGACTGCTCTTCTCAGACGCAATCATCTCAGCAGCTTTGTCGAGAAAAAGACTGTCATAAACTCCAAGCCACGTCTGTGGGGCATTGTTTCCGCAGATGATTGTGCCGCTTTCCAATCGGTCGAAGCCTTGGGCAGGTAGAAAGTTTACAAGGCTGCTCCAGCTAAGGTCGCCGCCGTACCAGAAAGCTGTCTTGTAGCCAAGTTTTTTTAGCTGAGTGGCTAGAGCAGTGGGTACATTACATTGCCAGAATGTCTGTCTCTCGTTCAGCTCAAGGCCACTATCGTAGATGCCGGTGACAAGACTGGAAATAGCCGGCTGAGATATTAGTCCTCCAGACAGTACAGTATCGACAGCAATGGCACCGCTTCTTTCTCGCAGTGCCTTACCGCCATCGGCGATATGAAGGTTGGCAAACTGCTGGTCAAAAGGACTTTGATTGTAGCTTTCGCCAACGATTATAAATATATGACTGGGTTTGGCGATTTTGGCACCCTTTGCCTGTCGCTGATATGTAAAGAGAGGGTTCTTTCCATCCTTGAGGGCATTCATGGCGGTGGGGGTCAGGTGCTTCTCTAAAATGGCCAGAGACTGCTGGTCGGTATGACGGAGAGTACCGCTTGGTGGATGAATGAGTACCTGCCGTACGGCAATGAGATCATCAATGACGGCCTTTGCCAGGAAGGGGTCAGACTTCACTATGGACGGGACGGTGTCGCTTTCCGGCTTGTAGCGATGAGATATGTGGCAGCCAAAATTAAAGAAGTAGTAGCCGGTAATGTTGATGGCGACAAGCCCAAATGCACAAGCACCATTGAAAAGACGGGAGCCTGCCCAATTCCATTCGAATTCCCTTGTGTTCAGAATTCGGCTGGCAGTTTTCCATACAATGAAGGTGAACAGAATACCGGCAGCCAGCAGCCACATTCCGTGATTTTGATTGAAGAATATGTCGATGAGGTTTCGCTTGTCGGCGTTTAGGCCTAGGAGCATAGTGTCGTTGAGTATATCGTGGTAGTGGTAGAAGAAAAGCATTTTGCCTAAAAAGGCGATATAGAGTATCACACTGTAAATCGTTACCAGGACGCTTCTCAATGCATTGCCTGCATTAAACCATCGCAGACTGAAGCAGCCCGGCAGGGTCAGCAGCAGAAAGGCTGCAAGAAGAATATATGAATTGATGCCCATTCCCCATTGGAAACCAAATGTGAAGCAGCTGCCGATAGCTGGCCACTTGCCATCAAAGGAGGAATAGGGACAGTATACACCGATAAAGATGGCACGAAAGAGTGCGCAGATTATGGGTGGGATGACGGCTATTTTCCAGTCACGCTGAATGCCGTGCCAAAGTCTATACATGAGAACACCTCAAAATATCCTTTCAGGATACATTTTGTCTATATCTTTTTAATTCTACAGTATTGTCGGAGAAAACTCAAATGCAGAAGAAAAAATTTTGCTGTTTATTTCTTGGGTCATAAGTTTCACAATATGGATAAAATAGCGTTGCATTTCTTTTGATAATTGCGTTATAATGAGCAAGTATAAGTCACAAATGGAGGTTTCGCTATGGCAAACAAATTGAAAAACTGTCCCGGCTGCGGTCGGCTTTATCTTGATACAGGCGTTGGTATCTGCCCGGATTGTCACCAGAAGGAGCTGGATGCCGAGGAGATGATTGCGGCTTATGTCCGTGAGAATCAGGGCTGCACTGTTGCCGAGGTCTGTGCTGCTACCGGTATATCCGAGAAGATCGTCCGCCGCATGATTCGTCAGGGACGCTTCTCCAACATCCCGGGAGCCGACTTCCGCTATCCCTGCGCCAAGTGCGGAGAGATGATTGACCACGGTGACTACTGCTTCAGCTGTCAGCGGCAGATTACAGCCGACCTGGTAGCCCAGCAGCAGAAGGCCGCTGCCAATGCCGCTGCCCGCAAGACGGCCGGCATGTACTCTATGGATACCCGCAGCGGCAAAAAATAATTTTGAAAAAATCGAGAAAATGAAAGTGCAGAGGTTAAGCCTCTGCACTTTTTTTCGATAAAATTTTTAGAGAGGTCTGTCCTCTCATGTTTTGCTATATCTTTTTAGATAATATCGCTTCAAATTTGCAACACTGAAAGGCGGTGATCATCATGATCATCAACAACAACATCCAAGCTGCAGCCAGCCTGTACAACCGTACCTGGTCCAACGGCAGCAAGACCCGGACCGGCGAGTACACTCGCCCGCAGGCCGGCGATGAGGTCGTCCTCAGCGGCAACGCCAAGACCTTCAGCAATGCGCTGAGAGATCTCCGGGCCAATGCCGACTCCGACGGCGTCCGCATGGATAAGGTAGAGAAGTTTACCGCCCTCATCGAGAGCGGCTGCTACCATATCGACAGCGACAGGCTGGCGGAAAGCATCATGAATTATAAGTTCTGAGGGTAACATCATGTGGCAGCAACTGATTGTCCTCCTTGGGGACCTGACAAAACAATACGACATCCTGCTGAAGCTGGCGGCGAAGAAACACACCGCCCTCGTCAATGTGGATTTTCAGACGGTTGATCTTGTCCGGAAGGCTGAGGAGAAGACTATCGCGGCAATCGACGGACTGGAGAAGCGGCGGCTGGAGTTGCTGAGTGCTCTGGCTGACATGGAAGACAGCCAGGACATCAGTCCGGAGATAAATCGTCGTGACCTGTACCGGCTGGCCCCGGAGGAGGTAAAGAAGGACCTCCTGACGGCAGGCAACGAGCTGAGTGCCAAGGTGGACGCGGTGAAGGAAGCCAGCGACAACAACACGCTGCTGCTGAAGAGCGCCTTGCAGGCGGTGACCTACAAGCTAAACCGTCTCAGCAAGACGAGCGTAGATCAGAACTACGGCCCCGGCGGCAGCGAGAGCATCACTGCTCATCGCAAGAGCCTGGACTTCGGGGCGTAATACTATGAAGCGAACGATAGAACTTCTGCGGGTGCAGCTCCTGCTGCTGGGGCGTCTGGAGGACAGCTCCAAGGCACTGGAAGAAGCCCTGAAGAAGAACAAGGGAGACGAGGCAGGACGCCTCGCTCTGGAAATAGAAAAGACTCTCCTGAGTCTGGGGAAAGCCGAGAAATCTTCTGACCAGTATATAAAGGAAAGAAATAGGAATAACTGGGAAGAAGTGCTGGCAGATTTCCTCCCCTCACCGGAGAAGAAAATGGCCCGCGACCTCCTGCTCCGTATCAATGAGCGGCTGGAAGCACTGAAGCGGGCCACCGATAAGAATGCTGTATTGCTGGACAAGGATGTCAGGTATGTGAACTTCAGCATTAATGTCCTCACTGGAGCCAGTGCCGGTACTACATACGCCGCTACTGCCGCTCAGCCGGGGGCAGGGCGGGCCATCGATATGCTGGACGCCTCCGTGTAAGAAAGGAATAATACTATGAGATCAACCTTTGCCGGCCTCAATACGATGCTCAGCGGCATCCAGACATACAGCCTGGGCCTAGATACAGTAGGTCATAACATAACGAATGCAAATACTCCCGGCTTCTCCCGCCAGAGCGTGGATGTAGCCGCTACTCCCGCCAGCAAGATATATACATCCTTCGGCCCAGCCTATGCCGGCAACGGCGTCGGCGGTCTGTCCATCAACAGAGCAAGAGATGCGTACGCCGATAAGCAGTACTGGCGAGAGGCCAGCTCCAAGGGCTACTACGAGACGCAGCTGAAGAACTACAACAAGGTAGAGGAAATCTTCAACGATACCTCCGATAGCGGTCTGCAGAAAGCCATGACGGAGTTCTATAAATCCTGGGTTGACCTGTCGGCCAATGCATCCACCACCGCCAACCGTACGGCGGTCATTCAGAAGGGCCGCAGTCTGGCAGAGCGTATCGACCTTTTCACCGAGCAGGTACAGGAGCAGATAAATGCCGAGTACGAAGACCTGCGGCTCAATGTGGACAAGGTAAACACCATCACCGACGGCATCGTGGCTCTCAACAAGAGCATCCTCACCATGGAGGCCACCGGCGGCAATACAAATGATATCAGAGACCAGAGAGACCTGCTGGTAGACCAGCTCTCGGCCTTCATGAATATAAATGTATACGAAGACTCTCAGGGAATGTACACCATCGTGTCAAACGGTACTTCCATCGTCAACGGAGCTTCCGGGCTGCATCTCCAGCTGGGCAACCGCATCGACAACGAGGAGTATGGAGTCACCGACTACACCCTGCAGATAAAGGAGACCGGCACCCTGTTCAACGGCCTTGAGGGTATCCTCAAGGGAAATCTGGACAACATCGCCGAGGATAAGGGATATATCGATACCCTGTCGAATATCGCCTGCTTCATGCTCACTACCCTCAATGACCAGCATAAGACTGGCGTGGGTATTGATGCAGTACCGACTACCGGGCTGAATTTCTACGGTGATGAGAATTATGTCTACACTTGGGAAAAGCCGGCCGGTAGTGAGCAGTATTCTTTGAGGATACACGATACTAAGGCATCTGCCGGTACTCCGGATACTTATGTACGAGGCGTAAAAGCCATCGCCGAGCTTCATGTGGCAAATAACCTTACAGCTCCCGGCGGCGAACAGTATGTAGCCGCCCGTACCTACAATCAGTTGTTTAATGATAATGGAACGCCGTTGTTGGATAGTAATGGAAATTATGTTTATCAGGATAAGAATATCAGCACTGGTGTGACATTGGCGGCCGGCAGCAGTATCACGATAAACGGAACAACATACCCAGTACCACCCACTGGTACCGGTATACCGGCAGATATATTGACAGCAGACCTCAACGGCACCGGCGATGGCTCCAATGCCACCCTTATCTCCACCCTCTTCAATCTGAAGAAGGATGAGACCGGCCGACCGGTAGGAGAGCGCTCCATCGGGGATGTTTCCCTCAATACCTACTACAACGCAATCATGACCGGGCTTGGCATCAAGACACAGACTACTGACTCCAATCTCGACTATGAGGAAAGCATGCTGGAGCAGATAAACACCTGGCGTGAGTCCACCTCCGGTGTCAACTGGAACGAAGAGCTCACCTATATGATTACCTTCCAGACAGGCTACAGCGCCTGCAGCCGCTGCCTCACCACCATGGACGAAATGCTCGACCGCCTCATCAACAGCACCGGCGTCGTCGGCAGATAATAGGAGGACATCATGCGCGTATCCAGCACAATGATGATAGATAACTATCTCACTCAGACAAATAATGTCTACGAGCAGCAGACGAAGCTCATGGAGCAGTCTGACGGCTCAAAGCTCCATCGCCCCAGTGATGACGCTATCGGCTACTCCAAGTATCTCCGGTACTCTGACAGCAAGGCGGAGAATAACCAGTATCAGGAAAATGTAAAGACCGGCCTCAGCTGGATGAAGAATACCGACTCGGCCATGGTTGATATGACCGACCGCCTGAAGACCATAGTTGACAAGACTATGCAGGCAGCCAACGATACAAATACCGAGGATGATATGCGGGCATTGTCCAAGGAAATCCTCGGTGCCGTTCAGCAGGTAGTATCCGACGGCAATACGCAGGTCAATGGCCGATACCTCTTCTCCGGTCAGGCTGACCTGACCCAGCCCTTTGTTACTTCCGTGGAGGAGAAAGACAGAGGAGTAATCAAATTCCTAGATGAGAAGCAGGCTGAATTCTTCAATAAGGTTACGCAGTTTTTGACCTTGAAGGATGAAGAGGGAAACGAATATTATCTCAACACCCGCACAGGAGACTATTATACAAGGGATTTTGTGCAGGAGGGGTACAAGGATGTAATTATCTCCGGCAGTGCTACTGTGCGCCCCGGTGATGCAGCAGGAAAGCTGGCACTTGGTACAGATTTTGTGGGAATCAGTGAGTATTTTGATAACATGGGAGTTATCAACGATGACGGAAAAGCATGGACTGGGGACTATTCTGGTAAAGAATTGAAACTTGCTACCATCACCCAAACTGTCGTCACCTATAAAGGCGACACGAAGCACATCTCTATGACTAAGGAAAACGGCCAGCAGGACCAGACCAGTGACACAGTAAATGTCAACGGCCTCGACCTCTGCGGCACCGACCTTTTCGATGACAAGTTCTCCGGCAATAAGCAGAGCGGCTCTGCCATGATGAACAATCTGTATGCTCTCGTGAAGAGAGTAGAGAGTGGAGACAGCCGCTGGCTTCAGACTGATGGTGTTACCGTATCCAACAACGCCCACGATGATGTTGTCATCTCCGAGACGAAGCTGGCCGCCCGCAGTCAGGTCTACACTGATGTGAAGTCCATGCTGGAGGACAGAGCGCTTACCGTTACCGGTGATATATCCGAAATCGCCGATACCGATGTAGCTCAGCTCAGCGTACTGCTGAACACCATCACCACCATCTACAGTATGTCTTTGGCCGTAGGCAGCCGCGTACTGCCCATGTCTCTGGCGGATTACTTGTAATTTTATAAACCTCACCCACCGGCTTCGCCGGTCCCCCCTCTCCATGGGAGAGGGTAAAGACCTTCCCCTTTGGGGAAGGTGGCTCGCGAAGCGAGACGGATGAGGTTGGTAAGATACGGATGAGGTGAAAGTCCGCCCTTTTTAAGGGCGGGGGATCGCCATCAGGCGGTGGTGGGTTAAATCTGGTCAACCTTTTTCGAACCCTCCACCAGCTTCGCTGGTTCCCCTCCCTGGACGCCAGGGAGGACAGCAGAGAGTCGGATGAGGTTGATAAGAGCCTTATAAGATTTAGGCTCCCCTTTAGGGGAGCTGTCAGCGTAGCTGACTGAGGGGTAAATAAGAAAGGAGGCCCGCCATGCTTGCAGAAATGAAATACATCAACACATCTCATTCCTTCCCGGTGGTCGCCTCCCGTTCCAGACTGTCTACCCTCTCGACGCCAATCGACCAGGCCACCGGCAGCAGTGATATACAAATGGCCAAGTCAAATCAGCATGCTACACTGGTGACGATAGACATTGATTCGTACCCCAGCCGCCATGCCTATGGTGCCCGGACAAGCGCTGACTTCTCCCGGGAGCAGGCAGAGAAGGGCGAAAGTGACATTGCCCAGGCCACCAGCCGCCATACTCAGGAGGCTATGCAGAATATCGAGTCTGTAGGGAAGAAGGGAGCCTCGGCGCGAGCCGTCGCTGCCTATACGAATCAGTTCTGGTCATCCGTCAGCAGATCCCGCCGGATTGAGGCACAGGCCATACCCGACCCGACCATTACGGTCAACCCCAGCCGGGTAGAGGGCGAGCCGGATACAGGAAAATGCGAGTACAGTATTGATACTCACGCCGGCGTCCCCAGCAGCACAGAGTTCAATGAAGGAAGCTTCGAGCTGTACACCAAGGACAAAGGCTATATCCGCAGATGGATTTCCATCGGCGGATATGATACTAATGCGTGACAAATAAGACTTCACCCCTCTGCCCCTCGGGCACCTCCCCTATATGGGAGGCTGTTTGGTGGGCTATCAATAAATAAAGGCTCCCATTGAGGGGAGCTGTCAGCGCAGCTGACTGAGGGGTGTCAGAGAACGAAGGACGAGAAATATGAAGAAAATAAACACAACTCGCTTCGGTGAGATAGATACCGACACACTGACATGTGTACACTTTGCCGATGGAATTCCCGCCTTTGAGACGGAGCAGGATTTCGCACTCATTCCGGTGGCTGAGGACAGCCCCTATATCTTCATGCAGTCCTTTGTCACCCCGGAGCTGGCTTTCCTCTTGACCCGGCCCTTCCTCTTCTTCCCGGACTACAATTGTGAGCTAGGCGACGATGTGGTGGAGGCGCTGGCTATCGAGAGCGACGAGGACGCAGTCATCTATACGCTCGTCACTGTTCCGGACGGAGATGTGAGCCGCCTGTCGGCAAATCTCCTGGCCCCGGTGGTAGTAAACAAGAAGAATGGCAAGGCTCGTCAGGTAATTCTCGAAAAATCTGACTATACCACCAAGCATCTCCTCTTCCCGAATGCAAAAGGAGGCGGAAAATAATGCTGGTCCTCACAAGAAAACCTAAACAGCAGATATATATCGGCGACAATATTATCATCAACATCGCCGAGGTGCAGGGTGACAATGTCCGTATTGCCATCGAGGCACCGAGAGATATGAAGATATACCGCGGCGAGATATACACGGCTATCCGACAGGAGAATACAGCCGCCGCTGCTCCGGCAGCCTTCGACATCAGCGCATTGCCTACGCTGCCGAAGATTTAAGAAAAAATAAAATCCTTACGATATTCTCATAAAGAAGAGAAATTAACAGCTCAAAGGAATGAGCGAGTGTTTTCATAATCTATGGAGGGATTACAATGGTCGGACGAATTCAGGATGTAGTGACTGCCTCGGTAGTCATCGGTGCGCTGGAGGGCAATGCCTCTGCTGCTCCCGTAGAGCCGGTAGAAGCAGTAAAGCCTGTCAGTGATGCCAGCGGCTCGGCAGTAGGCCAGCAGCAGAAACAGGCAGAGCAGACTCAACAGAATCGCGGAGTAAATGCCCCGGCTGTCGTCACCGATATCGACGAGCTGGACGCAGCTATCGAAGCTGCCCAGAAGCCGGAAGAAGAGCTGAACGAAGAAACGGTCAGCCAGATGACCGATAAGCTCAACGAGCTCATGGACAAGATAAACTGCGACCTGCAGTTCAGCTACAATAAAGAAGTAGATGTAATGTCCGTAAAGATGATGGACAAGAAGACCGGCGAGGTCATCAAGGAGTATCCCCCCGAGGAACTCGTCGAGTCCATGGTCAAGGCGAAGGAATGGATTGGCGCCTTCCTTGACCGTCTCATCTGATATATAGTGCCCTTCTAAGTCTCCCATTTGGGAGTGGCTGAGCAAGTCCCCCCACACAAAGTCTCCCCTGTGGGGGAGGTGGCTGAGCTCTACCTCATACAAAAAGCCTCCCCTATAGGGGAGGTGGCCTAGCTTTACCTCATACCTAAAGCCTCCCCTATAGGGGAGGTGGCCGAGCATAGCGAGGTCGGAGGGGTAAAAAAATAAAACGACATTGTATCCCATAGGAGGAATCATCATGGGTGTAAACGGAATATACGGCCTTTCCGGCTCCGGCCTCGACATCGAGTCCATGGTCAAGGCCGGCATGCTGACCAAGCAGAGACAGTACGACAAGATGTACAAGCAGTCCACCAAGCAGGAGTGGATAAAAGAAGCATACAACAGCGTATATAATAAGCTCGCTGAGTTCAAGGGCGTCGCCTCTGACTTCAAGCTTTCCAGTAAGCTCATGACCATGGGCGCAAAGAGCACCAATGAAGGTATGGTTACGGCTACTGCCAATGGCTCCGCTCTGGCAATGAGCCATACGGTAAAAGTAGACTCTGTGGCTACAAACGCCTACCTCATGTCGGCAGAAAAGATTGGCAGAGTCAGTGATGATACCAAGGCGGCTAACTCTAACAAGCTGGCTGATTCCATGTTTAAGTCCATCGAGGCAGATGGTGACGGTTATAAAGTGACCTTCAGCGATGGTAGCGACAAGACTGTCAAAGCTGACGATAAGGCTATGGAGTTCACCATCGGCAATGGAACCGATACTAAGACGATATCCTATACCTATAAGGATTTGGCTGAGGGTAAGACTTTCAGCGGTTTAGCAACTGACATTAAGAACACAGGCCTGAATATCAGCGCAAGCTACGATTCTGTAAACGACAGCTTCCAGATTTACAACAGCGAATCCGGTAAAAATAACAAAATCGAAATCACTGCCGCTGACGATAATGCAGCAACGCTTTTCACCAATCTCAAGCTCGCCCAGTCTCAAAATGGAACTATGGGCAAGAAGCTGGTTTTTACCAAAGAAGTTGAAACGATTGTAACCGGAACTAATGCCTCAGTCACTATAGATGGTAAGAAGTATGAGAACCTTGATAAGAACTACCTGCAGGTAGCCGGTGTCAACTACACCTTCAACGATGCTAAAGTCGGCGAGCCTGCCACGGTAACTGTCACTCAGGATACCGAGGCTATCACCAAGAATATGCAGGAGTTCGTTGACAAGTACAATGAGCTTCTCGATGAGCTGAACAAGCTGGTCAGCGAAGAAGCCTCCACCTATGAACCTCTGACCGATGAGGAAAAGAAGGACATGACCGAGGCTCAGATAAAGTCCTGGGAGGAGAAGGCAAAGACAGGTCTCCTGTCCCGCAGCGACATCCTCCGGGACATTATCAGCTCACTGCGTGAGTCCATTTACACCCCGGTAGCTGGTGTTGACTCCAAGTACAACTCTGCCTCCGCAATCGGTATTACCAGCACCAACAGCAAGGGTCATCTCGCCCTCGACAAGGATAAGCTGATGAAAGCTCTTGGCGAGGACCCGGACTGCGTATATCAGATTTTTGCTTCCGATGATGAAGAATGGGACAATCTCAGCGAGTCACAGAAGGCATCCGGCAACTACAACTATATCCGCAAGTCCAGCTATGGCAATACCGGTATAGCTAATCGACTGTATTACACTGTCATGACTGATGGCATGAAAAAAGTAGAGGATTATGCCGGCCTGTCGAAGGAACCAAATGACCAGAGTACACTCGGTCTGAAAATAACCACCATGAAGACTCGCATGGAGAGCTTTAAGACCATGATGGATAAGTATCAGGATGCCATGTACAAGAAGTACGACAATCTTGAAGTGCTGATTCAGAAAATGTCTGTCCAGCTGTCCATGGTCACCGGTGGCAATGGCTGAGTACCGTGATTAAAGCCATTAATAATTTAACCCTCCCCTTTGGGGAGGGGGGACCGTCGTAAGACGGTGGGTGAGGTTAGACCGATTATAGAACCTCATCCGTCTCGCTTCGCGAGCCACCTTCTCCAAGGGAGAAGGTCATTAGACCGATTATAGGAGAAAAATATGACGAATCCTGCCGCTGAAGCCTACAAGCGCCAGCAGATAATGACGGCCACGCCGGAAGCGCTGACCCTCATGCTCTACAATGGCTGCCTCCGCTTCCTCAGCGAAGGCATGAAGGCTTTGGAAGAGAAAAAATATGAGGCGGCAAATACCGCCCTGCAAAAATCTCAAAAGATAATAAACGAGTTCCGCATGACCCTGAAGATGGAGTATGAAATCTCCAAGCAGCTCATGCCGCTCTATGATTACTGCTACGATCGCATCTTCATCGGCAACCTGAAGAGCGACCTGGCTCCCCTCAAAGAGGCTCAGACTATCATGACTGAGCTGAGAGATGCCTGGGCGCAGGCCATGAAGAAGGCCCGCATCGAAAGAGGCGAGCAGTAATGGCCGGGGCAAGTTATTCCGACCTCGACGAGTTCGGTACCGGTCGTGATTTCACTCCGGAAAGCGGTCCCGCTGCACCGGCAATGCCCAAGCTTCCGCAGGAACCGTCAGCCAGGCTGGAGGCGGCCAAAAGCTATTGGCAGAGGTACCTTCAGGTCAGTCAGGAGCTCAGGGACTATATCGTCGCCGGTGAGGTGGACGAGTTCCTGGAGCTGGGCCGTCAGCGGATGATTATCGGCGACTGTCTCATCGCACTCGCTGATACCGGCTACAATCAGTCGGAAGAAGCTCTCGCCATGGCCGCGGAGATTCGCCGCCTCGATAAGGAAGGCGAGCCCTATGCCCGTCGGGAAATAGCCAAAGGCCGCCAGCGTCAGTCGACCGCCCGCGCCTACGACCCCTACAGTATTTCTGCCGTGGGGAATATCTTGAATATGAAGCAATAAAAAAGAGCGGCTCCGTCCGCTCTTTTTGCTATGAAGAAATGAAGATAAATTTAAGGTGGGTTATATAATGCCGAAAATTGTCACTATATCAATGGTAAAAAATGAAGCTGATATCATAGAGAGCTTTGTTCGTCACACTTTAACATTTGCGGATGAAATGATTATCTGTGACCACATGAGTGATGATAATACATTGAAGATCCTTGAACTGATGCAGGCAGAAGGGCAGCCGATAATTATTCATCATTTTTACCGTCCGGAGATGGCACAGGCGGAGGTAACTAACGGATTGTTGCGTGAAGCCATAAATGAACGCGGCGCGGACTATGTAGTTCCCTTAGATGCTGATGAGTTTTTGGTTAATTTGACAGATAGTGAGCCGGTTAGAGAAATTATATGTCGACTTTATTCTGAGGACTATTATTTTGTTCATTGGAATCGGTTTGAACCATTGTACCCGGATATAGATGTGGATAAATTTTTATTATGTCGACCGGCCAAGAAGAAGATACAACCGGACACGGGGACAAAGGTGTTGGTTCCGGCAAGCGGATGGCGGGAAAATCCTTATGATTTGGTTACCGGTGCCCATTATGCTGTGCGATATGCGAAGAACGGTAATGCTTGTATCAGTCAGAAGGTTTCGTGTGCGGGCTTTGCTCCCAAATTGGTGCTTGCACATTATCACTGGTGCAGTGACCTGCAGTATCAGGCAAAGATGGCTGTAGGGTGGATAAATTTGACAGCAAACAATACACGAGAGTCTGTATTGGGGGCAGAGTATAAGCCAAAATTTGACAAAATAGCAAAAGGTGAAATGTCAGCAGGTCGAGACAGTATGATGGCTCCGACAGAGTGGGAACGCTGGGATTGGCAGGAGCCTCTGTGTTTGAAGGAGTTGAAATTTTCTGATTTGGCGAAGGTAAATCTTTTGTCCAATGTAATGAAGGCGGCAGAATCTTTGGCGGCTCGTTACGCAGAGAATCAAGTTAGGGCGTTGGGAAAAAAAGTATCTATTATAATTTTGCCATCGGATACACATAATAATGACGAGGTGTTAATTAAAGAAACACTGGCAGGGATTTCAGAAGCAGGTGCCGGATGCGAGGTCTCAGAGATTGTGCTGCTGTGCAGCACGGAAGAAAACAGGCGGCAGGAAAAAACAAAATGGATAAAATTAGCCGGCCAGTACGGTTTGGAGCAGCACTTTAGAGCCTTGGATTTTTCAAGTGGGGATAATTATGGGAATAGACTTGATAAGGAAATCACAGGAGATTATATTCAGTTTTTGGAAGCTGGTATAAGAATTACCCATGATAAACTGATTCGTCAAGTAGCAACTTACGAGAAAATGACGGAATACAATCCTGCAGTCGTTATAGCAACCGGAATAGACAATGAATTAAAATCAATGGGGATATATTATGAAGGAAATGAAAAACCGCTGACATTGCTCGACTTTAATAAGAGGAATCTGCAGGTATATTTGGGGAATGGGAAGCCTTTTTATGGTGGTATCTCGGCTGCACTTTTCCGACGGGAAAGTATGGAGTCTGTAAACTGGTTTTCCGAGGCAGTAGTAGACGGGCGATTCTGGGGCTTGAGTGCAATGCTGTCATTCTTTATGGGAATTCATGACAGGAAATGGATTGGGCTCAGCTCAGCTTCGATGGTTAGGGTAAATCTTACAGCAAGGGATGAACTCACAAATCTCGTATGGTGGCAGATTGAACGATTGCTGCTGCTGGATGATTCAGTTTGGGAGACTGATTGGCAGAAGGATATAGCAGCATACAGCAGAGAGGAACTGGACGCCTTTGTAGATTCCATAATCGGTCCTCAGCTAACGAAAATAGAGCGGCTTGGGAAGCTGAACGGAGTGAAGGAGAATCTACTACGGGAAATGATGTCTATTAGGAAATGAGATGGGGAATTAGAAAATTTGAAAAATTTATAATTTTATGTTTAAGGATACCGTGCAATCTGCGATAACATATACAGAAGGAGCTATGAAATAGTCAACCGGCCCGCTAGCCCCCGGGAGGCAATGACATAGAACCATCGGACAAGGAAGTCCGGTTAAAATTTATCGATGTTATAACCAAGGAGGAAAAACATCATGGCAATGATCGTAAAGAACAACATGCAGGCCCTCAACACCCTGAACACTCTCAACAGCAACACCAACGCTCTGACCAGCAGCCTGAAGAAAGTATCTTCCGGCATGAAGATCAACAGCGCTCAGGATGATGCTTCCGGCTACGCTATTTCCGAGCGTATGCGTGTTCAGATCCGCTCCCTCGACCAGGCAAAGGCTAACACCAACAGCGGCAACAGCCTCCTGAAGGTAGCAGAGGGTGCTGTATCCAGCACTGTTGACATCCTGAAGACCCTCAAAGAGAAGGTCATCAACGCTGCCAACGATACCAACACCGACGAAGACCGTGCCATCATCCAGAAGGAGCTGAACCAGTCCATTGACCAGATCAATGACAACGCTTCCGTAACCTTCAACGGCAAGTTCCTCGTAGATGGTACCCACAACAAGAAGACCGAGGCAACCAAGACCTGCCTCACCAATCAGAGCTTGGCTACTGATGCTGCTGGAGGTATTGATTTCACCGCTCTTAAGAATCGTAATGGTGAAACTTTGAACATTCAGAGCAGCGACAGTGTAACCATCAGCTTCACTGTTGATGGCAAGACCTATACTACCACTCAGAAGGTATCTGAGAAAGCAAATCTTAATGCTCTGATTGCTGTTAAGGCTACGGCTGCTGATGGTTCCCAAAAAGCAGCAAGTGATGTTATGGTATTAGGCACTGCAACCAATGTAATTGGTAAAGATGGCAGCAGCAAGACTATCCTGACCGCTTCCGGTGAGAATGCCCTTACCTTTACTGCTAAGACAGCCGGTGCAGAGGCTCAGATTGCCGGCCTCTCCATCAGCATTACCGACCGTGAAGGCAATGCCCGCAA
>JAUNIB010000004.1:112798-176391 GCA_030523645.1 Selenomonadaceae bacterium
AGGATTAGGATATCTGCTAGCAAAAAGGCTCCCGCCGAAAGGCGGGAGTCTTTTTTTGGAGAGTTTTCGTGTTGAAGGCTCCCTTTTAGGTGCGCATGAGCAGTTAACGAGCTTGCGAGTTTAGTGCGAGCCATGCAAACTGCTTAGTGATATCCGAGCGAAGTGATGGATGAACTTAGCATGTTTGTAGGAGCTGTCGCCGTAGGCGACTGAGGGGTGAGCCTTCCCCTATGGGGAAGGGGGACCAGCGAAGCTGGTGGATGAGGTAGTCAGCAACGATTCTTATCGTACCACTCATCATAGAGGCGGCGGTACGCAGTCTCCAATGCAGATACATATCCCGGGGTGTCCATGAGCTTTGAGTTCAGCATAGTATTCCTTAGCGTGCGATGGTATGCATCAAGCCTTGGAATATCTGTAGCTAAAGAGACAGCTTTCTCTACATAGTCAGCAGGAGAATCAGCCAACAGCTCCGACACACCGGCGGCGGTCAGGAATGAATCAGCGAAGCGGGAGGAATGCTCAGCCCCTCGCATAGCAATCACCGGTACACCCATGTAGAGTGCATCGGCAGTAGTACCGCCACCGGGATAGGGGAATGAATCAAGGTGGATATCCACGTCAAGATAGCGGTTCATGTAGGTGGTTGTACCACATTCGATGATAACTCTGCTTAAATCAAATCTGAGATGTTCAAGTCTTCTGCAGACATGTTGTACACAGTCTCCGTCGATGAAGACCTGAGATTTAATGAGCAGTCGGGAATTTTCAACCCGGTCGAGTATTTCCTTCCAGAGCGTTAGAACATCGTCATTGATTTTTCTGAAGCTGTTGAAGCTTCCAAATAGAATGTATCCGGTTTTCGTAACCGGGGCATATTGGGGAACAGGAACATCACTGCGGCCGGTGTAGCAGAACATACTGGGAATGTAGAGCAGTTTTTCACTGAATAGTTTCTCGGGATGCGTTTCAGGTGGGTCAGCAGCTTCATCCGTAAGGAAATAATCAGTATCCTTCAACCCCGTAGTAGTCATGTAGCCGAGGCCGGAAATCTGGACAGGGGCGACTCGGGCGGCAAAGAGACTGACGCCACCATCTACGGTGTGACCGGAAAAATCTACTAGGACATCAACAGGATGTTCCCGGAGGAGTTTTACCTGTTCATCATAACACTTTCCTGATATGTCGATGAAGTCATCGGCACTGTCTTCTATCATTTTCGTAAAATCATCGCGGGTTTTGTTAAGGGAGAAGCAGATAACAGAGAAATTCTCCCTGTCGTAGCCGGCAATAAGCTGGTATATAAACCAGAACATAACATGGTGACGGAAATCTCCCGACATGTAACCTGTTCGTAGTTTTGCCGGTCGGATCATGGGTGGGGTAAGGACTACCTTTTTTACATCAGACATCAATTCATTGAAGCGGATGTGTTGAAGAGCCCGATTTTCAGCGGACATTCCTCCATAGTTATAACCTAATAGCCATGCACTATAGATTTTAGCGCGTCGATCGGGAGATAGTATTTCTACAGACCGACGGTACAGGAGATTACTGGATCGGAAGTAGGATAGGTCTAGCAGTTTTATTCCAACCTTCATATATAAGTCGGAAATCATAGTTTGTCGTTCATCAGCAACTATATTTTTTTCTTTTCCGTAGGATAGAGAATCAAGAGGATTTACGACTTTTTCCAAAGTATCTACTGGATGGTCATCGATGTTTTCACCGAGGAGGTAAAGTCCTAAGTAGCTGGTGACCATAGTTTTTACATGATAACACAAATCGCTGTATGCTTCAGATAGAATATAAAGGTACTTTGCCATGGCTGCGGGAGCCGGCAATCCAAGAAAAATGGCTTCATTGGTGATAATTGCAAGTCGGTGTTCGGCTTTTTCTATTGGTAGTAAATCTGTTGAGGGTGAAAAATCCCACCTTGCAGCAGAGACTGATAAAAGGTCGTTTGCTGTGTTTAGCACGGGCTGGAGCCAGAGAATTGCCTTCATATTGCTGCCGGTGCGGGCGAATATATTGCCAAGTATTCCACGGTCATCAGCGGAGAGTAATTCACCATAGCCGGAGAGACGGCAGGCCAGGTTGTGAGCGGCAGAGAAATCTCCCTTGTAGACAAGCTGACGGCAGACTTCGGACAGGGCCTTGTATTGAGAAGAAACATTTACTGTGGGCAAATTGTCAGAGAAGAACCTATTAAGCACAAGCTCAAGACAGTTTTCGAAATAGCCGACATAGTAAAGCGCTGTCTGAGCTTCAATATTATCTTTAGGTAGGCACTCTGTCTGTACACCGCTTTCAAAAAGCTGAATTGTTTCTTCAAGCAGGGCATGGTGACTGCGTGGAAGTACTAAAAGCTTTTCGGTGAAGTCATTGGGGCTAATGATTTTTATTGTGTCGTATGTATCGATTGCGACTTCAACAGGAATCGTCATCCCTGTTTCAAGCAGGGAAAACTCAAGGGGAGATACGAATGGATTATTGTCATAGTCAGCGGCACTGAATCTGTCGCTGATGATATAGTCCACTTCACTTAGTCCCGTCGTGTCAGTATAGCCAATGCCGCCGATAATGACAGGAGCAGGCTTGTACATAAGTACAGGCAGAGTCTTTCCTCCATGGGAAAATCCGGTCAGATCGATAAGAATGTCGATATCAGAATCGTGAATCTTTTCGGCAATCGCTCTGGGAGAATCAAGACCAAGGGCGATAATGTCAGTAAAGTCGTTGGCAATTCCACGGAACTCATCGGTATAGTTGTCAGCCTTACCGATGAAGAAAAGGCTCAGACGATAGCGCGTTTTATCCCGAGAGGTCAGAATAGGGAATACTGTTTTCGCTAAATCGGAAGAGCAGAAATCACAGGAAATAAAGCCGAGACGGACAATGCCGTCTTCTTTTTTTGCCGTTGTTTCGTCAGGGTCAATTGTGGCCGACTGGCGATTAAAACGGCGCTGAATATTTTCCTGACTGTAGGTATAGGGGACGGGGGCATACATATCCCGGATGGCAGCGGCAGCCTTTTCTGCTTCCGGCCGGATTATCTGTTTGTCACATTCATTAAGAATAAGGTTGGCGACACGATTACAGATTTCATCAGTCTTTTGATTTATGTCTAATGATTCCTTTTTTGCCCAAGTGAGGAGCTTTGGAACCTCACCTACCGCAAGCGGTCCCCCCTCCCCAAAGGGGAGGGTTACCTTCCCCTCTGGGGAAGGTGGCGCCGAAGGCGACGGATGAGGTTGGTCGGACTGAGTGATAACTGCAGAAGGCTCCCATTGAGGGGAGCTGTCAGCGAAGCTGACTGAGGGATGCAGTCGATGCATAACACTAAGGCAATTTAGAGCTTCCCTTCGTCTGCTTACAGAGCCCTTATAGTAAGTAAGGGCGACTTCTTTATAACATTCGGCTGCTGCAAGCAATGACCGCTCATCAGCATTTTCGGCAACAGAAATTTGGTCGGCAAGGGCAAGTGCCGACTGATTATCTCCTGCTGCTATGTATTTGTGCATTTCCTCACACAGAGAATTTAATTGTTCCGAAGACGGTATTGACGAAGATTCTTTCTGCAAATATTCCTCATGAATGGCTTCAAAGAATGGCTCAAGTTCAGCCATGTATCGCTTGCCGTCCATGAGGATAGAGTTCTCCAGCATTGTCCGGACATTCTGATGCAGTGCCTCAATAGTGTCTATGTCCGAAGCAATAAGGCAGGCTCGGTCAATATACTCGTCGACAGTAGCACAGGCCAGCTCACCGAGACCGATATTCTGCAATATGCTGTAGCCAAAGCGGGCATGATGAGTCTCGCCTATGAGGGAAATAACCGGTACACTCATGTAGAGGGCATCCATGGTGGTGGCACCGCCGCCGTAGGGGAATGTGTCGAGAGCAATGTCAACTTCCCGGTATACATCCAAATAATTTGGAGAGGAGCCCCAGAGGTCAAGTCGGGACATATCGAAGCCGAAGGAATTTAGGCGGTTTTCCATGAATTCCCGATCGAATTGATTAATAAAAGCGTCGCCTTTCAGAATGAGATGACTTCCGGGAACACGGTCGAGGATTGCTTTCCAGACAGTTAGTACCTCGTCATTCACTTTGGCTAGGACATTAAAGCTGCCAAAAGAAACATAGCCCTTTCGCTTAACGGGTGCTTGCAGACAGGAAGCCTGCCGGGGGTGAAGGTGACTGTAGCTCCAGTGTGTATGGGGCAATACAAGCAGCTTCTCCTTAAAGAGAGGATGTTCATAGATGCCCGGCTCATCGGCACCGGCCAGATAGACATCGCTGAGGAAATAGTCGATCGCATTAAGACCGATAGTGGAGAAGTAGCCGATACCGCTGATGATAATAGGGGCTGGCTTATAGGCAAGAATTTTTAGTACAGAGGCTCTGGTGTGCCCGGAAAGATCAATCAGAATATCGAGATTGTCAGCTGCTACAAGTTTGGCAGCGTCTTCGTCAGAGACATGAGCGATATTTCTCCACCCATCTATGCAGGATTTTAGTTCCTCACTGAAGCCGTCTTCTATGCTGTGGTTATAGGCGTATATTTCAAATTTTTCCCGGTTGGCGCAGGTGAACATGAATCGGGAGAAATAGAGAACGACATGTTCGTGAAGATCGGGGGAAATGTAACCAATGCGAATTTTTGGCGGTTTTGTCGAAGAGAGTCCTGCACGGATATTATTCCGTCGCCGTAGGGGCAGCTGATAAATACTGGGATTCTCACCGGAAACAATCTCCTGATAACGGAAGTGCTTTTGGGCCAGTTCCATGGGTTCGTAGGGCAGATAGTGGCTGTTGAAAAGGTAGTTGTCATATTCGATAACTTCAATGTCATGATTAAGGTCTTTTGCTGCCTCAAAGGAGTGATGAAAGTTCTCTACAGCAGCAGGTGCGTCGCCACGCCCTCTGTAAATGAGAGCCATAAGGTTGTAACAACGGACACGGTTCTCTAATGTGATTGGTTCGGTAAGAGCCTTTTCTAAAAGCGGAAGAAGCTCCGTGCGTTCACGATTGGCATAGCGGATTCTGGCTTGAAGAAAATGACTGTTGCCGTCCGGTTGAAGTCGGCAGCACTCATCGGCATAGGACTTTGCATCATCCCAAAGACCACTCTCCATGGCGGCAATGCAGCGAATCCTGGCCCTGGATGCCAACAATCCCTCAATTGAGGGAAGTGAATCTGCCAAGGCTCTCGCTTTATCAGTGTCACCGGCTAACAATGCCTCATAGACGGCCTGCTCTTGGGCGAGAAATAACTTTTTACTTTCTTCTGTTGAGCGAAGAATCTTTGAGGAAGACTTTTTTTTCATGATGACCTCAATGCTTTAAGTAATCCTGAACAGGGAGATGTGATTTATATTTTTTGTGGCTTATAGTTTTTAAGATTCTGTAAAAGTTCGTGCACATCCGCAGTTGCACTTAATGAGTCGGGTAATGGGAGCTCCTTTTCCAAAAGAGACCACGCTAATCCTAATGATGGGGTCACAAGGAGGCGGATAGGATTTTCTCGTATAGGAACTCCTTGCTGAATAGATGAGCAAATACCTGAAATAAGGCTGCGGGATAAGTTCCTTGCTGTCTCATCAGCAACTGAATCAATATTTCCCAGAGCAAGTAAAACAAGGGGAGAGGAAGTATTGGCATTACTTTTTTTTGCAAAATATGCGTAAATTTTGGCGAGATTGTCAAAGCGGTTTATAAAAGGGAAAACTGCTTTGCATAGGTAATCGGCATCGCTGACACCATATATCATATATAATACCTCAATAATGTCAGCAGCCGGATAAGACAGCTCCCCCAATACCTGCAGTAAATTTCCTAAAGTCTTTGCATTGTACCGATAGATGGATAATCCTCGTATACTATAATCGATAGAACTTTCGTAATCACCGGAAAGGTAAAGTATTTCCGACCAATTTGCATATACAGACGGAAGTAAAGATTCACCGGTTGTAGCGCCTGTTATCTGTGTCTTCGAATCTAATTCTGATGAATTATGAACTGACAGGATTTTGATTCCGTCAGCATACCAGTGAGCTGCCGTTATGTAATTTTTAGCGCTGTGATATATATTGCCGGCAAGAAAGTGAAATACGGCGGAATGAGGAAATTCTCTTATGCCTTGCTCTATATCCGGCAGTATTTGTTCAATCGGTTGGTCTAGTAAATATCGAGCAGAAATTCTGAGGGCGTGGGTGCTTGCTTCATCACCGACAGTGTGCTCTCCGGAATCGATGTGTTTGGTAGCATATTCAATGGTCTTTTCATATTCTTCCAAGCCATAGTAGCAGTCGGCTAAATAACCGTAATCTCCTATGCGGTGGCCCCTTCTAGCAATTTCGGCCTCCAGGATTGCCAGATTGCGGGTCATCTTTTTATTTGCTATGCTGGAGGAGTATCCGGTGTGGAATATCTGAATTGACTCATCAAGCGTCATTGTACGGTTTTTTATGTCAAGCCCCACTAGCGATTCGTGGATATGACCGGCGTACCGCAGGTCCGGTAAATTACGAAATAATCTGAGTTGGTGGATTCGGGAAATGAATTTGTCATGGTTATCATGGTCGATGTTAATGAGCGGGGTAAAAACGCCGACAATTCTACGATTAGGAGATAGTGATTCCAAGATAGCACGCACTTTTTTGGCGTCCTCATCCGGAAAATATTCGTCGGCATCAAGAAAGGCAATCCATTGTCCTGTGCAAAGATTCAAGGCATAGTTCTTGGCAGCGGCAAAATCGTTTATCCACTTAAAGTGTTCGACTCTGGCTCCGGCAACTTCGGCTATGGCTACAGTTCTGTCGTCGGATCCGGTATCTACTACAATTATTTCGTCAGCATATAGCTTTACAGAGTGAAGCCAGCGACCAATATTTTTTTCTTCATTTTTCGTGATGGTGACGGCGGATATGCGAATAGAAACGCTGTTTAGGTTATTCATTTTCGTTTGCCTCTGTATCGGTATACTTTTCCTCAAGCCAGGTAATATAGGAAAGGGTTTCCTGGCTGGTATCACCTTTGTCTGCGGCGGCAATAAAGGCAGCTGCGGCACCGGAGTAATCCTTAATTGAATAACGGCATATCCCCAATTTGCGCAAATAGTCAGCAGTTGATAGTGTCATATCTGCCGTCAATACATTGAAAATATGAGCGGCGGGTCTCCATCGCTTGAAGTTGAAAAAATAGTCGGCAGCGGTTGAGAGTGCGGAATGGTTATCGACTATAGGGGCAAGTGCGGCAAATTTCATTGCAGCTTTTTCACTGGTTCGGTTTGCAACTGGCTCTGCAAGAGTACACCAGGCTTTTGCGAAAAGAGGCTTTTCCGAGTGATTAGTAAGCAGACTGGTATCATTTTCGATTATGGCTCTGATAAGCGATGCCATAGGAGAATTTAGTCGGTTTGCAGCAGCGGCGGCTTCGGACTCCTTGCCTCTTGCTGTAAATTCAAGTGCAGCAATAAACAGAATTATAGTGTTGTAAAGAGCAACGGTGTCCGCAGACTTTATTAAGTCATCATAGTTGTTGTTATCGGAAGGTATATATGGTATGTCAAAGGTCATGTTGGACGTGGAGGGAGTCTTTCCATTAGGAGTATTCATTGTTGTAGTCCTCCGTTCTTTTTTATATTTGTGTGAATATAGAATTTTTTGTGGGAAGAAGACTGGTGGTTGTCCCAATAATTCACAGACAGAATCATAGATAAGGCTATTTTAACATAAAATAATGGTAAACCCAAAGGGCAGATAGATGATTAAGTTATGGTATAATGCAAGCTAAAAGGTGATTTGGATTAAAAATGCAGATGAAAATAGCTAGGAGTAATATAAGGAGAGCAGGATATGCTTATAGATGACTATTTAGAAGCAGTTCAAGCCAGAGATGTATTGCGGCAATCTCATTTAATGCTCGCAATTATTGATGAGGCGAAATCAGGAAAAAGTACAGAAATAAATCGGTCGTTTGTTGAGAGCAGAAAAGATGCGATTGCATTTTATATGTGGCAGGCGATTGTGGATAAAGATGAATTCCTTGTAAAACGGTGGCTGGAACATTTAGTCTTTGGGAATGGGGACTATCGTTCAGAATATCTTTTGGGTCGGGCGCTTTTGCTTTTGGGTGACGGGGCGCAAGCGGAAACAAAAATTTCCGCATATGTTACAAACTTCCCGCAGGCCGATGAGGAAGCGATTTTCCATTTGGGAAATGCATATCTTTTACAGGGAAAGTATAAGGAGGCATTCGAGACTTTTTGCAGTGCTGTTCAAGAAAGGAAGAGTTTTGCTGAGGCTGGAGCTAATGCTGTATACGCTTATTCTATGCTGACCGGTGATAACTCTGGCAGATGCTTGTCTGGGGATGAAAAGATAGACAAATTACTGGGGGAAGGGAAACCGTTTTGTAATGCAGATGCTTCCAGTCTCAATATAAATGAAGAGGACATGGAAGAAGTAAGGAATCTTCCAATATTTATAAACTCGCGGGACAGAGTGGGTTGCCTTATGATGCTGGTTGAATGGCTGCTTAATGCGGGCTACCGTAATCTGATAATTATTGACAATGACTCTTCCTATCCACCGTTGCTGAATTACTATAATGACATTGAGAAAGATTCCCGCATTCGGGTGGTACGACTGGGAAAGAATATTGGACATACCGCGTTGTGGGATTCTGGAATACTGGAGGATTTGGATATAAAGACTCCTTATGCTTACACGGATTCTGATTTGTTGCCGCTAGAGGAATGTCCGGCGAATTTCGTGCAGGAGCTATTGCGGATACTGAGGAAATATCCGAGCTTAAAGAAGGCTGGGCCGGGATTATATTTAGATGATTTGCAGGGAAATTTTGCTGTTGAGCTAAGGTCGTGGCAGGAGCAATTTTATTCTGCACCAATAGAGGCGGAGATTTATTATGGTGCAGTAGATACGACTTTTGCTGTTTACCGAAACATAAGAAGCTATGTTGTAATGAATTCTGTTAGAACCAAAGGGCGGATACAGATGAGGCATCTTCCGTGGTACTACGACGGATACGACGATATGCCGGAAGATGAGCAGTATTACGCGCGTCATGCAAATAGGTCGTCAAATGTTGGCAGAAAGGCTTTTGAAGAGAAATTCAGTAGTATAGCAAAGAGATAACTTTTGCCGTAGGGTTAAAACTGTATCAGTGGGGATTTAATCATGTCCGGAGAACGCATTCTTGACGCGAACAAAATATCTTTTATCATCTGGGTGAACAATGAGACGCAGTTTGAGAATTGCTGCATGGCAGGGCTGCGTCGGCTTGTTGTACCAGAAGGAATGTCGGCAGATGTATTGACCATTGACGATGCTCCTTCCATGACAGCCGGGTATGAAAGGGCTCGTACTGCAAGCGATGCGAAGTATAAGGTTTATTTGCATCAGGATGTGGAGATTGTCAATCCGCACTTCATAGAAGATTTGCTGACGATTTTCTCCCGTGACGGCTCTATTGGCATGGTTGGAATGATTGGTGTAAACTGTCTTAGCTCCAATGGTGCATGGTGGGACATTTCTTCCAATAGGATGAAGGGCAGCGTTAAATGCATCCGGGATGAGCAGAAAGAATCGGTTTTGGATTTTCAGAGACAGACGGGGAGTAAGGCTGTACCCTATGAAACTGTGGCGGCAGCAGATGGATTGCTTCTCGCCACACAATATGATGTCCCCTGGCGTGATGATATTATCGGCAGCTGGCACTTCTATGATATTTCCCAGTGCTTTGAGTTCAAGCGACATGGATATAAAGTGGTAGTTCCGCGGCAGGAAACCTGCTGGGTTATTCATCATGAGCGGGACAAAAGGACATATAGCTGGCTGTATGATTGGGATGCTGAACGAAAGAAATGTCTGCGAGAGTATTGGACGGAGATTGTGCCTGAAAGTTCGGACAATGATAAGAAGATAGAAATCCTTATCATGGATAATGCATATAAAGCTGGTTCCGGCAAATATGATCATCTTCGCAGCTTGAAGGTGCCGGCGGGGTACAGTGTAAATATCTCAGTTGCGCAGAAAATGTGGAAGGCTAGAGACTACCGTACCTTTCAGGAGGCAACAGAAGCGAAGTATAGGATATTTATTGAAGAGAAAACAAGAATTGTCAGCCGGAATTTCCTTGTAGAATTATTGGATGCGTTTTCTGTCAGTGACCGCATTGGGATTATAGGAACGGCGGGAATGAATTGTCTGGCTGATGACATGGCTGGTGCGGGTGGTGGCATATCTGCGCAGAATGGCCTGGCCATGGTTCCTGTTGATATGGTTACCGGTGGATTTATCGCTACCAGCCAGCCTGTGCCGTGGGATGACATTCGCTACTGCGGAGAAAGCTTTGTGACAGAAGCGGTCTGCCTTGATATGGCTCGTCGTGGGTACGTCTCTATGGTGGTGCAGCCAAAACCGGGGAAAGAATGGGTGCGGACGGAATCATATGTGGCAAATGATGGCATTTCTGCTGTAACCTTGGAAGCTATTGCCGATGTGGCTGATTCGGTGTCGGACGAGGCACTTCGATTCATGCAGGAGCGGGCAGTTATAAATTTCCGTGACTGCGACAGAGGCGAAATATTCTTTAAGGAATATGAGTCTGACTGGGGACGGATAGACAATCGGCTGAAAGTGTAAATTTCGGCCGTAAAGGAAACAACTAAGGTGACCCCGGAGGATTTACCCCAATAATTGCGATTCCTTCCTAACTATTAATGTATACATTAGAACATAAGTCGACCGTGTGGCGAGCGGTCGACTTTTTTGATATACTACTGCCAATTATCATTTATTTATTTCAATTTTAAGGGGGATTTTCCTAATGAGTCTTTCTATCCAGATTCTCTTCGCCCTCATACTGGCAGTTATTGCCGGTCTGGGTGCCGGAACCGAGGGTCTGCCGTTCTGCAATGCATGGATTGCGCCTATCGGTAAGATTTTCGTCAACCTCATCAAGATGATGATCGTTCCGGTTGTCTTCACTTCTCTCATCGTTGGTATGACCAGCCTTGGTGATACCAAGAAGCTCGGCCGCATTGGTCTGAAGACCGTTGTCTTCTACCTCTGCACCACTGCTGTTGCTATCGTTATCGGTTTCGCTGTTGCCGGTATCACCGAGCCGGGCGTTGGCCTCGCTATCGCCGGTAAGGCTCCTGCCGTCAAGGCAGCTCCTTCCTTCATGGAAGTTCTCGTCGGCATGATTCCGACCAATCCGCTTGAGAGCATGGTCAAGGCACAGATTCTGCCGATCATCGTATTCGCTCTCTTCATCGGCTATGGTATTCTCCAGGTTGAGCCTGAGCGTCAGAAGATTGTCGTTGGTTTCTTCGATGCCTGCGCTGAGGTTTGCTACAAGGTTGTTGCTGTCGTCATGAGCTTCGCTCCTGTCGGCGTATTCTGCCTCCTGGTTCCGGTCGTTGCCAAGAACGGTCCGGCTGTACTCCTGCCGCTCATTTCCGTTATCATTACAATGGCTATTGCCTGTGTTCTTCACACCACTATCGTATACAGCGGTCTCGTCAGCATGCTGGCCAAGATGAGCCCGATGAAGTTCTTCCACGGTGCTTCCGAGCATATGCTGGTTGCCTTCACCACCTGCTCCTCTGCTGCTGCTCTCCCCATCAACATGAAGAACACTCAGGAGAAGCTGGGTGTTTCCCGTGAGGTTGCCAGCTTCGTTCTCCCGCTGGGTGCTACCATCAACATGGATGGTACCGCTATCTACATGGGTATCTGCTCTCTCTTCATCGCTAATGTATTCGGCATTCATCTCACCATGAATCAGATGATGATGATCGTCCTCACCGGTACCCTTGCTTCCATCGGTACTGCCGGTGTTCCGGGCGCTGGCCTCATCATGCTGGCTATGGTTCTCCAGTCTGTAGGCCTGCCGCTCGAGGGTCTTGCTCTCGTAGCCGGTATCGACCGCGTTCTCGATATGATGCGTACCTGCGTCAATGTTACCGGTGATACTGCTGCTGCCTGCATCATCGATGACGGCGAGAAGGAATAATCCTGACACACAGAAATTACGGCGGACGCTTCGGCGTCCGCTTTTTTCTTGCAAAATTTTGAACTGGAGCTGTATAATTTAAGGTAAGCTAGAAATTTTTACCCCCCAGTCGCCTTCGGCGACAGCCCCCCTGAATGGGGGCCTCCTGTGGAGTTCTGGCTGACAGCTCCCCTAGAGGGGAGCCTTTTGTAGTGTCGCTGCTTTTGAAAGCCTCCCCCAATAGGGGAGGTGACCGAGCGGAGCGGGGTCGGAGGGGTGACAGATATGATGGAAGGCGTTATTACGGAGAGGATACGACTATGAGGAAATACATCGCTACTGCGGTTGTGATGATGTTTATCTTTGCATTCACGATTGCCGGTACTCATGCTGAGCCACTGGCCTCGGATACCATGATTTACCCCTCCGTCACCAACAGCAAGCCGGACAATCACGGCAAGCACACTGCCCCGCCTCCGGGAAAGCCGGATAAGCGTAAGTGGCAGGGGACAAAGACGAAGAGGTAATTCGGAGGAAGCGTCTTGGCAAAGGATTACAGGAAACTGGCGGAAGAAATATTCGCCGTTGTGGGCCCCAAGGAAAATATCATTACTGCGGCCAACTGCATGACCAGACTGCGGCTGACGCTGCGGACAGTGCCGGAGGGGGCGCCGGAGCGGCTGAAGAAAATCGCCGGGGTTTTGGGCGTACTGAAGGGCGAGGATGACGAGCTGCAGGTGGTTGTGGGTCCCGGTCATGCCCAAAGGACGGGCGACGAATTCCGGGGATTGCTGGCAGAGGCGGCTGCTTCGCAGGAAGGAGCTGCAGGCACTGACTCGGTAGGACAGGAGCAGTCTGACAAGACTGATAGCTCTGAAAACAAAGATCTTCTGAATGATAAATTTTCTCCCGAGAGGCCGGAGAAGCACGAAACTATTGATAAGCCCAAGAAGCCTGACACAAGCTTCCATCGAAGCATAAAGCGAATGGGAAATATTTTCCTGCCTCTTATTCCGCTTTTTGTCGGCTGCGGCCTGCTCAGCGGACTGACCATGGTGATGCGGACAGTATATCCCCAGCTGGCGGAGGGCGCTGTAATGCGGCTGCTGGGTATACTCGGCTCCATGGCGGGAGCATCTCTGAGCATTCTTACCGGCGTGCTGACGGCGAAGGAGTTTGGCGGGTCGCCGATGCTTGGCGGTGCCTTAGGTGCTTTCCTTTCCAGCCCGGCATTGGCACAGATATCATTGGACGGCGAGGCGCTGCAGCCGGGACGGGGAGGCATTATAGCCGTCCTGCTGGTGGCTTTCTTCGGTGCAGAGCTGGAGAAGCGGCTGAGGAAAATCATACCGGGATATTTTGATTTGATTTTTACTCCTGTACTGACCCTTACGGTCAGCGGATTGGCGGCGGTATTTATCCTCCAGCCAGTTGGCGGCCTGATGTCCAAGGGGATATATCATGGGGTAACGGCCCTGCTTTCTCAGGGCGGAGCGGTTACCGGCTTCATTGCCGGAGGTCTGTGGCTGCCGGTGGTGATGCTGGGACTTCATCATATCCTGACGCCTATCCACATGGAACTGATTAATCTCCTGGGGGCAACACCCCTCCTGCCTATATTGTCCATGGCGGGGGCCGGACAGGTAGGGGCAAGTATGGCCCTGTACCTCCGCATGAAGGATGATGGCCTGCGGCAGCGAATTGCCGCCGGTCTGCCGCTGGGCTTTATGGGTATCGGGGAGCCGCTCATCTACGGTGTTACCCTTCCTCTTGGCAGGCCTTTCGTTACCGCCTGCCTTGGCGGTGCCTGCGGCGGTGCGGTGATTGCCGCCTGCGGCGTCGGGTCGGTGGCTGTTGGTGTTTCCGGTCTGCCGGGAGCGTTGATTACTACTGATTTGGTGGGGTATCTCATGGGGACTGCCACGGCCTATGCGGCGGGTTTCCTGCTGACGATGGCCTTTGGAGTGCCGAAAAAGTAAAAGACGATTGTTTATTTAACGAACCTTGCGAATATAGTCTGATGAGACCTCATCCGGCTCGCTTCGCAAGCCACCTTCCCCAGAGGGGAAGGTCTTTACCCTCTCCTCTGGAGAGGGGGGACCAGCGAAGCTGGTGGGTGAGGTAAATAGAATAAAGAAAAGCCGTCAGGTGGAGCAGATCCATCTGACGGCTTTTGAATCTTTATGCGTATAATTATGCAAAAAGACCTGATTGTTTCAGTCTGTTTGCTGCGGTTTGCAGGGCATCGGAGTTTTGAACCAACGCCATGCGGACGAAGCCCTCGCCGGAAGGGCCGAAGGCACTGCCGGGAGTGACCAGCACGCCGCTCTTGTTGAGCATATCAATGACGAAGTTCTCGGAGCCGTTGTCCATAGCGGCGTATTTGGCAGGGATGGGAGCCCAGGCAAACATGGAGCCGGCGGGGGTATCCATCTTCCAGCCTGCTTCGGCGAAGCGCTTCACCAGTACATCGCGGCGCTCCTCATAGGCAGCCCTGGTGGTGGCTACACAGGACTGGTCCCCGGTGATGGCGGCGATGGCAGCCTTTTGGATAGGCAGGAACATGCCGTAGTCAATGTTGGATTTCAGGGTGGCGAGATATTTCACGATTTCCGCTTTGCCGAGACAGAAGCCGATGCGGGCGCCGGCGAGACCGTAGGTCTTGGACAGGGAGTTGAACTCGATGCCTACATCCTTTGCCCCGGGGATGGCCAGGAAGCTGCCGCAGGTGACGCCGTCGAAGACCAGCTCGCTGTAGGCATTGTCATGGAGGACAGCGATGTCATACTTCTTGGCGAACTTTATCAGGTCCTCGTACCAGGCCAGCGGAGCGGTGGCAGCGGTGGGGTTATTGGGATAGGATACCAGCATGAATTTTGCCTTGCGGGCATCCTCTTCGTCGATAGCGGCGAAGTCGATGAGGTACTTGTTCTCCCGCTTCATGGGCATATAGACGAGACGGACGCCGGCCAGCTTCGGACCGTCGGCGAATACAGGGTAGCAGGGGTCCGGCACCAGCATGGTGTCACCCTCGTCCAGCAGGGAGAGGGCGATGTGCCCCAGACCGTCCTGAGAGCCCAGGAGAGAGCAGATTTCCGCGGCGGGGTCCAGCTTCACCTCGTAGCGGCGGGCGTACCAGGCGGCTACGGCCTGACGTAGCTCGGTGGTGTCGCTGATGGCGTAGAGATAGTTCTCCGGCTTCAGTACCTCGCGGCTCATGACCTCCATGACATGGGCGGGGGGCGGGATATTGGGAGCGCCGATGGACAGGTCGATGATGGACTCTCCGGCGGCGAGCTTTTCCTTCTTCATGGCGGCGAGGCGGGCGAATACTCCCTCACCGAACACTTTCATGCGATTTGCGGGCTGCATAGTTATCCTCCAAATTTCTTCTAGAGATGTTTCTAATAATAATAATGTGAGATTATCTTGTCAAGATTACGAAAAATGTTGATTTTTTTTTGATTTTGCTCTATATTAATGGTATGTTTATACAATAGTATTTATAAAAATTCAGGGGGCCGCTCTGGCACCGAGAATCTCTGATTGGAGGTTGGCAGGGACGGCATAGATTCCCCCGGAGTTTATGAGCAACATTTACGGGAGGGAGACAGATGGCAGAATTTACCATTAAGACAGCCCGCTGCAAGGGCTGCGGTATCTGCGTGGCATTTTGCCCCAAGCAGGTACTGGAGGTAGACGAGCTGGGCAAGGTGCAGGTAGTGAACAAGGAAGCCTGCATCGTCTGCGGACAGTGTGAGCTGCGCTGCCCGGACTACGCTATATTCGTTGACAAAGGAGGGGCCACCGCATGAGAAAAGCTACATTGATGCAGGGCAACGAGGCTGTAGCGCTCGGTGCCATTGAGGCCGGTGTCCGCTTCTTCGGCGGCTACCCTATCACCCCGTCTACGGAAATTGCTGAGAAAATGGCTGAGATGCTGCCGCAGGTCGGTGGCAAGTTCGTCCAGATGGAGGACGAAATCGCCAGTATCGGCGCTGTACTGGGTGCCAGCCTTGCCGGCTCCAAGTCTCTCACCGCTACCAGCGGACCGGGCTTCTCTCTGAAGCAGGAGCTTATCGGCTATGCTTCTGAGGCGGAGATTCCGGCCGTTATCGTTGATGTACAGCGTGTAGGCCCCGCTACCGGCCAGCCCACCAGCCCGGCTCAGGGCGATGTGATGCAGGCGCGCTGGGGTACCCACGGCGACCATCCCATGATTGCCATTTCTCCCTGGACCGTCCGGGAGTGCTTCGATATGGGTATCGAGGCGGTAAATCTCGCTGAGCGGTTCCGTCAGCCGGTCATCCTCCTGATGGATGAAATCGTCGGCCACCTTCGGGAGCGCGTAGAGCTGCCAGAGAAAGAGGATATCGTTGTTTATCCCCGCCGCAAGCCGAAAATGTCCCGTGAGGAAGGCTACCAGCCCTATGCTGTAGGCGAAGACCTTGTGCCGGATGTAGCTGATTTCGGTACCGGCTACCGTATCCATGTCACCGGCCTTATCCACGACGAGACCGGCTTCCCCTCCGGCAGTCCGGTAGTCACCAGGAAGGCTATCGATCGCCTCCACCAGAAGATAATGATTGCCAAGGATGAGGTCATCAAGACAGAGTCCCTGCTGCTTGACGATGCCGAGTACGCTGTTGTCGCCTTCGGCGGCACCGCCCGTACAGCCTATCAGGCTGTCCTCGATGCTCGGAAGAAGGGCGTGAAGATCGGCATGCTCCGCCTCCGGACCATTTGGCCCTTTGCTTCCGATGCCGTCTACGAGGTCGCCCAGAAGGTCAAGGGTATTCTCGTTCCCGAGCTGAACTACGGTCAGCTGGTAGGCGAGATTGAGCGGGCGGCCAAGGGTGCCTGCCCGGTAGAGCTCCTGGCAAAATACAACGCCGAGATTTTCACCCCGGCGGAGATTGAAGAAGCCATTATGGCTATGGTAGGAGGGAACAAGTGATGGAAAGAAGCTTTGAGAAATATTTCCGCCAGAACCGCCTGCCCCATATGTGGTGCCCCGGCTGCGGCAACGGTATCGTTACCAAGGCGGTCATCATGGCAATAGAGAAGGCCGGCTTCTCTCAGGACAATACCGTTATCGTTTCCGGTATCGGCTGCTCCTCCCGTGCCAGCGGCTACATGGACTTTGATACGCTCCACACCGCTCACGGCCGCGCCATTCCCTTCGCTACCGGCGTCAAGCTGGCAAATCCTGACCTGAATGTTATCGTACTTACCGGTGACGGCGACTGCACCGCTATCGGCGGCAATCATTTCATTCACGGCTGCCGCCGCAATGTAGACCTCACCGTAGTTCTTTTCAACAACAATATTTACGGCATGACCGGCGGTCAGGCATCTCCCATGACTCCTACCGGCAAGAAAGCCACCACCGCTCCCTACGGCGCTATCGACCGTCCCTTCGATGCCTGCAAGCTGGCCGAGGCTGCCGGCGCCACCTATGTAGCCCGCAGCACCGCCTTCCATGTTCAGCACCTTGCGGACATGATTAAGGGCGGCTTGGACAGCCACGGCTTCTCCTTCGTCGAGGCCATGTGCCAGTGTCCCACCGCCTTCGGCCGCAACAACAAGATGGCTGATCCAGCCAAGATGATGATGGCTCTCCGGGACGGTGTAATGATGAAAGCCGCCTGGGATAAGCTGCCGGCTGAGAAGCAGGCAGAGAAGTTCCCCATCGGTGTCCTCTGTCAGAAGGAATATATCGACTATGCAAAGGCCTACGATACGGTCATTGAGAAGGCAGGTGGCAGAGCATGAGTGAAATGAGATTTTCCGGCTCCGGCGGTCAGGGTGTAATCACCTGCGCCATTATTCTGGCTCAGGCAGCCGTAGCCGAAGGCAAGAACGCCATCCAGTCACAGGCCTACGGCCCCGCTGCCCGCGGCGGCGCCTCCAAGGCAGAGGTAGTCATCAGCGATGATGCTATCTATCATCCGCATGTCGAGGCTCCGGACTTCGTGCTGGCCATGACTCAGGAGGCTGCCGACAAGTATTGGCACGACCTGAAGGATGACGGCATACTGCTCCTTGATGAGAGCCTTGTCCCGAATCCTCCGGCATTTGCCAATACCATCCGCATTCCTATTACCCACATCGCTGTCAGTGATATCGGCAAAGCCCTCTTTGCCAATATCGTCGCTCTCGGTGCTACTGTCCGTATCACCGGTGCCGTCAGCTATGATGTGGTGGCTGACTGCGTAGCTAAGCGTGTACCGCCCGCTACCGTGGAGGCCAATATGAAGGCCCTCAAGGCCGGCTACGATGCTGCCGACGCGTTGGTGAAGTAAAAAGAAGAATATTGGACAAAAAATTACCGCCCGATTAATATCGGGCGGTTTTTTTCGATATAATACATAAGGGATAGTGGCTTGATTAATAAATTGCACAGGTGAGCAATATGCGGATAAAAGAAAAAAAGGAAATTATTGAGTTTGTAGACCAACTGGGAGAAATAATTTCTACCGGTCCCAATGATGCTGCCGTCCTGTCTATGGCGGCAGAAACGGCGGAGGCCATCGGCAAACTATGTAAAAAGGCCGGTAAGGAAAAACAGGCACTTTATAGCGAAGTCTTTGACGGAATACAGAATGCGCTGAATGTTGGCGCCGAAGAAACAAATCCCGATGAGCGTCAGCAGATTATAACTTTGGTTTTGGACCTCATACAGAGTGTGAAAACAGAGCTGGAGAAAGAACCGGCTAAGAAAGAAATCGTATTCCTTCCGTATAAGGCAAGCATGTGGGATAGCTTGGAAAGTGTATGGCGGGCGGCCTATGAAGATAGAGAAAACTGCAATACCTATGTTATTCCCATTCCCTATGCAGACCGCAATCCCGACGGAAGTGCCAAGGAATGGCACTGTGAAATAAATGAATTTCCCAAGGATGTGCCAGTAATAGATTATCGGGTAGTTGACCTCAAAGAATTGAATCCGGATGAAATCTATATACATAATCCATACGATGGATATAACTTTATAACATCTGTAGATAGTAGATATTATTCATCAGAACTCGTGAAATATACTGATAAGCTAATCTATATTCCGTATTTTGTCTTAGATGATATCAATAGTGCACCAGAAACTGTAGAGCATTTTGCCGATGTGCCAGCTGTACATAATGCTCATATAGTTATCCTTCAGTCAGAAAAAATGCGGGAACGCTATGTTAAAGCATTAGTTGGTATTTATGGTGAGCAGACCCGATCTGTCTGGGAAGAAAAAATAAAGGGCTGGGGAAGCCCCAAGCTAGACAAAGTGAAAAACACCAAACGAGAAGATATAGAAATTCCTGAAGCATGGGAAAGAATAATAAAAAAGCCCGATGGAAGCTGTAAAAAGGTAATCCTTTATAATACAGGGCTTAGCACTCTTCTGAAGGAAGGGGAAAAGCTGCTGAGAAAAATAGAGAGTACCTTCAGGATATTCTATGAACATAGAGGTGAGGTGGCCCTTTGGTGGCGACCGCATCCACTTATCCCGGCAACACTTGACTCAATGCGACCGGAGCTAAAGCAGCAATATAGTGATATCGTGGCAAAATTCAAAAATGATGGATGGGGTATATACGATGACACTGCCGACCTCAATCGGGCTATAGCGGCCAGTGATGCCTACTATGGAGATGCTAGTAGCTTAACGAAGCTTTTTCAAGAGGCTGGTAAGCCTGCGATGATTGAGAATGTAGGTATTCTCAGTTCGTAATACGGATTCTTATTGTCTTGACAATTTGTTAATTCTGCAATAGACCATGAAAAATAAGGAAGCCTTTTGGCTTTAGAACTGACGATGAAACCTTAAATGAATGACAGGTAAGGAGGTAAAAATGGAGTACTTTATTGTACAGGCTGGTGGAAAGGGGACGAGACTGAAACAACTAACGGAAAATAAGCCGAAAGCATTAGTTCCAGTAGATAATTTACCAATGCTTTTCCACCTTTTCAGAAAGTATCCACAAAAGCGATTTGTGATTATTGCTGACTATAAAAAGGATGTAATGCGTAAATACTTGGCAGCTTTTGCTGATGTCAAATACCAAGTAGTGGATGCTGCTGGAACAGGAACTTGCGGAGGGATTAATCAGGCGCTTAGGTTGATTCCTGAAGGGGAGCCATTCATGCTGATTTGGTCTGATCTCATATTGCCAATTGAGTTTGATTTACCTCGTGGATATGCTGATGGATGGGAGGGGATGCCACCGAAAGATAATTATGTTGGAATTTCCCATGATTTTCCTTGCAGGTGGAGTTTTAATGTTGAATTTAAAGAGGAAGCTTCTTGCGAATTTGGCGTAGCGGGGGTGTTCTTGTTTCCAGATAAAAACTTGTTGCGAGGATTGCCAGATAGTGGAGAGTTTGTTCGTTGGTTACAGGAGAAGGGTTGTCGATTTAAGGAGTGGAGCGTAGCAGGTACGCGCGAATTTGGTCTGATCAATGAGTACATGAAACTAACCGACAGCAAGTGTCGTCCTTTTAACAAGATAACCGTTGAAGGAGACGTACTGATTAAGGAACCCTTGGATGAGCAGGGGGCGGAGTTGGCAAAGCGCGAGTGTTTATGGTATGAAAAAGCCTGTAGCATGGGAATTGACATACTACCACGTATTTATGGAACGAATCCGTTGAAGATGGAATTTATAAAAGGTAAGAATATTTATGAGTGCAACCTGAGCAAAGAAAGCAAAACGCATATATTGGAACAACTTGTAAATTCTCTAAAACGTCTTCATGCTATGGAAAAGGCTCCCGTAGATACATTCAGCATAAAAGAGGGTTACTATGCAAAAACAATTGGGCGTCTAAATCAGATTCGTGACATGGTACCGTTCGCAGATGAGAAGTATATTACAGTAAATGGGAGGCGTTGCAGAAATGTCTACTATTATCAAAAAGAGTTAGAACAAGCACTTGAAAAACTGAACGACACAGCTCAACCGTTTGCTTTTACTCATGGAGATTGTACTTTTTCAAATATGATGCTACGAGAAAATGGAGAGCCAGTTTTGATTGATCCGAGAGGATATTTTGGATTTACAGAGATGTATGGTGATATTCGCTATGATTGGGGCAAGATGTATTATTCCTTAGTAGGCAATTACGATTCTTTCAATTTGAGGAAATTCAGATTGCATATTGGAGACAACGCTGAAGAAGGTGTAAAATTAGAAGTTGATTCTAATCATTGGGACGATATGGAGGACAAGTTTTTTGAACTTACGGGAGCGAATAGATGGGAAATCAAAATTATTCATGCTGTTATTTGGCTATCGTTGACTACTTATGTATGGCATGATTATGATTCGATTTGTGGAGCCTATTATAATGGGCTGTATTATTTAGAAGAAGTTTTGTAATTGCCGTGTACAAAGGAATGATGATGTGATCTTGCGTACATGATGGAAGGTTCTTCACAGTAGGAATGATTCCCTATATATGTAAGTGATTAATATATATGACAAGTAACTCGGGGAATAGAAAAGTGGGGGTAAATATGTGATGGGAAAATTATCATATGAGATATTTGTTCAAGAAGACGAAGAAAGATGGATGTTTTCTTATGATCATAATGGCCTTTATTATGATCACAAGGGGTTGGAATTTTTGGGAATGGTTCCATGGGAAAGGAAATATGGGATCAGGCTTTATTCTAATATGATAAAATTTGAGGGTAATATTTATCTAATTCCATTTAGAGCGAAAGATATTGCAGTTTATAGTATAAAAAACAAGCAATTTAGAAGAATTGCACTTAAGGATACTAACGATTTCCAAGTGGGAAATAATAAAAATGAACTGGCTAAGTTTTGGGTATCTGTGGTATATCGTGAAAACATTATACTAATGCCACACAATTATCCTGCTATAGTGAAATTGGATATGTGTTCAGAGAATTGTGAATTTTCGACAGATTTGGTGGAGAAAATTGATGAAATAGCCTTAAATGGAGAGCCGTATATTACAGATGCCTATATTGAAAATGATGTTGCCATTTTATCTGTTGGGTGCGCTGATGCAGTAGTAGAAATTAATTTGGAAACGCTGGATTTCAATTTGAGGGAGATACATTTCGAGAATAAGGGATTTAATGGAATTGTTAAAGGTGATAACAATATTTGGTTAGCACCTAGAATAGGGAATAAGGTTGCGGTATGTGATATCGGTAATTGTAAGATTAAAACTATAGATTTAGGGATATATTTGGAATCGAATCAGTATGTGCCTTTTCATTCGATGTATAAGATGGGTGATAATATGTGTTTCATACCAAACTTATGTGACAAGTGGATATTTGTCAATCGAAATACATTGAAAATATCTCTTAATGAAACACTTACGAATATAGTTTCCCAACCGCGAAAAAAATATGCTTTTGGAAAAGATCGAGTCATGGCATTTTCTATTTCAAATGATTATATGAGCTTTTTGTGTGGATTAGATAATATTATTTATATCTTAGACAAAGGAACTAATGAAATTTCTACACAAGTATATAGCCTGAAAAATAATCACCTTGTTTTAAATGAAGTGCTTCAAGGACTTTCGGTGCGGAATGATGGCGAATTGTTTCTTGAAGAAGATAGGTTCACCCTGGATATGTTTTTGTACTATTTGGAGAAAAGAAATGGTTTCAGTATTAATTAATAATCATAATTATGGAGAGTATATTGGCGAGGCGATAAAATCCGTACTCGCGCAATCGTTTGAAGATTACGAGTTAATTATAGTAGATGGAGATTCTACGGATGAGTCAAGAAAAATAGTTATGTCCTTCGTTGAACAATATCCTCAGAAAATAACTGCTGTTTTTAAGCCGACGAGTGGTCAGGCGGCGGCATTTAATGTGGGATATAAACTGAGTAAGGGCGATATAATTGCATTGTTAGATGCAGATGACTTTTTTTTGGAGAATAAACTTGAAGCAATCGTAACACTGCATGAACAGTATGATTTTGTGGGACATGGAAGAAAATTTCATGATAGTGATGGTAAGTTGCAGGAATTTGTAGTGGTTATGGATGACTTTGATATTAGACAGGAACTGTTAAGAAAATATGGATATATTTATACATATAACTTAATAACATCATGCATATCCATGAAGAGAAGTTTGGCAGATAAGATTTTCCCGATGCCAGAGCAAGGGTATATGACATTCGCAGATTGCTATGTAAAGGTTTTAGCTCAGTATTATACAAATATCAAATACATAGATGAGCCGTTAACATATTATAGAATTCATAAAAGGCAGCATACAGAGCAATTTGGCAGTGCAGAAAAAATTGAATTGTTTTGTTCAGAATTGTATAACCGTGTTTTTGAAGATATTAATAAAAAATTAAGGGAAGAAAGAAAAGAAGAAATTCCCAAACTGACTGAATACAATCTAGGAGAAGCGTTAAAATTGGCAAATCCCAATATAAGGATTAATAAAGGAATGCCTTTAGCAATATATGGGACGGGAGTATATTCAGAGAAAGTTTTTAAATATGTGAATGCGATGGGAGGATGTTTTTCGTTAGCTATAGATTCAAATCCTAATAAGTTTGGGATGAAATGGAAGAAACAGGAAATTGTATCTCTAGAACAGGCATTGAGAAGAAGAAGTGAGTATGATTATATAATTATAGGGACGAACAATTATCGTAAAGAAGTAATAGAAGTGCTGTTGAATGCAGGACTGAAGGAAATAAAAGATTTTAGATACTTTGTTAGTATTCCCAATGACTGATTGTAGAAAAGAGGAGTTATACTATGAAATCTCCAAAAGATATGAGAATAATTCAAATTGACATAACAAACGCTTGCATGTATAGATGCTCTAACTGTACTAGGTTTTGTGGGCATCACAAAAAGAATTTTTTTATGAATTTTGATACCTTCAGACGTGCGGTAGATTCGATGAAAGGGTATCACGGAACAGTGGGGATGATGGGAGGAGAACCTACACTTCATCCGGAATTTGCAAGATTTGTAGAATATCTACATGAAAAAACGGAAACTCGATATAAAAAAGGCCATCATGCGCTTATAAGGCCACAGAGGGATTTTATAGAATCAATCCTAATTGAAAACAAAGTTAATTCAGAAGTGTATAGATATGAAACCGGAGATCGTGAAACGGTTGTTGGGCCAGGGTTGTGGTCTGCGATGGTTCCGACATATAAGAAACATTATGAGCTGATTCAAGATGTTTTTAAGATGCAAGCGGTAAATGATCATGGAAATAAAATGTATCATTCACCGATTTTGATAAATAGAAAAGATTTGGGAATAGATGATAATAGATGGCATGAGATAAGAGACAACTGTTGGGCGCAGGATGTATGGAGTGCAACCATAACGCCAAAAGGGGCATTCTTCTGTGAAATAGCAGGAGCACTAGATATGCTCTTTGATGGACCTGGTGGATGGCCTATTGAAGAAGGGTGGTGGAAAAGAACCCCCGATGAGTTTGGTGATCAACTGCAGTGGTGTGAATATTGTGGAATTGCACTTGAGACATTTACCAGAGATGCAAATGATTGGATTGATGATGTTTCGGAGAGTATGTATAAAAAATTGGTAGAAATAAATAGCCCTAAATTGAAAAAGCAGGGTGCTATTAATCTGGTTAAGATAAAGAGCGGAAAAATAGAAAGCCAGAGCAAAAATGGTGCATTTGAAGTCAGAAAGGATCTCTTTTATGAGAGCTTTTCTTCGCGTTTTAATAATGAGCGTAGCATATTATTTCCGAAAGAGTTTAATGCAATTATAGAAACTAAAGAAACAAAGTGTTATAAGACCTGGTTAGATAGATATGGCAAGTTGTTTAACAAAATTTATATAATATCATCAAAGTGTGTGGAGGATTCAAACGGGAGAACCATATATGTTAGACAAGATGATGTTTGGGGGCATGGTTTTTCGTATGCTGTGAGTAAATGTACAGATGGAGAACCAATTGTCTATTTGACTGATTTTATAGAAATAGATGAGCAGTTTATTAATGAACTGGGTAAATGTGTGTTGAATCCAGGGACATTGATGATTTCAAAAAAAGATGATGGATTAAGGGCTTTATTTTTTAATAATGCTAGTTCTCTGATACGAATGGGTTTGGATTATGTGGAAAATGCAGATAGTTTTGATAAGATTATGGAGAGGTGGATTCAATATAAAGTGATTCCTTTCGACATAAAAGAGATAGAAGATTTGTCATGCAAAAGAATTGAGCGCCGTAAAAAATACATTATTTATGGTGCTGGAAAGACTGGTGAAATGGCGTATAAGGATATTAATAATATGGAATCCGAAGTGATAATGTTTGTGGATTCAGACAGAAATAAGTGGGGGAAGAAGCTTTTTGAAAAAGAAATTAATAAGCCCGAAATGATACTAAAGTGTGTGGGTAAATATGATAAGATTGTCATTGCAAGTACTTATTACCAAGAGATAAGAAAAAGAATTTTGAGTCTAGGACTATCTGAGGAAGACTATATTATCCATGAGTAGAGCAGATGCCTGAGATAAAAGATATAACTATGCAAAGCTAAATCTCGATATAATGTCAGCTGATTATGTCCTGTTTGATACCTGGTTTTCTGCTCTGGCACATCTGCAGGCTGTAGAAGAATGTAATCTTCATGAAATCGCGATGGTTAAGAAATCCAGAAAAATCAAGTAGATGATCAATGGGAAAATATGCAGCAGCAAGGGAATATTCTAGAGCAGCAGAAAACGCCGCGGTAAATCCGGCCATCTGCTGTCAGTTAAGGTGCTTACAAGGCCTGAGATAATATCCAAGCAAAATTAGTATTCGTCCGCAATCACAGCAACTGCAAGGAATGGGTTGTGTTAATATCCACAGATAAAACTCTTACTGAAGAAGATATTACTCGAATTTACGGAAACGCTGGCAGATTGAGATGTTCTTCAAAACCTTTATGACAATGCCAAGACGCACTTCCGAGTGCCATAGTACATCCTATGATGCTCTGACAGCACAACAGCAATCGTGTTTGCAAGCTATATTCTTTTGGCATTATAGCAACGTGGGAATACTGATGACAGGACCATCGGTGAGTTGTTCTGTTTGAGGATAGATGAAATAGAAGATATTATGGTGGCAGAGTCAATGCAGTTTTGATGGATGCTATATTAGTCGCTATAAAAACGGCTTTGGATTGTCTGACAAGCAAATTCGTATATTAATGCTGGCCTTCAGGCAAAGTCTGCCTAAGCATATTCCTGACATGCTGGCTTGTACATATGTTGCGGTATAAATCTGTTTGTATTAGTTTGGATATTGAATTTTCAAGGAACTATTAGTGTTCTTCATGTGGGGAGTTTAGTGATTAATATAAGATTGGAGTTAAGTTGATGAAGGTAGTAATATTAGCAGGTGGATATGGAACTAGAATTTCTGAAGAATCATTTTCTCGTCCAAAACCAATGATCGAAATCGGAGGAATGCCTATTTTATGGCATATCATGAAAGGGTTTTCGGCGCAAGGGTATACAGAGTTTATTATTTGTGCTGGATATAAACAACATGTTATTAAGGAATGGTTTGCGGATTATTTTCTCCATACATCAGATGTAACATTTGACTATACTGGAAATGACACAAAGGTAATTATACATAATAAACATACAGAGAACTGGAAGGTAACAGTTGTTGACACTGGATTGAATACAATGACTGGGGGACGAATAAAGCGTATAAAAGAATACATAGGGGAGGAAACTTTTATTCTTACATATGGGGACGCAGTGGGGGACATTGAAATTAACAACTTGGTTTCATTTCATCAGAGTCATGGGAAAATAGGGACAATTTCAGTTTATAATTTTGGACAAAATAAGGGCGTTTTAGATATTGAGAAAAATGGAGTGGTTAATGCCTTTAGGGAAAAATCAGACTTAGATGGGGATTTAGTGAATATTGGCTTTATGGTTATGGAACCCCAAATATTTGAACGTATTGAAGGTGATGCAACTGTGTTTGAACAAGAACCGTTGAATAGCCTGGTTAAAGATTGTGAGTTAATTGCAAGAATACATAATGGATTTTGGCAATGCATGGATACATTGAGGGAGAAGCAACAATTGGAGAAGTTGTGGGATTCAGATAAATGTCCATGGAAAGTTTGGTGAGATAATTTATGTTTGATTTGAGTTTTTATGGTGGAAAAAAAATATTAGTTACAGGTCATACCGGTTTTAAGGGGAGTTGGTTATGTAAGATACTTGTTAATATAGGGGCTTATGTTACAGGATATTCGTTGACTCCCCCTACAAGTCCGGCACTTTTTGAAATCGCAGAAATCGAAAAAGATATACAGTCAATTGTTGGTGATATTAGGGATTTAAGAAAACTTAAGGAGATATTTGATGAGGTACACCCAGAAATAGTATTCCATTTAGCCGCTCAACCTATTGTAAGAGATGGTTATAAAGATCCTGTCTATACATATGAGACGAATGTAATGGGAACAGTGAATGTTTGTGAATGTGTACGGCATTGTAAAACTGTCAAATCCTTTCTTAATGTAACAACAGATAAAGTGTATTTTAATAAAGAATGGGATTGGGGATATAGAGAAAATGAGGAGTTAGATGGGTATGATCCATATTCTAACTCGAAGTCTTGTTCAGAATTGGTGACTCATTCATACGCTAGGTCATATTTTGATGATTTAGGTATTGCGGTATCTACTGCGCGTGCTGGTAATGTGATTGGCGGCGGAGATTTCTCTGCGGATAGAATTATTCCGGATTGTGTGCGTGCAGCAATTGATAAAAAGGATATTGTAGTGAGAAATCCTTTTTCAACAAGGCCTTATCAGCATGTTTTGGAACCTCTTTATGCATATTTGTTGATTGCTGCAATGCAGTATGAAGATAAAAGGTATGCTGGTTATTACAATATAGGGCCTGATGAAGATGATTGTTTGCAAACGGGCGTCCTTGTTGATGGTTTTCTGAAATATTGGGGTGAAGACTTGAAATGGATTAATCAGTATGATGACGGACCTCATGAAGCGAAGTTCCTTAAACTGGATTGTGCAAAGATGAAGGCAACTTTTGGATGGAAACCGCGATGGAAGTTGGATAAGGCGTTAGAAAAAGTGGTAGAGTGGAGTAAGTGTTGGATGAATAAAGAAGATGTTAGGGGATGTATGGATAAAGAAATCGAGGAGTTCTTGAGGGCTGTGAATGAATGAAAAATGTGATAGTGACAGGAGCTAATGGCTTTGTTGGTAGTGCACTTGTTGAGAAATTGGTTGAAAAAGGTGTTAGAGTAATAGCATTAAATCGGTCTTTTTCAGAGTCTATAATACCTAAATCGGATTTGGTTACAGAGATTGAAACATCTCTGGATGATGTAGACGAATTAGTGAAGGTTATTCCTGATTTAGCATATGATGCGTTTTATCATCTCGCATGGTCGGGAGTAAATGGTCCTTTAAAAGTGGATCCATTAACGCAGATAAAAAATATTGAAATTGCGGTTAAGTGTGTTAATCTTTGCAGACAATTAAGAATGAGAAAATTTTTATGTGCGGGGACTATTGCTGAACATGCAACCGAAAGCTTGGCTAATCTGGAGGTTACGAACGGGGGAATGGTTTACGGCGTAGCAAAACATTGTGCCCGTTTGATATTAGAAACTTATTGTAAAAGTATTTCGCAACCTTTTGTTTGGATGCAATTTGCAAATATATATGGGCCGTCAAACAAAACTGGTAATTTAGTAAGTTATACAATTGGAGAACTAAAAAAAGATAGGGAGGCTATGTTTGGCTCGGCAAATCAACCATATGATTTTATTTATGTTGATGACTTGATTGAAGCGATGTTTAGGCTTGGAGAAAAAGAAAACAGAAGTAATTGTTATTATATTGGTTCCGGTAAACCTCGGAAATTAAAGGAATATATTTTTGAAATCGGGAAGTTGTGTGGAAAGGAAGATTTAGTTAAAATTGGAGTAAGGTGTGATGATGGCATAAAATATACAGAGGAAATGTTTGATATATCTGCGATTAAGAATGATATAGGGGAGTATATATCTAAAGATTTTTCTGAAGGAATTAAATATACATTGGAGAATTATTGATTATGGTGCAAAATTGGTTTTTTAAAGAATTGGATTTTAAAGGTGCGTATAGTATAAGACCTTTTTACGTTATGGATAATCGTGGAGGTTTAATTAAAGACTATAATTTAGATGTTTTTAGAGAAAATGGTATTGATTATGAACTAAAAGAGACATTTTATACTTTTTCGAAGAGAGGTGTTATAAGGTCAACTCATTTTCAATTAGTTAGGCCGCAGCCTAAATTAATGAGGTGTATTAGTGGAAAGGTATATTATGTTATGGTTGATTTGAGACCTGAATCTGAAACTTACGGTCAGTGGAGGGATTATGTGCTTAGTGGGGAGGATTTTACAAGTATTTTGGTGCCGGCTGGATTTGGACAGGGATATTTAGTGCTTGAAGATGCTGTTATGAGTTATAAGGCTGCAGAAGTATACTATGGCCCTGGCGATTCAGGTATTATGTATAATGATCCTGACATAGATATTAAATGGCCATATGAATTAATTGGTGGAGAGGAAAATTTGATTATTAGTGATAAAGATTTAAATCTTATGAGCTTTATGGAATATGATTTGTTACAGAATGACGGTACCGTAAATTGCAATAACAAATTGAACAAAATTTAGAATTAAGCTATTTGAATATGTTTTAGAGAATATACCTTATCTAAGAATTCCTCAAAGAGTTTCTCTGGCGTTCGGTATCCCAACTGTTTTTGGGGTAGTGCATTAATTTCGTCTCCAAAGTGCATGATTTGCTCAGCAGTATACAAGTCAATCGAGACACCCTTTGGTATGTATCTCCTGAAAATCCTGTTATGGCGTTCGTTCTGTGCTCTTTCCCATGATGAATAGGGATGAGCAAAATAAAACGATACACCATAAGCTTCAAGCTCTGAGAGTCTTGGGAACTCAGTACCATTGTCAGCTGTTATGGGCTTAAACACCTTGCTGAAGAAGTCATCTCCATATTCTTCACGTAGTACTTCCATGGCTGCCATTACTGAGTCGGCATCCTTTCCTGGAATCTTGATTGCTATGTAGTAGTCGGTTTTCTTCTCCACACGTGTAAGTATCACAGACTCTTTGCCAGCTCTCTTTCCAACAACGGTATCTATTTCCCAGTGTCCTTCCTCAATCCTTGCCGAATTTTCTTCTGGGCGTTCTGTGATGCTGGTTCCATAGATTCGTTTGTTAATACGGGTGCGGTTTTTCTTGTTCTGTCTGTGGAGAGCTTCCGGAAGATTAAATGGAGTGAGTTTGATATTACCAGACCACACTGCGCTGTATATAGTCTTGGTGCATACCATGTACTCATTGGGATACTTGTTGAGTAGCTTTGCACGGCCAACACAAGAGTCTATAGATTTCTTCTTATGGTGAACTTCGCCGACAACCCAGTCGACAAATGGATTGCCGTTTAGGGCTTTGGCTTTCCTATGGCAGAGGCTTCGGTTCATCTCATAGTTTGCCTGTCCTCTTTTTGCGCTGTATTCAGGGAATCTACCTCTTGAGCCTTTCCTTTTACCTGTACCTCGTCTGAGTTCGTACATAATTGTGGATGGAGAGCAGCCAAGAGCCTCCGCGGTAGCTCTGAGTGTATATTTTAGTCTCCTGTAAATCTGGATGCTTACTCTGTCTTCAAATTTTAGGTGCTGACCTCTTTCGCGAGAAGGTGTAATAGTGGTAGAATAGTTACGACTCATGGTGTATCTCCTTTGATAGCTTTTTGTGTGGTAACTTAATTCTACCAAAAGATTCTCCGTGAGTCTTTTTATTTGTTCAATTTCATTTTACAATCTACCATCTTTCGATTGAGGAAGGATTTGTATTCGGAGTGGGACACGCCTAAATGTTTCAACATTCTGGAGGTAGAGACGTGGTGTCAAGTTGCTTCGGTAGCCGCTAACTTGGCAGAAACTTTTGTATAGATAGCTTATGTAAGTCTTTTTTCTAGGATTAAAAAGTGATAATACAAAGAATTATATTTTGTTGGAGGCATATCGGGAATGCAGAGAAAAATGGATAAAGGAGAAATATATACTGGAATTATGTCGGATAATAAGTGCTATGATTATATGAAAAAAATTTTTGTCAAATATGATGCTGAATTGGTTCGGGCGGATAGGGATAAGATTGACATGTACTATCTTTATGAGTATACAGATGATATTCAATTTATTACGAGAACATCTACGTATCCTACTTTATTTAATTATGTAGATACAGGTATTCTTACTGAGGAAGAGTTAGCGGCGGCAATACTTCATTAATTGGGTGACTATGGAAAAGAAATTATATGAAGAGATGAAGAATAATCTGACATTATTAGCAGAAGAAATAGACTTATCAGCGAAGCATATTATTTTGTTTGGACATTGTAATGCATCTTTGGAACTGATTGATTTACTCTCTAGTAGGGGTTTGCAGGCAGCAGCCATTTTGGATAATAGTGGAGCTAAGCAGGGGATTATATATAAGAAGGTAGAAGTGTTTTATCCCGAGAGGATTAAGGCATATACTGGGAATAACTCTATAGTGTTGATTACTTCTAGATTTTATGCGGCGATGCTAAAGCAATTGCGAGAACTGGGATATACTGGACCAGTACATAAAATAATAAATTATAACACATATGCAGAGTATTCTTTGTCAGTGGATACAATTGCTAAAATGACAGACAGAGAGCAGGGGGGGGAATTACTGCTACAAGCACTTAGAAAAAGGTATCCAGGATATTTTAAGGTGTTTTGTCCATTTAATGCTTTGGGGGATATATATATGATGATATCCTATTGGCCTGTTTTTGCTAAGAAAAGAAATATTGGTAAAGTAGTATTCAGTGTGCCGGCAAAAGTGCTGATAGATGTTATTCAAATGTTTGGGGATTACTATGTTGAGGTGTATGAACAAAAAGAATTGGATGCAATGATTCAGGCAGTTCTCTATACACACGACGAGAATTCTTATATTCCTCATCAGGATCGCCCGTATGTAGTCAATCTTTTTAGGGCACTTTATGTAAAGAAAATTCCTTTGGAGCAGATTTATTGCTGTGGAGTTTATGGATTACCTAAAGGGACGAGGCCTGCCCCCCCCTCGCGAGAAAGACTGACAATATATAATGATATAGAGTCAATTCAAGAAGGGCATGCAGTGATTTTTTCGCCATATGCTAAGTCCGTAACAAAGATTGAATCACAGATATGGAAACAGGCGGTGGCATATTATACTAGTGAAGGATATACGTGCTATACTAATGTTGTTGGTGATGAGCAACCGCTAGATGGTACAGTGGCTATTTCACCAACTATCAGAGAAATGATATCTGTAGTAGAGAGAGCAGGAGTTTTTGTTGGTATTAGAAGTGGAATTTGTGATGTGCTTCGAGAGGCTAGAGCGAAAAAGATAGCGCTTTATCCTGACTATAATTATTGTGATACCCAATGGAAGGCTATTGAAATCTATTGGATTGACCAATTTGATTATAACCTGCTTGCCACGGAGGAAATAAAATGGGAGATTCTTTAATATTATCGACACTACCGAAGACATGGGTGTTTGATTTGGATGGGACATTATTAAAACACAACGGATATAAGATTGACGGACATGATTCTCTACTCCCGGGAGTCAAGGAGTATTTGGATAGGTTGCCACATGATGACTTTATTATTTTTCTTACGGCGCGAGATGAAGAATACAGAAAAGATATAGTCGAGTTTTTAAGCGAGCACGCGGTTCGTTATGACCATATTGTTTTTGGACTACCTTATGGTGAACGGATTGTTGTAAATGATCGTAAGCCTTCAGGAATTGATATGTCTATAGCAATAAATTTGGACAGAAATGTTTTTTCGATGCCGGAGATTAAGAATGTTTTATGATTAGTAAGCTTAATCAAATGTTAACTATAGAGAAAAATTTTTGATAGAGTTGATGCTGTGCAGTTTGGTACAGGGTTTTGTGAATAAGGAACGTGATTGGTATGGACTTTAATTTAACAGCATCAATGATGTGTGCAAATTATGCACATTTGGCTGACGAAGTAAAGCAGCTCGAGGATGGAGGCATAGATTCCTTCCATATCGATATTATGGATGGGCGGTTTGTGCCGAATTTTGCTATGTCGCTTAATGACATGAATTATATTGCCAGTGCGACGAAGAAACCGCTGGATGTTCACCTTATGGTAGAGCATCCGTACAATGTGATTAATCTTTTCTTGAAAGGATTGCGTCCGGGAGATACGGTATACATTCATCCGGAGGCAGAGTATCATCCGTCCACTACATTGCAGGCGATTATTAATGCGGGAATGATTCCCGGTATTGCCATAAATCCCGGTACCAGTATCGAGACTGTCATGGAGATGCTGGTGATTGTAAAGAAGGTGCTGGTAATGTCCGTTAATCCGGGCAATGCCGGGCAGATGTATCTTCCCTATGTCGGCAAGAAGGTTAAGCGGCTACTGGCAATGAAGGAAGATATGGACTTCGAGATTCATTGGGATGGAGCTTGTGGGGCGGATAAAATACGGGAGTTCGCTCCGAAAGGTGTAGACGGTTTTGTGCTTGGTACTACGCTGCTTTTTGGTAAAACCAAGTCCTATGGTGAGATCCTGAAGGGTATAAGAGAGTTGAAGTTCTAATGAGAGTTGCATTGTTTTTATCCGGAGGGACAGGAACGCGATTGGGAGCAACGCTGCCTAAGCAGTATATAGAGGTGGCAGGCAAGCCACTGTTTGCGTACGCGTTAAAAGGCATGGCTGACAGCGATGTCGTGGAAGCTATTCAGGTAGTAGCGGCTGAAGCGTGGCAGTATTTGATTGAGGATTGGCTGGTACGGGAAGGGCTGCGCAATATTTTTCGGGGATTTTCGAAGCCGGGAGAAAACAGACAGCTGTCCATATATAACGGTTTATTGGACATTGAGGAATACGCGAATGATGACTCTCCCGTGCTGATACATGATGCTGCTCGCCCATACCTGACAGGTAGAATGGTGCAGGATTATTTCGCGGCAGCAGAGGGGCACGACGGTGCGCTGCCGGTTTTGCCAATGAAGGATACGATTTATCAGAGCAGAGACGGTAAGGTTATTTCGGGATTGTTGCCTCGGGAAGAGCTTTTTGCCGGGCAGGCGCCGGAAGTGTATCGGCTGGGTAAATATATCGCAGCGAATAAGGCATTGCTGCCAGAGAAAATTCTGTCTATTAATGGGGCCGCGGAGCCGGCGGTTTTGGCAGGAATGGATATTGCAGTAGTGCCGGGAGAAGAAGCAAATTTCAAAGTGACAACTAAGGCTGATTTGGAGCGATTCCGTCAGCAGGTAGAGGGATAAGACTATGAAAGCATGGGTGCTGCGGGAAATCGGTGATTTCAGTCTGCAGGAGGTGGAGAAGCCATCGCCTGAGGCTGGTGAGGTTTTGGTGCAAGTACATGCGGCAGGAATTTGCGGCTCGGATATTCCGCGCATTTACCGAACAGGAACATACCATTATCCATTGATTCCGGGTCATGAGTTTGCCGGTGAAGTTGTAGAGCTCGGTTTTGGCGTTGATAAGTCATGGCAAGGCAAACGGGTAGGAGTGTTCCCGCTGATTCCCTGTGGAAAGTGTGGCCCCTGTCAGAAAAAATATTTCGAGATGTGCAGGGACTATAGCTATATCGGATCACGGCAGGCAGGAGCATTTGCGGAATATGTACGGGTACCGGAATGGAATCTGATAGAGCTTCCGGGAAATGTATCTTACGAAGCGGCGGCTATGCTGGAGCCTATGGCGGTAGCGGTGCATGCTATGCGCCGAGTGTGTCCGCAGCCGGATGATAAGGTGGTCATCTGTGGAGTCGGAACAATCGGCATGCTGCTTCTGATGATGTTGTTGGAGGCAGGGATACATCATGTGCTGGTGATTGGCAATAAGGATTTCCAAAGGGAGCAAGTGCTGAAACTTGGTTTGGCAGAAGAGTCTTATTTGGACGCAAAGCTGCAGAATATCAATGAATTGGTGATGGAGAAGACCGGCAATGGCGCGGATGTGTTTTTTGAGTGTGTCGGGCGAAATGAAACGGTTGTACAGGCCGTTGATTTGACAGCACCGGCCGGTCGGGTGATGCTTGTAGGGAATCCCTACGGTGATATGCAGCTGGATAAGGGTGTGTATTGGAAGATCCTGCGCAATCAACTGAGTGTGACCGGTACATGGAATTCGGCCTTTACCCATGATGACAATGATGACTGGCATTATGTTCTTGACAGATTGGCTGGTGGGCGCATCAAGCCGGAAACTCTCATTTCTCATAGATATGCGTTGACGGAGATGGAGCCTGGCTTCAAACTGATGCGTGATAAGACGGAAGATTATATAAAAATTATGGGAATAGTGTGATGCTGTCCCTCGGATATATGAATAAAGCAGGCCGCCCGATTTTTCGGGCGGCCCTTTGTGTGTTTGTATTTGTTTTTACAGTTTCGCTGCGATTTCCGGGGCGATTTCCTTCAGGGGAATCATTACGAAGTCGCGGTTTTTCATATCCGGATGGGGGATAACGAGGTCGGGTTCGTTGACTTCGATGTCGTCATAGAGAAGAATGTCCAGGTCGATGTTCCGCTCGCCCCAGTGACGGGTGCGGATGCGGCCCATTTTATCCTCGATGGACTGGAGGGTGGTCAGCAGCTCCCTAGGGGAGAGGTCGGTCCAGATGCGGCAGCAGCCGTTGAGAAAATCCGGCTGGTCAGTGACGCCGTAGGGCTTCGTCTCGATGAAGGTGGAGAGCTTTTCCAAGATAATGTGGGGCTCACGGACAAGATGGAACAAAGCGGTGGTAATATTCTTGTGCCGATTGCCTAGATTTGAGCCGAGGGCGATATATGCTGTTGCCATAGGGTCCTCCTTGATAAATTTATTTTTTCAGTATAGCTTCGGTAACCCGGATTGCCCGGAGATTGGCGGCGACATCGTGGACTCTCACCATGTGGGCTCCGGCGTATACGGCAGCGCAGCTGGTGGCGATGGTGCCTTCCAGTCTGTCCTCCGGAGGGAGTCCGCCGAGGGTCTGTCCGATGACGGTCTTGCGTGATGCTGCCAGCAGTACCGGATAGCCGTAGGCGGTGAGGCTTGTGAGGTTACGCATGAGGGTGAGGTTCTGCTCCGTGTTTTTGGCGAAGCCGATGCCCGGGTCGAGGATTATCTTATCCTTGCCTATGCCTCGCTGTGTCAGTATCGCTGCCCTGTCGACGAGATATTTTGTCACATAATCGGTGATGTCATCGTACTGGGTGTTTTCGGCGTTCATCATGTCGGCCGGAGTTCCCCGCATGTGCATGAGGATGATGGGAGCGCCGCTTTCTGCTGCGAAATCAGCCATGTTGGGGTCCTTTTCCATAGCGCTGATGTCGTTGATGATGTGGGCGCCGGCGGCGAGAGCCTCACGGGCGGTGTCGGCCCTATAGGTGTCCACGGAGATGATGGCTTCCGGGAAGTGCTCGTGTATAAGCTTTACAGCCGGTATCAGGCGGCGTCGTTCTTCTTCGCCGTCTATAGAGGCGGAGCCGGGGCGGGTGGACTCAGCACCCAGGTCGAGAATGGCGGCGCCTTCCTGCAGCATTTTTTCGGCGGTGGCGATGAGAAGCTCTTCGTCATTTACCCGGCTGCCGCTGAAGAAGGAGTCTGGGGTCACATTGATGATGCCCATGACGGCTATCTGCTCATAGGTGATAGTGCGGCCGTCCGCAAGAGTGGTGACAGGGGCAGCGGCCGGCTGACTATCGGCAGCGGGAGCAATATGCTTCAGTATTTCTTCCAGCTGACGGGCGATTTCCGGCAGTCCGAAGTAGGGCATGGCGGCGATTTTCGTCAGCAGGCGGCGGTACTGGCGGACTGTGGACAGCATGAGGATACTGCAGGTAGGGACGGCGCAGTTGACACAGCCTCTCGGAGTCACGGCGTCACCGCCGGCGGACAGCAGCTCCTGCTTGATGATGTTGGCGGCCGGGGTGCGAATGTCGGTGATTTTTATAGGCAGGATTTCTGATTTCTCGTTAAAGATGGGGAGGCTGGATTTGTCGGCTCCGATGGAGGCGATGGTCTCGGCTGCGGAGGCGGCGGGCAGCTTGATAAGGAATGGCGTGTCGGTCATCAGATTTTCTCTCCTCTGTAGATGCAGCCGCTGGTCTTGGTTTCCCAGACCTCGATTTCCGAGAGGCAGCTGTGGTCGGTGGCGACCAACGGCTCCAGCTCTTTCCACACATAGACGGCGATGTTTTCGGCGGAGGGGCAGGGGAGGAAGTCGTTGAGGCAGCTGTGGTCGAACTTCTCGATGATTTTCTCGTTGACGATACGCTTGAGCTTGATGAAGTCGAAGACCATGCCTTCTTCATCGGGAGTGCCGTCCAGCTTCACGTTGAGAAGGTAGGTGTGGCCGTGGAGACGCTCGCATTTGCCTTCGTAGGATGGGAGGTAGTGGGCGGCGTCAAAGGAAAATTTCTTTATGATTGTCATTTGTATCTCCTGGACTTGAACTATTTTGTGAAATAACTCGGCATAACAGTCTGACAGAAACTCGCTCTCGCTTATTTATTCACGCAGCGGTGCTAAGCTCTGACTGCGTATGCTTACTTGTCAATCGCTAAGCACCGGCGTTGATTAAGGTTTTCTTACAGGCCGTATTCACGAGGGCTTACATTAAAGAGTGAACCTCATCCGTCTCGCTGCGCGAGCCACCTTCTCCAAAGGAGAAGGTCTTTACCCTCCCCACTGGGGAGGGGGGACCAGCGAATGCCGGTGGGTGAGGTGAATATATAAGCGAGTTTCTGTCAGATGGTCTTGCCGTATGGTATATAAGTCAGTGCATTGCAAGGGTAGAAAGAATTTTCAGTCTCGCCTGAGCAATCTTTACAAGGTCGCCAGGCTGGTACTTCATATAGACCCGGCCAAGCTTGCTGTTGAAGTCCTTGCTGTAGCCTTCGGGGTCGGCGGCAACGGCCAGGGCATGCTTCTTCATCATGCCCCAGAAATCTCCGGTCATTTCGGCCTTGCCCGCTTCATTCTTTACGGAAGCCTGCCGCATGGACAGGAGCACATTCAGCCGCGGGTCTACCAGATAGAGGTGGATAGTCTCGTCGGCCAGAGATTTCTCCGTAGGAAGCTGCTCCTTGGCCAGCAGATGAACAGCCAGCGGTGCGTCGCCCCAGCCGTCCTTGAAGATACCGTCTATCTTGTAGAGCAGCAGCATGATGCCGTCCACCTCTGCCAGAGCCAGCTCTATCTCGCCGGTGCGGAATGCCTCGTGGGCGATGACATCGGTACGGGAAAGCTGGAGGATGAACATGGCGCCGTTGGCATCTACCTGAAACAGCCCTCCGTCACCCTTGGCGGCAATGGGCAGGGGGAAGGTCTCTCCTACCTCAAAGTTTGTATAAGCCATAGAAATTATTACCTCGTTTCGAGATTAATCTGATTGATAACAACAGGGTATCATGTTATACTTATCTTGTATTTTTGTGTCTTCAATCGGTGGTTTGTTAATTATACCACATCCGGCAAACGGGGAAAAGGAAATCAGATGAGTGAGCAGGAAAAAATGCCGTCTCTGACGGCCACCAAGGGGCGTCGCCTGACAGTGGGAATATTAGGCCGGGTGAACGCCGGCAAATCCTCTCTGATGAACCTGCTCACCGGTCGTCAGCAGTCTATAGTCAGCGCTGCGCCGGGCACCACTACCGATTCGGTAGAAAAGGCCATGGAGCTTCTTGACATCGGACCGGTGCTGTTTATCGACACACCGGGCATTGCCGATGACACGGAGCTGGGCAGCCTGCGCCGTCAGGCCACAGAGCAGAGTATCAGCCGGGCAGATATCGCTCTGCTGCTGTTCTCCGGCTGGGAGACGGCGGAGGAGCTGAAGCTGGCCGGCCGGCTGGCTGCGGCTGACACCCCCATTATCCCCGTTATCAGTCGGGCAGACACCTACGCTGACGGCGGCAGTCACTTTGCCGGTGTCGTCCATGAGCGTCTGTCAGAGGCAAACATTCCTCATCAGGCCCCTGTCCTCGTCAGCAGTCGAGATGACGAGCAGCATGGCTATCCGGGGAGAGATGCCATATTTGCCCAGTTGAAGACCATCGGCACAGCGGTAATGACTCAGAGCAATCTGCCCCTCACGAGGGGCCTGTGTCAGTCCGGCGATACTGTCCTGCTGGTAATGCCTCAGGATAAGGAAGCGCCGGTAGGGCGGCTTATCCTGCCTCAGGTGGAGACTATACGGGAGCTTCTTGACAAGGATGTGACCATTATCTCCTCCACCGCCGAGGGCTTGTCCAGAGCCTTGGCAGCTCTGAAGGAGCCGCCGAAGCTAATCATCACCGATTCGCAGGTATTCGGCATTGTCCGGCCTATGGTGCCGGCCGGGACGATGCTCACCTCCTTCAGCATCCTTTTCGCCGCCCAGAAGGGCGACCTTGATTACTTTGTGAAGTCAGCCAGACAGGTTCTGCTGGCGAAGGATGGACTGAGGAAAGGCGCGAAAATTGTCATCGCGGAGGCCTGCGCCCATGTGCCGGTAAATGAAGACATCGGTCGGGTGAAGATTCCCAAGCTGCTGGCGAAGAAGTTCGGCAGCGACTTCACGGTAGAATTCGTGAACGGACGGGATTTCCCCGACAGCCTGGCCGACTGCGACCTGATTATCCACTGCGGTGCCTGTATGTTCAACCGCAAGCTGGTAATGAGCCGGGTGGCTATGGCCAAGAACAGCCTGCGGCCGGTGCCGATGACCAACTACGGCATCGCTATCGCCGCCCTCACGGGAATACTGAATGATGTTGTATTCCCGGCTGATTAAAAACACGAATTACCCAAGGAGAAAAAATGGCTCTTACAACCGAAGCCCGCAGCCGTATCACCGCACAGATAGATGCGTTGAAGAAGCGGCTGCCCATTGACTCCAACGACCTTGACTACGAAACCCATCTAAAGACCATTCGCCAGCTGCAGCGCATTCTCGACAGCGATGCAGTCCGGGCGAGAACTGAGGAAAAAATGAAGCAAGAGACAGAAGGTGCCATCGACACCCTTATCAGCCGTTATCCGGCCCTGGAAGTCTGCCGTGACAGCGTGACCGCAGCTGCCGAAGCTATCATTGCCGCCTACAGGAACGGCGGCAAAGTCATCACCTGCGGCAACGGCGGCAGCGCCTCCGATGCCGAGCATATCGTAGGCGAGCTGATGAAGGGCTTCCTGAAGAAGCGTCCCGTCCCCGGGGAATTCGCCGGGAAGCTGGCTGAGACGGCACCTGCTCATGCGGAATACCTGGCCAAAAATCTCCAGCAGCCATTGGCGGCGGTATCGCTGGTATCCGGTGTGGCTCTGCCCACCGCCTTTGCCAACGATCAGGCACCGGATCTGGTCTTCGCCCAGCAGGTATACGGTATCGGCCGGGCCGGGGATGTGCTGATTGCCATCTCCACCAGCGGCAACAGTACCAATGTAATCTACGCCGTGGAGCTGGCCAAGGCCCTCGGCATTACTACGGTGGCCCTTACGGGCAAATCCGGCGGCAAGCTGAAGGCTATCGCCGACATCACCATCGCGGTGCCGGATGACGAGACCTATCGGATTCAGGAGCTGCACCTGCCGGTATACCATGCCCTGTGCATTGCCGCAGAAGCAGAGTTTTTCCCGGAATAACATCTCATTTGGAGGGGAGCCGTGTACTATGGATGCATCATACAGTGAAGAATTGAATATGCTGCAGGATGCAGCTCGGAATGGCGACCCCGTGGCCGCTTACAATCTGGGAGTCATCTGCGAGGACGAGGGAAGTATCGCAGACGCACAGCACTGGTACCGCAAGGCCGCTGAAGCCGATGACCCGGATGCAGCCACCAATCTGGCCAATCTGCTCATCAAAGAGGCAGAGCGGATTATGGACGAAGCTCACCGGTGGCTGACCAAAGCCGCCGGAGCCGGCCAGCTGCAGGCTCAGTACACGCTGGCCACTATGAACCGCAACGGCCAGGGCACCCCCATCAGCATCCCCGCCGCTGTCAAGTGGTATACCGAAGCCGCCCGTCAGGGGATGGCTGATGCCCAGCTTGAGCTGGCGAAGATATACTACAACGGCGACAACGGAGCGGTGGACTACAGTGCCGCCCGCCACTGGCTGGAAAAGGCGGCTATTCAGGGCAGCGCCGAGGCACAGTTCGGTCTCGGGATGCTCTTTTACGAAGGCAAGGCCTGCGTAGTGGATTTGGACAAGGCAATAGACTGGTTTGTCATGGCCTCCCGGTCCGGCTACAGCCCTGCCGATGTTACTTTGGGCCGTATCTACGAAGCGAAGGAAAACGGCCTGCACTACAATCCGGAAGCGGCAGCGGCTCACTATGAGAAGGCTGCCGGCAATGGGGATATTATCGCCATGATCAGCCTCGCTGACCTCTACGGCAATAAAGAGCTGTCGGTAGCTGACCCCGACAAATCACTCTACTGGTATCACAAGGCGGTCATGAACAGCTCCGCCGCCGTAGGAACGGAAACCATCATGAGCGAAGCCCCGGAAAAAATAGAATAAACGCAACCACGAGGATAAAGTATGGCAGCAGTCTACGCGGTGCGTGTGGGTAACGCACCCGGTATATACCATGACATCGGAGAGTACGAAGCCCAGCTCAATGGGTACCCCGGTGCCGAAGGAAGAAAATTCAAAACAGAAGCCGAAGCCCGCCGCTGGCTGGCCGGCGAAGAAATTGACAAAAAGGGAATCTATGCTGTCCGCCGGGGCCGTGTCCCGGGCATATATTACAGCCTGTCGGACTGTGACGCTCAGGTGCGCGGCTTTGAAGGCGCGGAGTGCAAGAAATTCAGCGACATAGAAGCCGCCGAGCGATATCTGAACAAACGGCGGAAGAAGAAAAACCGTCACGGCGAAGGTGAAGAGGAACTGGCCCGGATAGCAGCCGAGGAAAAGGCTGCAGCCGCAGCGCCCCGACATCCACTCCCGGAACGGGTCAGGAAAACACCGTCGAAGGAATTCGGCGCCTCCGCAGCCGGCGGCAAGCCGCTGTCCGTGAGCCGCCGCATGAAGCGGCACCCAGGAGCGGTCAGTCCGCTGTCCGGCACCAATGACGCCTATGACAAAGCCTACACCGGCGCCGCACAGGGGGCGAAAGCCCGGGAACGCCGCCGGGAGACAAACCGGGGAGGAAGCTACCCGGCCCCACCGCCCCGTAACCCGCATGAGATGCCCATCGTCATCTATACGGACGGCGGATGTCTGGTGAGAGAGGATGGAGCCGGCGGCTGGGGAGCCGTCATCTGCCTGCCCAACGGCAACAAGAAGGAGCTGTCCGGCGGCGTTGACTCCACCTCCAGCGAGCGCATGGAGCTGCTGGCGGCAGTATCAGCTCTCCGTACGCTGAAGGGCATTGCCTACGAAGGCCAGCGGGTAGTTATCAACACCGACAGCCGCTACCTCACCGACGGAGCCGCCAAGAAAATCTGGCTCACCGCCAACACCCGACCGACTCCTCTGCCCAACGAAGACCTGTGGCTTGAGCTGTCACGGCTCACCCCGCTCTACACTATTGACTGGCAGTGGGTGAAGGGACACTCCGGCAACCCCTTCAACGAGCGCTGCGACTTCCTCGCTACCACGGCGGCGAAGCAGAGCGTAGCGGAGAAAGAGTTTGTCCACGACTACGCCGGACAGCTGGAGGACGCCAAGCGGCAGATAAAGGATTTGGAGCATCAGAACAAGAAGCTCACCCACTCTAAGGAAAAGTTCCAGTTCCTGGCCCGGCGGAAGGGTCACATCGAGGACAAAAATCTCTACAGCGCCATTCACGACGGCAGTATTCTCGGCTTCCTGAAATGGAAATTCCAGATGTGGCGGGAAGGCCGGAAATAAAAATGCTGTATTAACCTCATCCGGCTCGCGAAGCAGTGGGTGAGGCCAGACTTATAAATTCTGTTTACAATTAAGTATGCCTTATATTATAATGTGTGAGGTTAGGCTATAATGAGGCTGGCGTACAAAACTTAAGCCTCCCCTTCAGGGGAGGTACCCGAAGGGCGGAAGGGTAATTATAATGGGGAAGTGGATGTTTTCCCTATTACCCCCCAGTCACCTCCGGTGACAGCCCACCTGAATGGGGGCCTTTGGGTGTTGTGCAGCAGCCATCAGTAATATTTCTGTTTAAGAAAAGGAGTAATATCAACATGGCTATGGAAAAAACTCTCGTACTCGTAAAACCCGACGCTTATCAGGCTGGTCACACCGGCGACATCATCAAGATTTATGAGAACGCCGGACTGAAGATTCTCGCTATGCGTCTTATGAAGATGACCAAGGAAGTTGCTGCAAAGCACTATGTTGAGCATATCGGCCGCCCCTACTACGGTGAGCTGGAGTCCTTCATGACCAGCGCTCCTATCGTTGCTATGGTTCTCGCCGGTGAGGATGCTATCGCCAAGGTTCGCGAGCTCAACGGCAAGACCGATCCGAAGGAAGCTGCCGAAGGCACCATCCGCAAGCTCTATGCTGCATCCAAGGGTGAGAACGCTGTTCACGCTTCCGATGCTCCGGAGTCCGCTGCCCGCGAAATCGCTATCTTCTTCAACGGCACCGAGATTTTTGAATAACATATAATCTGTCTAGTTGCATCCCCTGTAGGGGAGGTGCCCGAAGGGCGGAGGGGTAAGTAAAGCATCTCGTCTGTCTGTTACCCCTCAGTCATCTTCGATGACAGCTCCCCTGCAGGGGAGCCTGTTACATTTTTTATAAAGTCGTTCTTTCAAGTTGAACAATGGAGGGTTGACAAATGGGTGTTTATACAAAAACCGGCGACAAAGGACAGACCGGCCTCTATACCGGTGAGCGCATTGACAAGGATTCGCTTCGCGTTGAGACCTACGGTATCATCGATGAAATGAACTCCGCTTTGGGCATGGCTCGTGCCTTCTGCGAGAAGGACGATGTTCGGCAGATGATTCACGCCCTGCAGAAGGATGTCGCCCTCTTCATGGCCGATATCGCCAGCATCGGCGCCGAGCCTTATATCAAAGACATTCATGTTTCCAACATGGAGCATGACATCGATGATATCGAGGAAATCGTCGGCAAGCTGGGCTGCTTCCTGGTGCCCGGTGACACCAAGGGCGGTGCCTGCCTCGACCTGGCCCGCACTATTGCCCGCCGCGCCGAGCGTCAGATGCTTCGTCTGGCCAAGGTAGAGGATGTCCACGAGACTGACCGCCTCTACATTAACCGCCTCAGTGACTACCTCTTCATGCTTATGCGTCTTGAGGAGCATCAGGGCTGATTGCCTGATTAAATGGAAGACCGTGCCGTTTTCGGCACGGTCTTTTTGTCGTATTGGGATGAAATGAGCGGCTGAACGATGGCCGTAAAAAGGCGCAAAAAAACCGGCTGATAAAAATCAGCCGGCTAATCTGCCATTTCTGAATAGCGTTATTACAGGGAACGCTGAACCTTGCCGGAACGCAGGCAACGCGTGCAGACATTAACGTACTTAATCTTGCCGTCCACAACAGCGCGAACATGCTGGATATTCGGCTTCCATTTGCGACGAGTCTTCAGGTGAGAGTGGCTGACATTCATGCCGGTCATCATACCTTTGCCGCATACTTCGCAAAGACTTGCCATGGGACGCACCTCCTTAAACCACAGGCTGAAACTAAAATCCTAAACACAGCAAAAACATTCTAACACAGAAAAAAATCTTTGGCAAGGATTTTCTGTGCAAGTTTTACTTTTCTTCCTTATTAGTGGCAGGAGCTTCGGCCTTCTTAGCCCGAGCCTTCTCGCGCTTGGCCATTCTTCTGGAGCGGGCAGCCTCGTTCTTCTTCATTTCCTGCTCGTTCTTGGCATAGCCGGTACCGGCCTTCAGCAGACGGTGCTTAGCCGCCATCATGGGATGCTTCATGAGCATCTTGTTCTTGCTTTCCTCGAGGATGGCGAGGAACTGCTTCATATCCGGTCCGAAGCACTTTACATCGCACATCTCGCAGACCGGCTTTGCCTGAGTGCCGTAGGGGCAGGCCTTCATCTTGGTCATTATACGGAGCAGGAGGGCGTTGCACTTGTTGCAGAGGTGGCCTTCCTTGGTGCCGTGATTCTTATTGCAGTAGACACCGAAGGATTTCTTGACATTCTCCTTTTCCTTAGGGACATTGTTGCGAATGGCAAGCTTGTCCTTGCTGGGCAGGATCTTGCCCATGAGACCCTTCATTGTATCCATAAAACCCATAATACAGTTCTCCCTTATAAATAGACTACCTCACATTTTACTTTTTTTAGAAAATAAAAGCAAGAGTTTTTCTATACCATGTATATTCTTGCACTAATGCCTCTTCTCTAATATAATACTATAGATATATTTTGTTCACAGGAAGCAAACAACAGAAAGGGGAGGTTGGCTTGACGGTCAGAGACAGCTCGGCTCACGGCGGTGATGCTGTGGGCGGTATTCGTCTGGGCTTTATTGTCGCCCTCCTGCTGTGTATAGTTTTGGGCGTTATATTCATCGGCGGATTTTGGGTGGGCAGCTTCATCGTCAGTGAGCGGATTGCCTACGGTGTCCGGTACCGGGGACTGGAACTGTCCGGTCTGAGCCGTGAGGACGCCGAGAAAATCATCACCCGTGACGCCCGGCAGCCCATGGCGAAGAACGCACTGGTACTTGTCTACGGCAAGGACTTCTGTCAGATTTCCCCCAAGGAAATCGACCTGCATCTGGACACGGAGGCCATACTTGACAGAGCGCTGGCGGTAGGCCGGGAGAGCAATATCATCGTCAATGCGGCAGAGGTTGCGGCTACAGCCTGCCGAGGGAAGGAAATCACTCCCGTAGTCACCTACGACCGGGCCCGGCTGGAGGAAAAAATCAGCCCCATCGAGAAGAAGCTGAATCGTCCGGTAAAGGACGCCGCACTGCTGCTGGCAGACGGAGGAACAATAATCCGTGGCAAGGCCAGCACCGGTCTTGCTCTGGCTACCGATGAATGGCACGAGGAGATAGAGAAGGAGCTTCGGACGCTGGAATATCCACGCCGAATCAATGTAGAGCCGAAGGAGGCCGAGCCGGCCGTCACTGATGCAGATCTGGCTCCCATCGATACCCTGTTGGGCAGCTTCTCCCTGAGCTATGACAAGGACTCGGCCAGAGGCAAGGCTCTGGAGAAGGCGGCGAAGGCCCTCGACCAGAAAATATTTCGCACCGGCTCCAGGCTGTCGTTTAATACGCTGATGAAGGAGCATTTCCCGGGAATCAATCACGGAAACTACACCGGCGCAGAGCAGCACGCTCTGGATATTCTCGCCTCCTGCCTGTACGGAAGCGCCCTAAAGAGCGGATTCATGATATCCGAGCGAGAGGCAGGGGACGGAGACTTCGGCATAGAAGGAGTGCCGGCGGGCTTCGTAGCTTTCGCCCACGGGCGGAAGGAAGACCTGGTGATAAAGAACCGCTTCGACCACAATGCCTACATCCTCACCTATGCCAAAGATGGCTTGCTGGAGGTAGGTATACTGGGCGTGGCTGCCGATCTGTCCGGCGCGGAGATAGAGCTGCTGGTGGAGAGTGTGGACGACCCGGCCGATCCCGCATACGCGGTGACGACTGTCAGCCGCCGCTACACCCACAGCGGGACGGAGATTCTCAAGGAGCTTGTCGGTGAGGACAGAATGAGAAAGCAGTAAGGCTTTTCCTAAAAATATATATCTGTTGTGTGAAAGGGTTTTAACAGATGTCAGAAGTACTAGCGTTTTTTCCGTCGGGGGATATGATTCTTTATTTGGTGGTAATGGGCTTCATGGCTGCCTTCATCGACTCGGTAGTCGGCGGCGGCGGACTCATCTCTGTACCGACCCTGCTGGCGGCGGGATTAAACCCGGTGCTGGCATTGGGTACCAACAAGGCGGCTGCTGTCATGGGCGCTGCCACCGGAGCATTTACCTTCTTCCGCTCCGGCAAGGTGGATATGAGCCTTATGAAATACCTCTTTCCGGCGGCGTTCCTCGGCTCCATCGGCGGCGTTATCGTCCTGCGGCAGATACCGCCGGATTTTCTCAGACCGCTGGTAGTCGTCCTGCTGGTGGTGGTTACTCTCTACAGTGTTTTCAAGAAGGAATGGGGAAAGGAGAATACCTACGGCGGTCTTACACCCACTATTCTGCGGCTGTCAATTCTGGCCTCCACGGTCATCGGCTTCTACGACGGCTTCTTCGGCCCCGGTGCCGGCAGCTTCCTGCTGTTTTCCTTCCTGCTCATCGGTTTTGACTTCGTCCGGGCGGCAGCCAATGCCCGGGCAATAAACTTCGCCAGCAACCTTGGCTCGGTGCTGTTCTTCATCGCCATCGGCGAGGTTGACTTCTCCTACTCCATCCCCATGGGCCTCAGCATGATTGTGGGCGCCCAGTGCGGTGCGAGGGTGGCGCTGGCAAAGGGTGCCGCCTATGTGCGTCCCCTGTTTTTGATTGTTACCTCGGTCATGATTGGCAAACAGATTTATACATTGATTTGCGGTTAAAGGGAGGATTCCTCATGTTTCACGCTCTGATTGATATCGGCTCCAATACTGTGCGCCTCGCTCTCTATCAGATAATGAACGGCCAGGCGGAGATGGTGCTGAAGAAGAAAAACGCTCTGGGACTGGCTGCCTGTATCGACAACAACAGCGTCAGCGAGGTGGGCGTGAATATGCTGATGGATGTGCTGCGGGACTACCGCCGTTTTCTGGACAGCTTCTCCATCACCCGGGTGGACGGCTTCGCTACCGCCGCCCTGCGCTCTGCGGAAAACGGCAAGGCCATCATTCAGCAGATTAAGCAGGAGATTGGCTTCGATATACGAATCCTCAGCGGTGAGGAGGAAGCTACCTACGACTTTATCGGTGCTACCCACGGACAGGAGTCCAGAGACGGCGTGCTGATAGATGTAGGCGGTGCCTCTACAGAGGTAATAGTATTCTACGACAATGTTATCGCCCACAAGGTTTCCCTGCCCATGGGTTCCCTCTCACTTCATCGGATGTACTGCCGGGATATCCTGCCCACAACGGAGGAAATCGGAGAGGTGATCAGGGAGGCGAAGGATATCGTGGAGCATGAGCCGGCACTGGCCTTTCTTCACAGCGCCGAGATTACCGGTATCGGCGGTACCATGAAGGGAGCAGCGGCTCTTTACAGCCAGCTGTACGGCAAGCCGGAGGAGAATGCCTCCGGCGGCATTCCCATGAATGCGAAGCGGCTGCCGGACATGATCACCCGCTATCTGAAGGACAGAGTGCAGGGGGAGGAAGACCTGGCTAAGTATTTCCGGGCGGCGGCTGACCGTCTTCACACGCTGCTGCCGGGACTGGCTATCGTGGAGGCCATCACCGAGCATTTCGGCGCGGACACGCTGGTCTACAGCGACAGCGGTGTACGGGAGGGCTTCATCCACGGAGAAATCCTGAAATGAGCCGGGAGGAAATCGCCCGTCTGACGGAAATCCTCCTGGACAGTCACCGGCTGGTGTTCTTCGGCGGCGCCGGGGTCTCTACCGAGAGCGGCATACCGGACTTCCGCAGTGCCGACGGACTGTACAGCGAGAAATACAAGGCTACCTTTTCACCAGAGGAGCTGGTGAGTCATACCTTTTACGAGAGGTACCCGGAGGAGTTTTTCTCCTTCTACCGGGAAAAGCTGATAAATCGCGAGGCGAAGCCCAACGGGGCCCACATCGCACTGGCAAAACTGGAAGAAATGGGCCGGCTGTCGGCGGTAGTCACGCAGAATATTGACGGCCTTCATCAGATGGCCGGAAGCAAGCGGGTCTATGAGCTGCATGGCAGTACTCTGCGAAACTATTGCGAGGACTGCGGCGAATCATATTCCGTGGACTACATCATGGACCATCAGCCTATACCCTGCTGCGGCAAATGCGGCGGCCGGGTAAAGCCGGATGTGGTGCTGTATGAGGAACCGCTGGACGGAGATGTCATAGAAGGAGCTGTGAACGCCATAGCCGAGGCGGATACTCTCATCATCGGCGGCACCTCGCTGGTAGTACAGCCGGCGGCCAGCTTCATCCGGTACTTCCGGGGGAAGCATCTGGTGGTCATCAATATGACCGCCACCAGTGCCGACAGGGGAGCAGAGCTGGTCATCCGACAGCCCATCGGAGCGGTTCTTTCGGAAGCGACAGCCGGTCTTTGACCCTTGTGTCGGCAAAAGAAGACTAAAATCCTATTGCAATAGCAACAATTATCCACTTTTTTCCACAAAAGTTATCCACATGTGGACTGAATTGTGGAAATCTTGTCGTTTAACGGTAAATTTACAGATTTTATATACAGGATTCCGCTGCAGTATCGGGACTGTGAAAATGAGCAATCATTTCCGCAGTCCCTTTTGTATAAGGAACGCGAATAAAAAAGAGGCTGTGAAAATTCACAGCCTCTGAAGCTTCTGGTGCTCAAACAGCGATTCGAACGCTGGACCCCCACCATGTGACGATGGTGCTCTAACCAACTGAGCTATTTGAGCATTAGGACGGAAAATAAAAACGGGACCGGCCGGTCCCGATATTTGCGTGGTGCGCTGTGTAGAATTCGAATCTACGACCCCCACCATGTCAAGGTGATACTCTAACCAACTGAGCTAACAGCGCATATTGTCGTCGTTTACCGACGAGGGTTATTATACAGGCTGGTTTAGGAAAAAGCAAGAACTTTTTTCAAAAGGCAGGAATGAAGAGATACTTGCCTCTGCTTCAGGGGAGGTGCCCGAAGGGCGGAGAGATAACTGTTGATCTGTATAATAGCCTCCCATTTAGGTGTGCATGAGCACTTAATGAGCTTGCGAATTTAGTGCGAGCCATGCAAACTGCTTAGTGATATCCGAGCGAAGCGATGGATGAACTTAGCATGTTTGTAGGAGGTGGCCGAGCGTAGCGAGGTCGGAGGGGTGAAGAATGAGACGGTAACGTGTCTATTACCCCTCAGTAGGCTACGCCGACAGCTCCCCTAAAGGGGAGCCTTCTATCCGCAATGAAAAAAGAGGAGATGTCGCGAGCAACATCTCCTCAGAAAGTTAGGTCCAAAATGCCGTCAGTCTCATATGCCTAAACCTGCACGGGGCAGGTGGGTACCCGCAGCCGGACTTTTGCTTCTCCCGCAGGGGGAGCCTGCAGCCGCCAAGCGATAATTGGGTTCCCTAGGTAAAAGAGTCGGTTAGACATCCTGTAGACTGACGCACATCCCAGGCATTTGCTTCCGCTAATGATTTTAGCACTTTCGGAAATGGCAGGCAAGGGAGAGGGCAGATATTTTGTCGGGAAAATTTTCGTGAAATCGCAAGACAAAACGGCAATAATTATGTATAATGTCTATTAAGTATTCCCAAAAGGATACATAACGGATATGTAAAGGAGTCTGTAACATGGCAGAAAATTATAGTGTTGCGATAAGCTACAAGGGTGCCCTCGGCTGGGTAGAGCTGGACGAGGCAGCTCATACCGTCATCGTAAATCTCGATGAGCCGGAAGGCAAGAAGCTGGCTGAGGACTATCTGGCAGCCACTCACACCATCCGTGTACCGGGTGAGACTCTCCTGGACTTCCATGCCGAGGAGATTGTTGCCAAGGACAGCCGCCGGAGCTTCGAGCTGGCTATGACCCGTATGTGGGAAGCCACTGAGGTTCATGTTGACTGGTCCCGCCCTGTGGACTATGTAAAGGCCCATCCTCATTATTGATAATTTGTCGGTGGTTTTCTTCCTTATAAATTAAGGTGGTGCTTAGTATGGCAGAGAGCGTTGCTGCAGCAGACAGCCATACTGCCGGCTCTCCGGAGGAGCGGAAGCAGCTCCGCATCATCGAGGCCTTGGCCAGGAGCTATTCATACACCGCTTACATCGATTTTGAGACCATGACCTTCGAAGAAATCTCCGGACTTGACTACGCCTCAGAGCGTATCGGCAGCAGCGGCTCTGCCGCACTGGCCTTTGAAGTCTATCTGGACAACATGGTAGAGGCGGAGTACCGGGAAAATATGCGGGCCTTCATGGATATTGCTACTCTGAAGGAGCGGCTTACCCGCCGCAGCACCATCAGCATGGAGTATGTATCGGCCTTTCTCGGCTGGTGCAGAGGGACCTTCCTTGCTGCCGGACGGGACGAAAACGGCGTGCCGGTTGGTGCGGTATACGGCCTCCAGTCCATCGCCGGTGAGAAAAATCGGGAGACTGAGCTTCTCACCACCATATCCAGCTTCAGCGAGAAGGCCTATTTCGATCCGGTCACCGGTGTGAGAAACCGCCGGTACTTTGAGGAAAATGTCATTGAGCTGACCTCCAGCTTCGCCGTAGCTATGGTGGATCTGGACAATTTCAAAGAGATCAACGAATCCTTCGGTGCCAGTGTCGGCGATCTGGTACTCAGTCAGGCGGCCCGGGAGTTTCTGAGCTGTCTCCGTACCGAGGATGTAGTGGTGCGCCACGGTGAGGACGATTTCGTTATCTGCTTCGGCCGGGGAGACGAGGATGAGGTGCTTCGCCGTCTGGAGAAGATTCGCCGCTCTGTGGAGACGATGAATATCCAGCAGTTTCCTGATGTTCACACCACAGTGTCCATTGGCTGTGCCTTCAGGAGCAGCTGCCGGAATATGTTTCTGACGGCGGACAAGATGCTGTATCGGGCAAAACAGACAAAAAACATGGTCGCAATATGACTATACCTTTCGTTAAATCAACGGAGGGTATATTTTTTTTGCGGAGATTTTGTGTTTTTAATAGAAAATTGCAAAAAATCTGAAAAATAAGCAGGAATTTTAGGCTTTGCGCCTAATTATACATTAATAGTATGCCAATTAGCTCGTACTATATCTTTTAGTTATTATAGCAAGCTGTTGCGTTTATAAAAAATCTTTATAGTTAAGGGTGGTTGCCGTGCAAGCAGAAACAAAGAAGCCTGATTACGAAATCGTAGGCTCTCCTCTCATCCACAAGGTTTTTCTGATAGGAACGCTGTTCCTGTTCTGGTATATTCTGTCAGGCAGGACGGAAATGAAGTTCCTGATATACGGTGCCTTAACGGCGGTAGTGACAACCATGGTCACATATCCGCTGCTGCTGGTGCCGAACCAGAGCCGGACGAAATGCTACTTCGTCTTCGGCGTCAGCCCCATCAAGGGACTGAGCTACTTCTTCTGGCTCATGTATCAGCTCATCATGGCGAATATAGATGTCCTCCTGGCCACTACCGATCAGGAGCTGGCCATCGACCCGAAGGTGCTGAAGTTCCGCTTCAATGCGGACAATCCGGTAGCCTCTGTGATACTGGCAAACTCCATCACCCTCACTCCGGGTACTGTAACGATGGATGTTACCAACGATGGCATCTACACTATCCATGCTCTCACACCGGGAGCGGCAGACGGAATCATCTCCGGCGACTTCCCGGCTCATGTTGCCCAGCTCTTCGGGGAGGAAAACGACTTCCTTCTCGTGGATGACGGCAGCAATTCCGGATTGAAGGAGGCGAAAGCATGAACGCCATTCTTATCACGATGATGGTGGCCATCATCTTCATTATCGGCTCGATGCTGCAGCACCTGTTCCAAGGGCCTACGGTGTACGACCGGATGAACAGCCTTGGCGTCATCGGAGCCGACACCATACTCCTGCTGGTCATATTCGGTTATGTGGACGGCCGGCCCGATATGTATGTTGACATCAGCATTTCTTACGCCATGCTGGGCTTTGTAGGCTCGGTAATCCTGGCGAAGTTCTTAGGGGGGAAGAAAGCATGATTTTCGGAATCAGCTGTGATGCGATTCGCGAGGTCGTGGCGGGAATATTCCTGATTTCGGGTCTGGTATTCTTCGTCGGCTCGGCTATCGGTATGCTGCGCCTCCCGGATTTCTACTGTCGTATCCATGCCTCCGGCAACAGTGAGACCCTTGGTTCCATGCTTGCCTTCATGGGGATGATGATATACGAGGGTGCGACCCTGACCAGCGTCAAGATTGCCTTCGTATTCCTCCTCGTATTCCTGGCAAACCCCATCGGCTCCCACATCCTCAGCAAGTCGGCCTACAAGTCGGGCTATCCGGTCTGGACGCTCCGCTCCAAGGATGCCGACAAGGCCATCGGTGCACCGCCGAAGGGGCACAGTGCTGACGAGCCGGTAGGCAATCTCGATCAGCCGGAGGAGGAGAAGTAAATGCAGATATATCTTGTCGAAGCAGCACTCCTCGTCATCCTGATCCTCATTACCTGCGCGGTAATCTTCTGCAAGGATATACTGAGTGCGTCAATAATATACAGCGCCTTCAGCTTCTGTGCTGTGCTGCTGTATCTGATGATGGGTTCTCCGGATGTCGCCTTTACCGAGGCGGTCATCGGAACGATTTCAACGATTTTCTTCGTGGCTTCACTGAAGAAGATAGACAGGTGGTGTGAATAATGCGAGGATTAGTTGCAGTTATTCTGGCGGTTATTACCGCGACCTTCTGCTCGGTCGTCTCGAATCTGCCGCCTATCGGCGATGCCAACTCGGCACCGAACCGGCATGTAACGCCCACATACATCGAGCGAAGCGCTGAGGATACCGGCTCACCGAACATCGTTACCGGCGTCATCATCGACTACCGCGGATTTGATACCATGTGGGAGACCTCCGTTATGTTTCTGGCCGGTCTTACCACCGTGCTGATTCTCACCCGCAATCCGGTTGGACGCCGACCGGAGGAGGAGAATGTAGCAGAAGCAGGGACGGTGATCAAATGATTAAGCTGAAGGATCCCTTCGGAGGGATTATCCTCAATGTCGCCTTCCGTGTGCTCGTCCCCTTTACCATCGTATACGGCATTTATGTCCTCTGTCTCGGTGAGTTCTCGCCGGGCGGCGGCTTCCAGGCCGGAGCACTGCTGTCGGTAGGCGTACTTCTCGCCCGACTGATACTGGGCAGCGATACGAAGTTCAATGTAGCCGGACAGACCTCCATCGTTATGGCAGGTGTCGGTACATTCCTCTACGCCTTCACCGGCTGGCTCACCCTCTTCGGCGGAGCAAATTATTTCCTTGATTACAACTATATGCCGATTCATTTGGAACCGGCCCACGAGATGCATGCTCTGGCTATATTTATGATTGAAATCGGCGTAGCCATCTGCGTCATGATGACGATCATCAATCTCTTGGATTCGATTGTGAAAATGGGGGATGACGATGGACGTACTGAATGAGTTTTTGAAGACCAGAGGCATCTACTCTCTGGTCATGGTGCTGTTCTTCCTGGGGGTCTACGGTATGGTCCTCAGCAAGAACTATATGAAGAAGCTGATGGCAATGAATGTCATGCAGGTCGCTGTCATCTACTTCTACCTCTGCTTTGCGCAGAAGGACGGAGCAATGATACCTATCCAGAACGGTCTTACCACCAATCCGGATGCTTATATCAACCCGCTCCCCCACGGCCTGATGCTTACCGCAATCGTCGTCAGCCTTGGTACTACCGGCGTAGCCATTGCGCTTCTCATGCGCATTAAGGAAATCTACGGCTCGGTAGAGGAGAAAGAGGTACTTAGGAGGGCTAGCCAATGAGTCAGCATGCTCCTATTTTCGTCGTACTCCTGCCCTTGACGGCGGCTCTGCTCTGTATGCTTTTCAGCAAGATTAGCCGCAATCTCGGTGCCTATCTGGTCATCGCCTCCATCGCCGGTGCCTTAGCCAGTGCGATTACGGTGCTGAACAATGTGGTGGCGGCAGGCGGCAAGGCTATCCACTACACCATGGGCGGCTGGATGCCTCCTGTCGGTATTGAGTTTGTTCTCGACCCGCTGAACAGCGTTCTGCTGGTTCTTATCACCTTCATATCTCTGCTGGTGTCCTTCTACGGACTGCCCTTCGTGAAGGATGAGGACTGGCTCCATGTAGGCGGCTACTACACGCTCTTCGGTCTTCTCACCGTAGGTCTCTGCGGTATGATCGCTACCGGTGACGTGTTCAACCTCTATGTATACCTCGAGATTATGTCCCTGTCGGGCTACGGTCTCATCGCTCTCGGCGGCAAGAAGTCTATGCTGGCTGCTTTCCGCTATCTGCTTATCGGTACCATCGGTGCTTCCCTCTACCTGCTGGGTGTCGGTTACCTTTACGCTATGACCGGTACCCTCAACATGGCAGACCTGGCAGCTCTCATCGGACCGCATATTCATTCTCCGCTGTTTGCAATGGCGGTTGGCTGCCTCATCATCGGCTTCGGTATCAAGATGGCGCTGTTCCCGCTCCACGGCTGGCAGCCGGATGCGTACACCTTCAGCCATCCCGGTGCCGCAGCATTCATTGCCGGCTGCATGAGTAAGGCTCCGGCCTACGCTATGATCCGCTTCGTTTACTACATTTTCCAGGTAAACAATCCGGTCATGCGCTCCGCACTGGATATCATCGGTATTCTCGGTGTAGGCGGTATGCTCATCGGCTCCTTCATGGCGCTGGCCATGCGCGACTTCCGCCGTATGCTGGCCTACTCCTCCGTTGCTCAGATCGGCTACATCGCAATGGGTGTTGCCATGGGCAATATGTACGGCTTCATCGGTGCCGTCCTCCACATGATTAACCACGCCCTCATGAAGAGCGGCCTGTTCCTGGTCATCGGCGGTATCGTCTATCGCTTCGGTGTCGTTCATCTCTACCGCCTCGGCGGTATGAATAAGAAGCTGACCATTTCCACCATTACTGTGGTGCTGTGCGCGCTGTCCATGATCGGTCTGCCGCCGACTGCCGGCTTCTTCAGCAAATGGTACCTGATGATGGGTGCCTGGACCAGTCAGAACTACTTCTACATGGTAGTACTGGTCATCAGCTCCCTCCTGAATGCCATCTACTTCTTCCGCATCATTGAGCAGATGTTCGTACAGCGAGAAGGCAGCCTCCCGGATGTCCACCCTCACGAGGGCAAGCTCGGACTGCCGGTGCCTATGGCGGTTCCCCTTGCGGTCATCGGTCTTACCGTCCTCTTCCTGGGCTGGTACAGTGCGGATATTATCAATGGCATTATTAAACTTGGCTTGCCGGAGGTGTTCCTGAGATGACAATAGTTGACGCTCGGCCCTTCCTGGCTGTAGGAGTTACTCTGGTAGCTGCCATTCTGATTTCCTTCAGCCGCCGCTGGCCAAATGTTCGTGAATCATGGAGCGCCATTGCCTCCGTTATCAAGTTCGGAATCATCCTCTCCATGCTCCCGGGCGTTCTCGCCGGAGATGTCTACACCTACACCCTCTGCCAGCTGACAGATACCGTAGGCTTCACCCTCCGCACCGACCCCGCCGGCATGATATTCGCAGTGCTTGCCTCAATGCTGTGGGTTCCCATGAACTTCTACTCCATCGGCTATATGCGCTGCAATCAGGAGCGTGAGCAGACCGGTTACTTTGCCGCCTTTGCTCTCTGCATGAGTGCTGTCATGGGTATCGCCATGGCAGAGAACCTCCTGACCTTCTTCGTATTCTATGAGCTGCTGACTCTCGCCAGCTATCCGCTGGTTCTCCATAAGAGAAATCAGGATGCTCTCTCCGCCAGCCGGAAATACCTCATCTACACTCTTATTTCCGGTCAGCTCTTCCTCGTGGGCATCGTTGCGGTCTACTGCATTGCCGGTACCATGAGCTTCACCCCGGGCGGCTTCCTGAATTCCGGAATGGCTCCCCGCTGGGTACTGCAGGCAATCTTCGTGCTGATGATTCTCGCCGGCTCCGTAAAGGCAGCGGTCATGCCGCTCCACGGCTGGCTCCCGGCAGCTATGATTGCCCCCACACCGGTATCCGCACTGCTCCATGCGGTAGCAGTTGTTAAGACCGGCGTATTCAGCGTACTTCGTATCATCGGCTTCGTCTTCGGCCCTCAGCTTCTGGCGGAAATCAATATCATTGATTTCGTTTCCTGGGCGGCAGCCGGCACCATGCTGGTATCCTCCCTCATCGCCATTCGTCAGGACCATCTGAAACGGCGTCTCGCATTCTCCACCATCGGTCAGCTTTCCTACATCGTGCTGGGTGCTTCCCTCCTGTCGCCGCTGGCGATAAAGGGTGCGTATCTCCACCTTGTAGCTCACGCCGTAATGAAGATTACCCTCTTCATGTGCGCCGGCCTTATCATTGCCCGTACTCACCGAAACAATATCAGTGAGCTGTACGGCATAGGAAAGAAGCTGCCGGTGACAATGGCCTGCTTTACCATAGCGTCACTGGGTATAGCCGGTGTTCCATTTATTGTCGGTTTCGTCAGTAAGTGGAATCTGGCGCTGGGTGCTCTTCAGGCAGGCAAGCCAATCTACGTACTTGTCTGGGTGGCCTCCGCAATCCTTGCGGCAGCCTATCTCCTGCCGGTGTGCCAGATGGCATACTTCCGCAGTGACCCGGAGGAGAAGTTCCGCAAGTACGGCGCTCACAGCAATGCAATGCTGATTCCTATCTGCATCACAACTGTTATCGCTATTCTTCTGGGTACTGTCCCGGATATATTCCCGCACTTCTACGAGCTGTCCGATATGGCGGCTAAGACGATATGTGCCGGATGGACTGCAGGGGGGTGGCAATAATGGATAAGAAAAAAGCCTACGCTATCTGCGTACTCTTTATGATTATCGGCGTTGCTGCCGAAGTAGTCTGCGATCACGGCGGGTACGAGGTTCCGGCCTGGTGGCCGCTGCCCTACGGTCTTTCCGCCGGTATGGGATTCCTGGGCTGCTGGGTTCTCATCATCGTTGCCAAGCTGATAATGGCTCCGCTGCTCCAGAGGGAGCCGGACTACTACAACGAGGGAGGTGAGGAGGATGACTGAGATGCATCCCGGTCTTATCCTGATACTCACCGGCATCGTAGCCTGTATCGTCCCCTCGGCGCTCAGGAAAATCGTGCTGCCCCTCGGCCCCATTGCCGCCCTTGTGGTAGCACTGGGCATGAATGTAGGCACCGATTTGACGATGCCCTTCGTCAAGGATTATGTATTCCACTTCTATCATGTAGATAAGCTCAGCTATGTATTCTGCATGATATTCTCCATCATGGCAGCTGTAGGCGGTATCTACTCCTGCCACAACAAGGACCGCATGGAGGCTCTCTGCGCCATGGCTTATGCCGGCGGTGCGCTGGGTGTCACCCTTGCCGGTGACTGGCTCACCTTCATCTTCTTCTGGGAGCTGCTGGCTGTCACCTCCGTATTCCTCGTCTGGCTCAACCGGACTCCGGATTCCCGCAAGGCGGCCTTCCGCTATATTCTCGTTCACATGCTGGGCGGCAATCTGCTGCTGGCCGGTATCTTCCTGAAGCTTTCGCAGGGTCAGTCCCTGGTGGCAAACATTGTAGGCGGTCCCCATGATGCAGCCTTCTGGCTCATCGTAGTGGGTATCGGCCTCAACGCCGCTATCCCGCCCCTCAATGCCTGGCTGGTTGATGCCTATCCGGAAAGCACCATCACCGGCGGCGTGTTCATGAGCTCCTTCACTACGAAGGTAGCTGTCTACGCCCTCATCCGCGTGCTGGCTGGTGACCAGCTCCTCATGTGGCTGGGTGCCTTCATGGCACTCTACGGAGCCTGCTACGCTATCATGGAGAATGATATGCGCCGCCTCCTGAGCTACCATATCGTCAGTCAGGTAGGCTTCATGGTCTGCGGTGTTGGTATCGGCACCGATATGGCGCTGAACGGTGCTTCCGCTCACGCTTTCAGCCATATTCTCTACAAGTCCCTGCTCTTCATGTGTACCGGTGCCATCATCTATGCTACCGGTATCCGGAAGATAAACCAACTGGGCGGCATGGCGAAGAAGATGCCCTTCGTGGCGTTCTGCTTCTTCATCGCAGCCTTCTCCATCTCCGGTGTGCCTCTCTTCAACGGCTTCATCAGTAAGACTATTACAATTGCCGCCGCTTTTGAAGCAGGTCACCACACTGTTTATGAGCTGCTGGAGCTGGCCAGCGTCGGTACATTCCTCTCCATTACCCTGAAGATGGGCTACTTCATCTTCCTGCGTAAGTATGAGGATGTAAAGCTCATCGCCGAGGTTCCCAAGAATATGTATGTAGCTATGGGAATCGGTGCGGCGCTCTGCACACTCTACGGTGTAATGCCTGACCTCCTGTACCGCTATCTGCCCTTCCCGGGACTGAACTATCATCCCTTCGAGCCGACTCATGTATTCGGCTATATGCAGATATTCGCGGCTACCACCATTCCCTTCATCATGTTCCTGCCCAGAATGGAGCCCCACACGGCGCTCAGTCTGGATACCGACTGGTTCTACCGCAAGCCCTTAGCCTTCATCATCTACCGTCTCAGCGCTCTCAGCTGTGCTCTGAGTACGGCACTGAGCATGGCTTGGGGAGCAGGTACTACCAAAGTGATGAAGCTCACGGAGAATCCTATGGAGTTCTTGGATGCAAAGCCCTTCCGCAAGCGGAACCGCTTCTACGCCCGAAACTACCGTACCGCTATCGCCGACCCCACCATGATAATCCTCACGGTTCTGGTCAGCATAATCGGATTCCTCCTGACGAGACTGAAGTAAAAATTAGGGTCTGTGAAAAAATGAGCATTCATTTTCTCACAGACCCTTCCTTTATGTATAGTTGCGAAGAAAAATGTCTGTAAGAAAACCGTTTATTAACTTCACCCACCGGCTACGCCGGTCCCCCCTCAGCAAACATACTAAGTTCATCCGTCGCTATGCTCGGATATCACTAAGTAGTTTGCATGGCTCGCACTAAATTCGCAAGCTCATTAAGTGCTCATGCACACCCAAAGGGGAGGGTAAAGACCTTCCCATTGGGGAAGGTGGCTCGCGAAGCGAGACGGATGAGGTTGGTGTCAGACTTTTTTCACAGCCATCTTTTGCGGCGTTATTGTTGAGGATATTCTATTGTTTTTTATATTTCCATGTGCTAAGATTTAAGCAGAAAAAACTTTTAAGGGGGTATATTATGCAAAGAAAGATGATGCAAGTGCTTTGGGCATTCGTGTTCCTGCTCTTTGTAACGAGCGGAGCAGCGCAGGCCCATTCGTTCACGCAGGAAGAGCTGGCCTACATGCCGGCGGTGGAGCAGCTGAAGCATTTCAAGGCTGGTACTATCACGCCGCTTGAGGTGCTGGAGGCTCAGATCGCCCGGATAGAGAAGTACAACGGCCCAATAAAAAAGAACAGCAGTGACCTGCTGGATGACTACCGGACATGGAACGGCAAGGTCAATGCCATCCAGTTCGAGCGCTTTGCCGAGGCACGCGAGGCCGCCGTCAAGGCCGGCGAACGCTGGAAGAACGGCACGGCTCGTGCCCTTGAGGGCATAACCGTCGGCGTAAAGAACGACGATGAGGTCGCAGGCTGGCGCGTGGATCAGGGCTCCATACTGCTTAAAGATGCTCCTATCTGTGAGCATGATACCGCTGTAGTCGAGAAGTTGAGAGATGCCGGCGCAATATTCGTATTCTCCACCACCGTGCCGGAGTTCTATGTAACATACACCACCTGGTCGAAGCTGTACGGCATCACCCGCAATCCGTGGAACGGCGACACCACAGTCGGCGGCTCCTCCGGCGGCTCCGGTGCTGCACTGGCAGCCGGCTTCTGCACCCTTGCTACCGGCTCCGATATGGGCGGCTCCATCCGTCTCCCGGCCGCCTTCAACGGCGTGTATGGCTTCAAGCCTCCCTTTGGCCGCGTTCCGACTTCCGACATTCAGTACGAGACCTTCGGACCGATGGCCAGAAACTTTGATGATCTGGTCATTATGCAGAACATCATCAACGGCCCCTCCACTCAGGTGATGTCCTCCATCCGTCCCCGCATGGAGTACCCGACGAAATACAAGGACCTCAAGGGTGCCAAGATTGCCGTCAGCTACTTCTCCCAGTGGAGCGGCATGGGCAATGACAAAGAAGTAGATGCAGCAATGGACGCCACCGTCGAGGCACTGCGCAAGGCAGGAGCTCAGGTCGATGTCATTGAGTTTGACTGGAACGGCGCTGAGTTTATGGACATATTCTTCAAGGGTCTGATGTCGACTCAGATGTATATGCTGATAGAGCAGACCGAGGGACAGGATTTGTCTCAGCTGACTCCCTACGCAGCGGCAATAATCGGTATGAAGGACCAGCTCGGCCCCAGCAAACTGGTCGAAGCCGGAATACTGATGAACAAGTGCCATGCTGAGATTCAGGAACGGATTTTTGAACAGGGCTATGAGGCACTCATCCTGCCGACCTGCCTTGCGGGTGAAGTCCCGGCTGACATGGACATCGACGATACGACAAAGCCGGTATTCAACGGCAAGCGCCTGACCGGCAACAGCATGAAGGCTGTAACCACCTCCATATTCAACCTGCTCTGCACCTATCCGGTAGTGGATGTACCCGTTGCAATCTCATCGAACAATGTTCCCATCGGCCTGCAGGTAGTAGGCAATACCTACGATGACATAGCTGCCTTCAGAGTTGCGGCTCAGCTTTCAAAGGTGATGCCCAAGCTCTACACCGGCTCCAGAATGCCCGATTTCAGGAACATGAAATAAGATAAGGTATAAAATGTAAAAGGAGGAAATTTTATGAAGAGACCCTTTAAGGCACTGCGGCTTCTGCTGCTGTCGCTTCTATTTTCCTGTGTCACTGTAGCGGCGAGTACTGCCGTCCATGCGGCCGACCCTGTTGCTGACTGCAGCAACGGTAAATTTATCGGAGCTGAGGACTCAGCTACCGGCGTGCGGTCTTTCAAGGGCATACCGTACGCTGCACCGCCGGTGGGGGAGCTGCGCTGGAAGGCCCCGGTAGCTGCTCCGGATAACAGCGGAGTATATGAGGCGAAGGACTTCGGCCCGCTCCCTCTGCAGCCGACTCTGGGACATCTCGATAAGTCCGCCATGAGTGAGGACTGCCTGAAGCTCAATGTCTGGACGAGTGACCGTGAGCTGAGCGGCAAGCCTGTCATGGTCTACTTCCATGGCGGCGCATACATGAGCGAGGGAACAGCGTTTCCCTGCTACAATATGGAGTATATCGTAAAGGCTCATCCGGATGTCGTGTGCGTCTCGGTTGAGTACCGAGTCGGCCTCATGGGCTTCATCGACCTGACGAAGGTGCCGGGCGGCGAGGCTTATCCTGACTCCCGCTATCTGGGCCTGCTGGACTGCCTTGAAGGTCTGAGATGGGTAAAGAAGAACATTGCTGCCTTTGGCGGCGACCCGAACAATGTCACTATCTTCGGTGAGTCTGCCGGCGGCGGCACAGTCAGCTCTCTCATCTCCATGCCCATGGCAAAGGGATTGTTCCACAGGGTTATCGCCCAGTCCGGCTCCGTCAATCTGACCTTTGCACCGCAGATGTTTGACGCTGTAGGCGCTACGGAAGCCTTCATGCAGATCACCGATGCAAAGGACATGAAGGATCTCTGCGCGCTCGACAAGGATACCTACCTCAAGGCTCTTGCCACCGAGACCGGAGTGCCGGGCTTGACCGGCGCCGCTGTTCTGGCCGGACGCATGAACATGCCGCTTCGCGGCGGCAACGGCCCCATCCCGGCTGATATGCTGGGTGCGGAGGCCATGTCTGCGGCCAAGGATGTGGACTTCATGGTCGGCACCGTTGCTGACGAATGGCGCTACTGGGTGAAGCTGTATGGAATGCCGACACTGGCTGAAAACATGGCTGTATATGCGGCCACGATGGATCAGCGAACCAACTCCATACGCGAGCAGGCAGGCCCGCTCACGGCGAATGTTGACAAGGCTCTGAAAAGCATCCGCGTCGATGAGGACGAGTGGAGCAAAATCTACCCGAACATTTGGCGCTATACTGCGTTCAACAACGAAATGAACTTCAGAATTCCCAGCATCAAGCATGCCCAGGCTCATGCGACTGCCGGCGGCAAGGGCAAAACCTATATGTACATCATCGGCCGCCGCAGCGGAGACGAACCGTGGGAGGGTGCATTCCACTCCATAGACCTGCGCTATGTATTCAACACGCCGGAAGAACTCAGACGCGACGGCGATGCAGAGCTGGCAGCAAAGGTCCTCAATATGTGGACGAACTTTGCTCGTACCGGTGACCCCAGCATCGACGGCTTCCAGTGGAAGAAGTACGACACTAAGGACAGAGCGACGATGATGGTGGACGATGACGGAACTGTCCGGATGGAGAATGACCCGGGCAAGGAGATGCGTGTCCTGCTCTCTGACTTCGATCCGTATGCGACTTGACAGCCTGTAAGGGTAACCGGTTCTTATTCGGAACTACCCTCTGATGAGGCTGAAGTAAAAATTATCCCGCTGCCAGATTGGCAGCGGGATTTTTTGCTGTTGCTATACATTGCGTGTCCGCCATTGAAAGGGAGGACTTAATTAGTTGTCGGCGGTGCGTGACCCTCTCCAAAGGAGAGGGTAAAGACCTTCCCCTCTGGGGAAGGTGGCCGAGCGC
>JAUNIB010000012.1 GCA_030523645.1 Selenomonadaceae bacterium
CGGGAATAGGATATTACTTATCCGGCAGCGGGCTTGCTGCGGCAAGCCCCTACAGGCTATACCTTTAGTTAAATGATGAATGCAAGCGAGTTTCTGTCAGATAGATGTATCGCCTGGTTTTAATAAATTTTATACTTACCCGTAGAACTGGTCTGACGAAAACACGCTCTCGCTCGATTCTCAGCATAGCTGTATAAGACTCTGATTATCATCAGCTTTTCGCCTGCTTATATACTAACCGTTGGGATATTTTGGAGGGGCAGTGTCATTGGCTTTCTGTCCTAAATATTGTTGTTTTACCCTATTTTAGTTTCTTTTTACGATATTTAACTAACCGATTTGATGAATTTTAACATTTTTTTGCTAAACCCTTGAAAATACTGCATTTTCAGGCTTGACGAATTCGGAAATCCTGTTATAATGCGGTTTAGAGGGTTTGCAGATGAAAGAAACCCTGTAATAATGCGTTTTGGGAGGAATTGTAATGAACAAAGTCCAGATGGTTGCTGCTGTTGCTGAAAAAGCAGGTCTCACCAAGAAAGATGCAGAGAAGGCTATCAACGCTGTAACTGAGGCTGTAAAAGAGGCTCTCGTAAAGGGTGACAAGGTACAGCTGATCGGCTTCGGTACCTATGAAGTTCGTGAGCGCGCTGCTCGTACCGGCCGCAATCCGCAGACTGGTGCAGAGATCAAGATCGCTGCTGCTAAGGTTCCGGCTTTCAAGGCTGGTAAGGCTCTGAAGGATGCTGTTAATCCGGCTCCGGCTCCGAAGGCTCCGGCTAAGGGCAAGAACAAGAAGAAGAAGAAGTAATCTTCTCTTTTCCTTACTTATAATAAACAGGGATGGATTTTGTCCATCCCTGTTTTTTATGAAATAAGGGCCTGTGAAAAAATGAGCTTTCATTTTTCACAGGCCCTTACTCTATATAGCTGCGAAGAAAAAAGTCTGTAAGAAACCCGTTTATCTGCGTCGGTACTTGGCGACCTGCAAGTAAGCATACGAAGCAGGAGTTTAGTACAGCTGCGCAGATTATTGAGGGAGAGTGGGTTTTCGCCAGACTTTTTTCACTGCTTTTTTTACTGTCTTTACTATGGTTTTATGGTTAGACTTCTTCTACGGGTTCCGGCGGTTCAGTGATGGTCTGAGTGACTCTTATCTTGTCAATCCTTGCTCTGTCCATAGCCATGATCTCAAAGGTGAAATCGTCCCATTGAGTTTTTTCGCCGACCCGGGGGATATAGCCGAAGAGTGCAGTGACCATGCCGCCCATTGTCTGATAGTGGTCTCTTTCCTCGTCGGGCAGCTTCTCAATGTCAAAGCGTTCCTTGAAGTCGTCGATGGAGCAGAGGCCCTCCAGCTGCCAGATATGGTCGCCGATTTCCTCCAGCGGATCGCCTTCTTCGTCCTCTTCTGCTGATTCGGCAGTAATCTCATCAATTATATCCTGATAGGTGATGTAGCCGATAACGCCGCCGAATTCATCGAGGACGATACCCTCATGTACGCCGCTTTCTCTGAATTTTTCCACCACTCTGAATGGCTCCATGGAGCGGGGGATGATAAGGGGCTTCTGTACGAGAGCGGCCAAGTCCAGAGGCTTGCCGTCCAATACAGAGTCCAGAAGGTCTTTGGCGTATATAATGCCGCAGAATTCATCAAGGCTATTTTTTCCAACGATAAAGACATCTTCCTTGCTTTCTCTGATGAAGGCGAGGTTGTCGTCCATGTCATCGTCCAAATCAAGCCATTCCATTTGGGTACGGGGCTTCATAAGGGAGTAAGCAGTCTGGTCGCCCATGTGGAAGATGCGCTCCACCATGGTCTGTTCGTTCTTTTCGATAACGCCGTCTTCCGCGCCCTGCTCCAGAAGGTCCTTTACCTCGTCCTCGGTAACAGAGTCATCAATATGAGGATTGATACCGAAAATTGTCAGCAGGGTATCGGTTATAAGCACGAGAATCGTGCGGAGAGGGGAAAGAATGCGGGTGTAGGACAGGAGGTTGCTGCTGTGCCGGCAGAGAACCTTCTCCGGATTTTGCAGGGCCAGCTTCATGGGCAGGAAGCTGCTGAAAATCAGATAGACGGCAGTAGCGGCAGCCAAAGATATAAGCAGTGACAGCTCGCCGGCATAGCCGCCGAGGGGCAGATGCTTTGCCAGCAGGGGAGTAGTATACAGGGTAAGACTGATGCCGATAAGCAGGGGAAAGAAGGTAAGACCTATCTGAATGCTCTCCAGTATAGGTTCCGGGTTTTCCAGTATGTAGAGTGCCTCCTTGGCCCCTTTGCAGTCTTCGTCCTCCAGACGCTCCAGAGAGGTCTTGGAGCTGTCCTGCAGGGCTGTTTCCGACAGGGTGAGCATAGCGCTGCACAGCAGGCAGAGCGGAATGATAATGAGCCATAAGCCGTCGGGGGTATCCATATAACTACACATCCTTTTATAAAAGTAGGGACAGGCGGAGCCTGTCCCATAGGTTTGCTTACATTAGAATACCATGACTTTATCCATGTCAAGGAATACCTTGTCACCGATTTTCAGAGCGCCCAGCTCGGCACCCTTCTCAATGACCCGGATGATGGTGTCGCCTACCAGAACGCGGTAGTCAACGGAGTCGCCAAGGTAGAAGAACTCTTCAATAGTACCGGCAATAGCACCGCCGTTTACGCTCATGGTGATATTCTCCGGACGGACGGCAATCTGCAGTTCGTCCTTGGGAGCGCCATCGTAAGGCACGCTGAAGTTCGTCCCCTTGATGAAGGCACGGTCACCCTTCTGCTCGGCGGGAATAAAGTTTATAAGACCGACGAAGTCGGCAACCATCTTGTTGGCCGGACGGGTGTAAATCTCGTAGGGAGTACCTATCTGCTGAACGACACCCATGCTCATTACGACGATACGGTCGCTCATGGTCATAGCTTCGCTCTGGTCATGGGTTACATAGATGACGGTGATGCCCAGCTTTTTCTGAATGGCGCTGATTTCAAAGCGCATGCTCTCACGAAGCTTTGCATCGAGGTTACTGAGCGGCTCGTCCAAAAGGAGAAGTCCCGGACGCATTACAAGGGCGCGAGCCAGCGATACACGCTGCTGCTGACCGCCGGAAAGCTGATTGGGATAACGGTCGCCGTACTCACCGAGGCGAACCATTTCCAGCATTTCCTGAACACGGGCCTGACGCTCTTCCTTGGGAACCTTCTGTATCTTCAGAGGATAGCCGACATTCTCCGCGACAGTCATGTGGGGCCATACAGCGTAGCTCTGGAATACCATGCCTACGCCGCGCTTCTCCGGAGGTACGAAGATGCCCTGATCACTGCTGCTGACAATTCTGTCGTCAATGATGATGTTGCCTTCGGTAGCCCGCTCAAAGCCGGCAACCATGCGAAGGGTAGTAGTCTTTCCGCAGCCGGAAGGGCCGAGGAAGCTGATGAATTCGCCTTCCTGAATATCAATGTTGAAATCCCCTACAGCGGTTACATCGCCGAAGCGTTTGTAGAGGTGCTCAATTCTTACCTGTGCCAATTTCGTTCTCTCCTTTATCAGATGCCGACCTTACCCTTGGTTATCTTGTTCAGAATCAGATTGCCCACTAATACGATAAGCAGGATGATAACCGACAGAACGGAAGCGTTCTGAGTATCGGCGTAGGTCTGCAGCTCGTAGAGCAATACACCCATCGTCTTGGTATCAGAGCCGTAGAGGAGGTTACTCATAGTCAGCTCGTAGAAGCTGGGCATGAAGATGAGGAACCAGCCGGCAATGATGCTGGGAGCAACGAGGGGCATGATGACATCCTTGCAGGTCCGTATCCAGCTGGCACCGCTGTTGAGAGCGGCTTCTTCCAGACTGATGTGAACCTGACTGAGGGATGCGGCAATGGTGCGAACACTCATGGTCATGTACTTGACCAGATAGCTGACTACCAGAATCCACATGGAGGAGTAGAGGTTGAGACCATAGTTACCGCTGAAGGTAATAATGAGAGCCAGCGCGATAACAATACTGGGGGTGGAGCCGCCGAGGACTACCAGAAGATCCGGCAGGGAACGGCCGGTTACATTGGTTTTGACTGCTAAATAAGCCACGAAGATAGCAAGGAGGGTACCGATGCAGGCAGCCACGATGCCGTATACGAAGCTGAGCCAGATGCTTTCCATGTACTGGCTGCTGGTGATAACCGGAATCCAGGCGTCGATACCGAAGTTGTCCCAGCCGGGAGCCTTGCTCATGCTCTTCAGGAAGCTGGTCATGACGACGCTGCCCAGCGGGAGAATGACGGAAATGAAAGCATAGCCGCCGACGAAAAGCTCAGCCAGCCAGGTCCATTTGCCAAGTTCTACGATGTTCGGGCGGGTGGACTTGCCGCTGATGGTGGTGTAATCCTTGCGGCCAAGGAGCCAGGTCATGCTGAAGAGCAGGGCGTTGGCAATGACCATAAGGCTTACGGCGAGAGCCGTAGCATCACGGATACCTTTATCGTCGCCCATGTATACGAAGGTAACGATTCGGGTAGTCATTACTTCGATGTTGCCGGGCATACCGACGATAGCCGGGATACCGAAGCAGGAGCCTGCCGCAATGAAAACCAGCAGACCGCCGGCGAGAATACTGGGGGCAGTCAGGGGCAGGGTAACATCAATGAGAGTGCGGAGCGGGCTGGCACCGCTGATGCGGGCTGCCTCCTCCAGCGTAGGATCCATCTTCTCCATAGCGCGGGAGATGGTAATAAATGCAAAGGGTGAGTAAAACAGTGTGAGAACCCAGCCAAGGCCCCACATTGTGTAGATGTCAAAGGGAGCTGCTTCCAGTCCGAAGCAGAATCGGAAGATATCGTTCAGGTAGCCGACGCTGGGGTTCAGAAGCTGTACCCAGGCAATAGCGCCTACATAGGGGGGAATCATATAGCTTGCCACCAGAACGGTACGATAAAACTTCTTGCCGGGGAGGTCTGTACGACCTACCAGCCAGGCGAGAGGGAAGGTAATGATTACACTGGCCACCATTACGCCGAGACTCAGCTTCAGCGTATTCGTCAGGGCGCGCCAGTTAACTTCCTGTCCGTAGACATCACGATAGTTGCTCAAATCCAGCTTGCCGTCTACGAAAAGACTGTCATAAATGAGCACTAACATGGGGAAAACAATAAAGTAGAGAAGCAAGAGCACTGAAATGCTAATGACAATGAACTTGCTATCAAATCGAGGTAAGGACCGTTTCACGCTCTTACTCCTTCATTCAATAAGCAGGTAAACACAAACCATCAGGGGTCACTGAAGTAACCCCTGACGACCTGTGAATTGACGGATTGTTTCTTATTTCTTATCCATTACGCGGGTACGGAATTCATTCTTGATTTCAGCTTCCTTGGTGGCCATCTTGTTCCAGTCAACCTTGATGGCGGTGGGGAGGAGAGTCTCAAGCTTCGGAGCACCGTTCGGGGGAGCAACATCCGGGCGTACAGAGTGCATCCAGCCCTTGGTTACAGCCTGCTGGCCTTCCTTGGAGAGCCACCAGTCAACAGCAGCCTTGGCGCCTTCCGGGTTCTTGGTGGACTTCATGATGCAGATAGGGGAGCTAATGAGAATGCAGCCTTCCTTCGGGTATACAACCTTCAGAGGCTCCTTCTTGGTCTCCTGAATCTTCAGGATGTTCTCCTCGAGGATGATGGCGGCCATGTACTCGCCGGTGAGGAGCTTGTTCTGGATAGCGGAGTTGCCTTCCTCGACCTTCAGACCGTTGGCCTTCAGCTTGTCGAAATACTCCCAGCCGAACTTGTCAGCCAGAGCGCCGGCAGCAACGAAAGCAGTACCGGAGAGCATGGGGTTCGGCATAGCAATCTTGCCCTGATATTTCGGATTGAGAAGATCGCTCCAGGTGGTCGGGATATCTTCCTTGGCAATCTTGGACTCATTGGAAGCAATAATCATGTTGCAGATACGGACTGCGGACCATGCACCGTCCTTATCCTTGTCCAGCAGGACATCCTTCATATTGGGGCTTACATAGTTCAGGAGCAGGCCCTTCTGCTGGAGGTTCAGATAGTAGCCCGGATCAGCGACCATGAGAACATCGGTGGCAATCTTGTTGGCCTTGATTTCACCGGCGACCTTGGTCTTGAGCTTCTCGGTGCCGCCCTGGAACCAGTTGACCTTCATCTTCGGGAAGGTTTTCTCAACGCTGGGCTTGCAGACCTTGTCGATGATGTCGGGATACATGGAGGTGTAGATCATGATTTCGCCGGAGGGACCCTGTGCCTTAGGAGCCTCAGCCTTCTTCTCTCCACCGCCGCTGCCGCAGCCGGTGAGCATTGCTGCTGCAGTGAGGGTAACGACTGCAGAGCTCAGCCATTTGGAATTGAGTTTCATTGTGATTAATCCTCCCTTGATATATAAGAGTAGAAACGGTTTACAGGCACAACGACCTGTAAATCCCTAAAAAAACCAAAAGTTTAACGCATATAATTACTACTTTTACAGGTACATTATAACAATAAATTGGCAATATAGGAAGTTTTTTCTTGTCAAAATTGTAATAATTCACACTTTTTTCATAAACACTCTGCGATTTCCACAAAAAAGCAGCAGCCGAATCACAGGATAGCGGCGGCTGCTGCAGATTTTATGTGGTTATTACTGCTTGTCCATTACACGGGTACGGAACTCGTTCTTAATCTTGGCTTCTTCGGTAGCCAGCTTCTGCCAGTTAACCTTGATAGCGGTGGGGAGCAGAGTCTCCATCTTCGGAGCGCCGAAGGGCGGCTCAACATCGCCGCGGACGGAGTGCATCCATCCCTTGGTTACAGCCTGCTGGCCTTCCTTGGAGAGCCACCAGTCAACGAGAGCCTTTGCACCTTCGGGGTTCTTGGTGCTGCTCATGATGCCGATGGGGCTGGCAATGGAGATGATGCCTTCCTTCGGATAGCAGACCTTCAGAGGCTCCTTCTTGGTTTCCTGAATCTTCAGGATGTTCTCCTCGAGAATCATGGCAGCCATGTACTCGCCGGTGAGGAGCTTGTTCTGAATAGCGGAGTTGCCTTCTTCAACGCGGAGGCCGTTGGCCTTCAGCTTGTCGAAGAACTCCCAGCCGAACTTGTCAGCAATGGCACCGACAGCAACATAGGCACTGCCGGAGAGCATCGGGTTCGGCATAGCAATCTTGCCCTTGTACTTAGGATTGAGGAGGTCGCTCCAGGTAGTCGGAATGTCTTCCTTGGCAATCTTTGCTTCGTTGTAAGCGATAATCATGTTGCTGATGCGGACAGCAGACCATGCGCCGTCAGCGTCCTTATCGGAGATAACATCCTTCATGTTGGGGCTCTTGTAGTTCATGAGCAGGCCCTTGTCCTTCAGATAGAGGTAGTAGCTGGGGTCTGCGACCATGAGTACATCGGTGCCGATTTTGTTAGCCTTGATTTCGCCGGCAATCTTGGTCTTGAGCTTCTCGGTGCCGCCCTGGAACCAGTTGGTCTTCATGCCGGGGAGAGCCTTCTGAACATTGGGCTTGCAGACCTTGTCCAGAATATCGGGATACATGGAAGTGTAAATCATTGCCTCACCGCTGGGGCCCTTGGCCTTCGGTGCTTCGGCCTTTTTCTCTCCGCCGCCGCCGCAGCCGGTGAGCATTGCAGCCGCAGTGAGAGTTACTACAGCAGTGCTGAGCCATTTAGAATTCAGTTTCATTTCATTGTCCTCCTTAAAATCATTAAATGCTTAGAACTTTAAGTCATTGAAATCCAATAGAACAAAAACCGATTGATGAATTTTCTCGTGACAACGCCTGTATTATAGCAAAAACAATCCAAAAGATAAAGAAAATTTTTGTTAAAATCAAAACTTTTTTGTTGATTTTGTTAACGAAGGAGAGAAACAAAAAGAAAGGGACTGCGAAAAATGATTGCTCATTTTTCGCAGTCCCTTTTGTGTAAGTTCAGATTGTATCGGCTTAGAACTCGTAGGCCTTATGCACCTGCGTGTAGTGGGTATGGAGCAGGTGGTGGGATTTCTCGCTGAGAGGCTCGCCCAGGAACTCTTTATAGAGGGTGATGATATCCGGATTCTCGTGGGATTTCCGGAGGGTGAGTCCCTTGTCGATTTCATAGAGAGCGGCGATACGCTTCTTGCGGACCTCGTTGGTGGTGCCGTAGGGCTGTCCGCCGCCGCCGATGCAGCCGCCGGGGCAGGCCATGACTTCGATGAAGGTGTAGTCGCACTCACCGGATTTAATCTTTTCAAGGATGACTTTAGCGTTCTTCAGGGTGTGGACGATAGCGACCTTTACCTGAGTGCCGCCCAGGTCATAGGTGGCTTCCTTGATTCCGTCAAAGCCGCGGACATCCTCAAACTCCAGAGGAGTGGCTTCCTTGCCGGTAACTTTCTCATAGACGGTGCGGAGAGCTGCCTCCATGACGCCGCCGGTAGCGCCGAAGATAGCGCCGGCACCGGAGCCGGTACCCAGCGGGCTGTCAAAGCTGCTTTCGGGTATCATATCGAAGCGGATGCCGACATACTTGATGAGCTTGGCCAGCTCACGGGTGGTGAGGACGGCATCTACATCCTTGTGGCCGTGACGGCCCATTTCCGGACGGGCGGCTTCGTACTTCTTGGCGGTGCAGGGCATGATGGATACGGTAATGAGGTCATCGAGACGGATGCCCATCTTCTCCGCATAGTAGGTCTTGGCAATAGCACCGAACATGCTCATGGGGGACTTGGCTGTGGACAGGTGGGGAATCATCTCGGGATAGTGCTTCTCCAGATAGTTGACCCAGCCGGGGCTGCAGGAGGTAATCATGGGGAGAGTGCCGCCGTTCTGGAGACGGTGCAGCAGCTCGTGGCCTTCCTCCATGATGGTGAGGTCTGCGGCGAAATTGGTATCGAATACTTTATCAAAGCCCAGCATCTTCAGGGCGGTGACCATCTGACCGGTGACAATGCTGCCGGGCTTCTGACCGAGAGCATCGCCGAGGGATACACGGACTGCCGGAGCAATTTGGACGATAACATGCTTGGAGGGATCCTGCAGCCAGTCAAGTACCTTGCGGGTATCGTCCTTCTCCATGATGGCACCGGTGGGGCAGACGAGGCTGCACTGACCGCAGAGGATGCAGTCAGTCTCGGACATGTCCATATTGAAGGGCATGGTAGCTACGAGATTGTGGGTGCGTCCGGAGAAGCCGATGGCCTGAACACCCTGCACATCCTTGCAGGCTCTGATGCAGCGGCCGCACTTGATGCACTTGGAGGGATCGCGGACGATAGAGGGATTCGTATTGGGAGCAGTCTTGTACTTGCAGACATTGGGAAGATTGGATTTCTGAATATTGAAGCGGCTGCAGAGAGTCTGCAGGTCGCAGTTGCCGTTCTTGGCACAGGTGAGGCAGTCCTGATTGTGGTCAGCCATTATGAGCTGGAGGATACCCACCTGAGTGTCGCGGACGATTTCCGTCTCAGTGTGGACTTCCATGCCCTCCCAGACCTCGGTAGAGCAGGCAGCCAGCAGGCGGTTCTTGCCCTTTACCTCGACGGAGCAGATACGGCAGCGGGCCTTTACACGCTGGTCGGGGTGGTAGCAGAGATGGGGGATATCGATGCCGATTTTCTTGGCGGCCTCGATAATCTTCGTGCCTTTGGGTACGGAGACGGGAATCTCATTTATTGTAAGGTTAATCATTACTTGTTCAGCCATGTTAGCGGGCACCTCCTAATGTGAAAACCTCCGGGAAAACCTTCATGGCCGACAGCATTGCATTCTGTGCAGACTCGCCGAGACCGCAGAGGGAGGCGGTGGACATGACAGTAGCAATCTTCTTCATATAGCGAAGGTCATCGGAAGTAGCGGTACCTTCAGCCAGCTTTTTGAGGATAATCTGGATATGGAGATTGCCCTCGCGGCAGGGGGTACACTGACCGCAGCTCTCATGGACGAAGAAGTCCTGAGTATGACGGAGGAAATCAAGTACCGTGGTGCGGTCGTCGATAACGAGGATAGCACCGGAGCCGACAGTAACACCGGCGGCCTTCAGGTCATCGTAGGTATAGGGCGTATCGAGGATTCGCTCATCGCTGACCTTGCCGCTGGCACCGCCGAACTGGATGAGGCGAATCTTGCGGCCGTCCTTTACGCCGCCGGCCAGACCGTAGATGATGTCGCGGACGGTAGTACCGAAGGGAATTTCATATACGCCCGGCTTGTTTACATTACCGGCGACGGAGATAAGCTTGGTACCGATGGACTCACCGGAGCCGAAGCTGCCGTAGTAGCCCTCGTCATCCAGCAGAAGATGAGGGACGATAGAGAAGCTCTCGACATTGTTTACGGTAGTAGGCAGGGCAAAGAGACCGCTGACCTTCATGAAAGGCGGCTTCATACGGGGACGGCCGCCCTTGCCTTCGATGGAGCGGATGAGGGCGGTACCCTCGCCGCAGACATAGGCACCGGCACCGGAGTACAGGTGGATATGGAAGGAGAAATCGGTACCGAGGATATTATCACCCAGCAGATTCTTTGCGGTGGCCTCGTCAATGGCGTTCTGGAGATGCTGACGGAGATGGCGGTATTCCTCGCGGAGATAGATATAGCCATCCTGTGCGTTTACTACATGACCGCAGATGGTCATGCCTTCGATAAGATTGAAGGGGTCATTCTTGATAAGCTCGCGGTCCTTGAAGGTGCATGGCTCGCCTTCATCGGCGTTGCAGATAACAACCTTCTTCGGTTTGTTGACGGCTCTGGACTGGGACCACTTGGTACCCATATCGTAGGCTGCACCGCCGCGGCCCTTTACCTTTACGCTGGCAATGAGGGTAGCGATGTCCTCGCCGTCCATCTTTATAGCTTTTTTCAGAGCCTCATAGCCGCCGATGCTCAGATAGGAGTCCAGCGACAGGGGATTGTATCGGCCGAAATTCTTTGTGATGAAGCCGGCCGTCAATGGTTGATTTGACATATTTCTCTCCCTTTCTTAAACAAGCCGGTCAGGCAAACTGACGAAGTACCTCGGCGATTTTTTCCTTTGTGTCCATGTGACCGTATACAACGCCGTCAATGCGAATAGCCGGGGCTACATCGCAGGCACCGAAGCAGGGAACTGCCTCCAGAGCGAAGCGGCCGTCGTAGGTAATCTCGCCGAAATCAATGCCCAAAAGCTCCTTCAGATACTCATAGGTGTTGTCGTTGTCATTGATATGGCAGACGATGGAGCGGCAGAGCTGGATGGGATGCTTTGCCCGGGGCTGAGCGGAGAGGGCAGAGTAGAATGTAAGGCAGTCGTAGATAACAGAAACAGGAATAGGAAGTTTCTGCGCGATATAGAAGGCTACGCTTTTCGGAATATAGTTGTTTTCAATCAAGTCCTGTGTGTCTAAAAGCACGCCGACGATTTGGGTGAAATCGTGGTTATGCTTTTCCAGTACATCGTCGATTTTTGCAGCGAGTTCGGGGCTGATGACGAAGTCCTGTGCATCTGCGTTAAGCATATCTTTTCCTCCTGAAATAAATGGGTGCCCAAAAATATTAAAGGACATTATATCGTGTATTACAGCAAAAATCTACTGTTTTTTGTAAAGTATACACAATCCATGAAGTGCCTGTCCGACAGATATTCCTCCGTCGTTGGCCGGTATCTGGCGGTGGGTGAGGACACGGAAGTCGGACTCGGCGAGAAGGGCGGCGGTAAGCCTCGTGAGGAGAGCGTTCTGAAAGACTCCGCCGCTGAGGGCGACAGTGGAAAGTCTGGTAGTCTCTCTGGCCTTTTCACAGGCAGCGGCTGTCCATCGGGCAAGGCTCTCGTGAAATCTGTAAGCGGGACTGTCCTCATGGGCGGCGGCAAATTCCAGAGCCATTGCCGCCTCACCCTCGAAGCTGCTTTCACCTTTCAGCCCCAGCATGGCGGCACAGGCATCGAACAGCCGGCCGACGCTGGTGGATTTCACGCAGTTTACATTGTTCTTCAGCTGGAAATCTATTGCCGCAAGCTCCGAAGGGGAGACAAGCCTGTCGGCAGAATGACCGGCTGTTGACAGCAGGGGAGATGAATATCCCTGCTGTATCAGGGCGGCGGCAATTTTCCGTCCGCTGCGGGCGGCAGAATCCCCGCCGGGCTGGAGGAAGGGGGGGATGGAGTCGAGCCGTCGGAAGCCGTGAAGGTCACAGCGGAGAATTTCTCCTCCCCAGATTGTCCCGTCTTCTCCGTAGCCGGTGCCGTCAAAGGCTGCGCCGATGACCGGCTCCCGGTAGTCGTTGTCCGCCATGCAGGACAGAATGTGGGCGTAATGGTGCTGAATCTGAACAAGGGGGACAGACAGCTTCTCTGACAGGCGCTTTGCCGCGGCCAGGGAATTGTACCGGGGATGAAGGTCGGCAATGATGATGTCCGGATTTATTTCCAGCAGGCTCATCATGCGGAGGACAGATTCCTCCAGAGCCTCGGCGGTCCGCAGGTCAGTCATGTCACCGATATACGGAGAGGGATAGAGGAGAGTGTCCTTAGCCAGACAAAAGGCATTTTTCAGCTCGCTGCCGATAGCCAGCACTGTGCCTTTCATTTCACCTGAGAGAATAACGGGCAGCGGCGCATAGCCGCGGCTCCGGCGAATCATCATCGGCTTATTATCCGTTATGGATATTACCGAGTCGTCGGCCCGCAGCAGGATAGGGCGGTCGTTGGTGAGTACCGTGTCAGCGATACCGGTGGACAGCAGATACTCCCTCGCCTCTTCATCGGTACGGCAGATGGGCGCGCCGGAGGGATTGCCGCTGGTCATTACCAGTGCGGCCGGCATTCGGTCATTGAGACCGTCCGGATAGTCAAAAAGAAGCTGATGGAGAGGCGTGTAGGGGAGCATGACACCAATACGAGGATTGCCGGGAGCCACTTCCTCGGCAGCAGTACAGCCGGCGGCTCTCTCCAGCAGGAGAATGGGCTTCTGAGGGCCGGTCAGGAGCTGTCGGGTCTCGGCGGTGGGGATAACGCACTCCCGGCTGATGGTGTCCATGTCCTTCATCATCAGAGCGAAGGGCTTGGACGGACGGTTCTTTCGCTGCCGCAGAGCGGATACGGCTCGGCTGTCGGCGGCACTGCAGACAAGATGGAATCCGCCGAGTCCCTTGATGGCTGCAATGTTTCCTTCTATTATATTAGCTCTTATTCTGGTGATGGCCTCACCGTCCTGCTCCTGCCCATCGAGAATAAATACCTTGGGGCCGCAGTGGGGACAGCACACCGGCTGGGCATCGTAGCGGCGATTGGCCGGGTCGGTGTATTCCCGGCGGCACTCCTCGCACATAGGGAAACCTCCCATGGACGTCCGCTCCCGGTCGTAGGGCATGGATTTCAGAATAGTCAGCCGCGGCCCGCAGGCGGTGCAGTTGATGAAGGGATGGAGATAGCGGCGGCTGTTCCTGTCGTACATCTCACGGCGGCACTTGCCGCAGATGGCGATGTCGGGAGAGACGAAGACGGCACCGGCTTCCTGTTCGCTGTCAATGATTGAGAAGGGCGCGGTCAATAGTCCGGCAGCGGGCGCCGAGGGAGCAGGGCGCACATCCAGTTTCAGTATGGCTGCCCGCTCCGGAGCTTCATTCTTTAGCCGGGAGAGAAAGGTATCGAGCTGCGGCTCGCTGCACTGTATAGTCAGCTCCACATAGGAGCCGCGGTTTCGGACAGAGCCGGCCAGACCCATCTCTCGGGCCAGTCTGGCCACGAAGGGGCGGAAGCCGACGCCCTGAACGATGCCGAAAATTTTTATGATAAAGGATGTCATTGTATTCCTTTCAAAGTTGCTATAGGGGTTTCCCACAGGCGATTGGGGTAACTGTTGCACAGGCCAATAGGCTCCCATTGAGGGGAGCTGTCAGCGAAGCTGACTGAGGGGTGCAGAAAGACAGCTTCCGAACTGTCACCCCTCCGGCCTCGCTGAGCTCGGCCACCTCCCCTAGAGGGGAGGCTTCCTTACGCCGAGGATTATCGTAGGTGTCGCCCACAGGCGATTGGGGTAACTGTTGCACAGGCTAATAGGCTCCCATTGAGGGGAGCTGTCAGCGAAGCTGACTGAGGGGTGCAGAAAGACAGCTTCCGAACTGTCACCCCTCCGGCCTCGCTGAGCTCGGCCACCTCCCCTAGAGGGGAGGCTTCCTTACGCCGGGGATTATCGTAGGTGTCGCCCGCAGGCGACCTGCTGTATTTTTAGAAAATTATAACTTAACCGAAGCCCTTCTGCCACAAAAATTTTTGTTTACAGAGCATCAGCCCTGTGCTATAATACCAAAAGTTGTGTCGGCAGAAGCCGGCCTAGTTTATACCGCAGCTGAGAGTGCGACACTCCGACGCTCCCCCGGTTGACGGCAGATTTATTTACAGGAGGAATTATCCAATGCTTACCAACGAAGAAAAATCCGCAATTTGCAAAGAGTTTGCTCAGCACGAAGGCGACACCGGCTCTCCGGAAGTACAGGTTGCTCTTCTCACCAAGCGCATCACCCAGCTCACTGACCATCTCCGCGTTTTCAAGAAGGACTTCGCTTCCCGTCGCGGTCTTCTGAAGATGGTTGGTCATCGTCGTCGTCTGCTCGCATACCTCCAGAAGAAGGATCTCGAGCGCTATCGTGCCCTCATTGCCAAGCTCGGTCTTCGCAAGTAATATCGTTATCCGGAAGCGGGGATATTCCCCGCTTCTTTACATTATGCGCAGGGGTTTTTTCCCTGCAGGAATGAGACAGTGGAAGAGTTTAGGAGGAAAAATTAAATGAACACTTTTCAGATGGAAGTAGGCGGCCGTCCCTTTGTCATCGAGCATGGCAAGCTGGCAAAGCAGTCAAACGGTGCCGTCCTCGTCCGCTACGGTGAGACCGTTGTTCTCGTCTGTGCTGTAGCATCCAAGGAGCCGCGCGAAGGCGTTGACTTCTTCCCGCTTACCGTTGACTACGAAGAAAAAATGTATGCCGTAGGCAAGATTCCCGGCGGCTTCATCAAGCGCGAAGGCCGTCCCGGCAACAGCGGCATCCTGCGGGCTCGTCTTATCGACCGCCCCATTCGCCCGCTTTTCCCGAAGGGCTTCCGCAATGATGTAAATGTCATCGCAACCGTCCTCTCCGTAGAGCAGGACAACGCCCCGGAAATCGCTGCCATGATTGGTGCATCCTGCGCCCTCGGCGTTTCCGATATCCCGTTCAATGGCCCCATCGCCGGCGTAAAGGTCGGCCGTGTCGATGGCCAGTTTGTCATCAACCCCACCGTCGAGCAGCGTGCCAAGTCTGACCTCGACCTGACCATTGCCGGTTCCTATGATGCCGTTATGATGGTTGAGGCCGGTGCCAACGAGCTGCCCGAGGAAGTAATCCTTGAGTCTATCCTCTTCGGTCACGAGGAGATTAAGCGTATCGTTGAGTTCCAGCGCGGCATCGTTGCTCAGGTCGGCAAAGAGAAGCGCGAAGTTAAGCTCTTCGAGGTTCCGGCTGACATGGAGCAGGCTATCCGCGACTTCGCTGAGGCCCGCCTCGATGCAGCTGTACGCAACCCGGACAAGCTGAACCGCGACGAAAACATCGCTGCCATCAATGCAGAGACCATGGAAAAATTCCTTGCCGAGTATCCTGACCAGGCTAAGGAAATTGCCCAGCTCCTTCACGATATCGAGAAGGACATCGTCCGCCGCATGATTACCCATGAGAAGATTCGTCCGGACGGCCGTGCCCTTGATGAAGTACGCCCGGTAAGCTGCGAAGTCGGCATTCTGCCTCGCACCCACGGTACCGGCCTCTTCACCCGCGGTCAGACTCAGATTCTCACCGTCACTACTCTCGGCTCCCTGGCTGACGAGCAGACCATCGATGACCTCACCACTGAGAAGACCAAGCGCTACATCCACCAGTACAACTTCCCGGGCTACAGCGTAGGCGAGGCTCGTCCTTCCCGCGGTCCCGGCCGTCGTGAAATCGGTCACGGCGCACTGGCTGAGCGTGCCCTCGTACCGGTAATCCCCTCCGCTGAGGAATTCCCGTATATGTTCCGCCTCGTTTCCGAGGTTCTCGAGTCCAACGGCTCCAGCTCCATGGGTTCCGTCTGCGGCTCCACTCTCTCCCTCATGAATGCAGGTGTTCCCATTAAGCGCCCCGTTTCCGGTGTTGCTATGGGTCTCGTCAAGGACGGCGAGGACTACACCATCCTCACCGATATTCAGGGCATGGAAGATGCTCTCGGCGATATGGACTTCAAGGTAGCCGGTACCTCCGAAGGTATCACCGCTATCCAGATGGATATCAAGATTGCCGGCATCACCCGTGACATTCTCTCCTCCGCTCTGGAGCAGGCCAAGCGCGGCCGTGCCTTCATCATGGGCAAGATGATGGAGTGCATCTCCGAGCCGGCCAAGGAGCTTTCCAAGTACGCTCCGAGAGTCACCGAGATTCACATTGATGTTGACAAGATTCGCAATGTCATTGGACCGGGCGGCAAGATGATTAAGGCCCTCACCGCTGAGACCAACACTCAGATTGATGTTCAGGATGACGGTACCGTTCTCGTTACTGCTGTCAATGTTCAGGACTCCGAGCGGGCCATTGCCAAGATTAAGGACCTCACCCGTGATGTGGAAGTCGGCGTTGTCTACAAGGGCCGCGTAACCCGCATTATGAACTTCGGTGCCTTCGTTGAAGTTCTCCCGGGCAAGGAAGGTCTCTGCCATATCTCTCAGCTGGCCAAGGAGCGCGTCGCTCGCGTAGAGGATGTCGTACAGGTTGGCGACGAGATTGATGTCAAGGTCGTTGAAATTGACCGTCAGGGTCGCGTCAATGTATCCCACAAGGTACTGCTTTCCTAAAGAATTCTAACCTCATCCGTCGCCTTCGGCGCCACCTTCCCCAGAGGGGAAGGTTACGACCCTCCCCATTGGGGAGGGGGGACCGGCGAAGCCGGTGGGTGAGGTCATACAAACTAAAACAAAGCAAGGAGTGTGAAAAATGAGCAATCATTTTTCACACTCCTTTTTGTTACAGAGGTAACCTATGCAGGACAACGGCTACAACACCATGAGAAATACACCTGTAAGCCTGCAGGACGACGGACTGCGGGACGAGGCAAATATGTCCTTTGCTATTGAGCTGGCACAGGAAGCAGCGGAGACCGGAGAAATTCCGGTAGGTGCCGTCATCGTGGACGACACCGGGACTATCGTGGCGGCGGCACGCAATGAGTGCGAGGCCATCCCCGATGCCACCGCCCACGCCGAGATACTGGCCATCCGCCGTGCCTCGGAGCTGTTGGGCAGCTGGCGGCTCACCGACTGCACGCTCTATGTCACCCTTGAGCCATGTCCCATGTGCGCCGGAGCCATCGTGAACAGTCGGCTGAAGCGCCTCGTCTACGGAGCAGCCGACAGCCACATGGGAGCGGTAGAGTCTATCCTCAATATCCCCGGCCACCCGTCGCTTGGCTCCGGCCTGCAGGTGAGAGCCGGTGTCCGGGAGCAGGAGTGCCGGGAACTTCTGCAGAAGTTCTTCGCCAATCGGCGGTAAGTATGTATAATGATGGAAACCTCATCCGTCAGCCTTCGGCTGCCACCTTCTGCAAATCTGCTAAGTTAATCCATCGCTACGCTCGGATATCACCAAGCAGTTTGCATGGCTCGCACTAAATTCGCAAGCTCATTAAGTGCTCATGCACACTCAGAGGGGAAGGTCATGACCCTCCCCTTTGGGGAGGGGGGACCGGCGAAGCCGGTGGGTGAGGTTGTCATACATCGTTTTCCCGTATGACTCTATTAAGCCTATAAAAGATTGCCGGTAAACTAAGTAGGAGGATGACGAACATGGACTTTGAGAGCAATATTTCCCGACGGAGCTTTATCGCCCTCGGTCTCAGCACTCTGTCGGTCATGGTGCTGGGCGGCTGCGGTAAGGCTGACGGAGCGAAGCCGGCAGCAGAGAAGTACACGCGGCTGACCATTATCTCCGACCTTCATGTGCCGTCCCCAAGAGATGAAGAAAAGCGCAAGGTACTCCGGGACATCAACGGCTGGGATGATGTGACGAAGGTCGTTGCCCTCGGCGACATGGTATACCGCCGGGGCATCGAGGAGGAAATGAAAGCCTCCGCTCAGCTGCTGTCCATCCTGAAAAAGCCGCGGGTAGTGGTAGCGGGAAATCACGACTTCCTCTACGAAGACTACTACTCCGAAGGAGAGAAGCTGGTAAGGGCAAAACCAGAAAAGCGGGCGGCCAAGCTGAAGAGCTTCACGGAGCATTTCAAGATAGAGAAGCTATACCACTCAGAGGACCTGTCAGGCTACCATCTGGTATATCTCTCCCTCAACGATGTGAACGGCAAGAGCAGCGTGGGGCTGGACGAAGCAGAGCAGAGCTGGCTGGTCAAAGACCTGTCGGAAAACAGGAGCAAGCCCACTATCATCTTCTGTCATGCTCCCCTTGACGGAACAGCCGGCAGCATCAATAAAAAGAAATGGTTCAATCAGGTGGTGCAGCCGTCGGAAAAGATAATGAATATCCTGCTGGCAAATCCGCAGGTGAAGCTATGGGTAGCCGGACATCTTCACCGGGGCGCATACTATCCTGCTTGTACTGATGAGAAGCAGTATACAAACACCCAAACGGGGATAAAAGGAGTAAATAATCCCTCGCTGAAGGGAGAAGGCAAGTGGCAGCCGCCCAAGGAAGGGGAAAAGGCAAGCCGTAAATACCCAACGCTTTGGACGAACTCCCTCTACCTCTACCCCGATAGAGTGGTAGTGAAGACCTACGACCACGGCAAAGGTCAGGAGCTGAAAGAGCTGGAAAAAACGATTGTAATTAAGTAGGGGCTCCTACAGGTGTGTCTGCTCGCCGCGGACAGTTTTGTAAAGTGTTTTCGTTTTATCCTCATGTGACAGTGAGAACGACAAAAATGACCGTCAAAATTTGGTGAAAATCTGCTATTCGCGAACTATACCTGTCATTCACGAACAAAATGTTGACATTATTCCCGATTGTGGGTATAATCTCTCGCGGAAAAAAGAGGGACGAAGTGTCCACGCTCTTTACATATAGTTTTATTTATTGTGTTTTGAGGTGCTAGAGTAATGAAGAATATGAAGAAGCTGACCTGTCAGATATTGGCCGCCTGCGCATTGACCACCGGAATAATGCTGGTGAATGGGGGACTTGCCTATGCGGGGACACAAGAGGCTAGTAATAAAGAGGTAATTTCAGACCCGGATGTGCTATATGATAACGCTAATCCGATATACGGCGGCAATGTTGAACTGGCAAAGGATGAACCGGGCAATGAGGGAACTGCTAATAACAATATCTTGAAAATCCTAAATTCAGCAAACGAATTCACTCAGAGTGTCTTAGCCGGTGGTAATGTAGAAATTAAATATACCGGTACAGGAACTGCTGCCGGAAATCTCTTAACTATAGAAGACGGCATAGAAGACGGCGTATTTAAGGGTGCATTACACGGCGGTCATGTTGAAATCGGTAAAGTGTCTTCGGCTAAAGCGTATTCGGCTAATACGGCGACAGCTAACGGCAATACATTAAACATTAAGGCAGGGGAACATCACGGAGATATCGCAGGCGGCTATGTTGATACAAAAGGCGGTACGGCTCAGGCGAATAATAATATCCTGAAGATTACCGGCGGTGAATTTATAAGCTATAACAATGTCCATATATCCGGTGGTTGGGCGCGCTCTATAGAAGGTTCTTCCTGCGTTGCTCAGGCAAATGGGAATAAGGTAGAGATTAGCGATATAACAATGGAGGTCCGCTTTAGCCCGGCTGTAAAAGGTAGTGACGGGAAATATAAAGGTGATGGATTTTTAAGCCGCAGTATCTACGGCGGCTATGCCACCAGCTATACGGGTGGCACGGCAACAGCCAATGAGAATAAATTGACGATTTCCGGCGCTTTAACAAATATTGTCCTTATGCCGCATGCTACAATCAATTACCCTGACAAGGGGTATAGCGAAAGCGTCATTTATGCCGGCAATGCGCTTAACGGAACTACCAATGAGGCGAATAATAATACGCTGACCATCAAGGGCGGCAAGATTAATGGTTATAGTATAGCTGCTTTAGAGAATAAACACGGTACAGATAGTTCTACAGACTACGGTGGTACATATTTTGCTTACATAGCAGATCCAAATTATACAGTGAAAATGGATGATACCACTGATATAGGCGGCGGCCTTGCCAGCAACGGAACAGCAAATAATAATAAGGTAATTATTTCCGGCGGTACGATTGGTAACAGCAGCTCCATAGACGGTGGGCGAATAAATGTGTATGGTGGTAAGGCTGGAAAGCTGGTGAAGGGAAACGAAGTAATAATTAATCAGGCTGATGGAACTGTTACCATCACCGGCGATGTGTCCGGCGGTTATAGTGAACCGGGAATAGTATAGGGAAACAAGGTTGTATTCTCAGCCGGAACTGTCAACGGTAAGGTCTCCGGCGGCACTGGTAAAGGAACAATAAATGGTAATGAAGTACTCATACCTTCTGGTACTGTAACTGCAAAAGATGGAATCTACGGTGCATATGGTGATGGTAATGGAATGACAGTAGAGGGAAATAAAGTAGTCGTTAGCGGTAGTGCTACTGTTGATGGTGATGTACACGGTGCCTATGTTGATTCGGAATTTAGTACCGTTGCCCAAAATATCGTAGTAATCGCTAATGGTACTGTCAAGGGTAATGTATTCGGTGGCGGTACCTGGTGGGGAGATTATATGGCGGGCAGTCCGCAAAATGTAGTCAATAATACGGTAGTTTTGGGTGCGGCTGACGGTGAAGGAACAGCTACTATTAAGGGAAATGTGTATATTAACTGGCACAAATTTAAAGAAGAAATGACCGAAGATGGAGCAGTAGTAGCAGTTTCCGGCGGTAATCTCAATGTGTACAATACGGGCAACACTGTAGACGGCGATGTTCACGCTCCGGGAGCAAATATCAATTTCTATGTTAAAGATGGCGAGACTGATACATCGACTCCGAGACTCGAAGTTAAAGCTGGTAGCAAGGCCTACTTTGACAATGCCAATATTAAAGTAAATGTTAAGCAGCTGGGCACGATTGCTGAGGACACAAAGTATAACCTTTTCGGTACCAGTACTATAGAAGGTACTCCCTCCTATACCATCACTGACGACTTTATTGATAGCAGCACCAGCCTCGTTACCACAGGTGCTGATAAAGGTAAGGTCATCCTTAACCACGCCAACGACAGAGCCAATGAAAACTCCAAGTCGCCCTCTGAGACTCAGATAGTAGGCGTAGCGCTGGTAAACGGCGTCATGGACATGATGGCCAATCAGGGTATCAATGAAGCAGCCAAGGCGGTCGGCAACAATGACGGCGGCCGCAGCATGGCTCCATTCGCCGCTGTCGGCGGCAGCAGGATGCGCCAGAACTCCGGCTCCTATGTAGATATGAACACATGGAATGTAGGCATCGGCTTCGCCAAGGAGGTAACCAACAGCCATGGCAAGCTCATGTTCGGCCCTGTCGTGGAGTACGGCAAGGGCACCTACAACTCCTATCTGGACAATGGTGTCCACGGCTCCGGTGACAGCAGCTTCTGGGGTGTGGGCGCGATGATGAAGCAGGAGAACAAGGACGGCCTCTACTACGAAGGCTCCTTCCGGGTCGGTCGACTGAAGAATGACTACGAGAGCCGGCTCGCCGGTGGTGCAAGCTATGAGAACTCTGCTACCTTCTATGCCCTCCACGCCGGTGTAGGCAAAGTGGTGAAGCTCAATGAGGACGACACCATGGACTACTACGGCAAGCTCTTCTACACTCGTCAGGGCAGCAGCAGTGCCACCCTCAATACAGGTCATATCTATGACTTCCATGCTATCAACTCTTTCCGCACCCGTCTTGGTCTCCGGTACACCCACAGGATGAACAAGAATCAGGATGTATATGCTGGTATAGCCTGGCAGCATGAGTTCGGAAGCAAGGCGAATGCCACTATCCACTCTGGAATGTACTCCGTCTCTGCTCCTTCACCCAGTGTAAAGGGTGAAACGGGTATCTTCGAGCTGGGTATGAAGGTAAGACCGTCTAATGGTAAGTTCGAGAGCAATTTCGGCTTCCTCGGCAGCATCGGCAAGCAGCGCGGCGTTGGGTTCAATGCTCAGTTCCAGTGGAATTTCTGATAATTAAGTCCGCCCTTTATAAGGGCGGGGGACCGCCGAACGGCGGTGGTGGGTTAAGAGGATTCGTATTGGTCGAACCCTCCACCATGCTGCGCATGGTCCCCCTCCCTGTACGCAGGGAGGACACACGCATCGCCAATACCAAAAGATTGCCGGATGAGGTCGTGTAACCTCACCCACCGGCTTCGCCGGTCCCCCCTCCCCAGCGGGGAGGGTAAAGACCTTCTCCTTTGGAGAAGGTGGCAGCCGAAGGCTGACGGATGAGGTTAAGTCTTCCCTGTACGCAGGGAGGACACAGGCAACATCGGATATGAAAGGCTCCCATTGAGGGGAGCTGTCAGCGAAGCTGACTGAGGGGTGACAGACGAACTCACCGCCTTATCTTCACCCCTCCGACCTGCTTCGCAGGCCACCTCCCCTAGAGGGGAGGCACATAATGATAATAAAAGGCTCCCTGCTTAGGCAGGGAGCCTTTTCTATACATTATTGATGACCCACTCCATATAGGCTTCCCGGACAGCTTTGATATTCCGGATGGTAATGGGGACATTAAATCCGTCCTTCATGATAAACCGGTCATTCTCCAGCCGGTCCACATACTGCAGATTGATTGCGAAGCTGCGGTTTGTCATAAGAAAATCCGGCCGCTGGATAAGCTCGGCGAATTTCGACAGGGGACTGATAACCTTCATAACGCCGTTCACCGTATGAACGAAGGTGTACTTGTTCTGCACCTCCAGCACCGTCACTGCCTGCGGATTTATGGAGATTACCTCCCGCCCGGTGTCGATGGTGATTTCCGCCGAGGCCAGATTGCATCTTGCCATGGCTGTCTCCAGCTTCTCCCGGGTCAGGGGCTTCAGCAGGTAGAAGGAGGCATCTACCGCGAAGCTCTCGGCGGCAAATTCGTTGCTGCTGCTGAGAAAAATCAGCTTTGCGGTGGGATTGAACGCCCTGAGACTCCGGGCCAGCTCTGTGCCAAGCTGGTCGTCCTGCAGATAGATGTCTAGGAAAATCAGGTCTGCGTCATGGTGCTGCAGATGCTCCAGACACAGCTCTCCGTCGTCGAAGCACTGCAGCTCGTAGGGGATGCCGTGGGATTCCAGATATTCTGTGAGAATGTCTTTCGTATTTACGATGGTCTGATAGTCGTCGTCACAGATTACAACTTTCACCGGATTCATGATGCGTTACCTGTCCTTTGCTTCAGCTCCAGAAGAATGCGCCTGATTTCCTCGTACTGCCCGCTGTGCAGATACTCGGTAAAGAGCAGGGCCATGTGCCGGGCATCGTGCCGGATGCGGCGTGATGCCTGCCAGGTGCTGTAGATATGCTCAAAGTTTGCTTTTTCCTGCTGACGGAGCCGCTCCAGATAGCTCTTGCGGGTGGCCAGATAGGAGTGAAGCTGCTGTTGGCGTACAAGATAGTAGAGGATGGCGATGAAGAGCAGGGATGGCATGGTGATGAAAAATCTTGCCCCAAGAAGGCTGATGTTCTCCGGGCTGTACAGTCTGGCAATATACACATTTGTCGTCAGGGTCAGGGCGAGGATGATTGCCGATGCCGCAAAAAATAATTTGTTTCCGTTCATTCTTCCGGCCTCCTGTTGGTCAGAGCCAGCTGGAACAAGAATGAGTTGTCCCGGGGCAGAATCTTGCTGTAGCCGTCGTATTTCTCCACTACCAGCAGTACATTGGATATACCTGTACCCGGCTGGGTGAAATCGTGCTTGGCGGAGTAGTACTGGCCGTTTTCGGCGACCCATTGACCGTTGAAGCTGTTTTCCAGCGACATTATCAGCAGCTCGTTCTGACTTACCAGCTTCAGGGCGATAAGGGGGCTGGGGACCCCTGACTGGCTGGCGGCAGTGTATGCGTTTTCCAGCGTATTGCCCAGTACGATAGCCAGGTCCAGGTCATCTATATGAATATTGTTGATGCGGATATCCGCGGTGAAGTCGATAGATTTTTCACTTGCCCGCATCTGCCAGTAGCCGACGACAGCATCCACTACCTGATGACCGCAGAGGTTGATGCGGCGCAGGGAGTCGGCGCTGGCCAGCATGGAGCGGAAGTGATTTTCCAGTGCTTCGTAGTCCTTTTCCTCCAGCAGCCGGAGGGTATAGTCGGCTCCGGCCTCTACGGCTCGGCTCAGCTCGGCGGCTTCATCCCGGTTTTTCAGGGTCTGCCTGTAGTAGTCATGCTCCTTCTCGTACAGCGCCTGCAGATTCGTCACCGACCGGCTGAGGCGCTGATTGGTATCCAGCTGCTGGAGAAGGTAGAGCATGACGCCGAGGAATATGAGTCCGGGGGTCATGATGAGGAAGCGGGCGATAAAATGCTCTGCGTCGTAGACCCGGCCGAAGTGCTGCTGGGTGGTAATAGCGATGAGAAGTGAGAAGGTAATGACGCTGGCAAGTGTCAGCAGCCGTGTGGAGGTGGCCCGCTCCAGATATTCGCCGAAGTAGCGGCCGAGGCAGAACAGAGGGTAGAGCATCAGCAGGCTGAATATGATGCTCAGCACATAGCCGGTCTGCTCCGGCAAGAAGGGTATCTGATAGTAGTTGGCCAGCGTGAGGGTGATATTGTGCTTCAGGACATTGGCGTAAGCAATGAAGCTGAAGGTGAAGCAGATTTTCGCGGGATGCTCCTTCAGAAAGGCGAATACGATGAGTCCCCGAAGGAAGCTGAGGGCATAAATCTCCCGCACGGTAAATTCCTCGCCCCGCCAGAGGCAGAAGGCTGTCTCCGCAAGGAACATGAGAATGTAGAAGACGGCAATGGCCCGCGGGGAAATCCGCATCCGATGTCGAAAAATGTAGTAGATAAAGAGCATGGATGTCAGCTCTTTCAGGCCGTTTGCCGCTGCGGCAAATAAAATAGTCTGGGTCATGGCAGCCTCCTTTCTTAGCTAAGTATACCATATTTTCAATCATGCCGGCAGGGAGTTTTTGCTAAGGCTGTGTATATAGGCATCGGGAAAGGTGCCGAGAATTTACAACGATACATTGATTTTGCGATAGGCGGGCGGTATAATAAAATCATCAAATTTTATGGAGGTATCTTTTATGTTGAAGAAACTTATTGCCGGCTCTTTGCTGGCCTGCTCCCTTGGCCTTTTCTCCGCTCCGATGGATGCCGAGGCAGGGAAGATTCAGGATATTCAGGCAGCCGGTGTGCTGAAGGTCGGCTCTACCGGTGACTATGCACCCATGAGCATGAAGGACGCGGCTACCGGTGAGTATGTAGGCTTCGATGTGGATGTAGCCAAGGAAATCGCCGCTATGCTGGGAGTAAAGGTGGAGTTCGTTCCTACCACCTGGAAGACTCTGCTGGCCGATACCGAGGACAAGAAGTTTGATATGGCCATCTGCGGCATCACCCGCCGGGCCAACCGTACCTTCACCACCTCTCTGTCCAACGGCTATCTGGAGAGCTGGAAGACTATTCTCTGCCGCAAGGCCGATGCCAAGAAGTTCAAGACTGAGGCTGACATCGACAAGGCCGGTGTCAAGGTAATGTGCAACGAGGGCGGTACCAATCACGCCTATGCTAAGACCCTGAAGAATGCCACCGTCATCGTCAACAAGACCAATGCGGATATCCCGGGCCGTATCGCCAAGGGCGAGGCTGATGTAATGATTACCGAGGTGCCGGAAGCTGCCAAGTACTGCAAGATGATGCCGGAGCTGGCTGCCCCGCTGATGAATGTTCCCTTTGCCGATACGAAATTCAACTTCGGTATCATGATGCCGCAGGGAGATCAGGACTTCCTGAACTTCATCAACTTCGCTATCGACGACATGAATGTAAAGGGCAAGATGGCTGCTATCAAGGCCAAGCATCTGCAGTAATACAAAGTAATAGCTGAAAATAAAAATCTCCCCGGAGTGAGGCTGACATTCAGGCTCAATTCCGGGGAGATTGTACTTGGGGACTTATTTTTGAGCGGAGTCCTCAGCCCATACTTCCTTGGCCAGATTGAAGACAGCCCAGGCTTTGGGCCAGCCGGCGTAGAAGGATACATGGGTGATGATGGCGGCGATTTCTTTTTGGGTGACGCCGTGGTTCTTGGCGTTGGTAAGGTGGTATTTCAGAGAGGAGTCGGTGATGCCCATAGACATGAGGGAGACCACGGTGATAATGCTGCGGGTTTTCAGGTCGATGTCCTGATTGTTCCAGTTCTCACCGAAAAGAACATCGTCATTGTAGTGGGCAAAGTCCGGGGCAAAGGTGCCGAGGGCGTTCCGTCCGGCGGTCTGTACTACCTTTTCTGTCTTTTCCATTGCTGCTGCCTCCGCGGTAACTGATAGGGAAGAGAAGATGACTCCGGCAGCGAGGCCGGCGGCGATAATTTTTTTCAACATATTTTATGCACCTCTTATTTCAAAGACTGGAAGACCTTCTCGTCTACCGGCTTCAGCCATTCGGTAGAAATGCCTTCATGATTTTCCATGATGGACAGGTGCTGCATATATGCACCGGGTGCGGCACCGTGCCAGTGCTTTACATGCTCGGGAATGGTTACTACCTTGCCAGGCTCCAGCTTCTGCGGCTCCTCTCCCCAAATCTGATAGTAGCCGCGGCCGGATTCGGTAACAAGAATCTGGCAGGTGCCGTGGTGCTTATGCCAGAAGGTATGAGCGCCGTTGACAAAGGTGACATTGGCAACGCCGATGGTATCGGAAGCCATACCGGCAAGGAAGGTGCGGCCGGTGAAGTATTTCTCGTAGTTTACATTGGGATTACCGATGGGGAAAACTGTGCCGGGCTCTTTTTCCAAAGCGGCCTGTACTTCAGCGACGGGAGGATAGTCTGCTGCTGCCGGAGCAGGAGCAGCGCCGGCCTGATCGGCGATTCCCATAGCAGCCATCATAGCGCCCATCATTAAGGCTCTTTTCAGGTGATTGGTAATATTTTTGGACATAATAAAACCTCCTGTTTCATGTTTACATTCTGATTACAGAGATGCACCGATTTTGTAGGCCTGGGGGCCGAATTTGGAACTTTCGGCCAAAGACCGGGAGCCGCAGCCGACGCCAAGTACTGTGCCGACATCCTGCCATTCCATGTAGCTGACAAGGGTATCATAGTGGGCGGCGAGGGCGGTCATAGTCCAGTCGGCGGAGTTGTAGGCGGTAGCAATGAGCATGGACTTTTTACGGTGAAGCCGCTCGGTGCGTGAGTAGAAGCGGTCGATGACCGTCTTCAGCTGAGCAGACATGGAGTAGTAGTAGAGGGGAGTAACCAGTACCAGCATATCCGCTTCCAGCATTTTGGGCATGAGTATAGTCTCAATGGCATCCTTGAAGATGCAGGGACCGTCCATGTGGCATTTGTCGCAGCCTCGGCAGGGGTGAGTCTCCTCGTTGGCCGCGTCAAAGGTAAAGACCTCGTGGCCGGCGCTCTTTGCTCCGGCGGTGAACTGCTCGGAAAGATATATTGATGTAGATTCGTCTTTCGGGTGGGGACTGCTGTTGATGACGACGATTTTCATAGGTTTACCTCCGGAAATGCTGCCTTTTACCAGTTTGTCATATTTTTCCTTTTCTGCGCTTGCGGTGAGCCCGCAGCCGGCCAGCAGCAGGGAGACGGTACCGGCTCCCGCCAGCTTGATAAATTTTCGTCTGTTCAGAAGTTTATCCATCATGGTTTATTGTCCCTCCTTTGACTGCAAATACGCTGCAGCAGCCAGCCAATCACCGTATACAGCCCAAAGACAGCCAGCAGTCCGCCAAGATAGGTAAGGGGGCCGGCCTTCAGAGCAGGGGTGGCGAAGATATGCTTCATCAGCAGTCTGTCTCCGATGCGGTGGAGGACGGAGCTGTATAAACCGGCGACACATGTAAGGAAAGCGACGGCCAAAGCCGGTCGGCGGGCCGCCGGGGAAGAAAGGCGGCGATGAATCCATGACTGCAGATGAAGTCCCACATGAAGCCCGGTCATCAGCCAAAGAGCAAAGCAGGATGATGTGTGAAGCTGATGAATGGCGGCACTGGTACGCCAGCCCAGGGGAATAATATCCTTAAAGATATAGTTGGAAATCATAATCCCGGAGATAATCACAGCCGCCATCAATACGAGCAGAAGCAGATTGAGCAGACTGGTCAGCTTTCCCAGCGGGCTTTTGACGGTGTTCCCCCGCAGCAGCCCACGCCACCAGCCTCCGTAACGCCATAGGTGGTAAAGAAACGGCATCATCACCGCAGTGCCAAGCACTTCATGAAGAGGGCGGGGCAGGAAATGAAATATCATGCAGAGGAAAAGCAGCAGGAAAAAGCTGTGATTGCCAAGAAGATGCTTCATGGTGACTTTTCCCTTTCAGTAATAGATTAGAGACTGTCGGCCCATGCTTTCAGCTGAGAGGAAGAAGCACTGGGGGAGAACTCCCGGCCCTTCAGCCAGTTTCCTTTGCCCTTTGCTGCGGCAGCCAGTGCTTCACCGCTGGCGCCCATTCCGCTGCCGCCGGAGGTACAGAAGGGAATGACCTTTTTGCCGGACAGGTCGGCAGACTCTACGAAGGTGTACATGAGGCGGGGGGCCAGACTCCACCAGATGGGGTAGCCGATGTAGATTGTGTCGTACTGCTTCAGGTCACCGATACTGCCGGCCAGCTGGGGGCGGGCTGACTCGTCACGCTGCTCCACGGTGGCTCTGGTGCCGGGGGTGTTGTAGTCCAGGTCATGAGCGGTGTAGGGCTGAGCAGGCTTCAGCTCCAGAAGGTCAGCCTGAACGGCGGCGGCCAGAGTACCGGCCAGCTTGGCGGTGTTGCCGGAGGCACTGTAATATACCACCAGTGCTTTGCCGTTTGTTTTTGTTTCCGCAGGAGCTGCCGCCGAAGCTGTTTTAGTGGTTGATTTCATGTTTTCGCTTCCTTTCTCCTGTCCGCAGGCGGCACAGGTAAGAGCAAGTAATAATGTCATCAGAATTAAAGATAGTTTTTTCATGTTTCTTCCTCCCTTTTCCGCTATTATATGCCCAAATTTCAGATATAGCTAATACCTATTTTTAATAAAGCTGCATGCCTATAGAGCATGTGGTGCGCTGTGAAAACAGGGAGGATTTTCTATGGATATTCGTCTGTTAAAATACTATGTAGCTATTGCTCAGGCAGGCAGTATTACCCGGGCTGCGGATTTGCTGCACATCACACAGCCTACTCTGAGTCGTCAGATGAAGGTCTTGGAAGATACATTGGGAACGACTTTGCTGAACAGGGACCACAAGCAGCTCAGTCTGACGGAGGAGGGGATGCTGTTTCTCCAGCGGGCCAAAGAAATAATAGCGCTTGAGGAAAGAACAATCAGAGAGCTGAAGGAACAGAAAGGGCAGCTGGCCGGTACTTTGAGCATCGGCTGCGTAGAGTCTTATGCTTCTGCTTTGCTGGCCGAACTGCTGGGAGAATTTCGCCGAAAAAATCCTGCCGTGCGTTTTGAGATATACAGTGCAGACAGCAGCGATATAAAGGAGAAGCTGGACAGCGGCAGACTGGATATAGGCCTGCTGCTGGAGCCGGTGGAGGTGGCAAAATACGATTTCTTCCATCTGCCGTCTAAAGAGACCTGGGGCGTTGTCCTGCCGAAGGAGCATCCGCTGGCGGCAAAGGAGTCCGTTACTACTGAGGACATTCAGGATTTGCCGCTGACTGTGCCGCGCCGGACTATCGTGATGGATGAAATCTCAAGCTGGCTTGGTATACCGGTAGACCGGCTGAATGTTGTGTCGTCTCACAATCTCCTGTCAAATGCCTTACTGATGGCCAAAGAGGGCCTCTCCTGCATTATCTGTGTAGAAGGCGCCTTCACTATGCGCCCTGATGAACTAATGGTATTCAGGCCCTTTTATCCCCTGCGGCAGTCAGGTCATGTGCTGGCTCGCCGCAAGAATCACATCCTTTCCCGGACGGCCATGAGTTTCCTGTCCTTCGTGCAGGAATATCTGGCGGCAAAGGCAGATAATGATGCGGACCGGGGCAGGGTAGAGTAAATGAATATAATGGTTTGTGCATAATTTGCTACGAAAATACTCATTTTACTTTTATTATAATCCGTGGTATGCTTTGTCCAAGATAGAGAGGGGAAGCCCCCCGGACAAAGGAGATAAGTTATTATGGCGCTGTTTTCTTTAGGACTGTTATTCTTAGCGGTCGTTCTGGGTTTTTGGCGGAAGATGAATGCCGGTCTGATTTGCATAGCTTTTTCCCTGATTCTTGGCCGCGTGGCCGGGATACCGGACAAGGACATTATCGCCGGTTTTAACTACAGCCTGTTTCTCACCCTGCTGGGCGTTACTTACCTTTTCAGTCTGGCGCAGAACAACGGCTGCCTTCGCCTCATAGCACTGAAGGTAGTAGCGCTGGCCGGTAGCCGGACATATCTGGTGCCGGTTTTTGTCTTTGTCTTTTCTACGATTTTGTCGGCCATCGGTCCGGGCTGTATTCCCACTATGGCTATCATGATGGTATTCTCCATGAGTCTGGCGGCGGAGCTGAATATCCATCCCGCCATGCTCAGTGCGCTGGTGGTGCTGAGTGCCTCCGGCGGCGGTGTATCGCCTATCGCCCCTACCGGCATTATCGGTATCAATCTCTGTGCGGAGGCTGGTATCACGCAGGATGTGGGGATGCCCTTCCTGATTAACGGTGTGGCTTCCACCGCCCTGTACGGTCTGGTGCTGTACTTCTTCTTCGGCGGTCATAAAATCCCCTCTGTAGACAGCGAGACGCTGAACAATACGGAAGATTTCAATAAGAAGCAGATTATTACTTTGGTGGGCATTGGGGCTATGGTAGTAATGGTCATGCTGCTGCATATAAATGTCGGTTTGGCCAGCTTCCTTGTAGCGGCAGTGCTTTCCGCTCTGAATGTGGCGGATGAGTCCTCGGCGCTGAAGAGCGTGCCGTGGGGTACGCTGGTACTGGTAGGCGGTGTCAGTGTACTCATCAAGCAGGTGGTGTATCTCGGCGGTATCAAGATGCTGTCCGAGGCGATGGCTACCGTAATGACTCCGGCTACGGCTCCCTCTATCGTGGGACTCAGCGCCGGTATGCTTTCGTGGGTCAGCTCTACTTCCGGCGTTGTTATGCCTACCTTTATCCCGACTGTTCCCGGACTGCTGCAGGAGATGAACGGGCAGGGAAATCCGGTGGAGCTGGTAACCGGTCTCTCTATGATTGCTCATACTGCAGGTATCAGTCCCATGTCCACAGGCGGCGGTCTGGCGCTGGCAGCCTATACCGCTGTGGCAAAGTCCACACCGGAGGAGCAGCAGAAGCTGTTTTTGGCTATGTTCGGCGTTTCGGCCTGCGGTCTTCTGTTCCTCAGTGCAATGGCCTATTTTGGTCTGTTCCGCTGGTTTATCTGATCGGCAGAGGGGAAGGGTGCCATGACAGAGGCAGAGATTAAGGCCTTTTTGACGGTGGTAAATGCCGGAAATGTCACGGAGGCAGCCAGGGAGCTGTACCTGACACAGCCGGCGCTGAGCCGGCGGCTTCATGCTTTGGAGCAGTCTTTGGGCTACAGCCTGCTGACAAGAGGCAAGGGACTGCGCAATGTGGAACTGACGCCCGAGGGCAAGTCGTTCATTCCGCTGGCGGAGAAGTGGCTGCGGCTCTTTGCGGAGAGCAAGGAGCTGCCGAGGCAGATGGAGCAGGTGCATAATTTTAACCTCGGTCTTACCGAGAGTATCTGTATCGGGCTTCTGCCGGATATTCTGAAGCAGTTTATTCGGGAAAATCCGCTCTGTCATCTGAATATACATCAGTATCATTCCGAAGACTGCTATCGTCAGATGGAAAGCGGGGCTTTGAATTTTGCCTTTGTGGGCAAGGAGATGTTCTCCCGGCAGCTGAAGGCGGAGCCTGTCTACCGCTCGCCCTTCAGACTGGTGTCCAGTGTGCCGCTGCCGGAGGATGTGCGTCATCCTTCCTGTCTTCCTTGCGACAAGGAGCTTTTCGTGCCGTGGAATACCGAGTTCCAGCTGTGGCATGATTACTGGTTCGGTACGGCGCTGCGGCCCCGGGTATGGCTGAATATTATGCCTCCGCTGTCCGGTCTGCTGCAGGAGGAGGGTGCCTGGTCGGTGGTGCCGGAATACATTGCCCGGTATCTTTGTCAGAGTCACAGTTTTTATGTATATGATTTGCAGGAGGCGCCGAATCCTATTACGCTTTTTGCTCTCTATCACAAGGAGAAAATTCATCGCTACGGCGAGATAATCCTGGCTCTCTGGAAGCGGAATGCAACTGGTTTGCAGGATGTGAAATAAAATAGAATAATGTAACAAATAGATGGGATGTTAGTAAAATTACTATAACAATCCATCTTTTTTCTTTTGAGAAATTCTTTATTTTGCAGAGAAATAGCTAGTTGTCGGTAAGTTATTGTGATATACTCTTGCACAGAATGATTTTTCTGTATTTGCTTTTTATGAGCGGAGGCAGCCACCGCAGCTGCCCCGGATATTTATACCAAGGAGGAGTCTGCATGGAAATCAAGGCGTTGCTGATGGGGCTGTCCGACAATGTGGTTACCTGTATCACGGACGTGAAGGCAGGGGAGACCGTCGCCTACCGCAAGGGCGATGAGGTGCTGAGTGTGGAGGCGGCGGAAGATATTCCTTACTGCCACAAAATCGCATTGACCGACATAGATGAAGGTGCCGATGTCATCAAGTACGATGAGAGCATCGGCAGGACGGACCGCGCCGTCAAGCAGGGCTGCCTTGTAGACCACACCAATCTGTTTAGCGTGCCTAGAGACTATGATTCTGAAATGGTAGAGGTATAGGAGGAATAATCATGCAGTTTTGGGGCTATAGAAGAAACGAGGGAAGACCCGGTATCCGCAATCATATCCTGATTCTTCCTACCTGTGCCTGCGGCAGTGAGTCATCGAGGATTATCGCCAGTCAGGTAAAGGGCGCGGTAAATATCGTGTTTAATACAGGCTGCTCCGATGTACAGGCAAATACGGACATGAGTCAGAAGATTCTCACGGGCTTTGCCTGCAATCCCAATGTGTACGGTGTGGTCATCATCGGTCTGGGCTGTGAAACGGTCCCCCATGACAAGCTTCGGGAGAAGATACAGGCTATGACAACCAAGCCGGTGGTATCCTTCGGCATACAGGACGAAGGCGGTACCCTGAAAACCATCGAGAAGGGTGTCCGGGCGGCTCGGGAAATGGCGGCCCAGGCAGGGATGCAGCAGAAGGAGCTTTTTGACATCTCTGAGCTGTATCTTGGTATAGAGTGCGGCGGTTCCGATGCTACTTCCGGTATCGGGTCAAATCCGGCAGTAGGCGAGCTGTCCGACCTGCTGGTGGATATGGGTGCCACCACGGTAATGAGCGAGTCTATCGAGTGGATCGGCGGTGAGCATGTGCTGGCCAAGCGGGCGGCTACTCCGGAAATCCACAATCAGATAATCGAAGTCTGCAAGAAATATGAGGAGCATCTGTCGGCGGCAGGTCAGGACTGCCGGGCCGGACAGCCCACACCCGGCAACAAGGCCGGCGGTCTGTCCACCTTGGATGAGAAGTCCCTTGGCTGTATCCGCAAGGGCGGTACCCGTCCCATAGTAGAGGTGCTGGAGCAGGCGGTGCCTCCCTCCAAGCACGGCGCCGTGGTCATGGACACTGCCGGCTACGATATTTCCTCCGTTACCTCCATGGTGGCCTCCGGCTGCAATGCCGTAATCTTCACCACCGGCCGGGGCACCTGCACAGGCAACGCTATCGCTCCGGTACTGAAGGTCACTGCCAACGGCCGTACCTATCAGCGGATGGAGGACAATATGGATGTTGACCTCAGCCCCATTATCCGCGGGGAAAAGACCTATCAGGAAATGGGCCGGGAAATGCTGAAGGACATCGAGGATATCTGCAACGGCAAGCTGACGAAGGCGGAAGCCTACGGCTTCTCCGATATAGCAGTAGACCATGTTTGCCGCTTTGTGTAAAACTGTCTGTAAAAAGCTTTTGAGATTGTAAAGAAGGCGAGGCACAGTGATGACAATGTTTAAGAACGCAAAAATCAGCACTAAACTCATAGCCCTGGTTATTTTTCTTGAGCTGATAATCGTAGGAGTAGCTTTCCGGGGAATCAGCCAGCAGTCGAAAAACTCCGACCGCTATCAGCGCATACAGGCTGTTGACTCCATGGCAGCGATTACCGCCCACGAAATGGGAATGAACTTCAACGAAATGCGGGCGTCCATGCTGGTAAACATCAGCAGTGCCGGTATTGAAATTGCTCAGAAGAACAGCGCGAAGAACTTTGCCAAAACGGTGGCTGCCATCGAAAAGAACTATCAGGAGCTGACCGGTATGGCGGAGACTCAGGAGGCCAAGGACGCGCTGAAGGAGCTGCACGAGAAAATCGGCAGCTTCGAGAAGCTGGCCGAGGCAGCCATGAAGGACGGCTCTATTTATGTAAACAACACCTCTGCCCGCAAGGCTCAGTACCTGGCCGACGAGGTGGCAGACGCCATAAGCAATATTGCCGCGATGGCAAAAGAGGCAACCGTGAAGGAAACGGGTGCTATTGAGGAGGAAATCAGCTCAAATATTAAGCTGAACATTGGATTGGCCGCGGTCGTCGTTCTGGCATCTGCTGTGGGCGGCGTGGCGCTGGCCAACAGCATATCTTCCCGCATAAAGGTGCTGTCGGAGGCCGCGGGGCAGATTGCCGGCGGAGACCTGTCTCACGCTCTGAGCAATGACTCCGTGGATGAAATCGGTGAGACTACAACTAATTTTGAAATGATGCGCCGAAATGTGCGTGATACGGTGGCAGAGATTAATCTGGCGGCGGAGCAGGTAGCCGAGGGCTCGGGAAATATCTCTCAGGCCAGTGTGGCACTCTCCGAGGGTGCAGCCGGGCAGGCAGCGGCGGTGGAAGAACTGTCTACCTCTATTGCCGAGGTGGCAGCACAGACCTCCTCCAATGCCGATAACGCCAGCAAAGCCAATGAACTGGCGCTGCTGGCGAAGGATAATGCGGCCGAAGGCAATACGGAAATGCAGGATATGCTGCAGGCTATGGCGGAAATAGACGAAGCCTCGAACAATATCTCGAAGATTATTCGGGTCATTGATGAGATAGCCTTCCAGACAAATATCCTCGCACTGAATGCCTCGGTAGAAGCAGCCAGAGCAGGACAGCACGGCAAGGGCTTTGCCGTGGTGGCGGAAGAAGTGAGAAATCTGGCCGCTAGAAGCGCCAAGGCCGCCAAGGAGACTACTGACCTTATTGAAAGTTCTTTGGGCAAGGTGGACGATGGTCGCAAGCTGGCCAACAAAGCGGCCGATTCCCTGAATACCATCGTGGCCAATGTGTCTGAGGTAGCTGATTTGCTCAGCTCTATTGATACTGCCTCCCGTGAGCAGCAGCTCGCCCTTGAGCAGATTAATCAGGCTGTCCTTCAGGTATCTCAGGTAGTACAGTCCAACTCTGCAACATCGGAGGAGACAGCAGCCGCCAGTGAAGAACTGAATAATCAGGCTAAGCGCATGAGGGATGCGGTAAATCACTTTAAGCTGAATTGAGTATCAAATAAAAAGGAGTCGATACTATCATGTGGAAAAAGGCAATTGCGGCAGCTTTCATTGCAATGGCTGCCGCCGCACCGATGCAGTACGCACAGGCAGCTCCGGTACAGACGGAGATTGAGCAGCAATCGGATGCGGCAGAGAAGAACGGCATTGTCCATATCGTAATGCTGAGATTCAAATCCGAGGAGACTGCTGACGAGGGATTTGAGCTTGCAAGGGTAGCTTTCGCAGATCTGCAGAAGGAAATTCCTACCATCGAGGATGTGAAAATCAGAAGAAACTGTGTCGCCAGAGAGGGCAATTTCTCCGTCATGATTGAAATGGTTCTGTCCGACGAAGAAACCCTTGATAAATATCTGAAGCATCCTCTGCATGTAGGATTTGCTCAGAAGTGTATGCCGAACATGAACGGCAGAGCTTCCTTTGATTATCCCAGAGAAAAATGACAGAAACGATTTTTCCCCAAGAGACTATTCTTGCGGCATTAAAAACACTTAATACCGCTGTATTTCTTATATACGGAATGGATAAATTTCTGGCCAAAATCCATAGTAAGAGAGTACCGGAAAGGTTTCTGCTGCTGCTGGCAATCGCTGGAGGGAGCTTTGGTGCTCTCGGAGGAATGATTTTCTTCCGGCACAAGACGAAGCACTGGAAGTTCAGGGTAATAGTGCCTCTGACGGTAATAGCACATCTCGTACTCTATCTGACATATCGGTAAATTCGTATGAAACATTGGTGGGACGGAGCACCGTTCCACTTAAAAGAAATTAAAATGGGGTTCAGTCTGTACCGCAGTACGGACTGAACCCCATTTAGCATCAGATTTTTTCTCCGCTCTCGAAATATCCGACGCATTTTATTCCGTTTTCTTCCAGCCGGGACTGACACCATACATAGTAGTCGTTTACGGCTTCAAAGAACTGGTCATGGAAGTCAGCGTCCCCCATGATGAAATCCATATCGTAAACAATATTCTCGTCGCCTTCGTCAAAATCATCAAAGCCAAAGGCATTATTCTTTATCCAATCCAGCCAGATGGCATTACGGTCGACTCCTTCATCGTCCCTTATCTCCATGAAGGCATTTCGGAGCATCTCCCGCATATCATCATCGAGCTGAGGCGGCCGGTCACCGCTTACCGCCGCAAGCACTTCGTAGCACTCCTCTGCGGCTTCAAGGAACTCCTTGCAGTTGTCTCGGCCGTTGGGGAACTTACTGCTCTTCCAGCGGGCGTAGGGCTTGTCAGGCCAGTGGATGGCTGCGGCGTGCCCCAAAGGCGCATAGGCAAGGTTGAGGACTGTGCTTTTTGCCAGGTCGAGGACTTCGGAGATGCTTGACCAATTGTCTTTGTTCAAGATGTCAACGGCTAAATCCTTGACTATATTCTGCAGGCTGGGTACGCCCGAAAACTCCTGATGGGCCCAGGTATCAGCGAATACATGAAGACCGACGCCAAGATTAAAACAGTAATTGCTGTCAGTCTGATAGTTGATGCCGGACAGGCGGTTTTTCAGTTCTTTGGACAGGATGCTGTGCTTTTTGCAGATGAGCTTTTCCTCTTCCGTTTCTCCCATAAGGCCGGGCAGGAAGTGATAGGGTATCCAGATTTCTTCGTTGCCGTCCTTGCTCCAGAGATTGTCCCACAGCTCATGGCCGCTGTAGCGGATTATTTTTCCGTTAGGGTCGATATCATAGCCTGTGTCACGGCTGCTGGATTTGTCGCCGTCTCTGTTGTCGATGTTGTCGTCTACATACTGGGAGGAGGTGGCAATGAGCTTGGAGCTCCCGGAACCGAAGCCTGCCCAGCGGCTGAGAACATATACTGTACCGAAGTGAAAATCTATATCCACGCGAAATACCTCACAATCAATTAAACTCTTTTGAAAGTATACTCTTTTGATGAAAAAATGACAAATGTATATAGAAGAAAACTTGCAGTCAGAAAAAATATTTGTCGGTATATCCTCGGTGCAGTGACGGTTTTTATTGGAAAAATCGCGGGAAAATAGTACAATAAAGTATGAAGTAAGCAATCCACACAATGAGGCACAAGGAACAAATATGCTTCTGCCTGTAAGTGAAAGATACAAGGAGAGAATAATATGCCGCAGCTCAGCAGTCGAGTTCAGCTTTTTACAGACTCAGTAATCCGCAGAATGACCAGAATCTGCAATCAATACGATGCCATCAATCTGTCGCAGGGATTCCCTGATTTCCCGCCGCCCGCCGCCCTGCGAGAGCGGCTGGCACAGGTGGCTGCCGATGGACCGCATCAGTATGCGGTGACCTTTGGCGCACCGAATTTCCGGGCGGCTCTGGCGAAAAAGCAGGGTCACTTCATGGGCCGGGAGATAGACCCGGAGACGGAGATAGTCGTGACCTGCGGCGGCACAGAAGCCATGATGTGCGCCATGATGACTATCTGCAATCCGGGGGATAAGGTCATGGTCTTTTCTCCCTTCTACGAGAACTACGGCGCAGATGCCATTCTCTCGGGAGCGGAGCCTATATATATCCCGCTGGTACCGCCGGACTTCGGCTTCGATTTACAGCTGGTAGAGCAGGGCTTCCGAGCGGGGGCGAAAGCCATCATCGTATGCAATCCATCCAATCCCTGCGGCAAGGTATTCACCCGGCAGGAACTGACGGATATCTGCGAGCTGGCAGTGAAATATGACGCCTTCGTGGTGACGGATGAGGTGTATGAGCACATGGTCTATGCTCCGGCGGAGCATGTCTATGCGGCTTCTTTGCCGGGGATGTTCGACCATGTACTGACCTGCAACTCCCTGTCCAAGACTTATTCCATCACCGGCTGGCGGCTGGGCTATATCGTAGGCCCGGCCAATGTAATAGAGGCCGCCCGGAAGGTACATGACTTCCTGACAGTGGGCGCGGCGGCACCTCTGCAGGAGGCGGCGGTGACCGGGCTGACTATGGGAGACGAATACTACAAAGACCTGCGGGAGATGTACACCGCGAAGCGTGACTTCTTCTGTGCAGGATTGGATAGAATAGGCCTCAAGCACAATGTGCCGGCTGGTACATACTTCGTCCTCGTTGATATAAGAGAGTTTTTGGAACGCCCCTGCTTCAAGGGCTGGACAGACCTGGATTTCTGCGTATGGATGATAAAGAATGTAGGCGTGGCCGCCGTCCCCGGCTCCAGCTTCTTCCGTGAGCCGGTAAACCACCTTATCCGCCTGCATTTTGCCCGCGGTAAGGCTGTGCTGAAGGAAGCTCTCGATCGGCTGGCCAAGCTGCCGGAGGCTGTGGCGAAGCAGGAGCAGGCAGGAGAATGTTCTCGATAATATCTTTTGACGCTAATTAAAGAGCCTGGGAAAAATGAGCATTCATTTTTTCCCAGGCTCTTTTCACAGCTTTTTTACCCTAAAACTTACTCTGTATTAGTAGACCTGCTGGCCTTCGAAATAGACCTTGTTTATCTTTGTCTTGTGAATTTCATCCACAGGGCAGACCAATATATTTTTGTCCACTAAAAGGAAATCTGCATATTTTCCGACTTCAATGCTGCCTCTCTCTTTGTCAATTTCCATGAACTTTGCGCCGTTAATTGTCATTACATCCAGGGCTTCCTTGACAGAGATAAATTCATCAGCATTCAACACTGCGTCAAGGGTCAGCTTTTCTTTTGTATAGCCGAACGCTCTCAGCTGCTCCTTTTCCAATTCAGGTTTGTTATCCAGCCAATGAAGTGCGATTGGATTTACAGCGACTTCTATAATGCCGAAAACATCCGTGGGATGACCATTAGCCGCGGGTGCATCAGTGGATGAAGCCACGATTACCCCATTCTTTACAAGGGAATTGATAGGATAATTGGTGAGCCAAATGCTTCTGGGGATACCGCCCGGATAGTTTTGAGCTTCCAGAGCAGTTTCAGTTATCGCCGTATGCCAGTTGATATTTTCCGCGATAGCAATATTATTATCGACCATGCGCTTGTAGTCCTGAGGCAGGACATTCATTACATGAGCCATCGTATTTCTGGTGCCGTTGTTGACAGCCTGCTGTGCTCTGATAAAAGCGTTGATGGTATAGTTTACTGCTACATTGCCGTAAGAATGGGAATGTATGCCGATGCCTTTTTCGTTTGCAGCTTTCGCAAGCCGGTAGATATCTTCCTCGGTTAAGACAGCATTACCATAGTAATCGGTACCGATGTAAGGAACATCAATAACACCGGTCTGAGTCTCCGTTACGCCATCAGCAAAAATCTTAATACCGGACGGCAGAATGTGCTTAGCCTCTTTTTTATTGTACTTTTCAACCGCAGCTACAGAGGCATTCAGGGATTCATCATCCAGCATATCCATAGCCAGGATATTCATATTGGGACGCACGATGACCTTCAGGGTGCCATTTTTATCTGCCTTAAACAGTTCATCTATGACTTTGATACCCGCACCATCGGTCAGACCGTCATTATAATTAGTATAACCCTGACTATACAGAACCCGCTGCATATCCTGCATTACGAAGTCATAATCTTTTTCATTGATTAAATCATTGGACAGCTTGCGTAAAGCTACAAAAACTGCCTGGTCTCTGACATAGCCGTTAGCCTGTCCGTCAGGAAGTCTCAGAATTACAGCACCCGGGATAGAGGCAGTGTCCTCCCGTCCCTTTTCGTTATCCTGCAGGCTGGCGCCTTTATCGCTAAAGCAGAGAGTAAATGCTTTGGTATTGCATACAGCCTGATGATGGTCAGTATCCATAAGCAAAACAGGCTTGTCGGCACAAATTTTATCCAGTTCAGCTGAATAGTTAATATCTGCATTAGGCTGCAAATCATTCTGTCTGTTCCAGCCGGCACCAACATAAGCAGTCCGGTCAGGATTCTTTTTAATAAAAGCTTCAAGGTCAGCCTTCAGCTCGGTTAAGGAGTCGGCAGAGGTAGTGACCATCAGCTGTTCCATGCTCTGCATGATGTAATGTCCGTGGGCCTCGGTAGCGCCGGCCATAATCATACCGGCTTTGTGATTGATGACCTTGGTATTGCTGCCGATATAGGGCTTGGCGCCGGCCTTGTCACCTACATAGATGTACTTACCATCCTTTACAGCCATAGCCTGTGCGACATCCTGATCAGGATTGGATGTGTAGATTGTTCCATACACTATCAGGTCAGCCGCCTCCTGCGCGAAAGCGATGCTGAAGCTGCACAGAACCATACACAGCATGAGCATGAACGACAGAGTTTTTTTGTATGCCCGCATATATATCCTCCCTTTCAAAAATTGCTTGCATAACAAAGATGTACCAATGTTCTTTGCGTTATTTTATTCGTCGTTAGATTGTTATTTCCTGCTTAGTACTGATAACTTCTTCACAGATATCTATATATTTTCCCACGGCTTCAGGATTTCATGCTCCGTGTACTTTGGGAAGGTTCCAGTGGTAATACTCAGCAAGTATGCGGATTGTTATTACTGCGCTCGCAGCTGCGAATAGAATATAGTCAGAAGCAATGACAAGATGAGCATAATAATACAGTACCGCACCGGTCAAAGAGGCCACGGCATAAATATCCTTGTTAAGTATCTTTGGAATGGTTCCCGCCAGAATGTCGCGAATTACGCCGCCGCCTACGCCGGTTAACATGCCAAGGAAAATATAGAAGACCGGGTTATATCCCTGATGAGCTTCAATGGCTGTATTAACACCGATGACGGTGAACATGGCAAGACCGACAGCATCGGTAATATTGAGAAGCCAGTTGAAGGTTTTCCCGGTAATAAAAACGGCGAGGTTATTAGTTTTCGCAAGAATGAGAAATACTAAGAGTGCCGAGACAGCGGCAATATTAAGATACAGCGTGTTCACAAACAGGGAAGGCGGCGAAATATTGAGAATAATATCTCTGAGCAGTCCTCCGCCCAAGGCAGTAACGATGCCTAAAACGATAACGCCGAAAATGTCCATCTTATGCTTAACGGCAGTAAGTGCTCCCGATACGGAAAACGCTGCGGTGCCTAAAACTTCACAAACGAACTGAATATCCATGGGCAGCTCCTCTCTTGGGGGAGAAACTTTTCAAAAAAGAATAATCTGATTCTTCTAATATAACAATACGATAGATGATATGCAATAGTCAGATGTTCAGGCTCCAGCCGCAGTCCCCGTGGTATATCATTTGCTTTGTCATGCCGCCGTCTATGCAGATATTTTCTCCGGTGATGAAGCCGGCCATGTCTGAGCACAGATAGAGTACCATATTGGCAATATCCATCGTATTGCCAACCCTCCCGGCGCTTTGTCAATGACAAAAACCTCCGCCCCGTTTCGGCGGAATTCTTCCGCGATAGTTTTTCCTATACCATTGGCTCCGCCGGTGACGATTGCCGCCTTACCGGCAAACTGATTATTCCACATTAGGCTGCTCCTTGTTTTAGTCTTTTTCAGAAGTATATCATGCATGATGACGGAAGAAAATACTGTCAGGATTATCCTGATTGTAGCCATGCGTCTCTTCCTGTGTAAAAAATCCGAGGTTCAGGAAAAGGCTAAAACATCACAAACCTTCCACAAGTACAAAACCTGAGCACTTGTGGAAGGTTTATGTTGATAATGGGGGCGATATCGCGTATAATGTCAATAAAATTTCCATAAGTAAGAAAATTTATAACTTATGGAGCGTTTGCGGAGGACGCTATGATTGGAAGAATACAGGAAAAGAAACTGCTTCAATCCCTTATCGAAGAAGAGGAAGCTCAATTCGTTGCTGTTTTTGGGAGACGGCGCATTGGCAAAACATATCTTGTACGGGAGAGTTTCAATTATAATTTCACCTTTCAGCATACAGGAGTAAGCAATAACTCAATAAGAACTAACAGGCAGAAACAGGCACAGTTAGATAAATTTAGAGAGTCTTTGGCAGAGGCTGGATACCAGACCGGAAAAAAACTTTCTTCATGGAATGAAGCTTTTAATGCTCTTAAGGAGGTTATTAAGCGGTCGCCTGAGAAAAAGAAAGTCATTTTTATAGACGAGTTGTCATGGATGGATACCAGAGGCAGCGAGATGGTATCGGCATTGGAAAGCTTCTGGAACGGATGGGTATCTGCGCGAAAAGAGAAGGATGTAATATTGATAGTCTGTGCATCTGCAACTTATTGGATGGTCAATAATATTGTAAATGCAAAAGGGGGACTGCATAATCGACTAACCGGGCAGATCTTTCTAAAACCGTTTACGCTAAAAGAATGTGAGGAATACGTTGTTTCCAAAAATATCATCTTAAACAGGCATCAGATTTTGCAGTGCTACATGGTCATGGGTGGGGTGCCGTACTACTGGAGTCTGCTAAAAAAAGGGAAAAGCCTGTCACAGAATATAGATGATTTGTTTTTCAGTCAGAGCGCTCCTCTAAAAAATGAATATGATAACCTCTACAAGGCTTTGTTTGACAGACCGGAGCAGTATATAAAAATAATCGAGGCGCTTAGCTCGGTGAACAAGGGAATATCGAGGGACGAAATCATAAGGATAACAGCTATCCCCGGCTCCGGAAGTTTGACACGGAAACTTGATGAATTAGAAAACTGTGGCTTTATCAGGAAATACATTCCTTATGGCTACAAGAGCCGGAATTGTTTATACCAGTTAATAGATAATTTTACGTTATTCTATTTTAAGTTCTTAAGGGGGAACCCTTCTGATGACAATTTCTGGTCTACCCAAAGCAGCTCTCCCAGGATAAAGGCGTGGAGCGGGCTCGCTTTTGAGAGAATCTGCCTGGAGCATACAGCACAGATAAAGGCTGCGCTGGGAATTGCGGGAGTACATACGGAGGTAAATGCATGGCAATGCAGTGCCGACCCGGATAAGGGAGTAATGGGCTCGCAAATAGACCTTTTAATTGCAAGAAAAGATCAGATTATAAATGTCTGTGAGATGAAGTATTCAGACACCGGATATGTCGTTGATTCAGCATTCGACAGCAGCCTCAGGAGGAAAATATCAGATTTTAAGATTAAGACAGAGACAAAGTATTCTATTCACCCGGTATTGGTCACAACCTATGCCGTGGGAAACAGCTCGTATGCAAGTAATCTGCAGGCAGTAATTACCGCAGACGATCTCTTCTCTTGACATTACCGGATTGAATCTCTTCTCTGAAAATCGTAGGCGACATTTTGCACGGTGTGAGCCATTGCAGCTCCTTTATCCAGCAGTTTCAAGCGTCTACGAAGCGGGCAAGGGAAGGGCAGCAGCAATGAGAGAACTCTAGCTTTCAAGACTTGCCGAATCCGGACGGATTATTGCCGGTATGCATATAAGAAGTATCGGCAAGGTTCAACGGGAAGAAGACGGGGGATATAAGATTATTCCCCTGGAATGAACCGTACCGGAGAAATATTTGAAAAGGGACGATGGTATCAGAAGATGTCCATCGGATGTCTTATACGGATTTATGGTGACTACTGCTTATTTGCTGCTTTTAGCCGAGATCGTATTAAACGATACAAAATGAGCAGGGGATTACTCAAAGGAGTTTTTGAAGATGAAAAAAATACTGAGAAATATGCTCTTAGCCGCTTGCCTTTTCTCTCTTCCTTTATCTGCTTCTGCAGCTGCTAAGGATGAAGCGAAGGACGTCAATAATCTGAAATGGTGGCAGAAGACTGTCGTTTACGAGGCCTATCCCAACAGCTTTTTAGATACTGTCGGCAACGGTATTGGCGACCTTAATGGCATCACTGCCAAGCTTGATTATCTGCAAAAGCTGGGCGTCGGCGCGATTTGGCTTACTCCTATATATACCTCTCCCATGGGTGACAACGGCTACGATGTAGCAGACTACTGTGCTATCAACCCTCTGTACGGCACTATGGACGATATGGAAAACCTCATCAAGGAAGCGGACAAGCGCGGCATTAAAATCGTTATGGATCTGGTAGTAAACCATACCTCCGAGGAAAGTCAATGGTTTAAGGAGTCCAGCTCTGACAAAGACAGCGAATTCAGTGACTGGTATATTTGGCGCGATGCTGCACCTGACGGCAAAGAGCCTAATAACTGGGGCAGCATCTTTGGCGGCTCTGCCTGGACCTGGTCCGAGAAGCGCCAGCAATACTACCTGCACACCTTTGCTCCCTTCCAGCCTGATTTGAACTGGGAAAATCCCAAGGTACGCAAGGCGATTTACGATGTAGCCAACTTCTGGCTCGATAAGGGAGTCGGCGGCTTTAGGATTGATGCTGTTCCCTACATCAAGAAGCCGGCCTCCTTTGCCAATGGCACTATTGATAAAGCTACCGGCTTTGCTCCTATCCACAATGAAACTGCCAATACGCCCGGTATTCTTGATTACCTGCACGAATTCAAGCAGGAAGTCGAGGAAGGCAAGGACATCTTTACTGTCGGCGAAGCCAATGGCGTTGCTGCCGATCAGCTCCACCAGTGGGTCGGTAAGAATGGCGTTTTTGATATGATTTTCGAGTTCAGCCATGTAAATGTCAAATTCGCTGACGGTGAGGTCTGGCACAAGACCAAGGCCTGGAAGCTGACCGAACTGAAGCAGGCTATTGCCGCCAGTCAGGCCAATACCGCTTCTGACGGCTGGTATCCTATCTTCTTTGAAAACCATGACCAGCCCCGCTCCGTCAATAACTTCCTGCATGAAGGAGCCGATACTGTCCAGGGAGCAAAGGCCTTGGGCATGCTCCTGATGACCCTAAGAGGCACACCTTTCCTCTATCAGGGCGAAGAGCTGGGCATGAGCAATGTCTCCTGGACCTCTATCAAGGACTTCAACGACCTGTCTACCCATAATCAATACAAGCTGGCTCTTGATAATGGCCACGGTCATGAGGGCGCTATTAAGATAATGCAAAAGCACAGCCGTGACAATGCCAGAACTCCTATGCAGTGGAACACCGAAGCGCAGGCCGGCTTCACCACCGGCAAGCCCTGGCTGGCCGTCAACGACAACTATATGCTCGTCAATGCCGAAGCAGAAGCGGCTGATCCCGGCTCTGTGCTGTCCTGGTATCACAAGCTCCACGCGCTTCGCAAGGCCAATCCCGTGCTTATCGCCGGCGACTATCAGGAGCTGCTGGCCGATAATGAGGCAATCTTTGCCTATACGAGAAACGATGAAAACACGCAGGCGATAGTCCTGATTAATTTCACCGGCGATACCGTAAGCTATCCCAAGGAGCTGGTTACTGATGCCAAGCTGCTTCTTTCCAGCTGCGACGGCACCAAGCGGGGCAAGCTCCGCCCCTATGAGGCTGTTTGCTGGACAAAGAACATAAGCAGGAGGAGTTAAGCTCATCATGGTGTACGAGTGTACTATGAGGATACCGAAAGGACGGATTTAGAAAATAACAGAAAATTGTTCCTGTTCGGTGCCAATTAAAAGGAGGTTCAAGCTATGCCACGGCACGGCTTGAACCTCCTTTAGTGTTTGATTTTATTATTATCATTCCGAATAATGCCTTACGATTTATTGAGGTTGCTTTTTTTGCAGCATTTGGAAGTTTTTCTTATTTCTTAAGACCTTGGATGGTGTAATGGCTTTAGGCGGTTCGAGGAACAAATTGTATTTTCAAGTCCATATTTAAGCCTTTGGCCAATCTTTTAAGCATTTTAAGGGAAGGATTTTTACTGCCATTTTCAAGCTTGCTTATATCGGCCTGATTTATTTTTGTGCGAGCTGCCAAGTCTGCCTGGGTAATATTTTGATCTTTACGAGCAGCAATGATTGCCCGGATAATATCCATCTCCGGTTGAATGTTCTCATATTCTTTTCTGAAATCTTCATCCTTTAAACGCGTTGCAAGCGAGTCTCTGAAAGAACGCATGGGTTATTCATCCCTTTCCCAAAATTCCTGTCTGTATTTAATTGCGGTGCGTAGTTCATTTTTCGGCGTCTTTTGTGTCTTTTTAACAAACCCGTTTGGGAGGATTATCTTTTTGTCAACGTAAAAGAAGTATAACACACGGGTTATATTATTTGAGACCTTAGCCCGGAGTTCAAAAATTCCATCCTGAAAATGCTCGCTGTATGGCATTCTCAAGGCAGGACTGTTTTCTTCCAAAAATTCAATCATGCCATACATTTTAGCTGCCATTTTGTTGTCCAATGAGTCAAGGAACTCCTGGACAGGGCAGGCTCCATTGGGTTTCTCGTATAGCAGAACATCATACCTGTTAGCGGACATTTCGTCACCTCAAACAGACAATATGGTATTTTTACCATATTGTCAAGAAGACACCATTTATTTTTGAGTATTTTTATAGTTCGCAACTTTTTTCGAGATATTCCTCGCAATGTGTAATAAAATCAATTGTGTCTGGTTTTTAGATAATTTTGACATCTCGGTCGGAGGTGGCATGCATAGAAGCCAGATATTACAAGAAAACCACCAGCTTATCCTCCTTGGGGAATTGAACCCCTATGGAACCGATGGGCTGGTGGTTTTTCATTTAGCTATATTTTTTCGTACAGAGTCCCAATAAAGGGCTTGAAATAGAGTATGATGGAAGCAGAACAACAGGGGAATAAAGAAGGAGGTGAACAATTTGAGCGTGTTGGATAAACTGGGACAGATTTTAAAAATGAGAGACACACAGACCGCTGATTCATCGCATGAAGATGAACAGGAGGAGATAATGCCTGACTATCTTCCGGATCCTTATGATGAATCTCAAAGGGGAATGATTCGCCGCCGCTCTGTGTTCACCTATAATTTCCATGCCAAAAGCTGGGAAACAGCAGAGGGTAAACTGGCGACAGAACCAATTGAATTAAACGATGTTCTTGCAGTTTTCTCATATAGCGGCGCATCAAAGAGAAAATATCTAATCTGGTGTCCGCATCATGAGAGATACGAAACACCTCTGTTCCCGCTAAAGGATAATGAACTGACTACTGCGGAAGGATGTCATTTTACAGGGCATGTCTGTATCGTTCAGAGAGAAACCGCAGACCATTCGGAATTGCACCTACATATACCAATGTTAAAGGCTAAGACAGAATTGCGGCATACCTGTTGTATCCTTTTGACATGAATCTGCCCTGCCTGTTCAGTGCTTTGACCAGACCGGACTACGAGGTTTTTTACGAGAGATTGAGGGAACTTAGGAAGGAAGAAGACGCTCCGGAAGAACTCATGAGTCCGAGAGGGACAGGGGATGGATGGAGAGGTATATTTTCCAGGACGGCCACAAACAATTTCCCCCTTCTTTGCAGGATATACGGATTAAAACCCAGTAAGGGACTGCGGAAGGTATATACACGAAATCCTGCAGGGGTTTTGGTTCATTTTGCCATGAAGGAGCTTGGCTTTACCGATGTCAATATCATATCGGACTACTATTACAGAGGCGACGATATAGGCATAACTGCAAAAGCAGAAACACCGGGCGATATTTTTGGAAACAGCAGAATCTACAGTCTGCTGGGTGATTTCTACAAGAAAGATGGGAAGTTCTATATCTCAAAAATACTTGAGGAAAAGGGAGAACGGGCGGCTGCGATTGCCATGGAGCGGCTGGTAAGGAGATACAATCCTTCTTCAGGTGATGCGCGCAGGATTATTGACGATGCACTAAAAATGTATCGGTCTTATTATGATGAGTTGACCCCGGAACTGCGGAGGGATATGATTGTGAACGAGCCGACAAAGGCTGTTCACGACAGACTGTCTGCATTTATCACAGCCCTGAAGAGAAAATTCAGATTATTTGCTGTTAAACCAGAGCAGGTCGCGCTTGAAGGTGTGTCCGGCAAAATGATAATCAGCCTTGCCCGAAATACTGATGTGCTGCAGGAGACTGGAAGCACGCTTCATAACTGTGTAGCGTCTTATGCAGATCTTGCGGCAAAAGGTGAAGTGTCGGTATTTACCGGGGCAATAGAGGGAAAGACAGTTGCCTGCATAGATGTAAGACACAGCAAGGCCGGCTTTTCCATCTATCAGGCACTGGGAAAATATAATCATATCTTGGAACCTGACGAGCAGATGATGATTCTAAGCTGGGTGCGGGAAAAGAATATATCCGTTGCGTGTACCCATTTGCAGCAGGCGATGAGAGAGGAGAAAAAGCAGAAACCTAAAGCTCCTGTATGGGAACTGGTACACAAGAGAAATCAATGAATGCAATATTGAAAGAGAGCGCAGACTGGAGGAAGTGAAAAATGGAAACGATTTCAGCAAAAGTATTCATAATAGCAACAATGCTGATTCAGCAGATATACAGACTGGTCCTCACGCACATGGAAGATGTTCAGAGGAAAAAGCCACTGCCTGAAGAGGTGGCGGATGTCTATGATGCTGACAGATATCAGAAGTATCTGGAGTACACTGCAGACAGGAAGAAGCTTCGTAATAAATTCAAGATTATTAATATTGCAGCTGACTGTGCAGTCCTCTTTTCTCCAATCTTTTCACATATAGAGAGAATGAGTAACGGGGATCCCTATAAAACATTTTTTATTACCTACGGGATAATGTGGCTCATTACTTTGGTCACGGATACATGGTCTTCCTATGAGGGGACATTTAGGATTTTGGAGAAATATGGTCTCAACAAAAAGGATAAGAAGGAGTTTGTAAAGGATGAAGTCCTGCAACAGTCCCTCAACCTGTTTATAACAGTTGTCTTTATGCTTCTCGTAATATATGCGGGTGAGCATTTTGCGGCGTGGACGGATAATTTCTCTGTTGGCTTTACTACAAGTCTGGTTATTTGTTCCGGAGTGTTTGCAGTTGGGTACGGCTTTGTATGCATTGCGAAGCTCATAAGCTACTTTGTTCTTAAGAAACAGTATGTGTTTACTCCTTTGGAAGAGGGGGAGCTCAGGGATAAGATAAATATGCTGCAGGAAGGGTGCGAAAAGAAGGTAAAGGAGATAAACGTCTACAACGAGTCGAAGAAAACGACCATGAAGAATGCGTTCCTTCTGAAACTCTTTTGGCACAGGGAATTCGGCATAGCAGATAACTTCATTACGGGAAATGCAGAAGGCGAACTGCTGGCGGTTCTTTCCCATGAGATCGGTCATCTGAAGCACAGGAAGGATCTGAGGAACTTCATTATGTACGGACTTGTCGGATGTTATTTCCTGATGGTGGCGTACACTCTGTCCAACCCCGGTCTGTGTCTGTGGCTGAATGCGTGGATAAGGGATTCCTTTAATATCTCCGAAAACAACTATGTGCTGCTGATGATGGTGTATGGTGATCTCCTTAGCCCGATTCTGTTCCTTAACGGAATTTACATGGCATACGTATCACGGTGTGAAGAATATGAGGCCGATCGTGAAGCTGTTAAGAACGGCTATGGCGAGGAGCTGATAAAGACTTTTAAGACTCTGAGCAGCGACGAACTGATCAATGTAAATCCGCATCCGTTTACTGAAATTACGGAATATGATCATCCCGGTATGTACAGAAGAATTAAGGCCATACGGGAAGCAGTGGCCCTGAGGTAAATCAGCAGCAGATTCTGAGAAAATGGCAAAATTTTTTGAAAGAGTATCAGAAAAATAGTTAAAACTTCCGATAGTGAGAAATTATAGGAAGTAATGGCGGGGGGAGAAGTAAAACCATCTGCATTACAAGCATGAGGAGTTATAAAGAATAAATAATAAAGAACACTGCCAGCAGAGGTGAAAACTGCTGACAGCATCATTGGATTACAGGTTTTATCGGTCATTCTGAAGTTTTTAAGTTGGGGGATTGCCAAAGGCTCCCGCATCCAAAAAGTGATAAACTGGCCTCCATGCTGGTATATTTGCAGTAATGACACAATGCTTATCTATGCTGATCCTTTACCCGTCGCTATTATCAACTTCTGCTAATCTGATATTTGTAATAGTTGAAGTCATGCCGAAGAATGGCATGAGACGATTTTATAGCACAGGAAAGCCGTTAATTACATATAATAAAAGGACTGGGCCAACTGTAATTTGGATAAGGTATGACTGGCTTTGAACGGAAAGGTGTGACTTGTCTCTTTAGTATTCAAAACCAATTAATTATGTATACCAATATTGATTAAACTATCAACCAAGGTCTCATCGCCCTGCCCTTCAATCAAAATTTAATTATCAAAACAAAAAGCTGGAATCTGCCTAAGCAACAGACTCCAGCTTTTTTTTTTAGAAGAAGATGAGTTAATTTTTCACAAACTAAAAATTGCAGAACTAATTGACCTACTGTTTGGACAATCAATAAGATAAAAACCCATCATTTACATCGACTCGTCCACGGCCTTGCGGATTTTCTCCTGCGCTTCCTCATCGTCCGTGTATTTATTGAACAGCCCGGCGATATCACCCTTGATCTTCGTATAGCCTTCAAGGGCCTCGGTACATTTAGCTTTAATCTCATCCGATACATCGTCATAATCCTGATATTCTTGGATAAAGACCAGCGCCTTCTTCAGAGCTTCATCCTCCAGCTTGGACTTCTCGTCACCTTCGGCATCCACGGACTCATTGTATACAGCTACCCAGGCATCGTACAGAACCGTATCTTCCTCGGTCAGCGTATACTCATCCGTAAATTTGTCCGCACTCTCCATAATTTCGTTTACCAGCTCCTGGACCCGGTACATCTCCTTGCCGGCCTCGACCGTTGTTTTTACCGTATCCACCACTGCATTAAAAGCATCAAACAATCCCATGATTTTTCCTCCTTTAATATTCTCCTATACGGCTATTTTACTATTGATAGATACTCAAAGCTATAAAGAAAGACCACTCGATGGCCGGTCACAGGGGGAATCAAAAATATCCCGAAGTTCCAATGGCATCAGCAGTCTTTTGGGTTATAGCTTAGCAGACGAATCAAATTCGCGTTTTGTTTAGTTCTCTATATGTCAAATCTTCAGACCTTCCTCTATCTTTTCCTTCAGCTCCTGAAGAGATATCGGCTTTGGCAGGACGGCATAGGCTCCTCGGCCCAGTGCCTCTTTTTCAATATCTATCTGAGTTGCAAAGGCGGAGCATATAAGTACCTTTGCATTGCGGTCAAGCGCTATAAGCTTGTCCAACGTATCAAGGCCATTCATCCCTATCATGACGATATCAAGGATGACGATATCCGGCTTCACCTCATTGTATCTGCGCAGCAGCTCCTCACCTGAGGCAGCGGTCTCGAATATGTGCCCTGTTTCCTCCACCAGCGCAGAGATAAGTTCTCTTATAAAGGGTGAGTCATCGGTTATAAAAATCTTTGCCATTCCTCTACTCCCATTGTGTCCATTCTTTGAGCCTATTGTATCAAAAAGCTATACAAATGTGAACTTTTAATTCAAAAAAGTTTATCACATAATAAGCACACTTTCGTTCCGGATTCTTCGTCCAAGATGCCGCTTTCTCTTTTTCAGCTGAAAGATGCACCATTATCACTAAATCATTCAGGTCGAAAAATGCTTTTAGAAAAAACAACTAAAATGTTGAAACTTATAGTGGATATATATTACAATAAAGATTAACAAAGTATTTTATTCTTACCTTAGAGTCCAATATCGTTTTTCAGATAATCTTTCAGCTAAGGAAGTGCCGTGAATGGAAACTATACTAATTGTTGATGATTCAGAAATAAACCGAAACTTTCTGACTTCTGTATTTGAGGAAGAATACAACATTCTCGAGGCTGCTGACGGTGAGGAAGCAATAGCTCTTATTGACAGCTGCGGAGAACAGCTGTCCCTGATACTCCTTGACTATATAATGCCCAACAAAAACGGGTTGGATGTTATGAAATACATATCAGACAAGGGACTTCGTGAAACGCTTCCTGTCATTATAGTTACCGGCGAGCCGGATGCTGATATGGCCCTTGATGTCTATGAATACGGTGCTGCTGACTTTGTTTATAAACCATTAGAGCCCAGAATTATTCTGCGCCGTGCCAAAAATATTATTGAGCTTTACAGACATCGTCGGGATTTGGAGAGTGAGCTGGACTCCAGGACGAATGCCCTTAAAGAAAGCCGGGCAAAATTAAAGAAGATAAATGAATATATCGTCAACGCACTTGGATCCGTAGTAGAGTTCAGAAGCCTGGAATCCGGTCTGCACATCAAGAGAGTAAGCAGCTATACGGAAATCCTTCTTAACCACATGAAAGAAGAATGCCCGCAGTATAGCCTTACAAAAGAAATGATTGACCTCATAGCTATGTCCTCGGCACTTCATGACGTTGGAAAAATCGGTATCCCTGATGAAATTCTCAACAAACCGAGCCGGCTCACTCCTGAAGAATTTGAAGTAATGAAGAATCATTCCGTTATAGGATGTGCTATTCTGGAATGCTTTAAGATGGACACTGATGAAGATGACTCAGAAGGTTTGAATTTTTATCGCTGCTGCTACGAAATTTGCCGCTGGCATCATGAAAAGGCAGACGGAAAAGGATATCCCGACGGACTAAAAGGCGAGGAAATTCCTGTCTGGGCGCATGCGGTAGCTGTTGCCGATTGCTTCGATGCGCTGACCTCAAAGCGTGTCTATAAGGATAAATTCGAACTGGAAAAAGCCCACAAGATGATAGTTGACGGCGAGTGCGGCAAGTTTTCAGATGACATTATGAAATGCTTTGTTCTCGCAAAGGATGAACTCTTCCGGGCCTACAACGAAATACACTAATATGGTATCACTGTCCCCTATTGCCCGCTTGGCAAAACGATGGGAAAAAACAAATCCGACTTTCGGCTGGCAAATGACTGCCGGAGAAAAGACAATAGGACTTGACAGACAATGTTGTAATCGCTATCATACTGAATACTAGGGCTTAGCATGACCTTTTTGGTAGAAGGAATACTAAGCAAAAAAGCGCCGATGACCGGAGGCGGGTGTCAACCCGTTGAAGGACTGTGGCGCTTTTTGATTTCTCTGCCTCTTTGCCAGGAGGAATGCGGTGAAATTGCCTTGCAATTTGCTGAAGGTGTGCATTATAATTAGGACAAGTGAAGTCAAAGAATTGATGCAGGAAGTAAGGTGAAAATATGGCAATGGTTATCGGCGGGGCTGTGGGAGGCAGCTATTACAATCAGGGTGCTTACTATACTCAAGGCCGAGAGGTAGACAATCAGGCGGCCGGTACGCCGCTGGAGAATGACCCCGACCATCAGAAAAAGCCGGGCAAGAAGTCATCACCGGCGGAATGCGAGACCTGCAAAAACCGAAAGTATCAGGACGGCTCCAATGAGATGGATGTCTCCTTCAAGTCACCCGGTCATATCTCCCCGGAGGCAGCAGCCGGTACAGTCATGGCCCATGAGCGCCAGCATGTTGCCAATGCCTATCAGAAGGCCAATGACAACAACGGCGTGGTTGAGCGGGCCAGCGTGCGGATAAAAACGGATGTCTGCCCGGAGTGTGGCCGTACCTTCGTGTCCGGCGGAGAGACTGAGACTCAGATAAAGTACTATAATGAGGACAATCCTTATCAGAAGGATTTGAAGGAATCAGACGGAGTAAACAAATATCGCGGCATGAATGTAGACATTGCGGCGTGAAAATGAGGTTTTGCCATGAAGCTGTTTCAATACCACGGAATGAGCAACGACATCAGAGTCGGTGCTGTAACGGAGAATGGCCATGTTGCCCTGCCCTCCACTGTTAAAATGGAGGATTTGCTTGGTCTTGACGATGCTGCCCTGAAGGACTTGCTGGCGAAGGAAGTAACTGTTCCTTTGAAGCAGGAAAATATAAAATTCGCCCCAGTTGTTACTCACCCGGAGAAAATTCTCTGCATCGGCCTGAATTACGATGAGCATATAAATGAGACAAAGCTGGAAACAAGACCGGGATTCCCGCCGGTGTTTTGCAAGTTCGCCAATGGTCTGGTCGGTCACGGTGGTACTGTCCATATACCTGAGAAAGCAAAGCAGGTGGACTACGAAGCAGAACTGGTCATCGTCATCGGCAAAGAATGCAAAAATGTCAATAAGGAAAATGCCCTCGACTATGCAGCCGGCTATACCGCCGGTAACGATGTCAGCGCCAGAGACATGCAGTTCGCCTCTACTCAGTGGACTATGGGCAAGGCCTGTGATGACTTTGCTCCTGTCGGCCCGTATATCGTTACGGCAGATTGTCTTAATCCGGGAAATCTGGCTATTTCCAGCCGGGTAAATGGTGAACTTGCCCAGAATTCCAACACCTGCAAGATGATTTATTCCTGTGCTGAAATCATCAGCTATCTTTCCGCGCTTATTACACTGAAAAAAGGCGACCTGATTTTCACCGGCACTCCCTCCGGGGTAATCCTCGGCAAAGAGGAATCCGCCAGAGTGTGGCTGAAGGCCGGTGATGCAGTCACTGTAGAAATAGAGGGCATAGGCGTACTGGAAAGCCGCTTTGCCTGAACATAAATATTAAGCCGCAGATAATCCGAGTCTTGAAAACTCTGCATTATCTGCGGCTTTTTTAGTCCAGCAGACCGGTAGTAAATCGCTTTACCTCTCGGCCGGCGGTACGATATTTTTCTGTGTAGTTTATATTTCTGTGGCGCAGGACCTTCCCCACCAGCCCGATGTCATTATACTTCTGATAGAGGATGGTTCCGCAGCTGTCCCGAAGCAGCTTGCAGGACGCACCTTTCACGCGGAGTCCGATTGATTCCATGTGCCCTTCCACGACTCGCGATAGTCCGATGCGCGTGAGCGGATTGTAGAGATGGGTGTGAGCGAAGGAAATAATGAATGGATTTCCCTCATAGTCCAAATCTATAAGGTAATTTTCGTAACGCTGAAGAACAGTCATGGTCTCCGGGCTGAACAGCATGACCTCCTCACGGTTTTTGCCTTTTACCTTTACGGAGCCTTCTTCCCAGTTTATATCCGAGCGGTTTATCCGCAGTATCTCCGTGGCACGCAGTCCTTCAACCCCCATAAGGTAGATGATTGCCGTGTCACGCTCCGGCCAGGAGCCACGGCCCGCCGCGGCGAGAAGTTCCTGCAGCTGATTGACGGTAAGATACTTGTAGGGGATCTGCTGTCCGGCGTCGACATGGATTTTTATATCGGCAGTAGGGTCATCCTTGCGGAGGCCAAGAGACTTCATCACCTTGTACAGCAGCCTGATAGACATGAGCTTCAGCTTGACCGAGGAAGCGGCATAATTCCTGTCCTCCAGCAATTCGCCAAGATAGAGACGAACCACATACTCCGTCGCCTTGAGAGAAGAATGCCCGGTGCTTACACACCAGTCGATATAGGCGTTGATATTCGCCCTGTAGGTATCCTTCGTATAGGCAGACTTCGTCTTTATCAAATACTTTTCCACATAGGGCCAGGGGTTTGTGGCAAAGCTGTCCAGGTCTATATTCACGATGGCATACTCCTTTGCAGTGGCTTCAGCAATAAATCTGCCGGAAACATGAGGTTACATGGTGGTCAGTTATCATCACACATTGGTATACATAACCGGTCGATTATAAATACTACAGCTTAGTTATAATACATCAGGGCAGATTATGTGTCAAATATCCAAGCCTTACTGCATACCTTATTACGGTACAGGTTCGTCCGCCAAAAGTGAACTCATCATCTTCTTTAAATACCTAGCCCTATCAGCCAACTGTTCAAATTAAAACAGATCAGAGTAAACCAAATCATATTAAACAAAACAGACTATCCATAATTATAGTCGCCGTTTCAAAAGGACTTTATGACCGTCCTTGTTGCATAAACAAAATCAACGTGCTATAATTTCCATAGCAACGAAAGATTGCTGACAGTCGGTTCCCCAAAAGGGGGTGGTCGCATGAGCTTGTACGAAAAGCTGTCAATTTTGATTGCTATTCTGACACTATGCGCCACAGTGTACTTTAATGTGACGAAGTAAGTCTTTTCACATAAATGCAACGAAGCCGGCTATTCGCACTAGCCGGCTTCTCTACGATTTTCCAGGGAGCTGACGAGGCAGTCAGCAACCTTCGTTGTCTTTATAATATCACCTTTTACATTAGTTTTCAAGCAGAAAGAACGCAATAAACCAGGGTAGATACATCTTAGCCCAAGCTCCTACCAATCACCTTTATTCATATTCAATTGCACACTTTTTATTCTTGCCGTCAGATTTGTTCTGGCGGCGTTTTATTACAAAAGGGCGTCCCCCATCAGGAAACGCCATAGAAATTCTTATCTATTTTTAATTTTTCTTCCCGAAAACACATGCCCTACATCTTCTACAAAGTCCTCAGTGTGAACACAGGGCTTCTGATAAGTAACGCATTTGAATTGTTTTCCTTTTTAGCATTCTTGCATATTGATAGAACCATCGTAAGATTTAACGGTTATGCGTTTTGCATCATACATTTACTGAATTACTGTTCAGAGACACCCGCACACTTTGCTGCATCTGCCAGTGAAAGAACGCCATCCTTAACCAATGAATAAAGCAACGAAATGCGGCCTTCCTGAATGCCTTCCTGACGGCCTCTGTTCAAGATATCCTTTGCCTCATAATTAAGAATCTTTCCGCCCATGACGCTCTTCACTCCTTCCACAATCAATTCGTTATGTCTAGCCAAGCTGGCAACAATTACATTTACCATCTCTTTTATAGCCTTTTGGCTAAAAGATGTCAAGATATCAAGTTCTCTCCGACTGACATTACATCTCATCCCCCCAATGTTCAATCTATCTGCTATCGACAAAATATTTCTAAAATTTATTCCTTTACTATTTCAAAACATCACACATAAGCCATATCGCCAGTGAGAAGAGCAAATCGGCTGCAAGCGTCGGAACGCGGCAGTGAGGCTGATATCTGCCCTAGAAGGTATCAGCTTCGCTGCTTCACCACTTTGGCGTGAGCGAAGAAGAACTCTTCTCCCTGGTGGGTGCTGATGTATCGGATGATGCTCAGCAGCTAGGGATGCTGAGTGTCTACAACCCTGACACAAAGGCACCCATCGGGAACGAAAGGAAAGAAAAAGCGATAACGCAAAGCACGGCATAACTGTGTTCCTGCTGCATTGCTCGTATGTCTATGCAAAGACCTCTCATGTGCAAAACCGGGGCTCCGCAGTTCATCCCGTCAGATGGCAAAACGCTCATTTTCCTAAAATGCAATAACGGTATCCCCATCAAAACAGCCCCGGGGCTCATTGATATTCTCAGTGAGTCCCGGGGCTGTTTTCGATTT
>JAUNIB010000005.1 GCA_030523645.1 Selenomonadaceae bacterium
TCCTCGCCCATCATCCATCGGAGCAAATCTATGCCATGAATGCACTGATTCATCAACGCACCGCCATCCTGTGCCCAGGTACCACGCCACTTTGCTTGGTTGTAGTAGCCCTCATTTCTGTTCCAGCGTACATGGATAGAGCCGTGAGACAGTCTGCCGAAGCGACCGGCCTCCAAGGCTCCCCGCATTTTCTGCACTGCGATGTTAAAGCGATTCTGGTGGCAGGCTGCTACCTTGACACCTTTCTCTTTAGCAAGAGCCATTATCTTTTCGGCATCGGCCATGTTCATAGCCATAGGCTTTTCGATAATGACATTCACGCCGTTTTCAATGCAAAAAAGGGCGATTTCTGCATGGATACCACTCTCTGTGGCAATGGAAACAAGCTCAGGCTTTTCTGCTCTGAGCATCTCCTTGTAGTCTATATATCGCTTTATGTCTTCTCTGTTTTCCCAGCCATGCTTAGCCAGTATCTGCTCCATCTTTTCCGGCATGATATCACAGACTGCTACAATATCCAGTTTGTTATTGTCTACGGCTATGAGATGGTTGACTGCTATACGCCCGCAGCCAATGAGTGCATATTTCATAGTTATTTTTTCCTTTTCATTACAATTACATTTTCATTACGTCTGCTTTATGTTTTATAGCATAAAGCTAATCAAAATATGCCGCGGCTTATCTATTTGCCGCAGATTAACGAAATAAATTTATTAGCTAAAGCCTTATATTCGCAGTTATTTAATACCCATTCACGACCGCGATTTCCAATAACTCTTAATTCTTCACAAGATAGTTCTGTTGCCTGTAATATATTTTCATAAATCAACTCTGCATCATCAGAAGGACTTACCCATCCACATCCTGCATCAGCCACTTCTTGATTTGGTGATGAAACAGCGTATAAAACAGGCTTTGACGCCATCATATAGTCATAAACTTTATTAAGTCCTGCACCGTACTGTGTAATCGGTGAAGCTTCAGCTCCTACATAGAGGACACTACCATATGAAAGAAGCGTTGGTACCGCTTTTTTATTCACTGCAGGAAGAAAATAAACATTCGAACAATCTTTTTCTGCTGCAATGCTCATAAGCTTATCTTTCTCCACTCCATTTCCTACTAAAACGAAGGCAATCTCCTTATGGTCACGAAGTTTTTCGGCTACTTCTATTAACAGTTCTAATCTATTAGAAAGTGCGTGTCCGCCCACATATAAAACAACAAATTTCCCCTGCAGCTTAACAAATATTTTTTTGTGCTCTTCCGGTAGTGTCTCAGGGTGCTCCCAATCTTCCAATGCAACACCGTTAGGAATATGATGAAACCGCTTCATATCGGTAAACCCGAATTCCTTAAAATATTCATAAGCAAAAGGAAGCACGCACACAACCTCATCTGCTTGCTTTAAAGCCGATTTAAGCCCAGCCTCATTCAACAAGCAAAATGGATGTCGCGGATTCATTCCACCGATTGAAGTAAGTGTTAAAGGCCAAATATCATGATTTTCGTGAATATATAGACAATGTGGCGAAGCTTTTCGGTTATTTAACGCTTTATCATCAGATTTACTTGACTTTTTTAGTTTATTACTAAAATTTCTTATCCTTTGGCACGGATATGTATCAAAGGTATATGTAGATGACCCAATAACTACATCTGGGCAAAATTCCTCTGCTATTTCTTCAGCGTGCCACAAAAGCTTTCCACAAAACTGAAACATTGATATTGCCCTAGCTACCCCATTATGACCATAGCTGCAGGTTTTCACCCATTGATACTCAATACCATCAATTCTTTGTATCTCAAAATCCTTACTCACCATAGGCTGTTTAACTCTAAGATGTGAAAAGCTAGCGCCTATAATTCTAACTCGATGTCCTGCCTTCACCCACTCCCGAGCAAGATAATATGGCCTAAATTCCATCCCTAAGCTCAACGAGCCCGCATAATGATTGACATATAAAATGTTCATGATGGGCTACTTCCTTTAAGTTTGTATTATGAAAAACAGCTATATAAATCTTTGCAAAAGCAAAGTTGCCATCTCTTGCTTTACATCATATTCAGCTTTTGTTATATCCCCTTTGTATAACAACCAGTCCCCATAATCCTCAGCAGTTTCCATGCCGTCAGTAGCGATGTCTTCTTGCGCGCTGACCTTGAATACGGTGTGATAGATAATCCGCATATCTTCCAAAAAATTTATATTCTTTATATATTGCAGATCGTATGCGAATTTTTCCTTCCAAGTTATATTGTTCCTGCCACAGATTTGAGCAAGACCTGTAAGCCCTGGATAAACACTCTGTCTTTGTATCTCTTCTTCCGTGAAGAACACCATATCCCTTACCAGTTGAGGTCTTGGGCCAACTACACTCATATCTCCCTTTAGAATATTTATCAGCTCTGGTAATTCATCCATTGATGTAGCTCGCAGCTTTTTCCCAAAGGGAGTCAAGCGTATTTCATCAGGCAACAGATTCCCATCTTTATCCCGCTCTTCTGTCATGCTACGAAACTTGTACATTTTGAACAGCTTGCCATCTTTACCAGGTCTTATCTGCGAAAATATCACCGGCGAACCAAGTCTTGTTTTGACAAGCCACGCCACATAAAGAAGAATGGGAGATAATAGTATCAATGCTATTCCGGAGGATATAACATCAAATATCCTCTTGAAAAATTTACGATACATCTTTTTACCTGAAGCAGTTCTTTATCACTTCGATTACGATATTCTGCTCTTCCTCTGTCATCTTGTTATCTGAGGGCAGGCACACCCCACGAGAAAAGATATCCATGCCTACGTCTCGAGTTTTCCCTGAGATGTAGGCATTTGTTTTTGCCCGCAGGTTTCCAGTCCTTCCAATAAAGGGGTTCATGCGATACATTGGCTGCAGGTGCATTGGTTTCCAGATTGGTCTTCCCTCTGCGTTGATTCCTGCCAGTGCTTCCAGTATTTCTGAAGGGCAGCTTTTACCGGGTTCCGGTATGTAGGCTACGTCCTGTTCTCCCCGGACTTGTTTACACATTGCTTCTTCGTCAATAATCAACGCACTAAGCCAGTAGTTTGGTTTGCATTTCGTTTCATCGAAGGGGTTCATCTTTACAGGCAGGCCTTTTAGACCTTCCCTATATCTTTCGTAGATTGCTTTCTTTTGCGCAATATGCTCTTCCAGATATGGGTATTGTCCGCGGACTACACCGGCAATGACATTGCTCATGCGGTAGTTGTAGCCTACTTCTTCATGCTGATACCAAGGGGCATCTTCTCTAGACTGGGTAGCCCACTTACGAGCCTGATTTGCATCTTCAAGGCTGTTTGTCAGCAGGCAGCCGCCGGAGCTGCCGGTTATGATTTTGTTGCCGTTATAGGATATGGCTGCATAGTCACCGAAGGAGCCGCATTGCTGTCCTTCCCAGGTAGCGCCCATTGCTTCTGCGGCATCTTCTATCAGGAGTGCTCCATGACGTTCGCAGATTTCTTTTATCTGCTTGATGTCTCCACTAAAGCCGTAGAGTTCTGCACATACAACGAGCTTTACATCAGGGTAGATTTCAAAGGCTTTTTCTAAGGCCTTTGGATCCATGTTCCAGCTGTCATATTCGGTGTCAATGAATATCGGTATTCCGCCTTCGTATACAACAGGATTTAGCGTGGCATCGAAGGTCATATCGGAGCAGAAGACTCTCTTGCCTTCCACTGCGCCGTGACTAATGGGTGGCTTCCCGTAGAGCTTTTCTCCGGCCAGCTTGACACAAAGGTGCAAGGCTGCCGTACAGCAGGAGAGTGCTACTGCATATTTCACCCCAGCCTTTTCTGCTGCGATACTCTCTACTTCATTGATGTTGGCTCCAACAGTAGACATCCAGTTGGTTTCGTAGGCTTCTTTTATATATTCCATCTCTGGCCCGTGCATAGTGGGGCTAGAGAGCCATACTTTCTTTTCAAATGGCTTAATTGATCCGTTATACATTAGCTTATTCCTTATAAGGCAGATTGTTTTGCTGTACGATCGAGAAGATAATCTATGGTCGTATTGTGGAAGTCGGCAAGCTTGATTAAGGTTTTCGTCGGTATATCCCGCTGCCCCAGTTCATAGCGAGAGTAGCAAACTTGAGTCACATTAAGAATTTTCGCAATCTCCTGTTGCGTCAGCTGTTTCGATTCCCGCAGCTCACGGATATGTTTGTATGCCAAATAATTCACCACCAAACCACAGTAACGGCATAGCAAGTCGCCCAAAACTATCAATTTTCATACGACAAGCCTCGGGCACGATGTAAAAAATCTTAGATTCACAAAAAAACGCGCGGAATAAGTTATATAAAATCCTATATGGGAGATTATACGACTTTTAACATCTCATTGCAAGTTTATATATGACATCATACATCCTAACAATAAACTCAATTGCCTTATAATAGCTGGTGAGGTGATTTCCGTGTATGAAGACTTTTTCGCCGAGCGATTAGCCGCCCTGCGAATGGAGCGCAAGATGTCCGCACGAGACCTGAGTCTCTCCATCGGGCAGAATGCCAGCTATATAAATCGCATTGAAAACAAAATCAATTTCCCTTCCATGCAAGCCTTCTTTTATATTTGTGAATATTTCGGTATATCGCCGCAGGACTTCTTCGACCATGCATCCCCTCCTCCGAAGAATTTGCAGCACGCCACAAAACTTTTGCAGGAATTGTCCCCGGAACACATTGACCTGCTCATATCACTTATGGAAGCCCTTCCAAAGAAGAATAAAAAAGAGCGCTAAATCCTTCCGTTCCAGGAAAAGATTTAGCGCTCTTTTTTACAAATAATATAGAAACTCAAACCATCCTCTCACACCGTTCGGGATATAAGTCCCATTGTATTTATACCATAATAACAGTACCATTTAGACAAATATTATTATACATCTCTATCATATATTTTGTTTTATAAAACTAGAGTGAGGTATTGATGATGAACAAATTCGGAAAACTATTCGTTGTTGGCGGTTTAGTTGCTGCCATGGCTCTCTCCGCCGGCTGCGGAGATGACAAGAAGGTCGCTGACACCAAGAAGCCGGCTGCTTCCTCCAGCTCTCAGAAGCCTGCCGAGAAGAAACCCGTCTCCAATGCTCCTGCCGTAAAGGCTCCGGCTAATGCCAACTGGCGTTACCCCAGCTACATCAAGACCGAGGCTGATACTCCGAAGATGACCCCGGAGATTCAGAAAATTGTTGATGAATGCTTCGCTCAGATGACTCTCCATCCCTCCGAGAAGGGCAAGCTCCTGAACGACTCCAAGATCAGCTCCGGAGACCAGCGCAATGTTCGCGACCTCTGGTTCCACGCAAAGGGCGAGAATCACGACCCCAAGAACAAGTTCAAGAACTCCAAGGGCAAGGAAGTATATGCTCAGGAGGCCTACCACATCAGAATTACCGTTGACAAGGACACCAGCGCTGTCAAGAGATGGAGATTTGAAAAGTATGTAATGTCTCCGGAAATGCCGGACGGAAAGACCATCGTCATCAAGGAAGTTAAGTAATATAATAAAAACCAGGATGTTTTCGTCCTGGTTTTTTTCCTATCAATAATTGGGGCGATACCTATGGGAAGGTTTGCAGATGTTTGGCTTAATCGGTAAGGCAATTTGTGCCGTCCTGTCCGTTCTTTGTTTTGGTTATTCCGGTGTTTGCCTGTTTACCAATACAAGCAAACAGGCAGAGTCCATCGTTGAAGCTGTGGATTACAATGTCCACCCGGAAAATGAGGGTAAGCTGGTCATGATGCGCGGCAAGCTCACCTATAAAGGGACCATCACAGAAGACCCGGAGCTGGGCGTAAAAATTAAATCCCCTATTCTTCAGCGTCATACAGAAATGTTTCAGTACATCCCCAGCAGTAACGACGAGAAGGTCAGAACTGCCAAAAAAGGATGGGATAAAAACAGCCATCCCTCCTTTGATGACAAATACAAGCACCGATATAACAATCCTCCCTTCCCCGAAGGCATTCCCAGGACGAAGGATTTTGCCTGCGACCTGACCATGGGAGACGGTAATCTCAAGATTGACAGCGACTTTGTCAAAGCCCTGAGCTACCGCCAATACGTTGACTTCAAGGATTACTATGATCACAAGATGGTAGGCGTCAAAAAGCTGCCGTCCGGTAAGCTCCCGGAGCACTTCAGAAATCTTGACAACAGCTACTACCGCAGTCACCGCTCCGAGGATAATTCCATTCTTGAGCAGCCCAGTCTGGGCAAGCGGGACAGCCGGATCGGTGATATCCGCATCTATTACAAGGCCTTTAAGTGGTCTGATGACCTGCCGGAATTTACCGTCATCGGTCTGCAAAAGGACGGCAAGCTGCTGCGGCAGGAAGGCGCTCTCTTCTTTGATTACCGGATAAATGACCTGCAGGAGCTGAAGCGCGAGATGCGAAGCTCCAACCGTTCTGCCATGTTCGGCTCCTTCGTCTGCGGTCTGGTACTGGCCGCTTTTGCACTATTTATTTAACAGTTCAGCTTTAGAGGGATTGATATGAAATTTTATAAGCTTACCAAGGGGCTGCTCCTCGGCGCGCTTTTCTCCGCCGGTTGTTTCTGCATGGCGGCCACTGGTTTTGCCGAAGCAAAGGCCTTTGAGTACGATTCTGTCCTGCGGGGCAGCTATGCTCACATTTTCCGGGATGAATTCTTTACCAGAAGCGCCAATGTGTACAATTCCGCTAATCAGATTAACAGCTGGGGCGAGGTAATCTCCCGTGAAGAAAGCGGCATGGACGGCAGTGTAAAGAAATGCTGGATGATAGGTGATCTCACGCGTGACAGCAGCAACAAATTTACTCTCAATGTCAGGCGTCATGTTATTCAGAAGCTGGACAACCGTGGTAAAATACTGATGAGCAAGGTTGAAGATGTAGACTACGAAATAAATGTCTATCACCGCATGGAATCCGGTCTGCGTCTTGAGTGGCCCCGCACCGGTGACGGCCCCTGCTCGGATATAGACGGAGAATACACTGTCTCCAGAGAGTACCCCATGATGAGCCGTGAAGCCGCCATGTATGTTTTGGGCAAAACTCTGAACAGTCTTCCCGAGTATCGCGACAAGCTGCCGGGGGCAGCTATGACTGTTGATGGGAATGATATGGCAGAGACCTATATCATCAGAGTACTCGAGCATCATCCCGACCATGTTGTCACGAGAGGTACCTATCAGGTCAGTGCCAGCGGCAATGTGCTGGAGTATGATGTTGTCCGGGACAAGTGGCAGGAGCTTGTGCATTGATTGAACACCGTTAACGAAAAGGAGGACGAGGATGAACAAGAAAATTATACTGGGAGTTCTGCTGTGTGCCGCCGGACTTTCCGCATTATTTGACTCCGGTATCGGCTCAGCCTTCAGCCTGTTCGGTAAATCAGTCATTGATTCCCCGCTGAAGGGCGTGTCCTTTACCCGCGGCGGCGATATGCAGGGCAGCTTCCATGCTATGTCCGTCCGCATCATAGACGAGCAGACCGCCATGGTCTGCTATGAGGATGCCAGCTGGCACCATGAAGCGATCGCCGTGAAGGAATACCTCGTACCGATCTCTGTCCTCGATGACATAAAGACTATCTTCAACAGTAATAAGCTTGTTCGCTGCGAAAAAGCCTCCGCCTCCAAATTCATAGTGCTGGACGGTGCTACCAGCAGCTACTCCTTCTCCTTTGAGAACCGACATGTTCACTTCAGCTCTACTCAGGACATATCCCGTGACAGCTATCAGGCACTGCGGGACATCAGCGACTGCGTGGCTGCGGCCTGCAAAAACGGCCAGCTGCTGCCGGGGCTCCTGCTGGAAAAGGACGAGCAGGGCAATATGCCCACGAGAAACGCTGTGGTGAAAGATGCTGTCGGAATCAAAGTCGTCGGCTACAAAAACAAGACCCTGCAAATATCAATCGGAAACGGTTTTGATGAAGAGAAAACCGTATCTCTCCGCGCACTGATTACCCCATCGGATGACCCGGAAAAGATACTTTTTCTTAAGGATACGAAAGATACCGTCAAGCTCCCGCCCCGATACAGCGACGACTATAGATGGACTCTCGAAAAAAGGCTGGAGCCGGGAAAGTATTGTCTGACCCTGGGCGGCTGCACTGCCGAATTTGAAATCAGATGAAGCGGAGGTAATATTATATGAAAAAGAAACTCATCGCCGGCCTTGTCCTTGGTCTCACCGTCATGGCCAGCACCTGCTTCGCCCATGTTTTCGACCGGGTAGAGCAGTATAAGGGCAACGAGCTGAAAATTCCCCAAGTGGCAGGAATCGAGGAAAAAGCTGCCAAGCAGATAAACAACTACATTGTAAAAAATGTAGCCTCCGACGCCAAAAAATTCATTGATAAGCACGGCGCAGAGGGCGGCACGGCATGGCTCTACACCACGGTTGTGAGAGATGACGAGAAATACCTTTCCCTGCGGATTGCCAGTGCCAGCTATTTCAAAGGGGCGGTCCATCCCAATGCCTACGTCTTCGGTCTGGTGTTTGACAAGGCCACAGGCAAAAGGCTGCCCCTAAGTTACTTTGTCAATATCCCCTCTGCGGCTTTCCTGGAAGAAAATGTCCGCAATAATGTTTTCAAGTTCTACGCTTCCGGAGACACTCTGCTGGAGCTGGAAGCCAGCTCCCATATCACCCATATAAGCGAGCAGTACACCCTTGATGCCAACGACAATCTCGATCTGTACTATCAGCAGTACGAGCTGGGGCCCTACGCTATCGGCTCACCATATATCCGGCTTGACAAGCTGTATGTAGACCGCAACGGCACCGTCCTGCCGAAAGGCTGAGCCAGCTCTCTTACCAATTGTAAATTAACCCGCCGCTCTTAGCTGCAAAAAGGGACTGTGAAAAAATGAGCACTCATTTTTTCACAGTCCCTTTTTAGTCTTCTAAAATAATAACTCTGACACCGATACCTTTGTTTTTAGAAGCAATCAGCTTCTTCAGCTCGGCAACATCCTTGTTATGCAGTCTGATGCAGCCCTCGGATGCATTAGTACCGATACTGCCGGGATCATGGGTACCGTGTATTCCGATTCCGTCCCATCCGGTGTTCAGAGAAATGAACCAGGGGCCGTAGGCACCCTTTATCTCACTCTTCCCGTCACCGAAATCGTGTGTCCAATTCCGGGCATTGTCAATCTCCTCCACAACAAAGGGAATCTTAGAAGATTCTGTTTTCGGTGCTGCTCCCGGAATGGACGGAAGAACGCCTCCCCAGCTGGTAGGGGTTGTGTTATCCCCTGCCCTCTGTTTGTCACCCGTATTTTTTCCCACGGCACACTTATATGTGCGAATAGGGTTAGCTTCTCCCCTTTTGAAAAGCTCCAAGGTATATGACAGCTTGTGGACACAGATAAAATAATCCTGCTCGCCAAAAACCTTTGTATATGCTGAATCCGCCGCCGAGGTTTTTATTTCAAAGGCAAACGCCGCTGCCGCTATTATCAGCATCAGCATAAAGAGTCTTGGATAAGATGATTTACTTCTGTCGTTAAGCATATATTCACCTCTGCTATCCTGTGCGGGAACTAAATCGTATACGCCTTATACCAGCCTGTCTATCAGTCCAGTATCGCCCCTACGCAGCCTAAAAGCATAAATAGGATAAACAAGGCAATCCAGCACACCGGCGGCGTGGCAAGTATTCCAAATATGCCGCGGATGCTTATATCCGCATCATTTGTTCCCTCTACCTTCACAGCAGAGCCGTCCGGCAGAATGCGATACAGCACCGGGAAGGAGAAGACATCTCTGCGGACTACTGCCAGCCACAGGACAAAGAGACAGGGAATCGTCAGGGACCACCATGCCGCCGCATAGAAGTGATGTACCTGATTGAACCGCTCCGCCGGGTCACCGTTCACATACACATCGTAGGCTACTGCGCCCATGGCGATGATGTTCGGCAGGAAGGCCGTAATCAGGGCAAATATCCCCGCCTTTACGGCTCGCATTACGGTGTAGAACTTAATCTTCACCGGCACCATATCCCCGTCCACAAGCTCGAAGAATATCGGCACCTTCGCCGGATTATCCACCAGCTCTTTGCCATCGGTGAAGCTCAGTGTTCGCTTGACACGGACCGCCATCTGTTTTTTGCTTTGCAGGTACACGGCCTTTTTTACGGTCCTTGTCCCATGATATGCCGCCCAGACAATGATGCCTACGACACCGCTCAAAGCGCAGGTTAATTCAAAAACGGGATGGAAATGAAGCAGCAGGGGGACCGCCTCGCAGAGTCCGGCGATAAAAAGCACCGTCAGCAGGGGCTCCAGCCAGGCTCTTTGCACAGTTTCCTTCTTCAGCGGTGTTACGGAAACCCTGCCGGTCTGTCCATTGACAGCGCACTGCACCTGACCTCTGGTGATAACATATACCGGCATCAAGGCCGGAATCTGCAGTACATTTCCTACTTCGATGGAAGTATCCAGATCCGCGCTTTGCAATGTTTTTTCTATGGTCGGCAAGTATGTGGCCTTTACCTCCTCACCAATCCGGTAGGAAATCCCCGCCTCCTCAGTGTCCTGCAGCTTTGTCCGCATACCGGCAATATAGCCGTACTCAAAGGGGCGTATTTCCCGCCAGTCAAATGGCTCCATAGCATCCAGCAGCAAATTGTCAAGCTGACTGGAGGTATTGACCGCCACCTCGTCGATAAAGCCGCCGTAGGTATACTGCCGGTCGCTGCGGGCGCGGAAGGCCGTTCCCCGTACCGGGCCCTTGACAATCTGATAGGGCAGATAATATCCCTGCAGTTCATTTATCCGGCCCTGCAGCTTCTTAGCTTCCTCTTTTGAGGAGTTCTTCGAGAGCCACTTCTCCAGCTCCGCCTTTGCCTCCTCCAATGTCAGCTTGAAGGGGATAATCAGCTCCGGGAATGCATCGCTGTCCACGAAGTCGCTGTTGACCATCTTCGTACCGCAGAAGCCGCAGTCTGCCGTTGCCTCGGTGGTATCCTGCACCACCACTGCACCGCAGTTGGGACAGTTGTACTTGCGGCACTTGTCCTGAGACTGCTTTGCCTTCAGCTCCTTCTCATGGAGCTGGCGGTACCTCCGCACCGCCAGCAGCGGTGCCTTCAGCTCTGTTACGCTGCCGCAGTACTGGCAGTGGTAGTTCTGATGAATAATATCGTATTCCGCCGGAGCACCGCAGCCGTCACAGGTTATATTGAAAGGATTTGTAAAGGTTTCCTGATTCTCTCCCATAGCTGCGCCTCCTTACCTTTCGCCCTTGAATACGCCCAATACAATGAAGAAGGTTCCAAAAAATACTGCTGCCAGTGCTGCATGAGGGGAATCCTGAGTATAGGTTTTTACTATCTCATCCATCGTCACATCACGGTCATAAAAGCGGCAGTCATCATTGGAGTATATTACCTTGCCGTTTTTCTGCTGGCCGAGGATTGTCAGCTCCGGCAGGTCGTCATATTTCAGCACCTTGTAGTATATCCGCACATCACCGATACGGTTCTTTTTACCTGCAGACTTGAGATAATAGCTGTCCTTCCATTCAAAGTCCTTCACTCTGCATTCCTTGGGCAAGTTTTTCAGATAGTAAAAGCTGTCCTTGTACTTTTCCTTGTCCAGTTTCTGCTGCAGGAACCTGTGGGAGATGGGAAGATTTCCCTCCCCCAGCAGGAAGTCATGATAAAAGGTTTTGCTTTTCAGCCCGGAGGGGAAGTCGGGATTTTTCCATTCCCTGCCTTTGCTGTCCTTGAAGCTCTTTATCTGATGGTCCTTCCAGCCCATCATGGTCTTTTCCCCGTCAGGAAAGTACTGGTACATCTCTACTACCCGCTTCATGATGGGATACCTGCTTTTTACGCCGGTAGAGTCGTCCTCCACAGGCTCCTTCACCTTCAGCTTTCCCTTGACCATTACCAGCTTGACAGTGCCGCTGCCGTCGTCAGTATTTTCCACATGGTAGTTATTATCCGACACCACGGCGATTTCCGGCGGATTCAGAAAATTGTTATACAGATAATAGCCGACCCCGAAGCAGGCAATACCAACAGCAATCAAAATCCCTCTCAGCAGCTTTTGCAAATTCTTCAGCCTCCCTGTAAATCTCCGGCGTTTTACTTCTGCTCTTTTTTCTGTGGGTGGTAGAGCTTCCTGTATCGGTCTCTGTCTGCCAGCACCCTTTTCACATAGTGCTTTGTTTCCTCATAGGGTATCTTATCTGCCTCGGCGAAACGGTCGTCCCAGCCGTTGCTTTCCATCCAGTCATGTACTACAGTTGTCCCGGCATTGTAGGCGGCCAGCGCCAGGGTTTCATTTCCCTCAAAAAGCTCCAGCAGGTAAGCAATATACCATGTGCCGTAGCGAATGTTCAAATCCGGCTCCGACAGCCTCTCTTCACTGTAGTTCTTGTCTTCCAGCCTTCCTGCTATCCAGGCTGCCGTTTCCGGCATCAGCTGCATGAGCCCCTTCGCTCCGCGGTGAGAGGATACTCCCTGTCGGAACTTGCTTTCGTTGTTGATTATCGCCGCAACCAGATACTCATCCACTCTCCGCCGCTCTGCCTCCCGCTCGATGGTCAGGTAGTAGGGATATGGGGCAGAGCTGCGATACTGCCGCTCAAAGAAGGGCAGGTAATACATATAGGCGCCGATGCAGACTGCTGCCAGGAAGAAAATCAGGGCATACTTAAAAGAGCTCCATCGTTTCTGACGGCGCTTTTCCCGGCGGCCGGGTCTCCCGGTACCGGTCTTTTTTGTTCTCTTTTTTCCCTTGTATTTTGCTTCTCCCTTAGTCAAACGCATGCAGCCGGGTTCAGCCTTTCCCACGCCGCCAGTACCAGACTGCGTGTTTCCTCTATTGTTCCTGAATTATCTATTACCGTATCTGCCCGCTTTGCTTTCTCTGCAAGGGACATCTGACTGTTTATCCTGTCCTTGGCCAGCTTCTCCGGCAGTCCGTTTCTCTTTATCAGCCGGTCAAGCTGTACCTCCGGGGACACCGAAACAACCCATACTCTGTCGCAGATATCGTCCCAGCCCACCTCGTACAGCAGGGGAACATCAATGACAGCTATAGCCGCTCCCTCATCGGCCAGCTTCTTCAGGCGGGCTTCCATCTCCCCCTTGATGATGGGGTGAGTAGTGCTGTCCATCCAGCGGCGCTCTTCCTTGTCCCGGAATACTACCTCGCCGATTCCGGCCCGGTTCAGAGAGCCGTCCTCCAGCAAAGCCACCGCCGCCCCGAAATGCTCCAGAAAAGCATTATACAGAGGCTGCCCCTTCTCGGCCAAAGCTATGGCTATGGCATCTGCGTCCACAATGGGCGCCCCAAGCTCCCGCAGGTAGCTGGACACGGTAGATTTTCCGCAGGCAATGCCTCCGGTCAGTCCCAAAATAATCATTATTGTCTCCCTTACTTCTGGCACTTCGGGCAGAAATGCGCGCTCCGTCCGCCGATAACCAGCCGCTCGATTGCAGTCCCGCAGCCCTTGCAGGGCTTTCCTGTCCGCTGATAGGCATAGAGATTTTCCTGGTGATGACCGCTCTCGCCATGGGCATCCCGATAGTCGCTGAAGGTAGTGCCGCCGTCGGCTATTCCGTCACCGATTACTTTATTCACGGCCTTATACAGCTTGTGAATCTCTTTTTCTGTCAGCGTCTTTGCCTTCCGCTCGGGATGGATGCCGGACAAATACAGTGCTTCGTCAGCATATATATTACCCAGTCCGGCAATGGCAGATTGGTCTAGTAATAGACTTTTTATCTTCGTCTGCCGGGCGGACAGATACTTCCGCAGATACTCCTCGGTAAACGCCTCCGTCAAGGGCTCCGGCCCAAGGGTATGCAGTCCCTTTATCTGCGGTATTTCCGAGGGTGCCACCAGATACAGTGCACCCAGTGTCCGCAAATCCGCAAACAGCAGGGCACTTCCGTTGTCCAGAGACAGAGCCAGCCTTGTATATTTCCTGTCGGTGGACCCATCCTCGCTGAAATAGAGCTGCCCCGTCATCCGCAGGTGAACAATGAATATATCCCCCGCGCCGTCAAGCTGAAAGCACAGATACTTACCACGGCGTGAAAGAGCCGTTACCTGACGGCCTTCCAGCCGGCTCACGAAATTCTGCGGGTCGTCCGGCACCTTCACCAGCCTGTCCAGCCGCAAATCTACTTTTGTTATTCTCCGCCCTTCGATGTGAGGGGCAAGGGTTTTTCTTATAGTTTCTACTTCCGGCATTTCCGGCATATTGTCACCTGCTTTTATGTGTATATCGCTGAATATAAAGTCAGTAAAAATCGTCTATTGACCAAACTCATAGGCGGATACCCCAGTTAGCCATTACCCCTCCGGCCTCGCCTTGCTCGGCCACCTCCCCTAGAGGGGAGGCTGGATTACCGTCAACCCATAAGGCTCCCCTTCAGGGGAGCTGCCGCCTAAGGCGGCTGAGGGGTAAAATCCGCAGGAGTGCGATTGCCATATCCGAGGGATTATATTTCATCCTGTCTGGGCTGAGACCACTCTTCCTTACTTCGCTTCTGCCCAGTTCTCTCCGAAGTTCACATCTACCGGCAAAGGAACCTTCAGCTGCACCACATTCTCCATCGCCCCGCGGATTACCGCCTCGACGACTTCCTTCTCTGCCGCCGGCACCTCCAGCACAAGCTCATCGTGTACCTGCAGCAGCAGCCGGCTCTTCAATCCCTTTTCCTTTATCGCCTTATCGGCGGCAATCATAGCCAGCTTGATTACATCAGCGGCGGTGCCCTGAATGGGCGTATTCATGGCCATGCGTTCTGCATTGCTGCGGCGGTTGAAATTGTTGCTGTGTATCTCCGGCAAATCTCTCTGCCGTCCGAAAGCTGTTTCCACTCTGCCGTTCTGATGAGCTGCCGCAACAGTCTCGTCAAGGAACCGTTTTATCCCCGGACACTTGGAAAAATACTGCTCAATGTAGGCTGCCGCTTCCTTCCGGCTGCAGCCGATGCTCTTGGCCAGACCGAAGTCGCTGATACCGTATACAATGCCGAAGTTTACTGCCTTGGCCCGGCTTCGCTCCTCAGAGGTGACCTCCTCGATGCTCTTACCGAAGACCTCCGCCGCCGTCCGGGCGTGAATGTCCTCACCGCTGTTAAAGGCCGACAGGAAGCCCTCATCCTCCGACAGATGCGCCAGTATCCGCAGCTCTATCTGCGAATAGTCTGCCGACATCAGCAGGTCGTAGCCTGCCGCCTTATCCGGTCGGAACAGGCGGCGGATTTCCTTGCCGTCGTCGGTACGGACGGGGATATTCTGCAGATTGGGGGCCGTACTGGACAGCCGCCCTGTGGCCGCCACCGTCTGATTAAAGGTGGTATGTATTCTGCCGTCCGCCCCAATCAGCGGCTCCAATCCGTCCAAATAGGTGGATTTCAGCTTCGCCCAATGACGGAAGGTAAGGATTTTTCCGATTATCGGATGGAATGGGGCAAGATTTTCCAATACATCCACGCTGGTTGAGTAGCCGGTCTTGGTCTTCTTCTCCGCCGGCAGACCCAGCTTTTCAAAAAGTATTTCCCCCAGCTGCTTCGGGGAATTTATGTTGAAGCTGCCGCCAGCCAGCTCATAAATCTCAGACTGGAGCCTGTCCAGTCTTTCTGCGGCGGCAATACTGCCGGCCTTCAGTGCCTCCCGGTCTATCAGAATGCCCGCCTTTTCCATCCCGGCCAGGACTCCCGTCAGCGGCCGCTCCATTGTGGTATATACTTCCCAGAGCTTCGACGGACTGCTGCCTTCGGCACCCGTCAGCCTCTCATATACGGCCCCGCCCAGCTTCTGCTGCAGCTCCGCCATATCGCCGTGAACGCCGTACCGGGCCGCCAGCCGCTCCATACTGTAGTCACCCTCGTTGGGGTTTACAAGATATGCCCCAAGGGTCAGATCAAGGACATCCTCGGCTTCCAGCTTTTCAGCCTCCGCCGGATTTTCATGGTACAGCGCCTTCAGGTCGTAGACCACCGGCACCGGACAGGGAGGATACTCATTCTGCCCAAAGAGGTCGGCACCCATGTCGTCATCTGCGCCGTTATCAAAGAGACTTCCCGCCGCCTTTGCTTCCTTCTGCGCCTTTATTTCGGCTGCATACTGTCGGGCAAAGTTCTTCCCTACCGCATTTAGGCCGTACTTGCGGCAGAAGGCTTCCATCATTTCTCCGTTGGGTCTGATAGTCAGCTCGTCAAAACCCTTAAATATCTCCGCCATGGGAACATCCCGGACAATGGTGGCAAGTTCCTTGCTGAGCCGTGCCTGTTCCTCGTTGGCGCGCAGATTTTCCTGCAGCTTCTTTCCCTTTATGTCCGGTATATGAGCCAGCACATTCTCCACCGTACCATGCTCCTGCAGGAGCTTCAGGGCGGTTTTCTGCCCTACACCGGGGACGCCGGGGATATTATCCGAGCTGTCGCCCATCAGCCCCTTCAGGTCAATGAGGGCAATTGGCTTTAGTCCGCCGTATTCCTCGGCAAATACCGCTTCATCATAGGTCACGGTATCGGAAATACCCCGCTTCGTGTAGATGACCTTGACCCTCTCGCCGATGAGCTGCAGGGAGTCACGGTCGCCGGTGACGACACAGGTCTCTATTTCTCCGCTTTCCTCTGCCTGCTTGGACAGGGTGCCCAGTATATCATCAGCCTCGTAGTCATCCAGCTCAAGGAAGCTGATGCCCCAGGCCTCCATCATCTCTTCCAGTATGGGAACCTGACACTTGAATTCCTCCGGGGTCGCCCCACGGGTCCCCTTGTACTCCGGGAAAAGCCGGGTACGGAAGGTCTGACGGCTCTTGTCAAAGGCCACCGCCATCATGTCCGGCTGATGCTCCTTAATTATACGCAGAAGCATATTGGCAAAGCCGGTAACGGCATTGGTATATTCACCGCTTGGACCGGTCAGCAGCGGCAGCGCGTAAAAGGCACGGAACAGCAGACTGCTGCCGTCCAGCAGAAATAGTTTTTTCATCTGTATCACCATCTTTTAGTTTGTAATTTGCATAATCTTTTTAATTATACCACAACAGCCTCATTATTTTAGAAAAATATCGCATTTAGGATAACGGACGAGACATGGCTCTCTATGGAAAATTAAACGGGACCGGATCACAGGAATATGTCTGTAAACCGGTCCCGTTTCTCAATCTTCGGGGTTCTTCTATCGTATTTACTTTGAGCCTTGCTTCATTACCGAAGCCCTTCATGCTCAAAACATCAGCCGCATCTGATGCCACAGAGTTCCCCCGTGGCGGCAGTCAGAAATCCCTTCATCAACTGCCCCGAAGGAAGCAAAATACGGCACCCGGTGTTCTTTGCAGATAAATACCATGCCGGTAAAGCGCTCACTCTGCCGCAACTCCTTCAACGCATACTCCAGCAGCTTTCGGGCAGCTTCCTGCTTCCTGCAGGCGGGGGCAATGTCTATGCTTATCCCCATTACCCAGGGGCCCTCGGGCTTACAGAGGGAGAAATCGGTAAAAACCGCTTCGGTGTACTCTGCCTGCTCCGTGGGCATGCCGTTGAAAAAGCCGATTATCTCTCCTGTTCCTTTGTCAGCCGCCACCCAGAAGAAATCCGGACAGGTCTTTGCCCGGCAGAGGATTGTTTCCGGGCTGTCCTGCTCCGCCTTCGGGAAGCACATGTCCTCTATTGCGTAGACCGCCTGCATTTCTGCCGCATTGTCTGCATTGATATGTCTGATTTCAATATCCATAAAAGCCTCATTCCCTGAGCTAGTCTATGTTCATAGCTCCTCAATCGTCCCAGCTATGAGCTTTACCTCTGTAGGAACGGTATTTAGTTCAAGGGTTTCTCTCGGACTGTGAATGTCCCTTGTAGTCACGCCGATGGACACGATGTCCAGCTCCGGTGCTTTCTGTGCATGGAAGCCGCACTCCAGTCCGGCGTGGATTGCCCCCACCTTCATGGGTGTGCCGTTCTGCTCTGTATAGACACGGTTCATTACCTCTGCCAGCCGGCTGTTCGCTCTGGGTGCCCAGCCAGGAGAGGGTGCCTCTGCCGAAAGCTGCCAGCCGGTAGCTGCCGCCAGCAAAGCTCCGCTCATGCGGAACTCCGCCAATCTCTCATCAATGGAAGAACGGGGGAAGAATATCACTCGGGCCTTGCCGCCGGTCTCAGCCTCCGGCCAAAGCACCTGCCCGATGTTCGCCGAGGACTCCACCAGCCCCGGTACGACCGAGGACATGCTGTAGACTCCTGTGTGCAGACTGGTGATAAGTTCAATGAGGGCCAGTGTATCCTCTGCCCCTGCCGATGATAACGGCCGCTTTGCTGCCGCTACGGTCACTATTCCTTTATTATCTGCCGGATATAGCTGCTTCAGCTTTTTCGCTGCCTTGGCGGCAATGCTCCGCAGCTCTCCCTCGGATGCTGCCGCTACAATGATGGCCGAAGCCTCATCGGGGATAGCGTTCCTGGCGTGGCCGCCGCGGAAGGAAGCCAGTCGGTAGTCGATGGCTGCCGCTGCCAAATCTGTAAGGAAGAACGCCAAAATCCGCAGGGCATTGGCCCGTCCCAGACCGATACACTCACCGGAATGTCCACCCAGCAGACCTGACACCTTTATCTCATACGCCGTACCTTCCTCCGGCCCGATTTCTTCAAATGAAATCTCCCGCAGGAAATCCATGCCGATGCTGCCGGCGCTGCCGATGGTAAGCTCGTCAATATTCTCGGAATCGCAGTTTATCAGGCACTGTGCGTCTGTCAGCCATTCGGCGGCCAGTGCCCCGGCTCCGGTCATACCCGACTCCTCGTCTACGGTGATAATTGCCCGGAGAGGACCGTGGGAAAATTCATCCCGATGCTTGAACAAATAGAGAATAATGGCAATACCGGTACCGTCATCGCTGCCAAGACTTGTACCGTCGGCAGTAAGTGTGTCCTCTCCCCGAATGAGCTTTATGGGGTCGGTCAGCGGGTCAAATGCCAGACCCGGCTCGGCTACACAGACCATGTCCATGTGGCTCTGGAGAATCACCCTCGGCTTGTTCTCGCAGCCTGCGGCGGCCGCCACATCGGCAGCAATGTTTCCTGTCTCGTCACGGCGGACTTCTGCGCCAAGCTCGCGGAAGCGGCCTTCCAGATAGTCCCCTACTGCCTTCTCATGTCCGGAGGGACGGGGAATCTTTGCCAGCTCCGCAAATTCCGCAATTACCTCGTCGATTATTTCTGTGTTGTTCCAGTTCATTATGACTACGCTCCTTTATTACCCCTCCGCCCTTCGGGCACCTCCCCTACAGGGGAGGCTTTTAGAGGGATTTGCTGTTACCCCTCTGGCCTCGCGATGCTCGGCCACCTCCTACAAATATGCTAAGTTCATCCTTCGCTTCACTCGGATATCCCTAAGCAGTTTGCCTGGCTCGCATTAAATTCGCGAGCTTATTAAGTGCTCACTCTCACCTGAATGGAAGGCTCTTATTGAAAAAACGAGGGTGCTGCATTTCGCAGCACCCTCGAAAATATCTGTCATAATCCGGCAATCACATTTCACGCAATTCACAATCAAAGTGATATCACTTGGGAGTCAACAGCAATACCACATTTTTTGAGGGTTCAAAAAAAGATACCTCAAGCCGACCCTTCATTTCTTGTGGTTTTTCGCCTCATTGCGACACAAGATATTGTGGTCAGCAGCCGAACAATCCCGGCCAAATATTATGCTTTCAGGCGGTGGCTTTTATTACCGACGGTCCTCTACCTTCACAGAAGAAGGAGCGTAGAGAATAAGACCGGCGGAAATCATGGTAACATCGCCGCTCAGTACATAGCAGGCACCGTTCAGGAAATCGAAGATGCGCTGCTGTTCACGGGCATCGGTACGCTCGAAGTTTACGATGGCAGCACGCTTCTCTTTGATAGCGTCAGCGATTGCTGCTGCATCCTCGAACTTCACCGGAGTGAACACGGCAACCTTCATCTCAGGAGCTGCAAAAGCGGGATTGGTGTGAACAGTCAGCTCGGGACGGCGGCTGACCGGCTGAGGATCGGTGATGAAAATCGGAGCACCGTTGGCTACCCGGCGAACCTCTGCGCGCTGTGCGGCAGTGTCGGCCTTCTTCTCGGCAACCTGAAGGGTTTCCTCCTCCTCATAGACTTCCTCCTGGGGCATTACCCAGTTGGTCACTTTTTCCAAAAGACCCATGATGAAAATCCTCCCATGTTTAGTTGTGAATGTGTGCATGATTGTCGGCGTCAAATCCCTTTACGGATAAGAAGCCATATTCTCACAATTCGTTATATACAGGAAAACTCCTGCTAATTGCAAGAACTTTTTTGTATTTTTTGTATTTTTGTCCCTTTCTCCCACGAATGCAGGACAAAACTACTACAAAATTTATGTATTTATTTGTCTGCTGCCGCCTTGATGGCATTCTTGCGGGCGCGGCCGCGGGTAGTATGGTCGAGAACAGCCTTGCGGAGACGGACATTCTGCGGAGTGACCTCTACCATCTCGTCATCATTGATGTATTCGAGAGCCTGCTCAAGGCTGAGAATACGGGGCGGTACAAGGCGGATAGCCTCATCGGAGGAGGAGGTACGCATATTGGAAACATGCTTTGCCTTGCAGGGGTTAATATCGATATCCAGCTCACGGGTGTTCTCGCCTACAATCATGCCCTCATATACGGACTGACCCGGGGAGATGAACATGACACCGCGATCCTGGAGAGTGAAGATACCGTAGCCGGTGGTCTCACCCTGCTCGAAGGCAACGAGGGAGCCGTGAGTACGGCCCGGGATGTCGCCCTTGTAGGGTACATAGCCGTGGAATACATGGTTCATGATGCCGTTGCCCTTGGTATTGGTAAGAAGGGCGGAGCGGAAGCCGATAAGGCCGCGGGCCGGGATAACGAACTCCATGCGGATGTAGGAGGATACCTCGGTCATGTTCAGCAGCTCAGCCTTGCGGCGTCCCAGCAGATCCATAACGGTACCCATGTACTCCTGCGGCACCTCAACAGTAAGGTTCTCAATAGGCTCGCAGAGCTGGCCGTTGATGGTCTTGTAAATAACCTCCGGCTTGCCTACCTGCAGCTCATAGCCTTCACGGCGCATAGTCTCGATAAGGATGGAGAGATGCAGCTCGCCGCGGCCGGATACCTTGAAGGTATCAGCGGACTCAGTCTCCTCTACCCGGAGGCTGACATTGGTCTCTACTTCTTTGAACAGGCGGTCACGGATGTGACGGCTGGTAACGAACTGGCCTTCCTGACCGGCAAAGGGGCTGGTATTTACACCGAAGGTCATGGAAAGGGTCGGCTCATCGATATTAATGGTAGGCAGAGCCTCCGGAGCATCGGCATCGGCAACAGTCTGGCCGATGGATACATCGGTAAGGCCGGTGAAGGCAACGATGTCGCCCATGGAAGCGGTCTCAACCTCAACGCGCTTCAGACCCTGATAAACGAAGATTTTGCCAATCTTGGCCTTCTTCTCATGGTCGCCGTCGGTGAGGATGACATTCTGGTTTACCTTGGCAGTACCGCGGATGATGCGGCCGATAGCTACGCGGCCTACATACTCGTCAGCCTCGAGGGTAGTTACCATCATCTGAAGCGGGCCGTCGGCATCGCCCTTCGGCGCCGGCAGCTCCTTGACCATCATGTCAAAGAGCGGGGTGAGGTCCTTGTTGTCATCTGCCATATCCAGCTTGGCGATACCGTCACGGGCAGCGCAGTAGATAGCCGGGAAATCCAGCTGGTCGTCATCGGCGCCCAGCTCCATGAACAGCTCCAGAACCTCGTCATAGACATCGTCTACACGCTGGTCGGGGCGGTCAATCTTATTGATAACAACGATAGGCTTCAGCTTCTGCTCGAGAGCCTTGCGGAGAACGTATTTCGTCTGAGGCATGGGGCCTTCAAATGCATCAACCAGAAGGAGAACGCCGTCAACCATGTTCAGTACGCGCTCTACCTCGCCGCCGAAGTCGGCATGGCCCGGGGTGTCAACGATGTTAATCTTTACATCCTTATACATGATGGCGGTGTTCTTGGAAAGAATGGTAATACCGCGCTCGCGCTCGATGTCGCCGGAGTCCATAACGCGCTCGGCTACCTGCTCATTGGCGCGGAATACATGGCTCTGCTTCAGCATGGCATCGACCAAAGTGGTCTTGCCGTGGTCAACGTGGGCAATAATGGCAACATTGCGCAAATTTTCCCTGGTGGTCATTTGAAAATCCTTCCTCCTGTTACTTTCTACAATTAATACTACTCTTACGCCAAAGCGTTGTTTAACAAATAAACCTCTGCCCGAAAAAGGCGCACCAAAAATAGACAAACAACGGCCCTTCTCGTGTCAGTAACTTCCATAATATTATAATATCCTGTTGGTGTCAATCTTTTTCTGTATAGTTACGGTGCAGCCGTACTACCTCTCTGCTTATCAAACCGATGGCCTCTGTTATCTGCTCCCCGGACAGGGATGAGTAGTTTATAAGGAAGTCATGCTGATTCCTGTTCTCCTCCTGCCAGTAGTACTCCGACAGCCCCCGGAGCTTCACGCCCCGCCGCTCCATGATGCCGGAGAATTTCTCATCGGTACAGGGAATATCCATCCGCAGCAGGAAATGCAGTCCCGCATCCTCCTCCAGTATCTCCGCGAAGGCCGCCATGGGGCTGGCTTTTATTGTTTCTATCAGCAGGTCTCTCTGCTTCCGGTAGAAATTCCGCATCCTGTTGATGTGCTTCTCAAAGTATCCCTTCTCCAGAAACTTCGCCGCCGTCAGCTGAATCAGTGTCGTTACCGGGCAGGAATAAAAGGACAGCCGCCGGTAATACTCATTCATAAGGTGCCTCGGCAGCACCATATAGCTCATTCGTATCGTGTTGGAAATTGACTTGGAGAAAGTATTCAGATATATGACCCGCTCATTCACATCAATGCTCATGAGCGTGGGGATTGGCTTCCCCGTCATCCGGAATTCACTGTCGTAATCGTCCTCGATGATATACCTGCCCTCTCCCTTAGACGCCCAGCCCAGCAGCTCATACCGCCGGCTGATGGGCGTTATCCTCCCTGTAGGGAACTGATGGGAGGGGGATATGTGCGCCACCTGCACCTGCTCTCTCTCAAGCTGCTCCACACATATTCCGCTGCCGTCCAGCGGGATGTGCCGCACCTTTGCTCCGCAGGCCTCATAGACCCGGGCCGTCTTGGAGAACCCCGGGTTCTCTACTCCGTAGATTTTATTCTGCCCCAGCAGCTGCACAAGCTGACCGTACAGGTACTCCGTCCCCGCTCCGACGATTATCTGCTCCGGGTCCACCGTCATATTGCGAAAAGCCAGCAGATGCTCGGCAATGGCCCGTCTCAGGACAAGCGCGCCGCCGCTTGGCGGCATCACCAGCAGCTCCTCCTGATAATCTGTCAGACATTCCCGCAGCAGCTTCGACCATACGGTGAAGGGAAACATCTCAATATTTGAACCGTTGCCGGAGAAATCTGCCAGATACTTCCGGCCGCCCTCCGTCATGGCTACATTTTCCCCGGTGACACTCCCCTGCTTCTTTGCCGTCACGCTGCTTATATCTGCGGCGAAAAAGCCCTTCTTGGGGATTGAATAGATATATCCCTCGTCAATGAGCTGATTGTAGGCATTCTCCACGGTAATGACACTTATACCCAGATTCTTTGCAAAGCTCCGCTTTGAGGGCAGCTTCTCTCCCGGCTTTATCCGGCGGGAAATTATGTCCTTTTTCACACATTTATACAGATGCTCGTAGAGCGAATCTGACCCTATATCGGCAAATGAATATGTCAGCATTTATCCATCATCCTCATTTCTGACATTTCTGAATATATACAAACTGGCCATTTTAATATGGTCAGTTTTATTATAGTATCTCATCAACCGGTTGTCTACTATACTATGAAATGAGGATATGAAAATGACGAATGAACGCTACGAGCTGAACAAGAACCTCGCCCAGATGCTGAAGGGCGGCGTAATAATGGATGTAACTACTCCGGAGCAGGCAAGGATTGCCGAGGCCGCCGGCGCCTGTGCCGTCATGGCGCTGGAGCGGATCCCCGCCGACATCCGTGCTGCCGGCGGCGTCTCCCGCATGAGTGATCCCAAGATGATACGGGGCATCCAGGAGGCTGTCTCCATCCCTGTCATGGCGAAGTGCCGTATCGGTCACTTCGCTGAGGCGCAGATTCTTGAAGCCATCGAGATAGACTACATCGACGAGAGCGAAGTCCTCTCCCCTGCCGACGATGTGTACCATATCGACAAGACAAAGTTCAAGGTTCCCTTCGTCTGCGGAGCCAGAGATCTGGGCGAAGCTCTCCGCCGCATAAGCGAAGGCGCCTCCATGATTCGCACCAAGGGTGAGCCGGGTACCGGCGACATTGTACAGGCTGTCCGTCACATGAGAATGATGAACAGTCAGATTGCAAAGATTACCGCCCTGCGGGAAGACGAGCTGTTCAACGAGGCCAAGGAGCTGCAGGTCCCCTATGACCTTGTACTGTATGTCCACGAGAACGGCAGACTCCCGGTAGTAAACTTTGCCGCCGGCGGCGTGGCTACCCCTGCCGATGCTGCCCTCATGATGCAGCTGGGTGCCGAGGGCGTATTCGTCGGCTCCGGCATCTTCAAATCCGGCAACCCGGAGAAGCGGGCCAACGCCATCGTAAAGGCCGTCACCAACTACAAGGACGCCGCCATGCTGGCCGCTCTCTCCGAGGATCTGGGCGAAGCAATGGTAGGCATCAACGAAAGTGAGATTCAGCTGCTGATGGCTGAAAGAGGCAAATAATGACCATCGGGATTGTGGCTGTTCAGGGGGCCTTCCTTGAACACGAAAAAATGCTGGACAGACTGGGGGTTGAGTATGCAGAGCTTCGCCAAAAGTCCGACCTTGAGAGAGAATACGACGGCCTTATCCTCCCCGGCGGCGAAAGTACCGTACAGGGAAAGCTGCTGAAAGAACTGGATATGTTCGACACCCTGAAGAAGTGGATAGATGGCGGAATTCCCGTACTTGCCACCTGTGCCGGTATGATTCTTCTGGCGGACAAACTCTCCAATGACGACAAGCATTATTTCCAGTCAATCCCCATGACTGTCAGGCGGAACGCCTACGGCCGTCAGATGGGCAGCTTTCATACCAGCGCCCGCTTTGGTGACAAAGGAAATATTCCAATGACCTTCATCCGGGCGCCCTTTGTCGAAGCTGCCGCACCGGAGGCAGAGATTCTGTCTGTTGTAGACAGCCATATCGTCGGTGTCAGGTACAAAAATCAAATTGCTCTGGCCTTTCATCCGGAACTGGATGATGACCTGACCGTTCACAAGACATTCTTGGAAATGATATAAAACACGAAATCACCGTTGTGCAGGAATTAAGCGTCCTGCGCAACGGTGATTATTCATTCTGTGTCCATAGAAAATTTCTGTAGGCACAACAGACAATATAGGGTAAAATAAAAATGTCTTGTAATACATAATAAGAGCGAATTGCAATCGGAGGACTAAAATGTTCATTCTTGTAATAGACGGTCAAAGCGGCGGCATCGGCCGCAGCCTTATCGAAAAGCTGAAGGCCGCCCTGCCGGATGATGCGGATGTCACCATCGGCGCCGCCGGCACCAACTACGGAGCTACTGCCAACATGGTGAAGGGCGGTGCCTCTTTCGGCGCCACCGGCGATAATGCTATTGTGTTCAATGCCGCCAAGGCCGACATCATCCTGGGGCCGGTGGGCATCGTTATGGCCAACGCAATCCACGGAGAGATAAGTCCCGCTGTGGCAGCGGCCATCACCTCCGGCGATGCGAAGCTGATACTGGTCGCTACCAATAAATGGCGGGCACTGCTGGCCGGACTGCCGGAAAAAAAGATATCGGAATATGTGGCAGATGCTGTACAGCTGACGCTGAATGCTCTGAAAGAAAAGTCGGGCCTCTGCTAAAAACAAAAGGCCCCCATTTAGGGGGGCTGTCACCGAAGGTGACTGGGGGGTAAATGACGCTCGGCTTATTACCCCTCCGCCCTTCGGGCACCTCCCCTACAGGGGAGGCTGCTAGAATGATTAGCAGTTACCCCTCCGGACTGCTTCGCAGCCCACCTCCCCTAAAGGGGAGGCTTTTTTATTATGCGATAGCCTCTTTTTTATTTACAGACTAAATCGTCTCGCCTTGGCCAACAGATAGCGGGTATATTCATGCTGTGGATCGGTCAGTACCGTTTCCGGTGTGCCCGCCTCCACTACAACACCTTTGTCCATGATATACATATAGTCGCATATCTGCTGCAGGAAGCCCAGCTCATGAGAAACGATGACGATAGCCGCTCCGGCTGTCTCCTCCGACGCTTCCTTGAACCGCAGGAATTCTTCCAGCACCATATCCTGTGCCACAACATCAAGACCGCTGGTCGGCTCATCGGCCAGCAGCAGCCTTGCCTGCTGCAGCAGGCACATGGCCAGACACACCCGCTGATTCTGCCCGCCGGACAGTTCAAAGGGATATTTCTCCAGCACAGCTTTCGGTTCCGGCAGATTCAGCTTCGCCAAGGCTTCGGCTGCCGCTTCTTCGAGTTCCTTCTTGTTCATTCCCTGACAGACGCCCATATTGGCAAACTGCTGTCGAATAGTCGCCAGCGGGAAGAGACTGCCCTGTGGATTTTGCGGCATGAAAGCCATTTCCCTGCCTTGCAGCTGACGGTGAAGCTCACTTGTCAGAGCCTCGCCCTGCCAGAGCAGCTGACCGCTGACTGTCGCCGCCGTCGGCAGGATTCCGGCCATAGCGTTCAGCAGAGTAGTCTTGCCGCAGCCGGAGGCTCCGGCAACACCGACTATTTTCCCTGCCTCAACGGACACATTGACCTGCTTAAGCACGGCGACTCCGTCATAGGCAACAGACAAGTCCTTCGTTTCTAACAGCATAGATGCTCCTTGAGTTTTCATTCTTTCTTGTCGACAGCAGCATTGATTTCATAATAGTCAGAGGGGTGTGCCGCAAAGCCGCTGACATTCTTCTGCATTACCAGATTCATCTTCAGATGTGAGGCATAGAATATCGCATGGTCATCCAGTACCTGCTGGGAGAGCTTCAACGCCAGCTCGCGGCGCTTCTTCGGGTCGAACTCATGGTGCAGTTCATCCAGCAGAGCCGTCACTGCCGGACTGCTGTAATGTCCTCTGTTATAAGCAGACTCCGGCGCCACATGGGTATTGAAGTAGTATTCCGGGTCACCGGTAGGGGCTGCTACAAAGGCCATCGCAAAGATGTCCCATTCGCCTTTTTTAAGGAAGTCATTATAGCTGTCGGTAGCATTTACACTGACCTTTATCCCTATATCCTTCAGATAGCTCTGAGCTGCCTCTGCCAAAAGCGGCAGCTCCTGACGGAGGGTATAGGTGAGCCAGCGAAGCTCCAGATTCCTGCCGTCCTTATCCACATATCCGTCGCCATTGGTATCCCTGTAGCCCGCCTCTGCCAGCAGCTCTTTCGCCTTGGCCGGGTCATATCCGGCCTCCTTCAGCTTGTCCGGGCCATAGCCCATAAATGTCGGGAAAGGCCCCACCGCCGGATATCCGTTTCCTCGCAGGAGGACAGAGGTGAACTTATTTTTATCAATAGCCATGCTGACCGCCTGACGCACCTTGTCATCCTGCAGCGCCGGAGTCTCGTAGTTCATTGCCGCCTGGAAGACGCGGGATGTCGCCGCGGAGCTGATGGAGAAATCTTTATTCTCTTGGAAGAGCTTCAGGCTGGCATAGGGCAGACCCTGCGCTGCGTCCAGCTCCTTGTTCTGGAGAGCCAGAGTCAGTGTGTCTCCGTCGGGAATACTGCGGACGATGACCTCATCCAGCTTTACCTCCCCGCCCCAGTAGCTTGGATTCTTCTTCAAATGCACCTCGGTCGGAGTGAGACTTGCGGCAATGAATGGGCCGGTACCGCTTATCTTCAGATTGTCGGCAGTACCCGCCTCCATATCGATAATACAGCCATAAGGGTCGCAGAGGGCATTGATCAGCGCCGGGGATTTTTCCTTTGTCTTGATGGTCACAGTCTGACCATCAGCCGTTATTTCCTCTAGCTGGAGGGCTGCCGCCGCCCGCTTGTGATTCTTCATCAGGTCTTCCAGGCAGGCTTTTACCGCCGCTCCGGTGAGTTTGTGTCCGTTGCTGAAGATTATCTTGTCCTTCAGGTATATCTTCACTGTCTTCTCATCTATCTGCTCGTACTTCTCTGCCAGCCAAGGCTCCGGCTGCATCTGGTCATTGAAGCGGAACAGCGTCTCTCCTACGCCATAGCGCAGGGTTGTCCAGCCGTGATAGCTGAAATGAGGATTCAGTCCGGCATTCTCGTTGCTGGTACTGTAGGCAACGGTACCATACCGGAATACCTTATTACCGGCCGCCTGCTGCTCCGGTGCTTTATCACCGCCGCCGCAGCCGCCAAGCAGCATTGACATGGACAGCAGCGAGGCCACGATTACATTCTTTTTCAGCATTTTTCATCGTTCCTTTCGTATAAAGCTTTCAATCTATACTCTGCTGCGGTGCAAGTGCATCCCGCAGGGCATCTCCTAACAGATTAAAGACGCTGACCGTAATAAATATCGCCGCGCCGGGAGCAAAGAGCGCCCAAGGCGCCAGCTGCAGCAGGCTGCGTCCTCCGGCCATCATCAGACCCCACTCCGCCTCCGGCGGCTGAACACCAAGCCCAAGGAAGCTCATGCCCGCCAGCTCCAGCAGCATAGTTCCCAAATCATTGCTCCCCATGATGAGCAGCGGACGTACAGCAATGGGCAGGATATATTTCACCAGCAGCCTCATTCCCCGCAGTCCGTTGAAATGAGCCAGACGGATATATGGCTCATTTTTCAGCTGCAGTACCTGACTGCGCATGAGTCTGGCATATTTCGGCCAGGAGATGCAAGTGAGCGCTATCACCGCACTGGCCAGCCCGCCGCCCAGCACACTGGCCACCGCAATGGCGAATACCAGCCCCGGAAACGACAGGAATATATCGGCCAGCCTCATCAGCAGATTGTCCGCTCTGCCGCCCAGCCAGCCGCCGACCATGCCGACAATGCCGCCCACAACGACCGAGCAGCCCACGAGAGCCAGTGCCGCCAAAACGGAAACCCTCGCTCCGGCTATTACTCTGGACAGGACACATCGTCCATAGCGATCCGTCCCCAGAGGGAAATCCCCGCCCGGCGGCAGCAGCGCCGCGTCAAGATTGACCTGATACGGATCGTGCGGCGCAATACCCGCCCCGGCAGCCGCCATCAGCAGGAGCAGACAGGCGGCGGCCGCCGTCCAAAGCAGTCTCCCCTTGACCTTTCTAGTCATCAGCCGCCACCTCCTTCCCCTGATAGCGGATGCGAGGATCCAGCCAGTGATAGGCTATATCGGCAAGGAGATTTACCAGTGTGAAGATAAATGATGTCCAGATGACATAGGCCTGAATGACGGGATAGTCCTTCATACTGATGGCATCTACTGCCATCTTCCCTATTCCCTCGATGGAAAATATCATTTCAACTATAGCTGTACCACCCAGCAGTGAGCCAAGGGACAAGGCCAGCAATGTCGTAAGCGTCAGCAGATTTGCCTTCAGCACATACTGCATCAGTACCCGACGGAAGCTTATCCCTCGCATTTTCGCACAGGCCACATAGGGCTGCGCCAGCTCGCTGATAGTCCCTTCCCGCACATACCGGGTATATTTCGCCGTCATAGGAAGGGCCAGCGTCAGGCAGGGCAGGATGTAAGAGCCGGCACTGCCGTCACGCATTACCGGCAGGAGTCTCAGCCTCAGGGCAAAAACATACAACAGGATAAAGGCGATAAAGAATCCCGGCAGCGAGTTTCCCATAAAGGTAAGACAGCGCAGCAGGTAATCTATCGCTCCGTTGCGCCGCACCCCGCAGAGCAGCCCAAGCGGTATGGAAAAGAGCAGCGTCAGAAAAAGAGCCCCTGTCGTTATAACGACCGTCGCCGGCAGCCGCTGCCAAAACATCCCACTGACCTCCTGTCCCGAGATGAAAGAACGACCCGCATCTCCGGTCAGAATGTGGCCAAGCCAGCTGATATACTGTACGGCCACCGGCTTATCCAGTCCCAGCTCTGCCCTCGCTGCCGCCTTTACCTCCTCCGATACCGCGCCGCTCTGACGATACATCATGTCCACCGCATCATCAGCAGGCAGCTGCATCAGCAGGAAAGTCAGCAGCGTTATCCCCAACAGTACCGGCAGCAGATACAGCAGCCGCTGTCGTATATATTGCTTCATATAAGAATCCCTTCGTAAAACACCATAAAAAAAGAAAACGCCACGAAAACCGGGCCCGGCATCTGCCAGGCTGCAGCCTTCGTAGCGTGCAATTCGAAAAATATAAAGTTGTCCGCAAACAACAGAGTAAATCGGATAATGTGGGAGCAGTTCTCCGCTCCTCAGCCGCTCTTGCGTCTTTTTTTATTGTAACAAGCACCTGTGATTGAGTCAAGTTTTGATTTTTCCTTACTATGATAAACCACCAACGGTTCGCCGTTTTCATCAACGATTTTTGACACATCACTATCATTGACAGAGTTGAAATATTGTGCTGACACTATTGTCAATAAAAGGTTTCTCACTTGTTTCAGCTCGCCTATATCTATTTTGTTTATAAAGGTGTGGTATGCATAAATGTTTAGATGCTATCTATACCCTGCTTTTCAATACACACCGAATAAGCACCCGTTGATATTTAATTGCCATTATGCTATATTTTAATTATCAAAGGAGATGAGAAAATGCCCACAATATCTATGTTCTTCGGCATAATTATCCGTATGTTCAACAACGGTGAGCATAATCCTCCTCACTTTCATGCATCCTATCAAGGCTACAACGCTGTCTTTAATTTTGAAGGTGAGTTAACGGAAGGCGATATGCCCAAAAGGCAACAGAAATTTATTTCCGCTTGGGCAGAGCTACACAAAGATGAGCTTCTAGCCAACTGGGAACTTGCTATGACGGAGCAACCTTTATATAAAATCGATCCTCTTCGATAAAACAGCTGTTGTTTAGATTAGAAGGGAGATGGCACAAAATGAAAACTCCCGTATGGGTAGTAAGAGAAGTCCAACCACGAGAAGATTACACATTGCTTCTAACCTTTGCTGATGGAGCCCAAAAAATATACAATGCTCGTCCTCTTCTGGAAAAGGAAATCTACTCTCAGCTTAGAAGCCCTACTTTTTTCCTTGGCGCCAAAGCAGAGTGTGGCACCGTCGTCTGGAACGATGATGTTGACATAGCCCCAGAGCATTTGTATGAATGCTCTCAGCCAGCATAAGCATTAACGAACAATAAACGAAATCGCCCGCTGACGCATTATCGGAGTTATTCCGACAGGTGCTGTCAACGGGCGATTGTTGTCTATGGTTATTACTTTATTTTTCTCGCTTCCAAATAGTAGCGCTTTTCCTTCGCATGACCGATGGAGAAGGTTTTCCGGGGAAGTGCCCCCTGCGCCTGAATGGAGTCGAAGAGAGCTCCCTTATCGAAAGGCGGCAGGATAAGACCGAGGGTATCCGGCGCCTGAGCCAGAGACTCCACGGTATCCTCTCCGTGGATGTAGTCTATATTTCCTTTGTTCTTTGACAAGTAATCGTCAAGGAAATCCTGCACGGTCTTGACCGTCAGCTTGCCCTTAGTCGGGTCAATATTTATCGTGCCGTGCTCGGCTCCGGCCACCCATGCCAGCGGATAGCCCTCCGCCGCACCGATTTCAGCCTGCAGCTTATCCAGCAGTCCCTTCACATCACAGTTGGCAATGACACGATGGATAGGCTCAAATTCCTGCGCCTCATCCTGAATATTTTCGATTTCAACCATAGCGTAGCGGGAGGGATGCTTGGCGGCCTCCTCTGGGCTCAGCTTAGCCTTTACCGCTTCATAGCAGGCCTTGGCCGTTGCCAGAGAGTGGTTGCCGTCACCTACAGCCAGCACCACAGGAGCCTGTCCCTGATACTTGTCCCGACACTTTGCCTCATATCCGGCGAAGATGTCATCTACCGCCGCCTTTGCCTCGCCGCTGATGAGCCAGCCGGTGATATGGCCGCCGCCGCACATCAGGTCGAAGTCGTACAGTACCGGGTAATTGTCCTTGTTCGCCTCACAACTTCCCAGCAGAGTGTCCTCCGCCTCATCGCAGAACAGGATGATATGGGGCAGCTCCACCGGTGCATTCTCACGGATAGCCACCCGGGGCGGTATACGCTCCAGCACGGTCTGCTCCGTTGCCCGGATCGAGCAGCTGGCATCGGACTCATAGCTGTACTGCTCCAAATCAACCACGCCAAGCAGGCCGCGGCGAATTTTGCCATTCAGCAAAGTCCGCTCTACATATACATAGCTGTCGGCGCAGCACCGGAACATCCCCTGCTCCAGATAGCGCTCCATATTGGCATTAATCTGGGGAATCAGCGCCTCATAGCCCGGCTGCAGCCTGCACTCCGGCAGCACCAGTCTCAGTGTGCTGGGGGCGTCCCCCACATTCTCCTCTACCTCCTGCCAATACTCCGGCTGGGAGGTGAACTGGTCGCAGGCAATAACCGACCAGCGGGAAAAATCTTCTGCCTTCGGCAAAAGAATATCGGTTGCAGTAAACAAATTCATTGACTTACCTCAAATTCACGAACTGCTGATTATCAATGACGGCAGTCGATGAGCTTAACATCGAGGATGCCCTCTATGCCGCGGAGCTGCAGCATGATATTGTTGGGAATGTCATCACCCACGGCAATAGCCATGATATTGGTGCCGTCCTTGATGGTCTTGCCTACTACCATGCCGTTGATATTTATTCCGGCACCGCCGAGAATGGTCGCCATCTGACCAATCATGTTCGGGCGGTCGGCATGAGGTAGAAGCAGGAGAATACCCTTGGGGGAGAAGTCTACATGATAGTCATCAATGCGGACAATCTTCGGCTCCTTGCCGTCGAAGAGGGTACCCATGACAGTATGCTCGCCCTTGTTGGTAACGACCTTCAGCTTGATGGTGGTGCTGAAATAGCCCTGCTTATGGGATTTGATTTCCCGGACATCGATATTGCGGCGCTTAGCAAGCTGCGGAGCGTTGACGAAGTTTACGCTTTCCTGCAGGATCGGATTAAGCAGACCCTTTATGACGGCGGTGCTGAGAGCCTGTATCTCGGTCTCGGCCAACTCGCCGGTGTACTCTATCTCTACCTCGCTGATGGGGCCCTCGGCAAGATAAATACCGATGTTGCCGATGCGCTCTGCCAGCGGGAAATACGGCTGAATAACCTGTGCGACCTCGCGGGGAATCGGGCTCATATTTACGGCGGTCATGACCGGACGACCCTCCAGCGCCTCGATAACGCCGTGGGCACCGTCTACGGAAACACTGATCTGTGCCTCGACAGTGGAAGCACCGAGATGGGGAGTCTGAACTACATTGAACATACCGAGAAACGGATTGCTCTCGGCAGTCAGCGGCTCCTTCGGATAAACATCGATAGCCGCACCGGCGATTTTACCGGACTTCAGAGCAGCCGCTACAGCATCTGCATCCATGCACTTGCCGCGGGCAACATTGATGAAGCGCACGCCGTCCTTCATCTTGGCGATGGCTTCAGCGTTAATCATATTGGTGGTCTCTTTGGTCAGCGGAGTGTGAATGGTGATATAGTCGGAGGTGGCCAGCAGAGTGTCAAGGTCTACCAGCTTTACGCCTACCTGGTGGGCGCGCTCCTCGGTGATGTACGGGTCATAGCCGATGGTGGTCATTTCCATAGCCTGCATACGCTTTGCTACACGGCTGCCGATACGGCCGACACCGATGATACCCAGAGTCTTGCCCTGAAGCTGGATGCCGTCAAAGCTCTTTCTGTCCCACTTGCCCTCCTGAATGGACTGATGAGCCTGCGGTACATGGCGGGTAATAGCCATAATCATGGCACAGGTATGCTCGGTAGCGGCAATGGTATTGGACTCCGGAGTGTTGCAGACTACGATGCCGCGGGCGGTAGCGGCCGGAATGTCGATATTGTCTACGCCGACACCGCAGCGGCCGATGACCTTCAGATTCGTGCCCGCATCAATCAGACGCTTGGTGAAGCGAATCTGGCTGCGGGTCAGCATGGCATCGTAATCGCCGATAATCTTGACCAGCTCATCCTCACTGAGGTTGGGCATTACATCTACCTGAAACTCAGGATGCTTCTTCAGGACTTCAACGCCGGCCGGGCTTACATCATTCGATACAAATATTTTCATTTTATTTTCCTCCTATATAACATGGGCAATCTCAGATTACTGATTGTCCTTCATATACTGCTTCATAAATTCGGCCAGTGCCTCGCAGGCTTCCATCGGCACCGCATTGTAGGTGCTGGCCCGGCAGCCGCCTACCAGACGGTGACCGCCGATTCCCACGAAGCCCGCAGCCTTTCCCTTGGCCACGAAGTCTTTCTCCATTTCCGCATTGGCAAGATTGAAGGTGATGTTCATCTTGCTGCGGTATTCCTTCTCTGCATGGCCCTTGTAGAAGCCGTTGCTGTTGTCGATGACGTCGTAGATGACCTTTGCCTTGGCCTCGTTGCGCTTGGCGATAGCGTCTACGCCGCCCATAGCCTTTATCCAGTGCAGGGTCTTGTTGACCATATAGATGCAGAAAACCGGCGGAGTATTGTAGAGAGAATCGTTGTCCGCGAAGGTCTTGTACTTCAGCATGGTGGGCAGATTCTCCCTGGCAGTCGCCAGGAAGGACTTCTTCACAATGGCCAGCACCACGCCGGCAGGAGCAAGATTCTTCTGCGCACCGGCATATATCAGGTCGAAGTCGGCTACATTGATTTTCCGGGACAGGATATCGCTGGACATATCGCAGATGACCGGCACATCGAACTTCGGGAAGCTCTGCCACTCGGTACCGTAAATGGTGTTGTTGCTGGTGAGATGCACATAGGAAGTGTCCGGCTCCAGCTTGTAGCTCTGGGGTATATAGCTGTGATTCTTGTCTGCGGAGGACGCCGCCTCATAAGCCTCACCGTAGAACTTGGCCTCGGCCATAGCCTTCTTTGCCCAGACGCCGGTATTCACATAGGCGGCCTTTGCCTTGGTGTGGAAGTTTGCCGCCGCCATCAGGAACTGGGTACTGCCGCCGCCCTGAATAAAGAGGATTTCGTAATCCTCGGGAATCTCCATCAGCTCCCGCAGCAGCTCCTTCGTCTCCTGATGGAGCTTGCTGTACTCGGGGCTGCGATGACTCATCTCGATGATGCTCATCCCCGTACCGGCGTAGTCGGTAAACTCAGCCTGCGCCTCCTCCAGCACCTCCAAGGGCATTGCCGAAGGACCGGCGTTAAAATTATATGCTCGACTCATAAATATATTCATCTTCCTTTCACTGATAACCCACAGAAGACAGTCCCACTATACCTGCGGACTGTTCGCCCAACAAAAAAAGCTCCCGTCCCACATGGGACGAGAACTGCTCGCGGTGCCACCCAAATTCAGCTACAAAAATAGCTATCTCTTGTCTCTGTATCGGGAGCACCCGTTGAACTCATCGCTCAAAGCTCCGGAGCGGAACGACAGTGGTCATCTGCTGGCTCGCATCAACCGCCAGCTTTCTGAAAGCATTGCACTGCGCTTCTCTTTCATCGCCGAAATATAAAATTGAAGTTAGTGTATCATAATCCCCCGGTTTGTCAATAGTTACAGGCCCATTCTGTAATGTATACAATAGCAGGCAGTCGTCTGATAGATTCCCGATGACACCTTACCCCCTGTCCAGCCTGCTCCGCACAGGAAAAGGCACCCATCGTCAGCTATACTGACGTTGGGTGCCTTCTAATGTCATCCGATATTATTTTCCCTGTTCATACAGGCTGCAATAGTGGTCAAAATTTTCGGCAGGTCGAGGGGCTTAGCCAGATGACCGTTCATGCCGGCTTCCTTTGCGTATATCACATCATCGGCGAAGGCATTGGCACTCATGGCATAGATGGGGATAGCTTCTCCGTCGGGGCGGGGCAGCGCGCGGATAGTACGGGTCGCCGCCAGTCCGTCCATCACCGGCATCTGAATATCCATCAGGATTATATCGAAGGTACCCGGCGGATTATTCGAAAACGCTTCCACCGCCGCCTCTCCGTCTGCAGCCGTCGTGACCACAGCGCCCGCATCCTCCAGCAGCATGGTGGCGATTTCCATATTCAGCTCATTGTCCTCCACCAGCAGGACCCTGGCGCCGGTAACATCCGGAGCGGAGAGACTTTCCTGCCGCGGCTCATCCTTATGATTTTTATCAATAGTAAACGGTATCATAAAGCGGAAGCAGGTACCCTCATTTTCCTTGCTCTTTACATCAATGGTACCGCCGAGACGGTCAATGATCTGCTTGACGATAGCCAGTCCCAGTCCGGTACTTTGGAACTTCGGCTTGGCCTGCTTATGCTCCTGCTCAAAGGGATTGAACATGTGCTGCTGGAACTCCTCGCTCATGCCGATACCGTCATCTGTAACTGTACAGTCCACATAGGCGGTGTTTTCATCCGAGTGAGTTTCCCTGATAACGGTGATTACCTTGCCGCCGGGATGGTTGTATTTCACAGCATTGGTAAGGATATTTACCACCAGCTGCCGGATATGCAGCGGACTGGAAATTACATACGGATGGATGATATCCACCTCCGGCATGGACAGGAACACCTTTGCTTCCACCGCCAGCGGTTTGACGATAACGCCGATTTCCCTAATGACATCAAGCAGATTAAACGACTCTTTGGCCAAAACCATTTTGCCGCTCTCCAGCTTGTTCAAATCCAAAACATCGTTAATCAGGGTAAGCAGATGACGGCTGGCAACATTTATATTCTCCAGACATTCATCCACAACAGGCTTCTCGTCATGATGATTTTTCGCAATGGCCAGCAGACCCATTATCCCGTTCAGCGGTGTGCGGATATCATGGGACATATTGGAAAGGAAGCGGCTCTTCGCCGCACTGGCCGCCCGCTCAGCCTCCAGCTGAGCCATTGTATCCATCTTCTCGGTTTCCGCGGTAACATCGCGTCCGAGAATATTTGCGATAGGATTGCCATTCTCGTTAAAGCCCATAAAGAGATGGGCCTCGTACCAATGCAGTCCGTCCGGCTCGGGATTATTGTAAACCACCCTGCCGATATAGCCCGTCACGCCGGCCAGCTTCTTAAGAGCCGGTATGCCGACGAGAGAATTGACCCTTTCCCGGCTCTCCGCAGGCAGAGCATTGATCATCGCACGATTCAGCTCTTCATAGTCTGCGAAGCGCTTCATCTGCTCTACCGCCGGATCCATACCGATACCGGCAATAAGCTCATACTGCATATTGGCAAGGTTGACGGTGACATTGTAGCCAAACAGCTGCTGTATCAGCTGTGAAAGGGTGCGGTCAGTACTTTTCTCATGGTGAATCAGCCACTTATTGTAGCTCTTTTCGATAAAGGTTTCGACAATCGAGCTGAGAAGCTCACGGGAAGCTTCCATTTCTTTCCGGGATTTATAAGAAATAGCCTTATAGCCTGCTCGGAGCTTCGCCTCCTGCTCCGGTATACCGCATCGCTCTGCCATTTCCCGGAAATCGGGGGATGCAGCCCCGGGGGATTTGGTCTGTCCGCAAATAATTTTTCCCAGCGGCCTGCCATCCGGAAGACATACCATAATTGTAAACTCATTCAGACCCGCATGACAAGACAGATTGAAATCAGTCTTGCCGGCATTTTCCTTGCAGCCAAGCCGCCCCGCCGGTCCACTATAAATAAGGTGGCAATAGGCCGGAAAACCATGGGGACCAATGAGGGTTCCGTTATCCTCGCCAAAGAGAATAACGCCCATGTTGGTAGCCTGTGCCCAGTTTTTCAAAATATGCTCCAGGGCTTCCATATCGCAGAAGTCCTGCAGTCTATTGATTTCATCTCTCACGGCATACCCTCCTCTCTGTACAGGGCTGAGATTTTGTCGAAGTTTCTTCCTCGCATTCTACCATGCGCCGGCATATATTGTCCATAAGGATAGTTAACCAAAATTTCTCATTATCAGCCGTGACGATTTTTTGCGGCAGTCATTGTTACACCCTATTAAAAGAGGCGGCCAACGGCCGCCCCATGCTCATTCATTGCTCTTATAGTACAGCATACAGTGACAAAACCCTTCAAAGTCCGGGTCGGCCATCTGCTCCCGAAATTCCCTGCACATACACTTTGTATCCTCAGTCCGCTCCAAGCGGCAGGGACAGTAGCCTCCTGTCCTTTTCAATCCTTCCCTCACCACTTCGGCGATTTTCTCATCCGGATTGACAGAAATCTTCATGGCTCGTCCCTCCCTCTTACAGCACCCTTATCAGTGCATCCTTCTGTCGGGCATCGTTGTATATATCCCGGAATTCTTTCTTCAGGTCTTCCTCGTAGGTAATATTCATCAGACCTATCAGTCCGTCAGTGATTATCACATCCCGGAAGGGAATGAGGGTGGCGGTAAGCGCCATCGGCATCGTCCTGCCGGCAAACATGGTCTCGAAGGCAACACTCGTCCCCTTGACGATATATACCTCTCTGTCCTGATTGATGAATACGGCTCCCTCCGGAAGCTGCCGCTCGAAGATGAAGTTGTCTGTCTTTGCCCGCTTCCAGGAAAGCAGCAGCTCCTTCTCCGCCTCCGTCAGTCCGGTATTCTCCTCTATATAGTCATCTATGACCGAGACATCCGCCCAGAGCCGCTCCGCTATACCGCCGGCCACCTGCGGCAGCATCTTTGCCCCGATATTCATGGCATCCAGCTGCGGAAAAAGCCCCTTCCGCTTATTCACATAGCCCAGAAGCGGCAGCCATGTATTAAAAAACTCATTTGCTTCATTTGCCGAAAGATGAGACATCGCCCATTCCCCCTGTATCTGCTTGCTGCATTTTCTCTTTTATCTATTCGACAGCGCTCCCATATTCTCCTTTTATCTGTACTCCCCGAAGAAAATAAATATCGTCAGCGGCTCACCGTCCATAGAAAAAGCCCCGGCAAAAGCCGAGGCTCAGACTGACTCAAAATATTACCTTGCACGGAAAAGCAGATGAGCGCCCTGCTCCACGCCTTCCTCAAAGGCCTCTACCAGCGCCCGGTCGCGGCTGCGGCTGCTGTCGCCCTCTGTGGTGTACTCATACTTTCTGATGACACCACTCTTGTCCGCAAGGACGACAACGAAACGCTGGCTGACGGTATACTTCGTCTTGAACTTGCCATCGTCATATACCCGCTTCTGGGAATCGGTAATATCCTCAGTAGCGTAGATAAAGAGAACGGGCTGCGCCTGCTGAGCGGCAAAGTCTGCCAGCTGGTCCGGCTGGAGAATATGCTCACCGGTGTGAAGGACGCTGTTGCAATACTCAATCCATTTTGCCTGTACACCCTTATCACAGACCACCGCCGGCGTACCATACTTCCGGTCTTCGTTCATCTCATCAGTGATAATCTCGAAGAACAAATCCTGCCGGTCGAGATATTCAGCCTGGGCGCCAATCAACACCGCATTATAGGCATTTGCCTCCTTGTAGCTGGAGCTGGACTCCTCTACCGCTGCTCCGGGATTGTAGCGGTCATAGCGGTCATCACTCTTGGACGCAAAGGCCGTACCGGCGCAGAGGGTCAATGCAGTCAAAGCCATGGCAACAGATTTCTTAAACATAGTCAACACTCCTTTTTATCAAAAAACACATGATGGATATTCATATTTGCTAATTATAGTTTACAACATTTAGTCCCCTAATACAATTAGAACAAAATTAAAAATTAATTTCTATCGTCCTCTGCCGCCGTTTTATTTCCCCTATTACCCGTAGGGGTCGCCCGCTGGCGACCCGAAAGGAAGGTCATCTTAGTCCGACAGCGGGGCGGATGCGATTATCTCCTCGGTCTAATGACCTTCCCCCTTGGGGAAGATGGCTCGCGAAGCAAGACGGATGAGGTATGTCCGCCCTTCTTGAGCTGTGTCCGCCCGTTCTAATGGCGTTGACAATCGCCACTGGTTTTCCAGTCCGCCTTTTCTAAGGGCGTTGACGATCGACACCGTTTTTCCAGTCCGCCCTTTCTAAGGGCGGGGGACCGCCGTCAGGCGGTGGTGGGTTCGTCTCATCAATGCTTCGTTATTCTTCGCCGGCGTACCCTCCACCATGCTGCGCATGGTTCCCCTCCCTGGGCGCCAGGGAGGACAGACGCCAAAAAATCTACAGCAGAGGATAAGCACTATATCCTCTGCCATCCACGCTGTCCTTGTGTTATAATTAAGAAAAAACATTTAAGGAGCAAATACTATGAGCAAAAAAATCCTTGTCATATCCTCCAGCTTCCGTCAGGGCAGCAACTCCGACATGATGGCTGACCGCTTCATCGAAGGCGCGGCCGAAGCTGGCTGCGACACAGAGAAAGTCACCCTTTATGACAAAGGTATAGCCTTCTGCGAAGGCTGCCTTGCCTGTCAGAACATCGGTCACTGCATCATCGAGGACGACGCGGTGGAAATCGTCGAAAAAATGCTCCACGCAGATATTATCGTCTTTGCCGCACCGGTCTACTACTACAGTATTCCCGGTCAGCTCAAGACCATGCTGGACCGGGCCAATCCCCTGTTCTCGCTTGACTATCAGTTCCGTCAGATATATTTCCTCACCTGTGCCGCCGAGAACGAGGAATACACTCCTTCCGGTGCCAAGACTGCCATTCAAGGCTGGGTAGACTGCTTCGAGCAGGCTGAGTTCTGCGGCACAGTCTTCGCCGGCGGTGTGACCGCCCCGGGAGATATCGAGGGACACCCCGCACTCCTGCAAGCCTACGAGCTGGGCAAATCCCTCGGCTGACAGCCCGCTCCGGCCACTGGGCAATAACTTCCTGCAAACACAAGCTCCCCAGCACCGTCACAAGACGGACCGGGGAGCTTTGCTGTATGTATTTCTTTTTGTGTCAGTTGGGGACGGTTCTGTTTGACACAATTTCCTTACTTCTAAAATGTGTCAACTGGAACCGTCCCCGTTGACACTATGTTGAACGACACACTATTTTTGTAGGTCGTTCAATAAATCTCACCGGATACGGAGACCTTGATTTTGGACGAACCAGCGCCTGCATGCTCTGGGATAATGGGTAGAAATCATCAGAAAGCAGGTAAAAAATAAGCCCCTTATACAAGAGGCCCAAGCTCTTTGTTTTCCGAGGGGAAAAACTCAGTTTTTATAAAACAGCAAACGAACATAATTGCTATGATACCGCCTATTACGAACGGCGCAATAATAGAAAAAAATGCAACGAACCATTCCAGCACAATAAAAGGAACCAAAAACCATAAAATATCCATAAGTATCACCTCACAAAGTGATTATAACACGGAAACTTGTTTATAGAAAGGAGGAAAAGATTAAGTTGTACGATACATCATTTTTAGTTGATTGTTCAACTAATAAAACCATCAAATAACGGAGGGGGGCGAATGATAGATAAGGAGGACATCGAATGGCTGTTATCGCTAATTGTGCCGATACTCCTTGATTGGAAGAACAGCCGAAAAAAGGAAAAGCCCTCAAAGCGCCCGAAACCTACCAAGAAACGGAAGCGCAGATGAGAGCGGGGGAGGGGCGAGAAATCGCCCCAACCTTAAATCATTATATCAGGTAAAGGAGTACACGGCAATGGGGAAAAATAAAGTAATTAGGGCGATTGCCTCGGCTTATAGCTGCCGCCTATGCGGCGGTCTACCTGTTGCTGTTTGATACAGTGTGGACCTATCATTTCTAAGCCGCCTATGCGGCGGTCTACGACATGGGACGACTCCTGCGACGGGGCCTTTCATTTCTAAGCCGCCTATGCGGCGGTCTACTAACTAAGGGAATGGTGTTAGTTATCACTGAATTTCTAAGCCGCCTATGCGGCGGTCTACGAAGCGCTGGGCGGAACGGCTCGGATATGAGGATTTCTAAGCCGCCTATGCGGCGGTCTACAAGGTAGGCGGTATCAAACGCCTCACCAACATTTTCTAAGCCGCCTATGCGGCGGTCTACGGCCACTCTCTGTGTCGGGTCGCCGTTCCTCCATTTCTAAGCCGCCTATGCGGCGGTCTACGGCTCGGAGCTTATTTTTACACGAATGAAAATTTTCTAAGCCGCCTATGCGGCGGTCTACATTGTATTGAGCGGTGACCGCGTAGGGTGAGATTTCTAAGCCGCCTATGCGGCGGTCTACAAACAGCGTTGGCAGGAGCGTCAACAGCAACATTTCTAAGCCGCCTATGCGGCGGTCTACGAATGAGTACTGGGACAAGTACGATGCGTATGATTTCTAAGCCGCCTATGCGGCGGTCTACTAATCTGACAAGCTGGCCACCCCGCCGAGCTATTTCTAAGCCGCCTATGCGGCGGTCTACGCTCGCTGTCCTTGCCTCCGGCCACCATCACATTTCTAAGCCGCCTATGCGGCGGTCTACATCTCACGGGTCAGCGTGTCAGTCACCTGAATTTTCTAAGCCGCCTATGCGGCGGTCTACCGCCAGAATCTGCATAAGAGACGACCTCTGTATTTCTAAGCCGCCTATGCGGCGGTCTACGTTCGCAAGAGTGCTGACGGGCAATTTCTGCATTTCTAAGCCGCCTATGCGGCGGTCTACTGTATGTCTCGTATCATGCTCTCGGCGGTAATTTTCTAAGCCGCCTATGCGGCGGTCTACGTTATCGGACTGACGACCGGCAATCGCTGTTCTTTCTAAGCCGCCTATGCGGCGGTCTACGTCGTAAATGGTGAAGACGGTTGCCGGGGTGGTTTTCTAAGCCGCCTATGCGGCGGTCTACTGCATTATTATCCCTTGTCATCCCCCTCAAATCAAGTCTGTCGAGTCCGACAAAAGAATAATGCAAAAATCCCCCTGTGCTGCCGCCCCTTGAAAATACTGGGGCGGAAAGCACAGGGATTTTTTGGTTTTTCTAGAATTCCGGAACGGTAGCCGTATCGCTAAGGCCATAGGTACTGTAGTTTCCGTTCATCTGCTGCTATTCCTCCGTCTTCCGGATAAAGAGCAGCATTTTTTGTCCGGTGCTGCTGCTGTCCAGTCTTATATACGGCTCTTTGAGCGTAATGGTATTTGGCGGAAACAGCTTTTCTGCTTCATCTACCGATATATCATGTCTTCTAGCATATCTTCTGGCTTTTGCCGAGCCGTTTGCCTCCTGATGAAGTCTGCTATAGCAGCTATATCCTCTGACTTCTTCGGGAACTGTACGAGGTCTGCGTACTACATGAACATAGTCTTCCAGTCTGCTAAGTTTTTTGTGCAGTTCCAAGCCATCCAGCATTTCTCCGTCGGGAGAAAAGACACGCAACTTGTTGCCGAGGCCTATATTGCCATCTTCCATCGTATAGCCTGGAAATGACACGCCAAACGGTATACGGCCTGCTTCGTCTGCCGCATTTGCAAAGGCAAGGTGCAGCTGGTGAAAGACCTTCGACCAGATGAAGTTCAGGGATATTTCCTGATCGGGTAAGAGAGTGATTTCCTGATAGTATTTCATGGCTTAACCCTTTTCTCCAAAAACACCGCCTCGAACCAGTACCGCCATGACATAGTTTTCCTGGTCTTCTTTTCCCAGTCCTCCGTCAAGCACATATTCATTGAAAAGTGTATAAAAATCTTCTTTCCCTGAGGATTGACGGTAGGCGACCCCTTGATTTGTCACAGCACCATACGGGTCAATTGCAATAGGCTGACTTTCACCATTATTATACCAAGTATCTATCGTCCTAATAGCGTTGCCGATTTTCTGGGAATGCATAGCTGCTACCCCATCAACTTGGTAAAGGACTTTACTCTTAGAACCAATCTTTTTGTTTTCAAGAGCCGTCTTGTCCATTATGAGCTCTTCACTGGGATAGACTTCCTGCCCTCTGCCAACGAGAGCATAGGTCTTAACTTCAAAAAGCAGATATTCCCTCTTGCCGCAAAGGGCATCGGCAATCAGGGCTGCAATTTCCGCTATTGCAGTTTCATATTCACCGCAGTCATCAAATTCCCGCAATTTCAATGAGAGTGCATTATCAATGACCCATGGCTTATCACCGGCTGTGATTACGACCTTCAGTTTTTCCACGCCGACACGATTGCGCCAAAGGCCACGGCCATTGGCAAGATTAATAGCATAGCGGCGGGAAAGTTCTTTAAAGCCGTTTTTGGCGATGAAATTTTCTGCCACGGTCTTATATGCCTCTGCAAAGGCAGGACTGTTGCAAGCGGAAGGGGTTTCAACTCCACCAAGAACTTTCACGGTGAAGGACAGTACCAATGTATCCTGCTCCATGCCAAGGCTGCAAGCATCTACGGTTTGTAAATTTGCCTCACTCACGTCTCCACTAACTTTTTTGCTCGACTTTGTACCTCGGACAGATTTCTCTCTAATCTGCAATGGTGCCATATCTTCTTGCCACTCAGTCCCCTCTGCACCCCACTTTGCTCCGTAAAGAAGTCCGTGAGATACAACCAGCTTTTTCTCAAATGCTAATACAGAAGGGTATGCTATTTTATTCTGTTCCTTGCTTTTCCCATTTGACATAATATTTTCCTCCTATTCATTCGGCGATTTTATTCTGATTTGTGCAAAGATAAAGACCGTCATCTACATATGATGCATCGTATTGCCACATAATACTGTCTATGCTATCAAAGCGATACGGCATCTTGAATTCACCCAGAGTTACCACGCTCTCAGCAAAGCAATGAGGCGTTTCCGGGTCTCTCTGATTGGCGACCTTCCCCAGCGGGGATATTGCTTTGTAGCCTACTGCCAAGGGAACAATCCAGCCGGGAGCCTTCTTTGTATATTCCCATTCCGGCTTTTCTCCGTCCGGGTTTACGTCCACGGCGTTTATCTTCAGGTAGTCGAGCAGCCGGTCCAGTGCGTCACCCTCACTGTCCTCTTTCATCATCAGGTCTCGGCGTTCTATGGGGACATAGCCGGGCATCAGCCGGCGCAGTAGCTTCTTTTCTGCGGCTTCGCTTTCTTCATCAACGTATTCAACAGACAGCTTCCCAATTCCCATAATATCACCGGAGGCCATTTTTTGCCGGAAGAGAAGACTCTCGGTTACCCTCAAGAATTCATCTTCATTGTCGCCGTTGATTCCCCGTATTTCTATCAGCAAGGAAATATTCATGTCGCATCTGGGTTCTTCAATAAATGATGGCTGCGTCCATATCCCCTTTGAATTCTTACGAATCGGCTTAGCTACGCCTACTATCATTCCATACCTGTCCCCACGGCCTTTGTACGTATGAAGAGAAAAGTGATGACAAGAAACTGCTAAACTTGTAAGTCGCACATCAACCCCCGCTACTCGCAGTCGCCGTTCAAGTGCATGAATGCCCCCTAGCCAGGCGGTCATCGCAGGAAATCCAACTGTGTACGGACTGCTCATGGCGTTGGCGTTATGTATTTCCATTTTTTGTATGAGCAGATATGTTTTCGTGATATTCACCCCCTGTCATATTTAAGCACTTCTTTGACTTCGGCCTTTATGGTCAGCATTTCTTCCTGGCCCATTTTTACATGGTCATCCTTATGCAGCTTCTCATAGGTGCGGAAGAACCAGCGGGCAAAGTCTGTCGATACTTCCTCTATCCATGAGTCGTCCTGATTTCTTTGCTCCTCATACTTTTTATCAAGCCAAATCTTTTGACTGCGGGGAAGATGGTTATGCTCTCTGTCTGACCAGTCCTTTTCGCATTCTCTGAGGGCATATACAAATTGCATTACCTTGTCAATAATGTCAGCGGTTAATTCTCTCCTGAGCTTCCTTATCTTTGCATTATTTCGTTCCTTAGTAAATATTGCGTGGAGACGGTCAAACTCGTTCCGAAATTGCCACCGTCTTAGGGTGTTGTAAAAGAAGTCACTTCGAGGAATTATTATATCTCTGGGAGCTATGATAGGCGGACTTGAACTGAGTAAATAGGCAAATCCCCCGCCAGGATTTATTCTTAATGTGACATTATTTAATTCTTCCGCATAGATATCTTCATAGCCACCTTTTGTATTTAGGCTGCTTATATTTTGCGGCTGAGTTCCTCCGAATTTTATAGCAGTTAAATCTTTTATGAGACTGTACTGTTTCCTGTATAGCTCATTTTTTGAGTCTTTGGCCTTCTCTGAAACTGATTCTTGTTGCTGTATAACCGCTTTCATTTTATATAAGACAGAAGATGAGGTGAGCAGCGACAATAGATGATATCCTTCTCCTACCGGAAAATATACCTGTCGTATATTTCCTGTCGTCTCCCCCGGGGCTGCTCCGGCGATAGCCCTTACGATTTTCCCTTTTATTTCCTCAAAATTCTCAACATATTGTTTTAATTCATTTAAATAGTCAGATCCCGTTGTAAAATGCTCGGAAACTTTCCTTCCATCTTCCAGGATCAGATTCAAAAATTTTGCCGCTGGCAAGTCCTTTGCATCTGAAATCGCTATATCCGATTTATGTTTTGTAGTTGCTGTGCATACATAGCCCCGATTTTGCGGGCGTTCTTCGCTTTTATCAAGTATTGATATGCTCCCATTTGTGCTAGAGTGTGTATATTTTCCTACATGCGTTGCTTCTCGGCAATTCGATACATGAGCTAAAATATCATTTACCCATTTTTGTGTATTATTTGACCCTGCTTGTTCCTTTATGTAGTCCCCAAGTGTACTCATCTTTTCTCCCCTCTCTTTTTATATAGTCCCAGCTGGTCTGAGTAATAATACTTCCCTGTATAATTCTCTGGTATAGAGATTTCGCCATATCTCAGAGAAATCTTCTTTAAAGCCTTATCTCTCCTTTCTTCATCAATGACGCTACTACCTCTATTTTTCTCCAGAGCATCTATATAACTTCTGTCAAGCCACCAGGCACAGGCTTCGCTGTCATCTTCCTCTACGGTTATTCCGAGAATACCTGACCTGTCAGAATCTATCCATTCCCCATGCACATCCTGTTCGGAGAATATAAAGTCTCCGTCTTTATACATCCGGCAGAGTTTGATTTCCTGTCTGCCGTCGCGGAATTTGTTGATACTCTGAGGGAATGCGGTCAGCCACCAGTATTCCTGCAGCCAGCCCCGCATTGCCTGCGGCCCGGGTACTGTAGTATCCTGAAAACGCTCCATAGTGAGGTGTTCTATCCCTATGAGGCTGTCCTTATCCATGTCCGGTTGTTTTTCTATTCGCGGTACTGCGTCTATCCGGCGTTCCAATTCGTTCACATCGGCAATTTCCTTGAAGTCGTGACTTCTCAGCGGGCAGGACGGTGTTTCAAAGCCTGGCTTAGTATAGGCCCGTTTATCGCCACGCATGCCCCTGACATTGTATTGGAGGATTGCCACATTCGGCTGCTCGATGGATTTCTCGCTGGGTCGATGACGCTGTACTCGGCCTGCCAGCTGAATAATGGAGCGATAGGAGGATGGCTCTACCACCGCCCAGTCAAAGTCATGGTCTCGTCCAACTTCTTCTACCGGGGTAGCCACTACCACGAACAGCACATTCTCCCCTGCCGCATTGTCAATATGATGTCGGAGCACGGGGTCTGTAATTGCTACTGTCTCCTTTTCCCCTTTTCTTTTCAGTACCGAATCAAGATACTTCTCCTGCTCATGGCGCATGAGCAGCACCTGTCGGCTGTGGTATACCATTACCTTGACCGTATACCCATCCGGCCATTCATTACCGGCCAGATATTTTCCGAGCGCTGCACATGGGTCAATATTTGCCATTCTGACAAGTCCGAGGGAAATCTTCTTGCCGGTTACTCTATCTCTTACATGGTGGTCATTGTGAAGACTGATTATACTGTCAGCGATTGCCCGGTAATACCCGGTTTCTCCTGAGTCCTCCAGATTTTTAATCTCACCACAGTCGATTACTGTTCCTTTTCTCCGGACTGCTTCTGTCCGGAGCTTTTTTATACGCTTTTTTACAAAAAGATTGTGACTGTTTTCAAAGGCTGTACCGGCTTCCTCCAAACTCCTTTCCGAAACAGTCTCCGCTTTCGCTGAGAATTCGTCACACCAGAGGACGGACAGCTTCGCAGATGCCGACATATATTGGGCAAAGCAGTTCCATCCTGAGCGGTATGCTTTGAATAGCCCCTTCGCCAAGTCCGGCGGAATAGTGGCCGAGGATATGGCGACACTGCGGCCAAGCATACCCGCCAAATGGACAAGCCGGGAAATGGCCATGAGGTCTCCTGGGGAGAAGTCATCTATCTCATCTATGACCAGATCAGATGACATGAGCCGCAGGAAAGGCAGTATATATCGTCCGCCGCGCTTCGTCTCTGTAGCGCCCATCAGATGGTCGATGGTACTTACAAGTACCGGCCGATACAGAAAAGCCCGATTCTTCTTCGATTTATTTCCCAGAGATTTGCTGAAAAATATGTCAAGGAACTCATCAGTATAGCCTTCATAGTCTGCCAGCTCTGCTCCCAGCAGGTCTTCTTCGCTGCTATCCGTTTCTTCCATCGCCTTTTTATGCAGCTCACTCACCGCTGTGGAGCCGATGATTACCGCCATTTTTTCGGCATCAAGCCCTATTCTCTGTCTATATTCGTCACCGGTCTGCAGGGTCAACGACCTGAGTCCGAGAGCCAGAATGTAGCGCAGGGAATCACCGTCAGGAGATATGGCTCGCATTATTTTTGCATTGGCGTAGGTTTTGCCGCGGCCTGTACTGGCAAGGTTGACAATAAACCAGCCACTATGATTGCTGTCTGTCAGGTCATTCTCCTTGCGGTGCAGACGAATAGCACTGACTGCATCATCCTGCCAGGAGAAGTCCGCCGGACTGCGATGCCTAAGAGTTGATACATTATCAGCCTTTTCCATTTTCTCGGCAAGCCTCGGCAGGGCGTGGACTATTTTTAATGCCTGCTCCGCTACCAGAAGCAGATGTTCATCAAGCTGCTGTTTCAGGGTTCCATGTTTATCCGTATTGGCAAAGAGTTTTCCTTTTCCCTCCGGAAATTCCCTCTTTTCCTGTGAGGAAGCATAATAGTCTCCCAACATAAGGGCAAGGCGGCAGTAGCTCAGAAATGGTCTTATTTTTTCAAGGCTCTGTATTTCTTTGACGGCAGCCTGTTCTTTCAAGAGGCGTGCTGACCACTTCTTCAGCTGCTTCATCCATGGCTCAGAGTCCTGCAGCAGTCCATTTGAGAACTTTCGGCATTTATCACCGGGCTCATCCGGTCTGCTGTAGCCCCAGTCTGCATCAATGCTGGCGAGCATTGATGCCATTGTCTCTTTTGTTGTTTTACCGCTGCTGTAGCTGTCCAGCTTCTCTTCGCTCAGGGGAAGTCTGTGATGGGACAGTATCAGCCAGCAAACCATTTGTGCTAAGGGCGGCATATTTTCAAGCTGTGGTCTTTCCATTTTTGACACAGCTTTTACGAGTCCGCTGTCAGTCCATGTTCCTTCCGCCAGCTTTGTCAGCCAGTCATTATCCGTATCACAGTCCTGTGCCTGACCGATAAGGGCAGCTATTAGGCAACAGGACATCCATTCATGTCGGAGCGGGTCTGCCAGCTTTTCTTTCTTTTTCAGTTTCTCCTGAAAGTGGTCATTGGCTTTTCCCCAATCATGAAGCAATCCTGCCACGGCTGTGACTGCTTTCATAAGAGGAAGGTATTCCCATGCATTTTCCCAGTCTCCGTGCCGCAGGTCTTTACTGGTAGTATTTACCGGGACTATGCCATCCGAATTAAATTTGTCCTTATTCCCGACAATCCACAACAGCTCACTTCTGCTGCGAGAGCGTATCCAATGACATGCCACGGCTGTGCTTTTGGTAGCGTTTTTGCGGAGCAGATTCTTTACCATAGCCAATCCAGCCTCAGTAATTATGGTTTTCCATGTATCATTCCCTATGCGGTCGGCAAATGAGTCCAATATACGACGGGTAGATGCCAAGGATTTTTTCTCACTGCGGCTGGTAAATATAACCATCATAATGCATCACCATCGCTGTCCGGCCTATATAGCAGACTGTATCGCTCTATTTCCTTAAACATGAAATCAAGCGCTTTGTGCTGGACAAATTTTTCGAGGCAATTATTCCTGAATGCCTGTTGATTAAAGCCTTTGGACGCACATACAAACGCCCACGGCAGAATAAGAGCGTCTTTTACCAGATCTGCCACATCAAAGACCAATGCGCCCCGCCGTGTCTTGCCGTGCATTACTGCAAATCCGTGGGGAATACCCAGTACCCAAAGGGTCACTGCGCCAAGTCCATAGGCCAGGTAGTTGCCGTGATTCAGCAGTTCATTTGCTCCGTCTCCGTCCGCATCTCTTACAAATTCCCCGTATTCTGTTACCGTAGCTGCATATTTATATAACGCTTTTGTAAAATGCGCTTCTGCGGTGAGCAGTTCCGTAACATTTGACGCTTTCTGAATCTTTTTTCTGAATGTGTCCAGAGCTGCTTCCACTTCTGCATCATCAGAATATATTCCGGCGTCCTGAAGTTCTCTGTCTTTATCCCACACGCGCTGGAGGAAGTCACATCTTGATTGCTGCATTCCCTTTGCTACAGCAAGTCTTCTGCTCTCGTCAAACCACATGGACAGCCATCCCTGTACATATTTTGTCGGACGGTATTCACTCTGCGGAGTCATCCACTCTATCTCACAGCCTGCAAAAAGGGGTGTTGCACCAGTCCCGCAAAAGCCAACCAACACACCGGCTGACGCTAACATTCTCATGGCAGCCTGCGTAATGGAAGTACCTGTCCCCAGCATAATTACTGTGGTGTTCGCCAGAGGAATATTCCAAAACATATTCTCCTTTGATGTTTCAGATAAGTATAGAACTCTGCCGTCCTTCTGCATTACACGGCATTTCTCCAGATAATATATATTAGCCCGATGAGAATGAAGGATTGCTTTTAATTCCGTAGGAGTAAAGCTCTTTCCCATAATGACACCTTTTCTTTCTCAACTTAATTTACATTATTTACAATGTGCCTTTCATATTATACATCAAATCCAGTATAATACTCTAATCACCTCAGCGCCATATCGCTGCCTATATTTTGTGTTTTAGGGGTATTTCATTTCCTTATGTCCGATTTTACAACAACAGTATATACTATAAATAGTACTCTCACCAGTTTTCCCATTGCTGAGTCAATTATGGTACTTTATCCCCATTTTCATTGATGGGTATCAGAGATTATGTTATATTGGTAACAGTATCACTGAGGGACGATACAACTTTTGATAGATAGTTTCTTCAAGGGGGTATACAAATGGCAAAGCAAAACGGCCAGAAGCTAAAGCTCATTCACCTTCTGAACATCCTGAAGGAGTCTACCGACAAGGATCATGGCATTACCATGAGCGAGATCATTTCCAAGCTAGAGAAGTTCGATATTCCGGCAGAGAGAAAATCTATCTATGCGGATATTGACCGGCTCATTGATATAGGCTACGGCACGGAAAAGATAAAGAGGGACAAGAATGTCTTCTATCACCTGACCCGTCCCCCGCAGGATTTGACTCTCCCCGAGCTGAAAATCCTGGTAGATGCCGTCCTTGCCTCCCGCTTCGTCTCGGAGAACAAGTCCCGGGAGCTCATCAATAAGCTGGGCAAGCTGACCAGCCGCTATCAGGCAAAGCAGCTTCAGCGTCAGGTCTACCATTCTGACCGTGTGAAAACTATCAATGACAGCGGCTTCAAAAATATCGATAAAATCTATGAGGCCATCAACAGAGACAGGATGATTTCCTTCACCTATCTCCAGTGGACGATAAAAAAGGAGCTGGAGCCGCGTCGCAGCAACAAGCTGTACAAACTCAGCCCCTGGACCATTGCCTGGGTGAATGACAACTACTATCTCATTGCCTTTGATTCTGCCGCGCAGAAGATAAAGCATTTCCGCATCGACAAGATGCAGAACATCACCATCCTTGATTTGTCCTGCCGCGAGGGCAGCGACCACTTCACTCAGCATGATATGTCCAACTATTCCGAGCGGCATTTCGGCATGTTCGGCGGCCGCGAGTGTCATGTGAAGCTGGAATGTCACAATTCCCTTGTCGGCGTTCTCCTTGACAGATTCGGCAAGGATATACCCATCATGAAGAAGGATTCGGAGCATTTTGAAACAACTGTCAAAATCTTCATGAGCAATCAGTTCATCGGCTGGATTGTCGGTCTCGGCGACGGCATCAAGGTCGTCGGCCCTGATGAGATTGTCGCGGAAATGAAGCAGGCGGTAGAGCATCTCCGACAGACTTATTTATAATCAGCTATTAGCCAATTTTTTAACTTGACAGAGAAAGGAGCTTTGCAATGCTTGAAATCGGTTCTGTTGCCCCCGACTTTACTCTCCCCGACCAGAACGGGGTAAATCATACTCTTTCCGAGTATCGGGGCAAGAAGGTCATCCTCTATTTCTATCCCAAGGATAATACCGCCGGCTGTACGAAGCAGGCCTGCGGCTTCGCGGAGCGCTATCCGCAAATCATTGAGAAGGGCGCTGTCGTCCTCGGCGTCAGCAAGGACAGCGTAAAGTCTCACAAGAATTTCGAGACGAAGCAAAATCTTCCCTTCACTCTCCTTTCCGATCCGGAGCGGACTGTCATCGAGGCCTACGGTGTCTGGCAGGAGAAGAAGAACTACGGCAAGGTCTCTATGGGCGTAGTCCGCACCACCTATCTCATCGATGAGCAGGGTATCATCATCAATGCTGTCGGCAAGGCAAAAGCCGCCGACAATCCGCAGCAGATGCTGGAAATGCTCTGACAAAACTGCACACAAAAAGAGCCGGCAGGACGGGGTCAGCATACCACCGTTCCTGCCGGCTCTTTTTAGGTTTCTTCGTAGAAGTGATGATTTGCCCTGCCGTGTTCCTTCACATAGTAGAGGGCTTCATCGGCATGCCTCATAAGGTCTTCCGTATATCCGGCCTCTGAGAACGCCACGCCCATGCTCACGGAGAGGGGCATTTCATTCTCTCCGGGCTGCTTCAGTCTTTCGTTTATTTCTTTAAGGGTTCTTTCCAGTACCGCTCTTTCCTTTGCTGCCATATCCACCAGCAATACTACGAATTCGTCACCGCCGAAGCGGGCGATAATGTCTGTGCCGCGGAATGACTGCTTCAGCAGAGTTGCGACTCTGACCAGTGCGGCATCTCCGGCCTCATGTCCGTACTTATCATTAACGGATTTGAACTGGTCCACATCCACTATCAGGAAGCCCATCGGCTTGGGGCTTCCCTCCAGCAGGCTGCGGCATTCCTCAAAGGCATGGCGGCTCAGCACATTGGTAAGAGCATCATGCTCCATCTTGTATCTGAGCTGTGCCTGTGCGGCTCTGTTTATCTCAAAGATATTGTTATAGGTCAGTGCGAGGTATTTGACCTCGTATGCTCCTGTTACCTCGAAGGCCTTGCCTGCCTTTATAGCCTTCACATAGAGATTCAGCGGCCGCAGAATGAGGATGGCAATACCGCCGAACAGCGCCACCAGTATAATCAGTGATATGAACTGCAGCAGCTTGAGAGTCGTTATGGACTCTTTCAGGGCTACGGTGCTTTCGATAGAGTCTCTGTTCATGGCACTGCCCAGCGTGGCCAGAGATTCCTGTATGTTTTTATCTATTTTTCCTTTGTCCCGAAGATACTTTTCTCCGTAAATCAGTTCAAAGGCCAGATTTCTTTTTGCTTCATCGGATAAATTCTGCTCTGCTTCCGGCAGCTTGTATGCCGATACGCTGGGAGGCAGCTTTTCTCCGGTATAGGATTTCATCTGGGAAATCAGCTTCATGGCGTGAAGCTCATATTCCATCAGGGCATTTGATTCATTAAATGCGGTACGGACTGCGCTGAGTGCCGCCTGATAACTCTCATTGTCCCCGATAAGCCTGGTCAGATTTCTTACAGCTTCATTTCTATATTCTCCGTCTACTGTCTTGAAGTAGCGGGTCATATATTCCCCGTTCTGGGTCACGACAAAGAGCCTCGTCTGCGCTGTCATGTAGTCGGAGCCTCGCTGCAGGTCGGCGAGGTATCCCTGTGACTCGCTGTACAGCTTTATCCGTCCTTCCAGCTCATCATAGCTGTTCTCTATCTTTGATATGCTGAAGATGACCAGTATAAAGATGACAAATCCAACGAGGACACCAATCCTTGATGCTGTCTTTATTCTTATCCCAGGGCTGTTATTCTCATTGCTCATATTTCTCTCTTCTCCTGTGGGATTCTTCTATTTCTTTATCTATTTTGATTATATCATGCTGATGACTTTCCCGTAATCGGTCTTTCTTCCCAGAAAATTCTTTACAGGATACTGAACAGGTTCATTTCCCGATTTTTCCAGCTTTCCTGCTTTGCTTCCTTTATTATGTCCCCCGGCATTTCCCTGCCGATTAAAAAGGGAGATTTCGGTTCATGCCTTTTTCTGTTTACGGCTACCGCATCCCTGTCGGTATTGGCATAGCAATATCGGCACAGGTGTCCGCAGCTATCGTAGGCCCCTATATCTGCACCGAGGTAGCAGCTGCATTCTTTCCGTGACTTGTTTATCTTCGGCATCACCAGACCGGCCCCCGCCGCACGCTCATAGACTTCTGCAGTCAGGCAGCCGTCACAGTCTATGCCGTATTTCTCCAGTTCCCTACCTTCCCCGCAGGCTTTTATCCTGATTCCGTACTCCGCACCGATTTCTGCGAGTTTCTTCCCCAGCTCCAGTCTGGTGTTCCGCTCTACTTCACGAGCCTGCGGAAAATTTCTTCTCACCTTGTTATACAAGTCGATGAAGCTGATAACACATACTTCCGTATATCCTGACATGGCTTTTGCCATCTTTTCAAACTCTTCTATATGCCGCTGGAGGGTATACTCCCCATTCAGAAGTATCGGGTCGTATCTCCATCCGACCGCAGCCGGCCCGATTTTCAGTGAGAGTTTTTTGAAGGAGGTTATCACTTCTGCCACGGCAGGGACATTCGGCTCTATTTCTTTCCCATAGGGCGTTATCGTCACATACCAGAACTGTCTGAATTCCTTCAGCTCCTGCAGATACGGCAGCATGGGAGCCGGATTTTTCGTGCAGAAGCCCAGCACATCTACCACATCGGGGTTAAGCCGGTACCGAGTGACCAGCTGAGGATTATAGGGGCTTCGTACCAGGACATAGCCCTCTCTTACCCTGTTCATAAACCATTCGGCATAGAATGCCGGGATATCCGTCCGCATTCCTGTATTTATTATCACGCTTTCACCTCGCTTTTGTCCGTGCTTTCGACATTCGTCTATTAGTAGACGAATTTGATTTACCAATTTGTCTATTAATAGACGAATTGTCGCTGCTCATCAAATCTCAAAATGGGGACTGCTCAGATTTCACGCAGTCCCCATTCATCATTCTTTATACGGATTTTTCAGTCTGTCGTCCCGCTCTTTCATCCGGGCAGCGGCGTCTATCTCTGCCCAGTATTTCTTCTGCTTCTCGTATTCCTCTTTGTCCTCTATCATTTTCCGGACAAATCCACCGGGATTGCTGTAGCGGCCTTCCTTCAGCAGCGGGTCTGCCCGCATCAGAACATGCTCTATCCATCGCTCACCATAAGTCTGGATGAGTTTATCTGCCACATAGTCCGGCGTGATACCGATCTGCCGGAGCCGATATGCAAGGAACGAGCGATTTTCGTCCGGTGTCGTCTCTGCCCTTTCAGCTTCGATTATCTCATCGGAGCGTTCCATGGTGATAGTGTAGCCAGCCGTCCGGCCGCCTTTCAGCAGAGTCTTTGCTGAGACTTTATACTTCGTCTTTTTATTGATTTCTTCGATTGGCTTATCGATGACATTTTTCTTAAAGGACGATACCTTCAGCTTGCCGTCTATCATATAGGCATCGTCTTTGAGATTAAGGTAGCGGCGCAGCTCCTCAATGGTGAAATTGCGGACGATTTTTTTCGTGGGCATATTCTTGTGCTGCAGCAGCAGCTCCAGCAAACGGAGAGCATGCGTGCTGCTCACCTGGAATGCTGCATTGAGCGGGAACTTGGTATACGGTATATCCTCCAGCTCCAACAGATACGGCTTTGTCTCGATATTGAAGCAGATTGTCAGTCCTTCCGACGCACGGAATTCGATTTTTCGAAATACCGGTACGACACGGAAATCAGGTTTGTTTTTATCCGAGGAGACATTTATATCCTTGATGGCTTTGGTACCCATATTCTCACAGGTCTTCCTCAGCTCGGTATAAAAACGCTTGTTGCCGCCGAAGAGGTCTATTATCTCTTTTGTATCAATGTGAATTTCCGGGAATTCATCATCAAAATATTTTGCATTAGGCAGATGCGGACGGAGACGCTGCAGACCCAAGAAGAAAAGTCTGCTCTCGTTCATGGAAAAGGTTTTTCTGGATTCGATAAGGGGATTCGCCTGGTATACCATTACATCCTTAAGATGTTCGTAGTTTGTCTGCTGCTCTTCTTCCTTCTTCTTTGCCAAGAGTATACCTCCTCACCTTGCTTCATCATCAGCATATCAGTTTCCCGGGATAGTTATTTGATACCGTCCCCAGTCCACTTGTTCTGCGGGCCGTTCAGAGTTCCTTCCGGGATAGTTTTTCGAGTCTTCGGTATAATTTTACTATTACTTCTCAGTCGTCTGCGGCGACAGCTTCCATTAAGGGGCACCCAATTATGTTTCTGCTGCCCGCCCTGACCGTGAACAGTAATTCACCGGGATAGTTATTTGATACCTTTGAAAAGGCCCTTGTATCCCGCCCTGTCCAGCCACGCTTCCGGGATAGTCTCTCGATACTCTGTCGGTATCTAATTTCTATCCCGACGCACGAGATAAGTAATCATCTATCGAAGCTGCTTCAGAATACATTCCGCATCAATGATAACGCAGCACTCTATTGCCGTCTTCCGTCAGGATAGCTTTTCGATACCAGCAAAAGCCGTTTCCTTTGACCAGCTTCCATCTTCAAGCAACCGATTCTTTGTCGGGATAGTCTTTCGACACTTATTGATTCATCCACGACAGCCGCGGCTTTTCGGGGCAGCTGCGGGATAGCTGTTCGACACTTTTTCCTGCCTCGTCTGCTCCATCGCGTTAGCTGACTTTCGTCCGGTTTCTGTCCAGGATAGTTCTTCGATACCTGACAAAATCATCACGACAGTTCATCTTCTGCACTATGCCTCCGGGATAGCTTTAAGATACTTTTCTTTCCATCCGGATATTGCAGGATAGCTTTTTGATACTTTATTGCCGTCAATCGCAGTAATCGAATTTCTCTCCTTTGGTATACTACCACATTCCTTTCGTATCGGCAAGCATTCCTTCAGTATCGATTCTCTATCCTGCAGTATTTATTTCCTATCCCGCTTAGTATCGGATTTCTATCCCACCAGTTATAATCCATCAGAGCGACACCCTAAATAGGCTTCCCATAATGTATCCCTGCGCTGTCCTTTAGTATCCGATGCCTCTCCTTGAGTATCTTATACCTTTTCCTCCGTATCGAAGTCCTATCCTCCATTATCTTTTTTCTCTCCCGAAATTCGATACGGAACAGCAATAAGGCTGCAAATAAGGACAGATAAGAGACAAGGAAACCGAACAATCTCCGGCAAAGGGTATTCAAAGTATCGAAATACTATCCAGATAGCCGGCTTTTCACACCGTTCTATAGGTTATTCACAATTTTCCCGGCTATTTTCCCATAAATCATAGGGCTTATGAGAGTTATTCACAATCAACTCCCTGTTATCCACAGAGTTATCCACAGACAAAGTATCAAAGAACTATCCCACAAGTATCTATCTGCTACGCTGACAGTATCAAACAACTATCCCTGCAGTATCTTTTTTCTCTCCCAAAGTATCTAATTGCTCTCTCAAAGTATCACATGACTATCCTGAGATTTCCGTCAGGCCTTGATATCTAAGGCTTCCCATAATGCCAAAGCAATAATAAAGCATATAAAAAGCAATATATAAAAAATCAAAAAACAAGGATTGATATTCTTTTTGTATAGAAAAAAACTGAATGAGTACGGAATCAACGGAGAATGCCGCAGTAATAGCGTACTGTATATTAAAAGATGGGCAGTAATCCGATCATTCAGTATCGAAAAGCTATCCTGACAGCTGACAGGCGTATAGAAATATGACAAGAGCAGGATAGAAAAAAGATACTCGAAAAATATCGCATATTGACCGTAAAAGATACGGATGATAATATAAAATTTATAAAGTATTTAACTGCTGTGCCGAGGAAAAAATTATGGGACAAGCAATAATTGACAGTATGGGAATCACATCATTTCAGCAGGATATTCCTCAGATACTGAAGGTGGCAAAAATCGGTCTGTGGAAGCTCCTGCTGGGTGACGGTATACCCAAATTATATATCGATGATCGGATAGCTAAGCTGCTGTCTGTACCGGCCAATTTGTCTCCGGAAGATATATATGAAAAGTTCAAGAAGGGTATCGCCCCGCAGGATTGGGCGAAGTTCTTACTTTATAAGAAGGACTTGCTGGATGGAAAACCGGCGGAACTGGAATATAGACATGGCACACCTTCAGGCGAGGTAATGGCTGTCAGATGCGGCGGCGTGATAGATACGGACTATAAAGGCCCGGGAAATCTTATATGCGGATACCTCCAGGATGTAACACCGGTCAAGCGGGTTTTGCATGAGACGCAGCAGCAGCTCGAAGAGGAACATAGAAAACTTCAGGACGCTCAGCTCGTATCCAGTGTATTAACCCATGAATTTGCCAATGTCTATCTGGTCAATACCTACAATAAGACGATAGAGGTCAGGAAACAGGATGGCTTCGAAGTCGAAAATGTGGAGAACGGTGACTATCTGAGGCTGGGCTATGATGATGCCTGGGCATACTATATAGAATCATGCGTTCATCCGGATGACAGGGAAGCCTTGTTCCGAGCCGGGCAGCTGGAAAATATCATCAAGGAGCTTGAAACAAAAGACGAGTACACCTACAACTACAGATCAATTCAGCACGGCCTTCGTCATTTTCAGAGCGTCTACCATAGGTTGGACGAGGATAGAATAATTGTAGGCTTTAGAAATGTTGATGCTATCGTTATGCAGGAGCAGCGGCAGCGTCAGATAATCGAAGATGCTCTGCTGCAGGCGGAAAGTGCCAACAAGGCAAAGACTGCCTTCCTGAACAGCATGAGTCATGACATCCGGACGCCGCTGAATGCTATTATGGGCTTTACGCGGATGGCGGCCGTAAATCTTGATGACAGGGAAAAGATAACCCGATGCCTCGATAAGATTGAGATTTCGTCAGAGCATCTGCTGGCTCTTATAAATGATGTTCTTGAAATGAGCCGAATCGAGTCGGGAAAGGTTCAAATCGAACTCGGTACAGTCAGCCTGCGAAAAATAATAAACGGACTACAATGTATGTTTGAAGAGCAGGCAGGGAAAAAGAAGCAGATACTGATATTCGATACTGATAATCTTGAGGACAGCAGCGTTCTGGCGGACGAATTAAGGCTGAATCAGGTGCTGTTTAACTGTGTAAGCAATGCGATAAAGTATACTCCGGAAGGAGGCACGATAACAGTAAAGGTTTCACAGTCAGCCGGGAGCAGGGCAGGATACGGATTGTATACCTTTACCGTCCGCGATACGGGAATAGGGATGAGTCCCGAATTCATGAAGTCTATATTCAAGGCTTTTTCCAGAGAGCAGGCATCTACTGTCAACAGCGTGCAGGGAACCGGACTAGGGATGGCTATCGCGAAGAACCTTGTTAATTTGATGGACGGAACGATTACCGTTTCCAGCGAAAAGAACAAGGGAAGCGAATTTGTCGTATCTCTGGAGCTGGAGATAAATGACTATAAGAAAAACGAGCTGGATGTCTCACCGGAATCTATTACAAAGATGATTGAATGTGATATGAACCCGGATGTAAAGTCACCGTTAGAGGGTCTGTCCATTTTACTGGTTGAGGACAACGAACTTAACCGGGAGATTGCAGAGGTATTGCTGTCGAGTCTTGGGGCAAAAGTCGAACTGGCAGAGGACGGAGACGTAGCTGTCGAAAGGATAAAGCAGGAGCCGACCTGCGTATACGATGTGATACTTATGGACATCCAGATGCCCAAACTGAATGGGTACGAAGCAACTGCAGCCATAAGGAAACTCACGGATCCTCAAAAGGCGGGTGTGCCAATCATTGCGATGTCGGCGAATGCTTTCCTGGAGGATAAAAAGGCGGCTTTGGCGGCAGGGATGAATGACCATGTAGCAAAGCCGATAGATGTGAAGGCGCTTGTTGCGGCAATACAGAACATCAGAAAAGGAAGGAATAATAGCTGAGTTCAAATGGCTGGGCCGGAAGATTCGTCTATTAATAGACGAATCTTAATCGGGTTAAAGACCTTCCCTTATGGGGAAGGTGGCTCGCGAAGCGAGACGGATGAGGTCGTTGTAAGATTACATTCACATCACCGACATTAAAAAGGGACTGCTAAAAATGAGTACTCATTTTTAGCAGTCCCTTTTTCAGTCTTCGTCCGGGGAAAGGATAAATGTTTTTTCTTCTCCGGACTGAAGCTTTATCTTTACTTGCAGTTTAATAGGAGATTGGGAGATAACCTTGGTAATCTTCATGGGGAAAGAACAGCCGACATTAAGACCGTCGGTAAGGAAGACCTTCTTCGATATGTATTTTTCCTTTATCTCAGGCGGCTTCATCGATACCCAGTCATCTTTGAGAAGCTCACGCTGTACGTCAGGGGAGAGAGAAGAGATGACGCGGGCTTTGGTGGTAGCCAGCCGAAGACCGTATTCTTTCTGGAACTCAGGAATCAGCTTCTTGGCAATCTGAGTGTAGATACCGGCCTGGCTGCGGGAGATACCAAAGGTGTTGGCGACACGCTGGAGAACATCACCGTCACCGTAGTAGGAGTGAGATTTTTCCAGCTTGACCATTTCAAGTACCGACTTGAGCTGAAGCTGGGGAGCTTCCTTTGCGCGGCCGAGACCGTTGTTTAATATGCAGATACGGCGGGCATCTGCTTCAGCGATTGCTCCGTATGCATAAACCTTAGCCGGTATGGAGGAATAAAAAGCGGATTTTATCCCGTCACCTTCGGCAACGGCTTTCTCTAAGAGCCGTTTGTAAGCGCGGAAGCGTGTGTGGCCTCCGAGGATTATATATCTGCCGTTTGGTCTTGCCCAGACAACGATAGGACACCACAGGCCGTCCTTCTCGATGCTGGCGACAAGCTCCTCGAACCGGTTGTCCTCAAGGGGAGGGAAGAAGTTCCACTCTTCGGGAGCGGGGTCAAGCATATCCAGCTTGATGACAGCATCGGTGCAGTTCTTATAAATCTTTCGGTAGTTTTCGTCAGCCTTTATAGCCTCCTGCCGGGCATTCTCCCGGGAAAGAATACCGCTGGCTCCGATTTCCGGAGCGGCCTTGGCATCAATGTTAAAGTCGATAGCGCCAAGACCGAGAAGGCTTTTGCCTTTAATTTTTTCAGCCAAGTCTTGTCACCACCTCTTTAGCAAGGTTCATGTACTCAAGGGAGATTTTATCTTTGGGACGGCGTACCGTGAGCAGCTCGGAGCGAAGCTCTGACTGGCGGGCAACCTGACCGCGGGATATCTGAGTCTTGAAAATCATTTCGGGAGGGAGCGTGTCGGTGACACCCTCATAGGCCAAATCGGTGGACTGGGTACCCCGCTCAACGATATTGAAGAAGACGCCGAGAAGGGTCAGCTCCGGAGAAGCAATCTGGATTTTTTTCACAAAGCGGATCATGCGGATAATCGCCTTGATGGAGCTTTTGTCGAGAGTAGTAGGAACGAGTACGCAGTCTGCGGCAAGAAAAACAGAGCTGGTATCTTCATTAAGGTCAGGATGGGTATCGACAATGATGTAGTCATACTTATCCAAATCCTTAACAGCCTGAATAATGCGCTTCAATATATTGATGCCGTAGTCGTTCTTGTAGCTGCGGATTTCCTTGCAGGCATTGATTAGTCCGTCATCACCGGCGATAATGTCAAGATTGTCAACAGAAGTGCTGAGGATGAAGTCCTCGATGGAGCCGGGCTCATCCTTGGTATATTCAAAAACTGCGTCGGTAAGGGTGATGTGATGGGGGAGACTGGAGCCGGTCATCCGGGCCTGATAGTTGTACTCCGGGTCATACTGGAGCAGCTCGGAGAGACTGCCCTGATGGTCGAAGTCGATGAGAAGAACCTTGTTGCCGAGCTTTGTCAGGCTATGGCCGAGGCAGCCTGCGGCAGTAGTTTTGCCGATGCCTCCCTTGTCACTGGCAATTACAATGGCTTTGGCAGTAGGTTTTCTGAGCTTGGCAACCATTTTTATACCCTCCTCAATAATAGAAGTCTGGGTTCTACCTGATGCGGTGGCGAGTTCATCCAGCCTTTCCTTGGCCTCCTTAGAGACCCGGCTGGGGATGCGTCCGATGTCTTCCGATTTTTTTGCCATATATTGTCCTCCCTGTGACGCAAAATTTGACGTCAATTCTTGCGTCAAATATATCATTGCACGAACATAATGTCAATAGAAATCCCATAATGACGGGGATTTTAAGGATAATTGTTTTATGAAATTTCCCGTTGAAAAGTGGGATTTTTCGCTGAAAAACTGAAATAGCGAACGGATAAATGTCTGTACCGGCTCATAAAAGTCTGATAAAATATAGAAAAATGGGAATGAAAAGGAGCGATAATATGCGCCGCAAGGATAGAGAAATAAAGGATACAAGTAAAATAAAGGAAATATTGGAGGAGGCAAAGGTCTGCCGACTGGGCTTCTATGACGAAGAGGCGCAGGAGGTCTACATCGTGCCGCTTAATTACGGCTGGAGCTGGCAGGAGTCCGGCGAGGAGCTGTCCGGGAGCGGAGAGACGCAGGGGACACTGCGTCTGTATTTTCACGGGGCGAAGGAAGGCCGGAAGCTGGAGCTGATAGCAAAGGCCAAGGGGACTAAGGGTATCGGCTTCGAGATAGAGACAGGCTTTGAGCTTCATCCCAGCGATATGGCCTGCAGCCACAGTGCGGCGTTCAAGTCTATTATCGGTACAGGAGCGGTGAATGTCGTGACGGACATTGAAGAAAAGATTGTCGCTCTTACGAGCATCATGCAGCACTATACCGGACGGCATTGGGATTTCACCGATGAGCAGGCAGCCTCCGTGGCTGTATTCTGCCTCACCGCTGCGAAGCTCTCCTGCAAGGAGCATAAATAAGGAAGAAGAAAATGAAACTGACAATGCTTGGCACAGGCAGTGCGCTGGCTACAGAGTGCTACAATACCTGTTTCCTGCTGGATGATGACGGGAAATATTTCATGGTTGACGGCGGCGGCGGGAATACGATTCTGCGCCAGCTAAAGGCTGTCGGCCGTAACTGGACAGATGTGAAAGACATATTTGTTACTCATAAGCATACGGATCACATAATGGGGATAATCTGGATGATACGGATTTTTTCCCAGTTCATTGACGAGGGGATGTATGACGGAGAGGCAAATATATACGCTCACGATGAGGTCATATCCATTCTCCGTGACACAGCGAAAAGGCTGCTGAGGGAGAAGGATATAAGATTCATTGATAGTCGTGTGCATCTGATAGAGGTGCATGACGGTGAAACAAGGAAGATTGCCGGGCATGAGGTGACTTTCTTCGACATTCATTCCACTAAGGCGAAGCAGTTTGGCTTCACGATGGACATCGGGTCGGGAAGGAAGCTCACCTGCTGCGGGGATGAGCCCTTTGCAGACTGCGAGAGAGAATACGCTGCAGGGAGCGACTGGCTGATGCATGAAGCCTTTTGTCTCCACTCTCAGGCAGATATTTTTAAGCCCTATGAGAAGCATCATTCTGCCGTGAAGGATGCCGCAGAGACAGCGGAAATGCTGCAGGTGAAAAATCTTCTCCTGTATCATACGGAGGACCGCAACCTGAAAGGCCGCAGAGAACTGTATACGGCCGAGGCAAAAGAGTATTTCGGGGGCAATGTATATGTTCCCAATGATTTGGAATCATTTGAGCTTTGACGCTGAAGCCAAAAGGTGTTTGGGTATTTGACAGGTCGCAATAGAAAGGGAGTAGCAGCTATGACAGCTCTTGCCTGCTTCGGAGATTCGCTGGTGTATGGTTTTCCTTTCTCCTCGGACTATAGCTGGACAGCGGTACTGGAGAAGAAGTATGGGATAAAAATCATCAATGAGGGAGTCTGCGGGGCCACAACCGATGATATTCTGGATAATATGCGTTACACGCCTCTGCCGGAAGGGGTAAAAAATGTACTTTTCTTTGGCGGGGCGAATGATGTAATCCAGGGCTGCCCCGTGAAGGCGACGCTTGACACCATCGAGCGGGTAAAGCGGCTGGCGGCGGAGAAGGGCTGGAAGCTGTGTCTGGTACTGCCGCTTCTCAGCGGAGAGTACCTGGCGAATCAAAAAATACATACTTTGCGTGAAGAGCTGGGGAAGCAGAGCGGGGTGTTTATCCTTGACCTGCAGCCGGCTGTCGGAATCCGTGAAGATGAACTCCGCAAAGCGTATATAGACGGCTGGCATCCAAAGGCCGGAGTCTATGAGAAGATGGGAGAATATGCAGGCCCCATCCTTACAGAGTGGCTCGGTATGGACGCAGAAAAGAGCAGCGTCTCCTAAATCGGAGGTGCTGCTCTTTTTGTCAGTCGGAATTGTGAAGTTAATTAAAAAGAATACTGGAGAAATATCGTACTATTCCGTCATTGCCCCAGCAGACCATACCGCAGGATTTTGACATTGCCTCTGCATCGATGGAATAAGCGGACATACAGGAATAGTTCTTCCAGGGGCCGCAGCTCATTACCAGCACATCGTCAAGCTGCAGCTGTTCCAGCAGCTTCTCCGTGAGTTCATTGTGAATCCGCTTGCCGCGGATGTATTCCTGATTGGTTTTCTCCTGTGGGACGAATTCGCTCTGCAGTACTAGACATTTCGCATACCGGAGCATTCTTTCGTGCATCTGGTCACTGGTACCGCAGGCAGGAGGACAGACGGGCAGTCTGCCAAAGTTGCCGCAGAGATTTTCCTCGCAGTATTTGCGATATTCGGGAACATACACGAGGTCGGCTGTGCCGATAAGGGCTGCGTGGGCAAATCCGGCAGCCAGAGCCTCGGAAATCATGTCGTGCATTGTATATACCTCACAGCAGTAATTTGGAAATACTGGGATTTCAACGCCGTCGATGCGTCAAAATCATATTAGCGGGAATGACAGCCGGAGTCCTTTGCGGCAGGAGCGGTATGCGCCTGCCAGGAGATAATCTGCTTTACGATAGAGGGGTAGACGAGCATGATGAAAAGCAGCCGTGTCATCTGATAAGCGGTCATCATGGCACTATCGGCCCCGACGGCCAAGGCGGTGACGCCCATCTCGGCAAGACCGCCGGGAGCGCAGCCAAGGAATGCGGTGGTGAGACCCATACCTGTGAGATGGCGCAGGCCCAAGGCCATCAGCATCGAACATGCCAGAACGATAATAATTCCTTCAAAGATGCTCGACCAGTAACCGTTGTAGCTGCGGATTTTGGCCACATCGATGCCTGCACCGATGTAGGTGCCGACGCCAATCTGAGCAACACTGAGCCAGAATTTCGATGCCAGTGGGGCGGTCTCGCCGGTAACAATAAGGTACGCACCTGTAGCAAGAATGGGACCTATAAGCGAAGCTACAGGGATGCGAATCAGCTTGGCGCCGTACATACCGGCCACAGCCAGCGCCGCATACATGAATACCGATGACCAATCTGCCGGAGGGGGCAGAGCGGCGGCAGCGGCGGCCTGAGCATCGGCGTCAGCCAATACGTGAATAGTAAGAAAGGGAATGACGGCTACGGTAGACAGCATACGGACTGTCTGCAGGATTGTTACTGCCGTCAGGTCGGCAGCCGGCAGCTCATCAGCCAGCATGACCATCTGAGTCAGACCGCCGGGGACACAGCCCAGCAGACAGCTTGTCAGGTTGATATCCGATCGCTTCAGGAGCAGCCAGGCGCTGATGAGTCCGGCGCATACTGTCATTATTGCCGCAAGCAGCATCAAGGGCAGTGCCTGGACAATCAGTGCGGCAGTTTCTGCATTGAAAGCCCGGCCCATGGCGTAGCCCAAAAGCAGCTGTGACACATCCCGGAGCTGGACGGGCCAGACTACCCGCTTCTTCTGATAATACCCGGTCATGGCCGTCACAGCCAACGGTCCCAGCAGCCAGGGCAGGGGGGCGTGTATAAGACTCAGCAGAAATCCGCCGACAGCGGAAAAACAAAAAGTTTTTACCAAGTGCATTAAATTCATCTTCTTCAATAGGGGATGTTTTGATTTTAGCAAATTTGCGCCGGCAATAAAAGACTTGTTCCCGTCGGAAGACCTACGCAGTTTTCAAAAGACTTGTAAAATGCTGCGGCAGCCTCACCGTGTCTGCCTTGCACAGCCCTTCACAATCTCCACGATTACCTCCATTGCCTTCTCCATGGACTGCAGCGGCAGGTATTCGCAGCGGCTGTGATAATTCTGACCGCCGGTGAAAATATTAGGGCAGGGCAGACCCATGAAGGAGAGACGGGCACCGTCCGTACCGCCGCGCACCGGCTTGATAATCGGCTCGATGCCCAGCCGCAGCATTGCCTCCCGGGCAATGTCTACCACGAACATTTTGTCCAGCAGCTTCTCCTTCATGTTGTAGTAGCTGTCTTTTATCTCTGCGGTGGCTGTGCCTGCACCGTATTTTTCATTCAGCTCTGAGGCTATCCGGAGCAGCAGCTCCTTGCGCTCCTCGAAGCGGCGGCGGTCGTGATCCCGTATCAGCATACCCATAGTCACGGCCTCAACATCGCCTCTGATATTCTGCACATGGAAGAAGCCCTGATAGCCTTCCGTACATTCGGGATATTCATCGGAGGGAAGCATCTGCTGAAGCTCGGCCGCCAGCTTTACCGCATTTATCATCTTGCCCTTGGCCGAGCCGGGATGGACATTCCGCCCCTGCAGCCTGACAGTGACATTGGCGGCATTGAAGTTCTCATATTCCAGCCCGCCGAGCTCATCGCCGTCCATCGTATAGGCGAAGTCCGCACCGAAGGCGGCCACATCGAATAAATCCGCGCCCCGGCCGATTTCCTCGTCAGGGGTAAAGCAGATGCGGATTTTGCCGTGCTTTATTTCCGGATGTTCACGGAGATATTCCATAGCGCTGACGATTTCACAGACACCGGCCTTATCATCGGCACCCAGCAGAGTAAGACCGTTGGTCACCATGATATCCTGCCCTGTGTATTTGATAAGCTCGGGAAATTCGCCGGGGGAGAGAATAACCTGTGCTTCTTCATTAAGCACAATGTCCCCGCCGTCATAGTCCTGTACTATTCTTTCCTCCATCGGCTCTGCCGGTGCGTCGGGACTGGTGTCCATGTGGGCGATAAATCCGACCACAGGAGCATCGGCAGACCCGTCATCATTGGCCGGCAGGGTACCCATTATATAGCCGTTGCTGTCCAGCGTTACCTCGGTCAGACCTATCTGCCGCAGCTCGTCGGCTAAATGGCGGGCAAAGTCCATCTGCCCGTCAGAGCTGGGGCAGGCATCCGAATTGGGATTTGAGGCTGAAGAAAAATGAATATATTTCCGAAATCTTGCGACAAGTCTTTCTCTGCTGCTGTTTTCTGTCATAAAAATGCCTCCCTGTATATGTCCGGATTTAGTCAGTCATATTGCAGCACAATCGCTGTAAACTCTTTCCTACGGTATATCAGCTTTCGCTGAAAAAAGGCGGTATTATTCGGTTTTCTCATGCACGGCTTCGGAAAATCCGGGCCGCTTTTCGTCAAGAAAAAATAGCCGCTGCACAGGCAGCGGCTATCTGAAATGAGTTCTGCTTTACATCATATACCCGGCAGCAAGGAATGCGGCAGTTGCCAGAACTGCGCCGATGATGGCGTAAGGGAACTGGGTAACGGCATGAGATATGTTGGATATATTGCAGCTTGAGGAGGTAAGTACCGTCGCGTCGGCATAGAAGCAGGCGTGACTGCCGAAGACACCGCCGGAGATGACAGCGCCGACCACCAGCATTACATCGCAGCCGAGGGATACGGCCATGGGTACGACGATGGCGATGGCGATGGACTCAATACCGAAGAAGGAGGCGGTGACGAAGGTCAGCAGGCTGACGATGACGAAAATAACGGCGGCCATTACCTGTGCATTGAGGAACGGCTGAGCCAGCGAAATGACATACTGGGGCAGCTCCATATTGCCGCAGGCGCGGCGGAGCATGAAGGCGGCCAAGGTGATGCCAAGTACCGGCATCATGTCCTCAAATCCAAGCCAGAAAAGCTCGAAGTAGCGGGTGAGATTCATCTTGCCGCGGGAAGTGTAGAGGAAGAAGCAGATTGCCAGAGTGAATACGACCGCAATGAGCATATCCGCCGTCACAATCGTGATGCCGATAAGGGCGCCCATGGGGATGACGAAATCCCAGATATTCGGCTTCGGCTTTTCGGGAGCGCCGGCCATTTTTGTCTCTGCATCAGCCGCCATTTCGACCATAGCCCCGGCCACACCGCCGTCGATTTCTTCATCGGCCTCGGCCACCTCTGTCGCCAGAGCGCACTGGCTTTCGTAGGCGGTCTTCATAGCACCGATTTTGGGGATAACACCGAGGCAGAAGAGGAAAACCACCAGCAGGGCAGCCATAGGATAGAATACATAGGGCATGGCGTGCATATAGGCTTCCATGCCGGAGGAGAAATTCATGGCGACGATGGCCGGCTCCTCAGAGAGTATTCCTGAGTAGAATACCGCCCAGGTGGATATGGGCAGCAAGGCACATACCGGAGCACCGGTGGAGTCAATGACATAGGCGAGAGCCTGACGGGGCACCTTGCGCTTGTCGCAGACATTCTTCATACAGGTACCGATGGTCATGATATTCAGGTAGTCGTCGACGAAGATGGCAACGCCAAGGACGAATGAAGCGAGGAGAGTACTTCGCTCGCTCTTGCAGTACTTCATAACGAAGTTGGCAAAGCCCATAGTGCCTTTGACCTCAGTCAGAAGGAAGATGAGACCGCCGAACATTCCGCAGACCAGCAGGACATAGGCATTGTCCTGATTGGTACATTCATCCAGCAGAATCTTGCACCAGGCAGGAATGAAATTCGCCCCATCGGTGATGAGACAGGCGACGAGAGTACCGAGAATCAGGGACTCAAACGACTTCTTAGTAGCGACGGCAAAGATAAACATTGCCAAAGGCGGGATAAGACAAAGTGCTCCGTATTCCATTGGAAATTATCACAATCCTTATTTTATTCTCTGGGTATATTTTATATGAAAATCGAAAAAAGAAAAGGGGGAAGATTATAAAATCTACCTCAATTATGCTCATTTATCCTCAAAAAGAGAAATTTTGCAGGGGAACAGGGCAGGGAAATAGAATAGTAAATATAAATCCGCAGAAAAAATTTCCTTTGAGGGAAAATGTAAGGAAGCAGGAAAGCAAAATGAAAACTGTCATTGTATATGCAAGCGTACATCATGGGAATACGAAAAAGATTGCAGATGCAATCGCAAATGAATACGAAGTCGACCTTGTGGATGCCACGAAGGTAAAGGAAAAAGATTTGTCGGAATATGATTTAATCGGTTTCGCATCGGGTGTATATGGATTTAATCTTCATCGGTCAATCATCGACTTTGCCGCAGAAAATTTGCCGGCGAATAAAAGGATTTTTATAATTACTACGAGTGCAATGAACAAAGATTTTTCCCGTTCATTTATGCGGGCGATTGAAAATAGAGGTGCGGAGGTAGTTGGAAAATTTTCCTGTCAAGGATACAACACCTTCGGCCCCTTTAAGCTGGTGGGAGGCACCGGCAAGGGCCATCCTGATGAGAAGGATATATCTGAGGCAGTAGCATTTTATAAAAGAATAAGTGAGTCCGTCTATTAATAGACGAATTTACACAGCAGGATAAACTGAGGCGGGGAAAAGTGCCTTGCTTGCACGGATGAGATTATGAAGGTGCATATAAGGGGCGGGGAAGGATGGCAGAGCCCTGACATGAGACCGCAAGACAGCCTTGAATAAGAGGATAAGAAAAACGCCGGCAGATAGTTCTGCCGGCGTTTTTGGCTGATAGAAGGGGATTTAGATTTTCCGGGGATTTTGAGAATTTTACGGCCTGTGCAACAGCTCCGGCCGATTTCAGAAAAAGTTGAATTTGCTGATGCCCAGTTTCTCAGACAGCTTCCTGCTTACCGTTCTTCCGCTGCCTGCATAGGTGAGCTTGCCCTTCTCGCCGAGATAAAGAACCTGAACGGCTTTTGAGTCGGCGGTTTTTGTATTCCTTGCGGAAGCAACAACGCTGCAGGAACGGTTTTGATTTGATATTCTTTCCATGATAAAAGCCTCCTTTATGGGCGCAGTATTCGCTTACAAGGATAATTTATCATTGGTATAAGACCATTAAAGGGACTTCTGGCAAAGAAAAATACAAATTTATTCAAGCCTGGAATTAAAAAGTACAGCGGCAAGGGGAAGACGAAAGAGTATTTCGGTTCTGTGATTTTTGCGGGAAATTGATAACGAGTTAATAAGGGCATTTATGGATAATAATATCTTTTGGAAGCCAAACAGGTAATTTAGGAGCAGAGAATTTTTTCCGCGAGTGAATAGAAAAATGCTTAAGATGGTTAAATATCAACTCGATATTGCAAGTGAGGAACGGTAACTTAATCGTCGGCTTTTTAGATTGCAATATGTGCAAAAACAGGCTCATAGGACACCGGTGCCTTATAGAGATTCGTTCAGTGAGCGAATGGCAGGAGTGATGGTAATGGCAGTAGGATTTTCTAACTGGTTGGAAGAAATGCTGTGGCGGCTTAAGGAAGTAGACCCTGGTCAGCGAAAATCAATTTGGAAAGAGATTTATGCTAAATCAGGGATGGCATATACGGAAGAAGAAATAGAAAAACTGGCGTTAAATATTAATTAGAGTAAACACGGCTGATCACTTGATTGTGACTGGCCGTTGTTTTGTAAATGAGATGTTTTACGGTCGACCGCATTAATGGGAAAGATACCATGTATACTATGGCGATAATTTAGTTCGCAACTTTTTTTCCGAGATTATTTTTGTGCGAAATGATATTATTGGTATTGTTAGTTGAGGGTCTCTATTATGCTCGTCCTGTAGCCATGTTTATGAGCTTTGTGGATACAGTAAAGTATCCTGAGGCAGCGCAGAAATACAGGCTTGAAAAGCTATAACGCACGTTATCACCAAACAGCTTTTATGTGTGGGAGGAATAAAAATGAAGATATCGGTTTTGATAGATAATATAGAGAATGGCAGTCTCGTTGGAGAATGGGGCCTGGCAATCTGCATTGAGCATAACGGCAGAAAGATTCTTCTTGATACTGGCGGCTCTGAACAGTTTCTGGACAATGCTGCCAAAATGGGGATAGATGTCAAGGAAATTGATGCGGCAGTACTTTCCCATGCACATTATGACCATGCAAATGGAATGGATGCGTTTTTTGCGTCGAACAGTAGGGCAAATCTTTACCTTCAGTCCTGCTGCCGTGAAAACTGCTATGCGGAAAAAGAAAATGGATTGGAATATATCGGGATAAAAAAAGGCTGGCTTGAAAAACATAAACAGCGGCTGTCGTATATAAACAGTGACTGTTTCCCGCTGGGCAATGGAGCGGTAATCCTTCCGCATCGCACAGAGGGGCTTGAGGCAGAGGGCGTTAAGGCGAAAATGTTCATCAAGGAAGATGAAAGACTGGTACCTGAAACATTCGCTCACGAGCAGACTCTGGTACTTGAAACTGAGTCTGGGCTTGCAGTATTTAGCAGCTGTTCCCATGCAGGAGTGGACAACATTATAAATGAAGTCAGAAGAGCTTATCCGGAAAAGAAAATCTGTGCTTACATCGGAGGAATGCATCTTTTTAAGACAGAAGATGATGAGGTTATCGCTCTGGCAAAGAGACTGAAGAATTCTGGGGTAGACCGGATTATTACAGGACACTGTACGGGAGATCATGCACTTGAAATATTGAAGAATGAACTGGGTGATAGATTGATTGCCATGCATTCAGGTCTTGAAATCGAGATTGATTGATTTTTGATGAATACGCAGAAAGGGATTACAAGAAACCTAAAATGGAAGCGTAGGGGATTGAGACTGTTGTTGATGTGTGTAGAATTGCCGGAATATTAGGCCACGTACCTTCGGATTGATGGGGGTATCGTCATGGGAGAAACAAAGGGGCTGTCGCACTAATGAAAATTAGTGCGACAGCCCCTTTGCAATCTAATAAACTAATCCGACTTAATTTCTCAGAGCATAACAGCCGTCACGAAGGAAACAATCATAGCGATACCCATCGGGATAGCGGTACGCTTGGCAATATCTATCGGAGAAACATTTGCCACACCGGCTACAGCAACAACGGCTGCCGTAATCGGCGAAGCGCTTCTGGCGATACTGGATGCCATCTGCATCGGGGTTATCATAGCGACAGGAGAAATGGACAGCTTGGCGGCAATAGCCGGAACGATAGCACCGAAGGAATAGAACGGTGCATTGCCGGAGCCCATTATGATTGCGGCTGCAGCTACGATAGCGGTCATGATAGCGGTGACACCGACAGCACCCATACCGGAACTCTGAGCAGCGTGAACGATGATATCGATTGTGCCAATCTTGGTAAGACCATAGGCGAAAGTCTCACCGGCTACAATCAGGGAGATAACGGTGGCAAAGGTCTGACCCATACCATCGAAGAATACCTGCAGGCTGGAGAAGACCTTCTTCACATCACCAGTCCGAATCAGCTCACAGACGATAGCAACGAAGATACTGATAATCATCGCAGTTACTACCGGCATCTTGATAGAGGTGATGAAGAGCTTGCTGAAAACGATAACCAGAGAGATAGGCACCAGCGGCAGCAATGCATAGTAAAGCGGAGCGGTCTGCTCAGCAGCTTCAGTCTGCGGCTCGATTACCACAGTTTCACTGCCTACGCCTTCCTTCTTGTCAAAATATTTCTGTACGAAATAATGAGCTACTGCAATAGCCGTGATAGTGAAAATCGCAACAGGAATCTGCTCACCGACAAAGTAATCAGAAACATCCAGCTTGGCGGTCTTAGCCGCAAAAACTGCAGTACCGGAAGCCGGACCGAGGTCAAGGCAGGGAGTAGTCGCAATGACAGCTGCTGCGGACAGTCGGCTTACACCCAGGCTGGTGAGTACCGGATACATGGTTGCCATGAGCAGCACGCACAGACCGGCAGCACTGGGGATAACGATATTCAGCAGCTGACCGACGATATAGCTCAAGGCCAGCAGAATATACGGAGACTTGATAAAGCTCAAGGGAGCAGCGGAGACCTTTACCAGAACCTTGCTGGCACCGATATGGTCCATGTACTTGGCAAAACCAGCTACCGACATGATTACGAGGCCAATGCCGGCGGCTCTGGAGCTGCAAGTCTTCTCGATGAACTTGAAGATATCAAACCAGGGCAGACCGGTGGTGTTTTTGGAATCCAGTATAGGATATCCCATCAGTATAGCAACTACCATCAGGAAGATACCGCCTGCCAGCAGGACTGCCTGCGGCTTAATCTTCTTTATTATCATGTAAGAGACTACGGCAGTAACAAATAAGGCAATGAAAGCTTGTAGCATGATAACTCTCCTTTTGCTATTTTGCTGCTATGATGTACTCGATTGTTTTCTCCAGCAGGCACATTCTCGGCTCGATGGTGTCGATCTCCATGTACTCTCTTACGCTGTGAGCGCCGCCGCCTACCGGGCCGAAGCCGTCGATAGTCGGTATCCCTGCTGCTGCTGCGAAGCTGCCATCGCTGCCGCCGCCGCTTGCCGTCCAGCCAAAGGGGATATTCAGCTCCTGGCCGATAGCTTCTATCTGCTTCATCAGAGCACGAGTCTCGTCGTTCGGCAGCATCGGCGGTCTTGATACGCCGCCCTCTACTTTTGCGGTCGTACCTTCGACGTGCGGAGCTTTTATCATATCGGACATTATCTGTTCGATTCGCTTCAGCTCCTCGAGCTGATAATATCTGACATCTATTTCCGCGCTGGCATGGTCGGCTACAGCACTGACCGAAGTACCGCCGCTCACCTTGCCCACATTCACGGTAGTTTCTTTGGTCAGGTCGGTCGCCTGCTCCAGAGTCATTATCCAGCTGCCCAGCTCATTGATGGCACTGCGTCCGCTGGTGAAATCTACACCGGCGTGCGCTCCCACACCATCAATGGACAGCTTATACCGAGCTATGCCCTTGCGCTGATGCACGAGGTTTCCGTTGGCCCGGGCACCTTCCAGTACGAGAACATAGCGGCTCTTTTCCGCCAGCTCTACTGAATGACTGTAAGAAAACTTCGAGCTTATACCCTCATGGTCACTGTTATAGAAAACGCAGATTGAGGCATTTTCCAGTTTGCCCTCCTGCTGCATACTCTCCAGAACGTAGAAAATGCTCAGCAGTCCGGCCTTGCAGTCGATAACACCTGGGCCGTATGCTCTCCCGTCCTTTTCACTGTACGGTCGTTCCTTGGCGGTACCAATCGGGAATACCGTGTCCATGTGAGCCAGCAGAAGGATGTCGTACTTATCACTTTCGCTGTTGGTTATCTTCAGGCACGGGCCGATAGTGTCATCGTAAACCTCTGACTTTATCTGCCAGCCCAATCCTTTGAACTTCTCCGCCAGGAAATTTCCGACCTGAGTCGTACCGGCCGGATCGGTAGAAACGCTATCAATGTTTACCAGCGTCTCCAAATCCACAAGATAACTTCTGACATCAATGCTTTTCATAAATCACACCCCTTTTGCGTTATGTTGATTACCCTACTACAGGTCATATTAATTGCCGCGGGGGCAAATGTAAAACTCATAGTTCTTATTATTTTATTAGCGAAAGTTATTGAGGAAATCAATCGGGAATGTTATCATACAAATGATAACGATTGTATAGTTAACCGGTCTTGTGAATTGTTTACGGAGGTTCATCATGCTGCTCAAGCAACTGCAGTATTTCATGGTAGTGGCTGAATGCCGACATTTTACCAATGCCGCAAAACAGCTCTATGTAACTCAGTCTGCCCTCTCTCAGCAGATAAACAAATTGGAAAGCGACTTGGGAATAAAGCTCATCAACCGGATATCCCACCCCATTGAGCTGACGGAAGCCGGCAACGAATTCTACATCGGGGCGAAAAAAATACTAGCCGATGTAGAGGAGCTGCAGGCCGGTATGAGCAGGTGGCATTCGGCAAAATGCAGTACCCTGAAGCTCGGAATCATCTCGGGCCTCGGCCGGATAAAAATCGCCGAATGGCTGTCGGAATTCAATACCCAGTACGAAAACGTGCAGTTTTCACTGGTCAATCACCTGAGCAAGGAGCTGTGCCGCAGGCTGAACGAAGGCAGTCTCAACCTGGCTATATGTGCCTCGTCACCGTCATTCAATGTGGCCTATGATTTCGAAACGCGTCTTTTGGAACGAGAGCCGTTTTTAGCCATTCTCCCGACAAATCACCCGATGGCCGGTGAGGATAAGTTTGACTTATCAAAGGCCGCCAACGAAAAATATATTTTCCCGACGGAGGACAATCTGTCCCACGATATTTTTCTGGAAGAGTGTAAAAAAGCCGGGTTCTCCCCCAATGTTATAAGCTACACTAATCGTCCCGGCAGACGCATAGAGCTGGTAAAGGCCGGTCTGGGAATCTCACTGATATCAAAAAGCGGCCTATCCTTTTACAATTCAGGTGAAGGTGCCGTCGCCAAGGAACTGGTCACGCCCTTTTACAAGGAAATCGTCATGGCCCGCAAGAAAAGGGAGTCCTACTCATTTATAGAGAATTCGCTTTGGAACTTCATCGAGGCGAAGATGAACTGTACTCAAAAGCACGGCTGATATTTACAGTCTTATACTGCAAAGAAAAGAAAAAAGGCTTCCGATTGCTCGGAAGCCTTTATTTTTTCTGTAGCCCAATCAGTGCCGGGACAGCCACATATAAGTCATGTCATCGCTCTGCTCGGCACCGCCTACAAATTCATTTACATCAGCCAGCAGTTCTTCCACGGTGTTTACCCTGCGAAGTGCTGCCTCCATCCGTTCTTCACCGTACAGCTCTCTGGCATCATTTTCTGCCTCAGTAATGCCGTCAGTATAGATAAACAGCTTGCTGCCGGGGGGCATGGTAATCTCATGGTTCACCAGATTGAGGAACGGCATGATGCCGATCGGCGGGCTGGATGGGCGGCCATCCAGCCATCTGCTCGTGTCTCCATCGACCAAAAGCGGATAATTATGGCCGCCGTTGGCATAGGTGAGCCTGCCGGCAGACAGCTCCTTTATAGAATCAGGATTTATTTTTTATCTTGCATATTCCTTGTGTCATGGTTCCCATTGGGCAGAAGACGCACCAGGAACGGGGCTTCCACAGAGCCATTGCAATCAGTCCTATAACAGTAGATGTCAGCATTACGCTGTAAAAACCGAGGCTGAATTGAACAATCCAGGGGGCGACACCCTGCGGACAGGCAAAGCTCCATGGGATACTGAAGCTCCAAAGAAGTGAGATGGTCTCATTAAGGGAATTCACATTGGTAGCAACCAGCCATGTGCGCAGAAGCATGCTGCTGAACATCATCAGAAAGAATACGAGAAAACCATAGCGGAAAATACTGCTGACAAAGATTTTTGGAGTAGATTTTCCCGAAGAAAGTTTTAGTTTTCCCCCAAGCAGGGCGAAAAGCTGTCCTCTGCCGCAGAACTTGTTGCAAAAGGATTTATTGCCGTAGAATACGGCTATAAAAAGCGGAAGAAGGAAATCAATCATCCCGAGCCATGCGAAAAGGATATTGAAAAAGCCAAGGGAAAAATATATAACAGGCCAGATATAAAGCCGGTCATACCAGTGTGAGGTCTTCATGGGGAGACCTCCTTTTTTATCAGCGAAACAGCGCCCGCCGGACAGATTCGCGTACAAAGACCGCAGCCTATACAGGAGCTGATTTCCACGACCGCGTAACAGCCTTTCCAAATGGAAATGGCTTCCCTTGGGCAGACTGCAGCACATGCACCGCAGGCTGCACATATAGTAGAATCAACTTTGGATACTTGTGAAGACATTAAATCACTCCGCGCATTTGATAGGTCGATTATATAGACTGCCCCTGTAGAAAGCGTGAAATCAATGTTCAAAAGGTTTTGTGTTGAGATAATGGGGGAGAAAAATTGCAGGAGCGGAACAGCAACTGGCGGTTATTGAGAATCAGAAAAAATTGCCGAACGGATTATCAGATTAAATACAAGATAATCCATGCTTGATGTATGGTGGCATGATTAATCTAAAAAGGAGGAATAAAAATGCGTAGGCCAAATGACTATCTGGATTGGGTTTGTGACAGAGGTCTTGAATATGAGGATTGGGTGCAGGACAGGTGGGGAAATGATGATGACATTAGATAGTATACTTAATCAAAAATAAAAAAGCCGGGTACCATCGATTTCGATGGTACCCGGTTTTGCGTTCAACAATAATGTATATATGTGACAGAACTGTTACAAGAATATATCAAGAAAGCGGAACCTTAAGGTCTGTTAAAAATATTGTTCGGATTGTATAGATTGTAGTCTTGCGTCACTTTCCATATAAAATCGGGGACAATTTGCTTTTCAAGCATTCTGATATATTCGTCATGTTCAGCAGCAGCTTCCGGATCGGTCTCAATGTCCCAACCGTCGAATTTTTCGCGAAGGTAGTTTTTATCTTTTGCAGCTTTAAGAAGGGATTTTCTCAGCATTTTCAGAAGAGCTTTACGTTTGAATTCACACTCCGCAGAAGAACCTATATCAACATATAGGGAAACGATGTCGTTTTCAAGATTCTTAACACGGAAAGTAAAGCATCTGGCAGAATCTTTTTCAAGACATAGAGAATACCCTCGTGGTGACTTACTTTATCGTAGAGGACGGCGAATGATGGTATTTCGTCCTCCCAATCATAGTAAATGATGGGGATTCTGTTACTGCCAAGCACATAAGTAAAATGGAGATTGTCACCATCTGTATCGGTGCTTTCATAGATGAATTCGATTTTATCAACTTTGCCATAGTCTGGCATAATTGTCGGCCTCCTGTATCTTTGAGGTATAGATGGACTAATAACACGATTGAATTAAGATTCGGACGAGTATAATAAATACGCCACAGGTTTCCTGCAGCGTATTTATTATAGGTGGTTATTCTTTGTCTATGTGGTTCGGCTCAGTTATCAGATTCGTACGAGTCAACGAGATTAGCAAAGAATTCTCTGACTCTGCCGTAGTCCGTCGCCTGGGATTTTCTTCGAGCAGTTCCGTTTTCTGAATCATTGATATATATGCAGGCTGATGGTTCATCGATATATGTGATCTTGCCATCTCTATCTTCACAGTAGGTTAATTTGATTATATTTAGATTACCTGCTTCATCATAAAATGCGATTTCAGGTTTTAACCATGTTTCTGCGTCGCTATCGTCATCTTCTGCAGTATCGTCAATCTTTTTTCCAACATAATCCAACTGCAGCTGCAAAAAGTCACCAATTTCATTTACACAGATATTTTCGATGACGCACTTATCGCGATATTCTATCACCTTGCCATAGTATTCGTTTAAGGTCTTTTCATATTCCTCATTGGAGGCATATTCTTCACGCTGCGGATATTCTTCGGGATAAAGATCAAAATCATCGAGATTAAAATCAGCCTGCGCTAATCTGAGCAGTTCTTCCTCTACATCTTTAGGAAGTTTTCCGTCTTTACGGAGAGATGATAGTGCTTTTTCGTACAGGTCATCAGGAACCTCAAATAGCAACTCCTGAAAAAATATAATCCCATCCGGTGAGTCGATATCAATTGCTGCATTCCATAGTTTCATAATAATCCGCCTTTCTTTTTATAAGAGTTTTGAACTTACTCCAAGGACCAGAATTTTATCCTGAGAAAAATCTACCACAGATGTTGTCCATTAAAAGACCCTCACAGGAGATTTTTTAGAAAAAGTTGAATGTGAAGAAATCTTTTATAGCATTATTTTCGTTATAATGTCATGCCAGTATGCGGCGTTTATCCGTGTAGGCATAGCAACAGTAACTTATAATTCTGGAGGAGGCAGCCCGCTTGGCGGGAGGTAACTAAAACTAAACTGTTTTCTCTTTCTGGACAGAAAGGACGGGTAACTAGATAAAAAGATACCTTTCCAATAGAACAAAAGAAAACTTTTAATGAAGGATAGTTGGCAATGCTAGAAAGGCTACCGCGACCTTATAGTGGGAGTCTTTCTACATTAAACAAAAAGGCCATGCTTTCGCATGACCCTTTGGCAGCATCCATCGTAATGGAAATACTCTATTATTAGTCCACTTTGGTCGGCAGGACCCTCCGATGGAAAGATTATAGGATGAGAAAAGGAAAAGGTCAAGATTTTCCGTGTGAGTAAAAATGCGTACTGGTAGCTGGGGAGAAGTCCTGCAAGAAATACAAAAGTTGCGTTATTAGCAACCAGCTCAAAAATCATATTATGTATAGTACCGAGTTCCTTTTTTGTAGGGAAATAGCCAAAATATTGCTGATAATGGTCGATTCCCTAAAAGGTATGACAGATTTCTGTATAAGTCCCAATAAAGATATATGAAGTACGCTAGAATGTGGATGTGAAGACGGGGAAGCCTTCATAGTTGGCGGACAGATACAGGAAAAGAGGGGGAATCTGAAATGATAGTAAAGAATCTTCGGCTTGGATATGATGGCGGCGGTATGTGCTGCGGCCCTGTAGAGGGAGCATACGGAGCAGAAGTCTGCGTTATGGATAAGGATGGGCATAATCACTGGATTCTTGCCATGGAAGTATGGGACGTGCAGGTGGTCTATGTAAGCACTTTCCCACTGCTCGATGTTATGATTGAGATGAATGATCCTGATGTAGACGGCGATTTTGAAACTAAGAAGATGAAAAGTGTTTCCAAAGAATACTATGAGTACGAATGCGGACAACCAGATGAGGACATGCAGAAATCAGAATTTGCCAATGCTATCCTGCTTGCACGTATTGCCTTGGGTAAATATGTGAGGGATGAGATTACAACCGGCAAGGAGTTTATTGAACCGTATCTTTACGAAGATATTGATGAATCTGAACTGCTGTCATTGGAAAGCGACGGATATGAGGATGAAGACGAGTAATAACCATTAAGTAGTTAAATGAATGGGTGGTGAATTTATGCGAATACCATCAAAATATGAACGCGACCTGTTTGACAGAAGGTGGGAGTATTACGAAAAGTATGGATATATATCGGAAACTCAGTTGCGGGAAGAAAATTTCTATAACCGACTAGAAAACATAGCAAAGGAACTGGCTCATTGTGCTCGAAATTCAAGCGTTGGTAAGAACCGCTTGCAGTGGTTTATGTCATTAGGCGACTCTGATTTTATTAAAAATGCCGGTGTTCCGGATAGTCTTTTTACCTGCGCATGTGAAGTTATCGAGCTGGTTCAGGGGAATTTTGATGAAATGAGGAATAATCCGCAGCTCTATTGGAGAAATAGTCATACTCTTACAAAGGCAGGAATGCGAAAAACCAGAAAAGTACTGAATGTAATTTACGAAAAATTGTGGTGTCTGCCGCCTGTTGGAGAACAAATACCTTCTGAAAGAGTCTAGTTGAATTCCTTGCACATATAGGGGTATATATGAAAAAAGAAATGTGATAAATTGGTATTGATATTTGTACTGAAGTTGGAGGCTGACCATGGACACAGGAACAGGTAAAGAAACTCTGGAGAAAGTCATAATGCTGCAGACTCTAATTCCCCGAATAGAGAAATATATTGCTGATAATTATTCTGAAGCAATATATTTTGAAGAAGCCTGTCTTGAAGTTGTGGCGGATATATGTCATATCGCCGCAGAAATGACTGTTCAAGATGAAGAATTCAATGATGAAGAAATTTCTGCAGAGAATTATCCTGCAAAGAAGTATAAGAAAGAGGCTCGCAAAAAAGAGCTCGGGCTGGCAAGTCGACGACTGGAAGATGTAATCGGTGAAACGGAGGAGACCTTTTCGCAGTCACTTCTTCGTATGATTACGCAAAAAGACCTAAAAGACAGTGATGTATATAACAGGGCAAATATCAGCAGGCAGCTTTTCTCAAAGATACGAAAAGACATAGATTACCAGCCGACTAAAAAGACGGTATTTGCTCTAATCATTGCAATGAAGCTCAATATTGACGAAGCGAAAGACCTTCTGGAAAAAGCGGGATTCTCTTTTTCGCCAAGTAAGAAGGAGGATTTCGTGGTACAATATTTCATTGAGGAAGAGAATTACGATATTTTCCTGCTGAATGAGGTGCTGGAGCATTTCAAGCTGCCAACTTTATTCTGAAAATGGGAAAATTTTGTGTAACAGGATTTGGATAAAGGATCAATATCATGGATGACAGACTGAAACAGCAGCTTGAGTTTATCCTTGAGATAGACAAGGAGAAAAATATATTCAGGCAGACGCACATTTCAAACAACGGCAGAAATGAAAATGATGCGGAGCATGCATGGCACATGGCGATAATGGCGTATCTCCTGAAAGAATACTCCAATGAACCTGTGGATATATCAAAAGTAATGTTGATGTGCCTTATCCATGATGTGGTTGAAATAGATGCTGGAGATACCTACTGCTATGATTCGGAAGGTCTGAAAACACAAAAGGCAAGAGAAGACGCAGCAAAGGAGCGAATCTATTCTCTCCTGCCGATAGAGCAGAAGGAAGAACTGACTGCTCTTTTCGATGAATTTGAAGCGAACGAAACTCCTGAAGCAAGATTTGCCCATGCAATGGACAACCTTCAGCCTGTCCTGCTTAATCACAGCAACGGAGGAAGGGACTGGAAGGAGCATGGGGTATCAGCTGATAAGGTCTATGGCCGTCAGTCAAAAACAAAACTTGGCTCAGAAAAGCTCTATGAATATACTGAGGAAATCATAAAGGAGCATATAAGGAGCGGAGAGATACAGAAAAACACGCAGCCCTGAATAAATGTTTTTGGACACCTTTTGGGTGGATAAATACATGGAATATCTCCATTTGACATAGCTGGTTGCCCGACGATATAGTGCATTTAATGGAACTTCGGTACAAAGAAAAATTAAACAAACAACGGGGAGGAAGAGTTATGGATAATCATGCTGTATCTAAAGAAATAGAGAGCCTTTATGCACTCGTTAAAGAGGTTAAGGAGAAAAATTCCATAGTAACAAGTCAACTTGACGAAATTAAGATAATTAGAAATGATGTGAAGAGCTGTGCGACTACTGCGATTGAGCTTCTAAGAGACAATAGCAAGATGGCACAGGAAATCCAGATTCGAGGTGAGCAGATTAACAAAAGTGCCTCAGAATCTGAGCTGAAGGCGGAATCTTTCCGGCAAGAAATGGGCTTGGCTATTTCAAAAATGAGGACATATTTAGAAGAAATAGAGAGGATACAGGAAGAAGTAGAGAAGACTGTTAAATCACTACCGGAGGAACAAAGACTGGAGGAAAGAATAAATGAACTGGTAGAGCATGTCGATGCTTTAGAAGCATATTATGATGAGAAACTGGAGAAAATAGAAGCAAGATTAGCAGGAACCCCTATTTCTTCTGAATTAGTCATAAACAGAGCACCCCAGAAAACGAATGAAGTACACCAGAATCCTCAAAAAGGATTATATACAATAAGAGAACTTATAGAAGAAAATAAAGGCAGGCCTGCAATCATCCGTCATTGTCGCGAAAGAAAATCCAGATGTGCAGTTGTAGAATCCTATGACGAAAAATTGGCACATGTAATTATATATTCAGAGGGAAAACCAACTGGGGAAACTTCCGACTGGAGATTGGATACGAGATATTACACCAGATATACAGGGCATTATCTAAATGATATTCTGGGTAATCTTTGATATAGTCCTGAATCACTCATGGAACTTGAACAGAAAATTTTTTATGGAGCAAAATGTCAACTGGCGGTTGACCTTTTGCTCCTTTTTCTTTGCTAGATTATTATCAGCCGGCAAGAAGAAATAAACTAACAGAGGAAAAGGAAAAGAAAACAATGACAGAGATTATTTTTATTTTGGATAAGAGCGGTTCCATGAGCGGTCTTGAGGAAGATACCATCGGCGGCTTTAACTCCATGCTGAAGAAGCAGCAGAAGAACGAAGGTGAGGTACTGGTATCGACCGTCCTCTTTGATGATGAAAGCAAAGTCCTCCATGACAGGGTTTCCCTTAAAGATGTTAAACCCTTAACAGAAGATGACTATGTTCCGGGTGGCTGTACCGCACTTCTTGACGCAGTGGGAGGAGCGATAAAGCATATCAGCAATGTTCATAAGTATGCCCGTCCTGAGGACAGACCGGAAAAGACCCTCGTGATAATCACCACAGACGGAATGGAAAACTCCAGTGAAAGATATGACTACAGGAAAGTAAAGAAGATGATTGATAAGAAGCAGGAAAAACACAACTGGGAATTCATTTTCCTCGGAGCAAATATAGATGCCGCAAAAGAAGCAGGACGCCTTGGAGTGGCCAAAGAAAAGGCTGTTAATTACTGCCATGACAAGGAAGGAACACAAGACCTTTACGATGCTATCGGCGAATATGTTACAGCCAGGGTGTGTTGTGCTGATGAAATTGTTCCTGATTCATCCTGGAGAGAGAAACTCGATGAGGACTATAAAAAGAGAGGCAAAAAGTGACTGGCGAAAATTTTTCTGAATAATCTTTTATATGAGTCCCATTTAAGGACACGATGAAGTGATAAATTAAGCTTGAGATTTAACCTGAAAAAATATTCTCCTGACAGATATGTTGTCCGTCAGGAGAATTTGGGTTCACTAATTGAGACGATTTGTCCGTGACTGAAATATAAGAAGACATGGATAAAATAATTCTTAACCTAGTGGAGATTATTGCAGGACAATAGAAACAGCGGATTTGACACAACATGCAATCCGACGATAAAAACAATCTGTGCGTCGCATACGAGAAAGAAGAGGAGTGATATTGTATGGGGTCGGGTTTTTCGTTGAAATGTAAATGCGGAGAACATGAAGTCTGGCTTGGTGCGGGGGGAAACTGAAAAGGGAAAGACCACGATACTTTGGGATTATGATCAGCCTGATTGAGTCAGGGAGGCAGACAGAAGGAAAGGCAGGAGATAATATGAGTTTGCGTAAATGGCTTTGGGCAATAGCCGCTCTTCTTGTTGGAATGTTATACATCTATCGTTTGGGCATTGGGGAGATGGATTTCCAGAGCTTTATGGCAGGAGTTTTAACAATATCGTATGTGAATATAGTGTTGAATGAATTCAAAAAGGGGAAAAAGGAAAAAGATAAGAGCCCCGAAATAAAAGAAGTGTCTCCAACAGTGGCGCAGGTAGAGTTAAAGGATGAAAAGACACATAAAAATACTAAGTTAATAGCCGGCAGCATAGCCGTTCTGCTTCTTGTTGGTGCATATTATGAGATTAATTCAAGAGTGGACTGTGGGGGTAAAGTATCAATAGTTACAAAGACATTTGCTCTTTTGGGAAATGGCAGAGCAGAATATGAAATTGGCAACTGCTACAGTAATCAGAAGAATTATGAAGAGGCTGTGAAATGGTATCAGAAATCCGCCGAGTCAGGGAATCACTGGGGACAAATGAGACTCGGCTATTCGTATATGGAGGGCCTTGGAGTTGAAAAGGATTTGTCTGTAGGTGCTATGTGGACGAGGAAGGCTGCAGACCAGGGTGATATAACTGCACAGTATAATCTTGGTGTTTCTTATAACAATGGACAAGGCGTGCCTAAGGATGAAAAAGAAGCTGTTAAATGGTACAGGAAAGCTGCAGACCAGGGTTTTGGAAGTGCAATCCATAATCTTGCCATGTGCTATGCAAAAGGAAGTGGCGTAGAAAAAGATTATGCGGAAGCAATGAAACTCTTTGAGAAGGCGTCAAAGCTTGGGGAATACAAATCTACAGCAAACCTCGCAGATATGTATGATGAAGGAATGGGAACAGAACGGAATACAGCAAGGGCCCTTGCACTGTATAAAACTGTTGCAGAGAGAGTGCCTGCCGACGAGGCAGAAAGAAAAGATATAGCGAAAGTTCAGTTTGCATTGGGGAAGCGTTATTATTTTGGAGAAGAAGACACGGTTTGCGATACAAAGGAAGGAACACGGTGGCTTATTAAGGCAATGGAAAATGGGCATGAAGAAGCCTGCTTTTATGTAGCGATGGCGTATATCAATGAAGGTACATTACAGGAAGATATACGGAAGGCAAATGAACAGCTAAAAAGTGCGGCTGATAAAGGAAATACGCGGGCAAAGAGAATGATCAGGATGATGGAAATCTACTAAACGACCAGCCCCAAATGGTACAGCGTTATGTCGTGAAGTGAGAGATTGAAAGGTGATTGATATATATGTACTACCAGACAGAAGCTGAACTTGTTGTGCGAGTTCCCATCTTCGTGGAAGCTGATTCTAAAGCAGAAGCCGATTTGAAGCAGGATGCGTACATCAAGACAAAGGAGTTCCGCAATTTCTGCAAGAAGCAGATAACAGCGAATCAGAAGTCCACCTGTGTGGTGGAAACATACAACGACCATTGCACAAAAGAAGCAACCGAACCGGAAGTATACATACTTAATGCCACTGCAGGGTGGCCTATAATCTAAAGGGGAATCTTCTATGCCCATAATATCATTCATTCTGATATTGATGGTATTCGTTCCTGCGACGGTAGTGTTCATCTTTCTTGGTATTCCGTATTTTGCAGGAGCGTTCATTGGCTCATGGATGCTGACAGATGTCTATGAGGGTATCTATGAGAGGGTAGATGATACTGATTTTGATGACAGTCAAAAACATCGCCTTTGGGAGATCTCTTTTCAATATACACGCGGGTGGCTAACTTATAACTGGGCAAAGCTCGCCTGCTGCTTAGCCCCGTTTGCTCTGGTAGCGGCCCTCGTCGCAATGTTCACCGACCCATCAATCAAAGGCAGTCACGCATATTATGCTCTCATCCTCTCCTGCGAATTCATTGCATACTTCGTGTGTATATTTCGACTGTATCGCGATATTGTTTTTAGGAGGTAAACCATATGAACAGGGAAAGCATTCAGTTTCATATAAATTTAAAAGGAGGCTCTCCGTACCTTGGCACGGCTTGAACCCCCTTTAGTGTCTGATTTTATCGTTGTCCGCCAACACACTGGCTCCTAAGTCCAGCTCCTATATCGAGTTTTATCGTTGCTCGCCAACACGCTGGCCCCTATGTCCAGCTCCGATATCGGATTGCAAAGGTGTCAGACCCACCCGCAGATTACTGCGATATTGTCATTATAATGCTCTGCGATTTATCGGAGTTGCATTTTTGTCAACATTCAGTATCTCTTTCAATTTTCTTTCGAAAGCTTTAAAATAACGATTAAAGTTGATTGGAAGGAAAAGTATTATGCAGCACAGACTAGTGGTCAAAGCTGATATAGTAGTATAATTATATGGTGTTATTTTTGTTGGTTTGAATGGAGTTTAAAAATGGAAGAGCGATTAGAACTGCTTCGGCAAATAAGGGAAGCAATAGTACCACTGAAGGCTAACTATCAGCACACAGCTGGCCTTTTGAAGTCCTTGTCTGACCTTATAGAGAATGATTCCATGTTTCTTGATAGTGCGATGGTCAGTGATCTGAGAGAAGATCTTCATAATATTGAGGAACTGGAGACGAAAATTCAGACAGCCTATGAGAGGCTCCCTTATGGAAGAAATCTGCCTGCAACTGTAGGAGAATTAACCTTTGTCATAAATCGGGAGGAAACAAGGCTGAATAGGGCAATGAAGACTAATAGTCTCCGTGACTTTATTAAAGGAATGAGGTTCTATGACGAATCCTTAAACTCAAGGATTCAGAGCAAATGCAGCGCTTTTTATAAATTCAAGCCTTCGAATTCCACAGATGACGAATTCGAGGCAATATACGCAAAATACAATCTCCTTCGTGAGGCCTGCACAGCCAGTGATACAGAGAGAATGCAGCTGTGCATAGATATGCGGGAGGAAATGGGCATTGATATTATAACTGCTATCATGCTGGGAAATCTGACCTTTCCGGGAAAAGAATCTGCAGAAAGAGTCGAAGCAGAGCAATCTGCGGAGAATGAAGTATCTGGTAAGTTCGCTGTCGGAGATGATGAGATAAATGCTATTCAAAAAGCGGAGGAGATTTCTGCTTATGTACAGGCTCAGAAGCCTGAACCGGCGTCGGAATTAAACGAGACTGCAGAGGATATCCAGATCACTGCAGAGTCAACAGAAGAAACCATTGTACAAGGAATTACAGACGAACCAGTGGAGAACAATGAAGTGGCAATTCCTGACGGGTATGTTCAGCCAGATTCCGATGCATTGAGGGAATTGAAGTGCGAAGTTAGATTTGAAACGAATGGCGATAAATCCGAAGAAAAAGTCACCGCAAAATGGTTTTCGTCAGCTATTCTGAAATCAAAAATGACGCCGGCGGACATTACGGTGCTGACGCATGTTGCAGAGGTTAGATGCTGTACACATGACAGATGGCAGACGATGGAGACTGCTTTAAAGGAAAATGGCCTGCCTCTGTTTGATGCAGGGAGAGGAATAGAGAGACTCTGGAATAATGGATTCCTTTGCAAGTGTATCGTAGATGGAGTAGGAGAATACTATAGATTAACCACAAGAGCAGTAAGTCTTTATGAATATGACAGGAATATTGAGAAACTGTCTGCAGACAAAAAAGAGTACAAGAGGTTAGTAAAGTTCTATAAGGAATGCAATCCAATAATGGGTCTCTTTTTGGCAAAAGGTTTCTGTGTGGATATCTACATGGATATCGATAATGACGAGACCGATTACCAGATCGGAGACAAAACTGCAATCGCAAAATTTATCAAAGGCAGTGGGGAAGACTTACGGGAAGTGCTTGTCTTTTGCATAAACTCAGATAATCCTGAAGATTTTTTGAAGATGAGGAAGGCTCTGGAAGGAGAGTATCCTAATTGGTCATGTGCTATTGCGGTTGGTATCGATAGGAATCATGCAAAGGCAATTGCTGAATGGACAAGGAAGAATTTTGAGGATCGTCAGGAGGTAACTTTTGGATATATTAGCCTTGATTGTGATGAAGTGCGCGACATTGAAGATGACTCCGTAATAAAAGAGTATAGTCTGGCTGTAGAGCCGACCGACGTCCTTGAACCTGATACTGATGAAGACGCAACTACCAATAGTAAAGATGATATAAACGAGCCTAAGCCCGATTTCGGTTCAGCCGCTGATACAGAAACTGTCATTTCGTATGAGAGCGCTGCAGGTAAGGAAGAAACAGATGCATTTGCTGCCGATACTGATGCGGAAGAAGCTTCCGTTGTGTGGGATGAATTATCTGGAGATGGGCTGGCTGTTGAGGAGCAGTCACGGCCTGTGGACTTAGTATCGACAGAGTGCGCAGGGGAAAGCGTTGCTGAAGAAACTGAGGAGGATATTGAATCAGTTGCCAACGAAATGCTGGCGGGTAATATGTTCAGTTGTGCAATGGCATACTATAACGCTGCAAGCGAAATGGATTCCAAGTATGGAGAATCCCGTTTGCAGCTCGCATATGCACTGAATGATCCTGCGGCAAAATGTGAATACGCTGCAGGGACGATTATCTCTGTATTTATGAACGGTGGAGCCGGTTTTTGTAATAAATACTGGTATATTGCAGCTGTAATGCGGTGTCTTTTCTACAATCACCGGGCGTATGACTATGATATAAATTCTATGCTCGGAACAATTGAAAAAGATGAGATGCTGAACAGCCATCCGGAATGGAGCCAGATAATATACGAACTTAGAAAATTCAGAAATGAGACTGGGTACGGAATTGATAAGGTCGCTGATTATCACAGCAAAGGAGCTGCCGAAGTTGAAAACGGTCTTAAAGCGGTAAAGGAAAAGGCAAAAAATATCCACGGCAAATATGTAGCTGGTGGGCCTGCGAGCATGAAATGGTTCTCTGAGAGGCACCAAAAGACATATGAGTATATCTTTGGAACATCGGAACTCTCCGATCTGATTGACTATGTAGCGAATCAGCCGGTTGAATCTGATTATATTGAACTTGTAGGCAGCTATCTGAAAGAACATTATCTGAAAGAGGATCAGGATATATCGATTGCATCCATTGATACGCATAAAATCAGTGATGAAATCGATGAGGCATGGGATGCCAGCAAACAGCTTGTTACGAATAAGAGTCTCTGTGATAATAACAGACTTACCGGAAAGTATCGGAATTCCCTAGATCATCTTTTACAGGACATTGCTGAAATCTTCTGCAATTACGTAATCTATGGGGAGCAGCATCTTGGCAATAATTTTGCTGAAAAGCCTGAGTATAAAAAAACAAAAGGCATTCTTCTTGGATTAATCAGAGAAGCAGAAAAATATAGTAAATGCCTCCCGAAGCGGACTCCGCGTGAGGAAGTGGCGGGGCTTGCCGTTATTAATGCAGCACTTGATGACATGAAGAAGCGCCTGAATGGAACATATTCCGAAAATGATTATCGGTTCTTTTATGCTAATTTCCTCACATCCGATAAAGTGATGCTTGACAGTCGGTTCTTGCCGGTACTATTGAATGTTGATGGAATAAAAAAGGCCTCTGCTATGAGCAGAATTAGAAGTCATAGCAGGATATCGACAGCAAAAAGCTATGAAAAGCGGCTTGAGGAAGTGTATAACGAGGATAACTACGGGCTGGCAGATCTTCTTCTGGATTATCTGGAAACAAAGAGTCCCGGGATAAGAGAGCGGCATATTCAGGAACACGGCTACAATGAGTGTAAGGCTGCTGCTCTTGAACTTTTCGAGGATAAGTTCCGTCATTTCGTAGGAGATCTTGAATTGCGGCAGAGTTATGGTCAGGTAGATACTGCACGCAAGGAAGAGATTCTGCTAAATGCAAATAAGTACTATGAGTCGGCGAAGGATACAGGGAATTTCGGCTTCTACGAGAATATCCTCAACGAGTACATAAAGATGATTGCCAAAGAGGCAGAAACAAGAGGCGAGAGCGTAAAGCAGCGTCTTGCTGATTGTGAAGGCAGGATTGCAGGTTCGACAGATGAGAATGCAGAAGCCTGCCTGGAGATTGTAAGAAAACGCATCGCGGACAAAAATTACACGGCGGCAGAGGATATGCTTGGAAGACTAGAAAAAGGAGAACCCTTTTCCGAGGGAGATGTTTACGATAATGCAGAACTCTCAAAATTCATAAGCAGTATACAAGATCTTTATTTTAAGGTGAGTGACTTTAACAAATCACTCCAGTCGGTAGTCTATGCTACGGGCGCTAAAAACAAGGATGCAAGGGGAGCAGATGCTCTGCTGAAAGCATGGCCGCAGGGTGATGCTGCAGTAAATGCTAACCGGCTCAAAGCATTGCTTGAGGCTCTCGGATTCAGAGTTAAGGATATTATTGAGAGACAAAGACTCGGGAAGCATAGAAATTATGATGTAACGCTTGAAAAACCGGATAATGGACACAGAGATCAGGCAGCTCACCCTGCAGCAGCGTTCGGTTCTGCTGCGGAGAGCAAGTGCTTCAGGGTCGTTACAATATTTGGTAAGTATGATGCTGATCAAATAATGAACCTAATAGGTGATGTCGGAACAGCGAACAACACCATCATTATCGCGGATAATGCCATAAATCTTGTGGAGCGAAGGAAACTTGCAAGACTCATCAAGAATAAGGGAGGCAACAAGACATTCCTGGTTATTGACCGGGTAATGGTAGCATATCTTATCAGGAATTATAAGATTACAACTATCAATCATATGCTTATGAATATTGCTCTGCCGTGGGCATACTGTCAGCCGTATGTTTACAATTCGGTTCAGGTAATCCCACCTGAGATGTTCATAGGGAGAAGCAAAGAGATAGATGATATTGAAGCTCCCAATGGGGTAAATATCCTCTACGGTGGCAGACAGCTTGGCAAGTCTGCTATGCTCCAGAAGGCGAAAGACAACATCAACAATGACGGCAATGGTAAAAAGGCAGTTCTTGTTGATATCAAGGAAAAGGAATTCGCTCAGGCCGCAGAGAAAATTTCCCGTGAACTAATAAGAGAAGGTGTCCTTGGAAGGGACAAAGAAACTGATAACTGGGATAAACTTGGAGAAGATATCAAGGATGTACTCCTTAATGAAAACTCCAAATTCTCATATCTGCTGCTCCTTTTGGATGAGGCCGACGTATTTATAGACAGCTGTAAATCCAAGGAGGTAAACTATCATCCGTTTGATGTTCTAAAGGATATTCAGAGAAGCTGTGAGGGAAAATTTAAATTTGTTGTGGCAGGTCTTCGTGATGTAATACGGTTTGCCCAGGAAAGTGCGCTGAGCAATAATTCTGTCTTAACGCAGCTGAAATCTACTGTGGTAAAGCCTTTCAACAGTGCAGAGGCCAGGGAACTCCTGCTTATGCCGCTTTCTTGCCTCGGCTTCATCTTTGAGAATGACGAAAAGACTGAATCCATGATAGCAAGCATTTTCTCGCATACGAATTACTTTCCCGGACTCATACAGCTTTACTGTGCAAAGCTTATCGAATCGATGCAGGCGGGTTATGCTGTGTATGACCAGAGTACAACACCGCCATACATTGTTACGGAAAAGCATATTCAGGACATTCTTGCAGAAAAGGAACTGCAGACTCAGATTAAGGAAAAGTTCGAAATCACGCTTAATGTCGGGGATGACAACTACTACAAGCTCATTGCTCTTATAATGGCGGCAAAATACCATGAAGGAACAAGTAATGCTTGTTCAGCGGACGATATCCATTTGTGGGCTGGGGAGTATGGAATCCGTAAGCTTTTTGAGCTTGATGTGCGTCAAGTTGGAGCGCTTATGGAGGAAATGCAGGAACTGAATGTTCTGCAAAATGATGGAAATGGTGGTTACCGATTCGCTCACATGAGCTTCCTCCAAATGGTTGGCGATGGCAAGCTGGAAAAGATAGAAGAAGAACTACTTAAACTAATGGAGGTCTAATCATGGCAGAAAAAAACATTTGGTGGTCACAGGTAGGTTCTGCCCGGGCTCTCATAGACAACATTGTCGGCAATCTTTTGGACAGTGGTGTAAGTGTGATTTTGACGGTACCTGAGGATATGCCATGGGAAAATAATTTTGATGAGATTGTCCGTGAGAGACTATATGCTTCTGCAGGAAGAAGTCCTGTTACAATATGCTGTGATGGATGTGAAACCATGAAAGACTTCACTGCTTTGGCATTGGACCAGTTCTGCAAACGCGACCATAGAATCAGGTACAGGTATAACAGACCAATAGGCACATTCGTAGGGGAGAATCCTGTTGCAACGATTCATGATAATGTTGTCGTGGTAGAAGGGGCAGTTTCCGGAAATCTCCAATGGTGGGCAGATTTTGTTCGGGATTATACAAGAGCTGCTGAAGTTAGCAGTCAGGATGGCAATGGCAAGCACGGTACATTCTATATTAAAGTGAAGGAAGGTGCAGAGATTACTCCCAGCAGGGAAGTGGTTCATATAGAGTATTCGCGGGCAATATCCCAATATTCAAGACATGCTTTTTATGCAGTAGCAGCAGAGGAAGCAGGATGCAACTATCACATGTGTGATTATTTGGTGGAGCTTCTTCTTCTGTGCTGCGGCGAAGATGTAGAGCTGGGATATATATGCTTAAAGGCTTACTCTGAATTTCTGAGGAGTCCTTATAAAGTAATGACCCGTATTAGGAAATCATTCGGGAGAAAGGGTGCAGAAAATGTCTATGATAATGACCTGTTTGAAAGAGAAATTTTCAAGGCACAGCTTAAAACACTTTTCCCCTTGATAGAAGAATTCCGTCTGGATTTTATACAAAGAAATGAAAAGATAATTCGCGATAGCGGAATCCTGAGGGATGAGAATGTTTCTGACCCTGCGGACCTTGAGCTTGGTACCTATTACTACTATAGAGATAGATTGGCTGTTCCCGAAGGGCTTAAAGATAAGCTGAAAAGATACAGAGAATACAGAAACCGTCTCGCGCACCTTCAGATACTTACTAACGAAGAGGCGGAGACGATTCTCCTCAGAAAATAATGCCGCATGCATGTGTAAAACTTGCCGACGGGCACATATAGGCAATATTGAAGTAATGACTGAGTTACCGAACCGGTAATCTCGGTCATTTTTGTGTCACTATGTCATAACTTTCGCATTCAAGCAGATTTAGCTCGACATTTTACATCCCTAGGGGTGCATTGTGTGCAAATGGAGGCTTTTGCGACAGAATTTTTGTGTGAAGGCCCCTTTATGACACTTTGAGGGTGGTATTATACAGCCAGTAAGGGAAAATGAAGGAGGAAAATTTCATGGCAGTAATAACAGTTGCAACAGGGATAAGCAGGTACGATAATACTCTCCGCTATGAGGATGCGGTCATTATTAATTGTGTTCCGATGGCGGGCGACTGGTACAGAGGCGGTACCGTGACCGAGGTCTACCGGGAAGTAATTGATGCAGCGAACAGCGATGATGCCTTTCAGTATGATTATTATCGCATCACGGTAGTGATTGACGGTGAGGAGCCGCTGAATGATGAGTATTATGAGTATCTGGTCGCCGTTCCCGGCTCAACTTGGTGAAATTCGGGGAAGCCACGAAACAAATGCCTGCGGGCCGGGACGGCAGGGGGCAGGACAGCGATTCCACGCACAAGCAGAGAAAAGGAGAATTTATGATTATTGCAGTAGACTTTGATGGGACTCTCTGTGAGAGCAAATACCCGGAGATAGGGCAGCCGAATATGCCGCTCATAAACACGCTGATAGAGAAGAAGGCGAGGGGAGATAAGCTGATTCTTTGGACATGCCGTTCCGGGGAGTATCTCAGCAAAGCTGTTGCGTGGTGCAGGAGCCACGGTCTGGCCTTCGATGTGATAAACGAGAACCTTCCCGAGATGGTGTCTCTGTGGGGAAATGACTCCCGAAAGATTACCGCCGATGTTTATATCGATGACAGAGCAGCAAATCCGCTGGAGTTTGCCTGCTAGCATAATATGAGAGAAAAAATAACGCCTACAGTATCTACTGTGGGCGTTATTGTCTGTTTAGCGGTATCTTCTGCCGGCGACATATTCAACATGCTTCAGATAGATATACAGCAGGCACGATTTCGTGGGCTTCACAATCCTGCAGCCGAATATGGTGCCGGTTTCGGTGGCCTCTCTTCTGACGATTGTACAGCCGGCCTTGACGGAGTAGGTGGTATCGCGAACGGAGTCATCAAAGAATATATCCACCTCTGTGCCGATGGAACTGTCTGCATCGTTTCCGATGGAGAAGGCAATGCCGCCCTTGTTGATATCCTCAAGGGTGATATTGTAGAGCTTTTGGGTGGCACGGTCGATAGCCTTGCCCGGCAGGTTCAGCGGGATGCGGGTATCGATGCGCCGCTCGGCGATACGGGAAAATGACCCGATGGGATTTGATATAACCTGATAGCATATATTGCCGTCCTGCTCTACGCGCCGCAGGGCAACATTTGTCCAGCCCAGCCGTTCATCGGTAACCGGGTCGGTATAGAATAGGTCCATTGTTATATCGGATTTGCTGAGGTCAGAAAAATTTACAATTGCTCCTCTGTAACGGTAGGGCTTAATCAGCGGGCCTTTCTCCGTCATGCCGACAATGGTTGTGTTAAGTTCAAGGGTCTCTTCCTGCCACTTGAGCAGCAGGTTGGCCTTTTGGCCGGTGGTTATCTGGGTTAAATGCATATTCTACTCCTTAATCTGTACAGGAACGCAGGCAGGTTTCAGATTTGCATGCAGAAGCCTGTCGATAGGAAATAAACTATATAAAATATACCACAGAAGGGTATCCGAGGAAAGAAAATACTTAATATATATGCTGTTTGCAATAAAAGAAGCGGCGATTAACTCTATAATAATATTTTATCGCTTTTCTGTCTACTATATGATATGATTATATAGTAAAAGTACGTGTATTAAACGAAATTTTCGTTGATGTCGTTATTGTTATTATGAAAGACCATTAGGAGGTTTAACTATGAAGAAAGTTGCGGTTTTGCGGTGCCTGATTACCTCTGCGTCCTGTGCGGCCACGGGCTGCTTCAGAGCGTTTAATGAGAAGACGAATGCTTTTGCCCGGTACGAGGGAGAAGATGTACAGCTGGGAGCGATGTGGACCTGCAACGGCTGCGGTAATAGTATGCTGGAAAATCAGTAGGGCATTGAGAAGAAAATTGCCCGGATGAAGGCCAATGAGTTCGATGTGGTGCATCTCAGCGGATGCTGCACGAAGAAACGGGAAAACGGAGAGAAGTATCTCTGCCCAAAGATTGCGAAAATCGCCAAGCAGCTTGAAGATATGGGCATTGAGATTGTCAACGGAACCCATCACTGAACCGGCTGGCAGAAATGAAAAGCTTCCGTGAGGGGATAAAAGTCTAAATTTATGGGGCGGAGAGAATGATTGATCATTTTCTCCGCCCCATTTTGTATATTGTCCGGCTATATATTCACAGCCGATTACAGAGTCAGCTCTTCTGCGACGGAGCCGTCGAAGTTGCGCAGGGTAGCCTTCACCTCATCCAGATAGAATACTACGAAGTGATCCATCTGTCCTTCATACAGCTTTTCCAGAATAGGCATGTGCTTCAGCATGGCGGCTTTTGCTCCGGCGTTGTCTTCAAATACGGCTTTGCCGCTCATACGAACCCAGCTCATCTCAGGCGGCGGGCACAGGCTCACCAGCTCCAGGCGGCTGTCACCCTTCAGCTGGGCGACGACGGCCTTCTGGTCGTGAGAACAGAACCAGGCCTTGCCGTCGTATTCAACAACGGCACCGAAGGGGCGTACATGGGGGCCGGCGGCATCCTCGGTGGCCACATAAAAAACCTTGTTGGAATGCAAAAGCTCCATTAATTTACTCATAGTATGTTTCCTCACTTTCGTTATTTTTATATTCCCGTTTTAGTATTCTGTTTTTTCGCTGGTTTTCCTGCTTGCCTCAAAGGATATACAGGCGGATTCTTACATTTTTGGCGAAAATCAATCAATCCTGCTGAAGCTGCTTGCCGTCTCTGAAGGCGTGACCGGCCACGGCACCGAGCTTCAGGTACATAGCCCTTACCGGGTCGTAGCTGATGGGAGCAAGCTTCGTTACATCCACCTTGCCGTCCTCAGCCAGCACAGAGTCATCTATGCTGATGTCCACGACTTCTCCGATGAGGATTTCACTGTCTTCGTCATAGGAAATCATCCGGCATTCAAGGGTCATGGGAAGCTGCTCAATGATGGGAGCATCTACCTTGTCACTCTTGACGGCGGTGAAGCCGGAGCGGGAAAATTTGTCGGGGACATCGGTGCCGGAGACGATTCCCACATAGTCGGAGGGGATGAGCTGGCTTTCGGTGGCCGGGCTGACGGTGAAGGCTTTTCTGGCGAGGATGTTGGCGGTGGTTTTATGTGTCTTGTCGAGGGTCAGGGTGATTTTCGTATAGTCGCAGATGTTGCCCCAGGCTGCGTTCATGGCATTTGCGGTGCCGTCTTCGTTGTAGGTGCCGATGATTAGTACCGGCATGGGATAGAGCCATGACTGAGGGCCAAATTTTTTACGCATGATTATCATCCTTTCGGTGGGAGGGATTAATATCGTATAGTGTATATTCGTTTACTTATGTATCCCATTTTTCGGTGAAAACAAAATGGAAAACTGGCCCACAGTATATGAGAAGATTGTTGGGGAATTGTGCCGATGGTTGTATAATGAGAAACAATGGGAAATTTTCGGAAGAACAATCCGGAAGGAAATAAAAAGGCGGTGCTGAAATGAAAAAATGGGGAGTGATGGCCATGGCCGGGATGATGGCGGCAAGCACAGGCTACGCCGGTGAAGTCCATGACAATTTTTACTGGTTGGGGCAGATAAACAAGGCCAGCTGTATTATCAATGCAGACGAGGGGCTTATCTCTGAAGAGCAGGGGACGCGGTTTGCCAAGAGCATCGAGCAGGTCATAAGGGACGGAGCAAAGCCGGGGGCAGAACGGCCAAATGTGGTCATCACCTTCGAGCCGCTTTTGATAAAGGCCTGCGGCAGCGAGGAGATAACGGTGCTGCATGCCGGCCGTTCCAGTCAGGATATGCTTAGTACGGTGACCTATGCAAAAACGAGGGAAGAGCTGATAAATCTGGCGGCGGCCCTGAATACAATGCAGGGGTCGCTTCTCAGGCTGGCCCGGGAGAATGAAGGAACCCTCATCCCGAACTATACAAACGGTGTAGCGGCGCAGCCCAACAGCCTTGCCCACTATCTGCTGGGATATGCCTATGCCTTTGACCGGGATATAGAGCGGCTGGGAGAATACTACGCCCGGCTGAACAGATCCCCGATGGGAGCGATGGTGCTGAACGGCACCGGCTGGCCGCTGAACCGGGAGCGGATGGCGGCTTATCTCGGCTTTGACGGTATCGCCTACAACACCTATGATGCAGGACAGATTTACTCTGCCGAAAGCCCGGTAGAGGCGGCTGCGGTCTGCAATACCATTGCCCTTCACATGGGCAGCTTCATCGAGGAAATCATGCAGCAGTACGCGCAGCCCCGTCCGTGGATAATCCTGAAGGAAGGCGGGACGAATACCTATGTATCCAGTGCCATGCCGCAGAAGAGAAATCCCGGACTGCTGAACAGGGTGAGAACGCAAAGCTCAACGATTCTGGCGGAGGGGACGGGCTCCCTGTTCCGGGCGCACAATATCCCGGCGGGCATGGCTGACGGACGAGGCGGCTCACACAAGCTGCTGCGGGATACGGCCTCAGCAGTAAAGAGCTTCAACCAGATTCTCAACAATCTGGTGATAAATCCCGAAAGAAGTCTGGAAGAGCTTGACCTTGACTGGACGGCTTCTCAGGAGGTAGCCGATGAGCTGATGAGGAAGTATAATGTGCCGTTCCGTACCGGTCATCACTTCGCCTCGGAAATTGTCGGGTATGCCAGAGCCAACGAGGTAACACCCTCATCGTTCCCCTACGAAAAGGCCAGGGAGATATACGCGGCACTGGCGGAGCGGGACAAGGATATTCCCCGGGAGCTGCCCATGACCGAGGCAGAGTTCCGCGCCTGCCTGAATCCGGCATCTATCGTGGCTCATCGGGCGGTGAAGGGCGGTCCGCAGCAGCATGAACTGGAGATAATGCTGAAGCAGACGGAGAAGAAGCTGGAGCAGCGGATTGCCTGGGCGGAGTCACTGAGTCAGCAGCAGAAGGCGGCGGCTGAGCGGCTGAACGAGGACTTTGCCAGACTGCTGGAATAGTACTGCGGCGTTGAATATCGCATAAAATAAGGGGCCTGTGAGAAATGATTGCTCATTTTTCACAGACCCCTTATTTATCTTACAGCTTCACATATTCCCGTTCCTGCAGGATTTCCTCCGGAACCGGTTTGGCGGCTTTCTCAAACTTCACCTGAACAAAGCCGATGGAATGCTCTCTTGCGGCCCGCTTGGTGTTCCAGCGGGAAACGAGAGGAGCGAATTTCGGATTGGTGGCGAGGGCATCGCGGTACTTCTTGGAGAAGGTACAGTAGTTGAAGAGAATTTCACGGGCAATCTTGTTGAGCCGTGACATTCCGTTGGATTCGTGCTTGATGTACAGCTCGTACTCGGAGACGAATACCTCGCTGAAGCTGTTGTGGCAGCGGGCCAGGGAGGTCTTTACCTTTTCCTTCATGTCATCGGACAGCTCGCCGTTCTTCTTGTAGAACTGCAGATAGTTGATGTACTCGGCGGTGAGGGAATGCTCGCGGATGTCGCTGTAGTGTACGCCCTGTATGCGGCGGCACATCTCCCACCTGAACTTGCCGCAGAGGTTCAGCATGGTGTTGTTGATGTCGGGCAGATGGAAAATGGAGACCATCATGTGAGCCGGAGTAAGCTTCAGGCGGCCTTCGATTTCCTGCCACATGACGCCGCGGCTGCCCATGTTCGGCATGAGGATTATATAGGGGAGAACTTCCACATTGTACTCGAAGTGGTTTATTTTCATATCCACATAGGAGGCGAGTGCCGGACGGTAGAAGCAGCTGTAGTCAATCTCACGAATCTTGTCGATAGCCTCACGGACAACGGCGGGAGTGAGGAGGCACTTCTCCAGAGGTGTTGACACATTTTCCTTGTAGAATGCAGGGATGAAGGAGAAGAAGCTGCCGAAGGTCATCTTGTTGGCGGTCTTGAACATGTTGTTCAGCTCAAACTTGACCATTGCCTTCGTATCTATCAGAAGGTCGTCGGCCTGCTTCTTGGTGATGGTATTGGTACGCAGGTCTTCCCTTACACAGTCTGTCCAGTCCTGATCAAACTCGTTCTTCGAGGGGATGGCTTCGCCCCGGTAGATTTTGAGCAGCCACTGGTAAGCGGTTATTATCTTGTCCTCGGGGTCGTTCTCCCACAGGAGTGCGTGCTTGTACAGCTCGGCGGTATTGTCGGTGCCGGCAAGGTTTTCATCTATGAAGCCGAAGAGGAAGAACATATTGACTTCGGCGGGAATGTCGGGGGTTTCCAGACTCTTGAAGAAGGCTGCCTCATAGATGGTATAGAAGGCAGCAGTGATTTCCCGGCGAATGCGAATCATCACATCGGACTTTTCAGCTTTGTCGGGAGCCTTGATGAAGGCGTCGATGTTTCGCCGGAAGGCGTCGGCTGTGGCCTGGTCTATACCGGCAAAGGCCAAAATGGTGTCCATTGCGTTCTGGATGGAGGGGAGGCTGCTGCTGCCGGAGCCGATGGCATCCTGGCGGACGGCTTCGTCCACCTTGGCCTTCTGGGTGCGGTATTCTCTGGTGAAGTCCAGAGTGTCCTGCTTCGTTCTGCTTACGAAAGCGGCCAGAGCGTCAATCTGCTGCATTATGAGAGGAGCCGTCCGCACAGCCAGCATGATAGTTCCTACGCAGAATGCACCGTCTGCCGAGTAATAGCTCTTGCGGAGAAGCTCGTCCTGATCTACATAGGCCTGACACATATCCATCTGCCAGCCGTAGAGAATATCCGGCTTCAGCGGCTCGAACAGTATCTCTATAGACTCAAGCTTTTGCGGCGCAACCATGAGTGTTGCGCAGATATTACGATACTCGGAATAGTTGGACTTCAATGTCCGGACAAGAGAGCAGGCGTCTTCATAGGCAGCCGACAGCTTACCGTAGAGGGAATTCAGATAAGCCACCATGGCCGAGGCTATGGCCGGGGCGATGGTGGGTGTAGACTGGACGGCAGCAATCAAATCATCCGTGCTGCGGTAGTCATAGGTGATGATGGTACAGTCCTCGGAAGCCACACAATCACAGTCGTATTTTGAGCCGGGGGGGTTAAAAGCACCGAGAAGAACGCCGCTCTTGGCCTGTATGGAGAAGTCTTCGCCGTACCTTACAGAGATTCCGCCTTTGAGCAGCAGGTCAAGAGTGTCTACTGTGTCGCCCTGACGGTGCAGAATCTGATCCTTGGAAACATTGATTTTTGCCATTATCTAAATCACCTCGTTGTGAAACATCTCAATAGCAGAGAACTATCCCGATTTCAATTCTTTGTATAATTGTTTCGCTGTTAGTATTAAATTTCCTGCTTTTGCGACCGACAGGAGAAAATTAATGACTTTTGGCATACTTTTCGTGGGATAAGGGTCGGATTTGTGAGTTGAAGCTGTCGGCTGCAGGCTGATACAGAAGCGGGAAAGCCTGCTCTGTCGCTGAAAGCAGGAACAGGAGATAAGGTGAAGCCGGCGGAGGACGGAAAGGGAAAGGTTAAAACGAGTAGGACAAAAGTCGATTGAAGAGATAAATTTGGAATAAAAGGCCTAGAATTGTACCGGGAGCCTGCAAAATATTAATTTGTTTTTGAAGATGCGGTGGGGAAATCTGCTGTCCGGGTATGATACAATAAAGAAAAAGGAGGATAATCCATGATAAAGACAAAATTTCGCAGTTTTGACGGCAAAACAGAGCCGCCCCGGCCAAGCGTTCAGCCGGAAGCAGTCACAGAGGGCGGAGAGGACTTTTCCCGCTATATAGAAAATCTCAGCGAGTCCATCGAGGACAGGAGTGAGCTGGTTGGCAGGCTGGCGGCGCTGGTGGAGAGCGTGGACGGAGAATATAAAAGCCCCGGAAAGAAAACATTTGCGGATATGCAGCGGCTGGCAGAAAAAGAGGCGCAGCTGCGGCTGCTGGAAAAGAGAATAATCCGTCTGACCGACCACATAAGGACATACATTGACTATTTTTATACCGATCCCTGTCCCAGCGATGACCCGCTTACCTGGGGAAACTAGAGTGCAGCAGGGTTGTTTGCCGCGGAGATGGGAAACAAAGCGTTTTATCATAAAGCTTTAATCATCGCTTAATCTTTCTGCCCTTTTCATTTAATCTTCACAGTCTATACTGTCATCAAGCTAAAGAAATCACTTACCCCGGCAATGACAGTAAGGAGTGGAGAATATGAAATTCGGCAATCATAGAGTAAACAGTATTTTGGCAATGGCACTTTGTGCAGCGACTATTGCAGGAGGAATGCTCCCGGCTGTCAGTGCGGAGGCCGCTGTCCGCAGCGGGCAGCATCAGACTGTCAGACATGACAAGGGAGGTGCTGCACAGCATAAGAAAACGGAGTCCGGCAGCAGAACTCAGCACAAGGAGTCTGCAAAGCAGGACAACAGGAACCGTCAGCCGGCTCATCAGACTCAGAGTCAGCACCGGAACGACCAGCAGCATCGGCAGGAACAGCAGCGGCGAGAGCAGGAGAGAAAGCAGGAGCAGCACCGCAAGGAGCAGGAAAAGCACCGGGCAGAGGAGCAGCGCCGGGAAGAAATGAGACGGCATGAAGAGCGCCGGGAGGAAATCCATCGTCAGGAGGAGGCTCGCCGGGAGGAGGAGCGCCGTCGTGAGGATGAGCTGCGCCGCCGTGAAGAGCGGGTACGGGACAGAGAGGATGAACTGTGCCATCGGGAGGGCAGACGCAGCCATGATGATGACCGCAGCCACAATCGCACTGGTGAGGCCATACTCGGCGGTATCATCGGGGCCGTGATAATCGGAGCAATCCTGAAGAATACCAGCGCTTCCGGTCATAGAAGCAAATACAGCGATGTAATCAGCACCGACTATGAGCCTGACGAGGAGGAGACCGAAGAAATCCTCCTGTAATGGGCAGCAGAGCATTTTGAGAAGGAGGATTTTCATGCTTAGAAGGGTAATATACGGAGTCCTGATACTGGCAATAGGCTATTATGTATGTGTGTCGCTTCTGGTTTCGGGGATAAAGTGAATTTACTCAGCAAATAATGACAGGCTCACCAGCCTGCGGGAAAAGAAAAGGGGCAGCTGCACGGTCTTTCCGTGCAGCTGCCCTGATGTTTTTATAGAATTAGAGATTTCTCAGCAGGCGGTCATTGTACTCGTAGAAGGTATCAAGCTCTTCCGGAGTGAAGATTTTCTCAGCAGTAGCGGCAATCTGCTTGCAGGTGTAATCCTGAGCAGCCATGATGTGCTTGCCGTTCTCGGTAAGAGAGAGGTGGTACACACGGCGGTCAGTTTCGCACTGTACCTTCTCGACAAGACCTGCTTTGCAGAGGCGGCTTACGATATTGGTGACAGTAGGACGCTGAACATCGAAAATCTTTGAGAGGTCGGAAGAGGTAATGGACGGCTTGGATGCGATGGCATGGATGTAGTACAGCTGGGTAAGTGTAAGGTGCATGAAGGTCGGGGCAGCTTCCTTGCATCTTGCCTGACTCTGCTTGCTGAAAGCCTGACGGAAGGCTTCGGACAGATGACTTAATTGCTTGGCAATTTTTCTGGTGGTGATTTTAGCTTTGGACATTGGTGTTCCCCCTGATGTTGCTCATATACAATACATAAATTTTCATAAAATTATATCATACATGTCAAGGTTTTTTCATGATTACGGCGAAATTTTACAAAATAATATCAGCTGGCAAAGTATGAAGTGAGTTTTGTCATTTATTTGACAAGCAGTCCGATGATAATCTATAATATATTAATCTTACTAATTTTGAAATAAAGCATTAGGAGTTGCATGGATGGACGCGAAGATTACATCCCGTCATTTGACATTTGATTTATATACCTGCAAGCCCGCGGAGATTGATACAGTTAGTCATTTGCGGGAGGAACTTCCGGCAATGCTGACCGCCGCCGGGTTTCATGTCCTGCTCACCAACAGCCGCAGCATAGATGATACACATCTGGCGGCAGTGGTGCTGATGAGTGAGGGCCACTTTACTATACACCTTTATCCGGAGCTGAAATATGCGGCCTGTGACTTCTATCTCTGTGCGCCGGGGGCAAAGCCGGAGCAGATTTTCAAGGAGCTGAAGAAGCTGCTGCATCCGGAGAAGACTAAGACGACCTATCTGAAGCGCGGGGACTTCGGGACTGTGACGGATATGAAGCCGAAGGTCAAGACAAGATTTGCTCCCCTCAGAAAGATTAAGAATACCGGAGCAAAGATGATTTCCTGTCTCAAGACAAATAAGAAGTAAAATTTGGCGGCTGCCGCGGGCAGCCGCCATTTGTGTTTGGGCCTGTGAAAAATGAGTGCTTATTTGTTGGCAGCTCCCTTTTGTATTTGTGCGGATAAATAGAAAAGTCTATTGATAGACGAATGTTGACCTTGCATTTTATCTGACAATTTAGTAAACTAAAGAGACTTATATATTTCCTCGAAGGAGGTTATGCCGGTGGAGCAGATTCTGCACACTTCTGCTTTGATGCTTGAAGGCTCGAAAGTAACTCTGGAGATTTTCCTTCTGACTCTGATGATGGCTTTGCCCCTTGGTTTGCTGGTGGCATTGGCCCGGCTGTCAGGGCTGGGAGTTCTTCGCTGGGCGATGGAGTTCTATATCTGGATTATGCGCGGGACTCCGCTGATGCTCCAGCTGCTGTTCGTGTATTTCGCACTGCCTATGGTGGGGGTCAAGCTGAACGATATTTCGTCGGCACTGCTGGCCTTTACCATGAACTACGCAGCGTATTTCGCCGAGATATTCCGTGCGGGAATACAGTCTATCCCAAGGGGTCAGTACGAGGCATCCAAGACCCTGGGCTTTACCTATGTGCAGACCATGCGTCATATAATCATCCCGCAGATGGTTGCCCGGGTGCTGCCGCCGGTTTCCAACGAGACCATAAATCTTGTCAAGGATACTTCTCTCATATATATATTGGCCATGAATGATTTGCTGCGAGTTGCCCGCACCATCGTGCAGAGAGAGTTTGATATGACTCCCTTCTTCATTGCGGCTGTATTCTATTTGGTTATGACCTTTGTTTTGACTTGGGTGTTCAAAAAGCTGGAGGCACATTATGCCAAATACATCGATTGATAATAATGACATCATGGTGCAGATAACCGGCCTGAAAAAGAAATTCGGCGACCTGCTGGTGCTGGATAATATCGACCTCAATATCTGCCGCGGCGAGGTAGTGGCTATCCTTGGTCCCTCCGGCTCCGGCAAGTCCACTCTGCTGAGATGCATGAACCGGCTGGAGGAGATAGATGCAGGCTCCATTGTTGTAGCCGGAGAAACTCTGGTAAAGAATAATGAAAAGGGAGAAGCACAGTATACGACTCCCGAGCAGGCACGGACGATTCTTTCCCACATGGGAATGGTCTTTCAGCAGTTCAATCTTTTCCCGCACATGAGCGTTATTGACAATCTCATGGCGGCGCCGAAGATAGTGAAGGGGCAGACGGACGATGAGATACGCCCCGTCGCAGAGGAGCTGCTGAAGAAGGTAGGACTGTACGATAAGCGGGAGGTTTTCCCGGCACGGCTTTCCGGCGGGCAGCAGCAGCGTGTTGCTATCGCCCGGGCGCTGGCAATGCGGCCGGATATCCTTCTCTTTGATGAGCCTACCAGTGCGCTTGACCCGGAGCTGACCATAGAGGTTCTGAAGACCATACGGCAGCTGGCGGATGAGAAGATGACCATGGCGGTTGTCACCCATGAAATGTCCTTCGCCCGGGATGTGGCGAGCCGGGTGGTTTTCATGGCCGATACCCATATCATAGAAGAGAATACATCTCAGGAATTTTTCCGTAATCCCCGTGAGGAGCGGACGAAAAGCTTCCTGAAAAATATGCTTGATTAATAAAACACCGGCAGGAATCCAGCCGGGCAAAGAATTCGGAGGAACAAATAATGATCGTCGTAATGAAGCCGTCGGCAACCGAGGAAAATATTGTCAATGTACAGAAGCACATTGAGTCTCTCGGCCTGTCCACTCATCTTTCCAAGGGCTCTGATGTAACCATCATCGGTGTAATCGGTGATAAGCACAAAATCGCCGTATTGCAGATGAACTCCTATGAGGGCGTAGAAAAGACTGTACGCATTACCGAGAAGTATAAGCTGGTAAGCCGTGAATTCCAGAATGAGCGCTCAGTCATCGATGTCCGCGGAGCTAAAATCGGCGGCAAAGAGCTGGCAATCATGGCCGGTCCCTGCTCTGTCGAGTGTGAGCCGCAGCTCATGGAGGCTGCCAAGGCCGTAAAGGCTGCCGGCGCTCAGTTCCTCCGGGGCGGCGCTTTCAAGCCTCGCACCAGCCCCTATGATTTCCAGGGACTCGGTGAGGAGGGCCTGAAGCTGCTGGCTCAGGCCGCCAAGGAATACGACCTGCGGGTTGTTACCGAAATCGTAGATATTGCCGATCTCGATGTCATCTGCAAGTATGCCGATGTCCTTCAGATTGGTGCCCGTAATATGCAGAACTTCCGTCTGCTTCAGGCTGTCGGCCGTACCGATAAGCCTGTTATGCTGAAGCGCGGTCTTGCCGCCACCATTACCGAGTGGCTCAATGCTGCCGAGTACATCATCAGCTCCGGCAATGATGATGTCATACTCTGTGAGCGCGGTATTCGTACTTATGAGACCTTTACCCGCAATACCCTCGATCTTTCCGCGGTAGTTGCTGTTCAGGAGATGACCCATCTGCCGATTATCGTTGACCCCAGCCATGGCACCGGCCGCCGCTCTATGATTGCTCCTATGTCCCGTGCTGCTATTGCCGCCGGTGCAGACGGTCTCATCATCGAGGTTCATCCCCATCCGGAGGTGGCCCTCTCTGACGGTGACCAGTCTCTCCGCCCGGAGCAGTTCGCCTCTCTCATGGAGGAAGCCCGCCGTATTGCCGAGGTAATGGGTCGTAAGATTTAACAGCTGCCGAATGGAGAAGCCGATATGATAAACGAAGCGCAGGGTTTGCTCCGATTTACCTCTCACAGTGATGAGGTTTTAAGTGCCATAAAGCACAATGCTCAGTTCAGTCTCGCCATCATCGGCGTTGGCCTCATCGGAGGCTCGCTGGGTCTGGCGCTGAAGGACAGATTGGGGGAGAAGGTATATATTACTGCCAATGCCCGCACCGCTGCTACTATGGAGCTGGCGGCAAAGCGCAAGGCCTGTGACCTGGCCACCAATGATTTGAAGGAGGCTGTCGGGGATGCGGACATCGTATTCCTCAGTACGCCGGTTCTTCAGATGGTGCCAATGGTGCAGAAGCTGATTCCCTATCTGAAGCAGGGAGCCATTGTTACCGACGGCGGGAGCACCAAGGCATATATCGCCGATGAGCTGCGCCGTATCCTGCCTCCCGGAGTTGTCTATGTAGCCGGTCATCCTATGACCGGAAAGGAAAAGAGCGGCGTGGAGGCTGCGGACAAGGACCTCTTTGTTCATCATTGCTATGTGGTAGTGAAGGACACCGGCGCTCCGGAAGAAGCCGTAAACAAGATAATTGATATGGCAAAGACCATAGGGTCTTCTGTCACGACGATAGACCTCAGAAAGCATGACCGCTGTGCCTCTCTCATCAGCCATATTCCTCATGTGGCGGCATCTGCCCTTGTGACACTGCTCGACAGGAGCGGTGATGACCTGGGAGATGCTATGAAGCTGGCCGCCGGCGGATTCAAGGACACTACCCGCATTGCCAGCTCTAATGCGGATATGTGGTCGGATATCCTGATGACAAACCGGGAGGCTGTCACCGGCCATCTGGAAAGCCTGAAGGGAATTCTGGATGAGGTAATAACCGCTATCAACGAGGGCGACCGCGACGCACTCCATGAATTTTTTGCCGATGCCAAGCGCCGCCGCGATGTGGTAATTGCTGAGACGGAGAAGAAATTCGACCTCTGACCGGCGGGCTTATACCAACAAGGTCTCCCCATTGAATTTTAGATTTTTTGTTAGACAATGCCCGGACTTTGTGGTATAATACTTTCCGTTGTCACAAATATATGCGCTCGTAGTCCAGTGGATAGGACGGTGGCCTCCGAAGCCGCAAGCGTGGGTTCGACTCCCGCCGAGCGCACCAGAAATCATCCTGCCTCTAATCGAGGCAGGTTTTTTACTTCTAAGAGCCTCCCATTCAGGTGCGCAAGAGCACTTAATGAGCTTGCGAATTTAGTGCGAGCCAAGCAAACTGCTTAGTGATATCCAAGCGAAGCGATGGATGAACTTAGCATGTTTGTAGGAGGTGGCCGAGCGCAGCGAGATCGGAGGGGTTTATATTCGCCTTCCGGTTGATGTCCTGTAGGGGTCGCCCGTAGGCGACCCGAATAAGGGCATTCTTCGCCGGATAACGGGGCGGCTGCGGCCGCCCCCTACAAGAACCCCTCTGTCGTCTCTGGCACCAGCTCCCCTGGAGGGGAGCCTTTTTTATGTAGATTAAATATGCTATAATATCCTTGGGTTAGTGTCTTTATATAACTATACATTTTGGAAGGAACTTTACTTTGAATAAGAAGAAACTTTATCTCGGCGTATACGGATGTCAGATGAATGTAGCAGATGGGGAGCGCATGGCCGGAGAGCTGGCTTCTCTCGGCTACGAGCGGCTGCCTGAGACGGCTGCTCCCGACGAGGCAGACATGATACTCCTCGTTACCTGCTGTGTCCGTGAGACCGCCGAGGATAAGATATACGGCAAGCTGGGAGAGTACAAGCACCTGAAGGAGAAGAATCCCCGGCTCATTCTCGGTATTACCGGCTGCATGGCCCAGAAGGAAGGAGACGCCCTCGTGAAGCGGGCGCCGCATCTTGATTTCGTTTTAGGCACCAATAAGATTGCCGAGCTTGTTCCGCTGGTAGAGAAGCTGGAGCAGGCCAGAGCAGTTCTGGATGAGGTCAGTGCCGATGATAATGAGGCACTTGCAGAGGCGAAGAAATCTATCCGCAGGCAGCGAGTCGTAGATGTAGCCGAGAAAAATGATATAGCCGAGGGGCTCTCTATCGCCCGGGAGGGAAGCCTGTCAGCCTGGGTACCCATCATGTACGGCTGCAACAACTTCTGCACCTACTGTATCGTCCCCTACGTTCGCGGCCGGGAACGGAGCCGTCGGGTGGGGGATATCCTCACCGAGGTACGGGATGCCGTAGGCAATGGATACAAGGAAATAACCCTGCTGGGACAGAATGTAAACAGCTTCGGTAAGGACCTGCAGGGGGAGGAAGAGGCTACCTTTGCCCAGCTTTTGTCTGAGGCAGACAAGGTGCCGGGACTGCTTCGGCTTCGCTATATGACCAGTCATCCCAAGGATATGTCCGATGAGGTAATAAAGGCTGTGGCAGAAGGTGAGCATATCTGCGAGCATTTCCATCTGCCGGTGCAGTACGGCTCTGACAAGATACTCAAGGCCATGAACCGGGTCTACACTACAGAAAAATATCGTGACCTTATCCGCCGGGTGCGGGAGGCGGTGCCGGACAGCAGTCTCACCACCGACCTTATCGTCGGCTTCCCGGGAGAGACGGATGAAGATTTCCGCGAGCTGCTGGCCTTCATCAAGGAAATCCGCTACGACCAGGCATATACCTTCATTTACTCCAAGCGCTCCGGGACACCGGCAGCGGAAATGGAAAATCAGGTGCCGGAAGAAATAAAGCACGCCAGACTCAATGAACTGATGGAGCTGCAGAATAAAATCAGTCTGGAGATTAACGAGAAGCTGGTGGGAACTCTGCAGGAGGTAATGGTAGAAGGCCCCAGCAGCAAAAATCCGGGCGTATGGACAGGACGGACCAGAACCAACAAGATTTGTCTTTGGACTCACGGAACTGAGCTTCCGGGCCAGCTCATAAATGTAAAGGTAACCCAGGCACAGACCTGGCTGCTGCGTGGAGAAATAGCATAATGCCTGACAATATCGATACAACGGAACTCACCCCTATGATGCTCCAGTATCTGGAGACAAAAAAGGAACACCCCGAGGAAATCCTTTTCTTCCGACTGGGAGATTTCTACGAGATGTTCTTTGACGATGCCAAGCTGGTATCAAGGGAGCTGAGCCTGACCCTTACCAGCCGCAGCGGTGACAAGGAAAAGAATCCCATGTGCGGGATTCCCTACCATGCGGCAGAGGGATATATTACAAAGCTGATAAATCTCGGCTACAAGGTGGCTATTGCCGAGCAGATAGGCGACCCTAAGGCCAAGGGCCTCACCAAGCGGGAGGTTATCAAGGTCATTACCCCCGGTACGGTGCTGAATGAGTCGGCACTGGGGGCGGCGGTAGGTACGCAGAATAACTATCTTGCTCTTATATACGAGGCTGCCGGAGCCGAGGAGGACAAGGGAGTCATCCTCGTGGCGGCGGACGCTAGCACCGGCGAGTGTGCCTACGGCTGCTTCTCAACCGATGAGAAGGGTGAGGGCCGGGAGGCTCTCTACGACGAGCTGTACCGCCTGTCCATGCCGGAGCTGATGCTCTGCGGAGATATTTCCTTTGAGGCGGAGCTGACTTCCTTCCTGAAGCAGCGTCTGCCGAAGACGATTTTTACCCGCCGTCAGCCCATGTCTCAGACCGAAGCGGAGAACCGGGTAGTGGAGCATTTCTCCGTAGAATATCGTCCGACGGACAGCCGGGCGGTAACAGCGGTAGCCGCGCTGCTGGACTATCTCCATGAGACCATAAAGACCGATCTTTCCCATATCAACCGGCTCACCCGTATGGACAGTGCCGGCAAGCTGGTAGTGGACACTTATACCCTCCGCAATCTGGAGGTAACCCGCAATCTCCGGGACGGCGGCAAGCGAAATACTCTCTTTGATGTGCTGGACTTCACCGGTACTGCCATGGGTACCCGCCGCCTGAAGAAATGGCTGGAGGAGCCGCTGCTGGAGAAGGCGGAGATAGAAGAACGACTTGACGCTGTAGCCGCTCTCTACGATGATTTCCCCCGGCGGGAGGCTATCAGGGAAAAGCTGAAGGACATATATGACTTTGAGCGGCTTCTTACACGAATAGAGGTAGCAACGGCCAATGCCAGAGATTTGGTGGCCATGAAGCTGTCTCTCCGGGCATTGCCGGGGATAAAGGCCGACCTTGCCGCCCTTTCCGGCAGCAGGCTGCTGCTGACTGCCGACAGCGAGATAAATATCTATGAGGAGCTGGCAGACCTCATCGACCGGGGAATAGTAGACGAGCCGGGGCTGACCGTCCGTGAGGGCGGGATAATCAAGGCCGGCTACAATGAAGAGCTGGATGAATACCGCCGTCTCTCCCGGGACGGCAAGTCCATGCTGCAGGAAATAGAGGAGCGGGAGCGGCAGGCTACCGGTATCCGCACACTGAAAATCGGCTACAACAAGGTATTCGGCTACTATATCGAGATACGCAATACCAGCCGTGACCTCGTTCCGGCCAGCTATATCCGCAAGCAAACTCTTGTAAATGCTGAACGATACATAACCGAAGAACTGAAGGACTTCGAGACAAGAATCCTCGGCGCACAGGAAAAAATCGTCAATATTGAGTACAATCTTTTCACGGAAATCCGTGAGGCCGTGAAAGCAAGACTGTCCGACATTCAGGAGACAGCAAGGGCAATCGGTACGGTGGATGCTCTCAACTCACTGGCAATCGCCGCTTCCGAGTACAACTATGTCCGTCCCCGGCTCTCCGATGACGGCGCCATCGTCATTACAGACGGCCGTCATCCGTTGGTGGAGAGGCTGCTGGAGAGAGAAATCTTCGTACCCAACGATACGGCTCTCGACCATACCAGCCGGGAGATTGTCATTATCACCGGCCCCAATATGGCCGGTAAGTCCACCTATATGCGTCAGGTGGCGATAATTACCCTTATGGCGCAGGCAGGCAGCTTCGTGCCGGCGAGGGAAGCGAGAATATCTCCCGTTGACAGGATTTTCACCCGCATCGGTGCCAGCGATGACCTGGCCAGCGGTCAGAGTACCTTCATGGTAGAGATGAACGAGGTGGCCCACATACTGAAGTATGCCACCGGCCGCAGCCTCGTCATCCTTGATGAAATAGGCCGCGGTACCAGTACCTATGACGGCATGAGCATTGCCCGGGCGGTCATTGAGCATATTCGGGACAAGGTACACGCCAAGACTCTCTTTGCCACCCACTACCATGAGCTGACAGAGCTGGGAGACAGCGGCGAAGGGAAAATCGTCAATGCCTGTGTAGCGGTAAAGGAGCGGGGAAGTCGGGTAGACTTCCTGCGCCGCATCATTAATGGAGCGGCTGATAAATCATACGGTATTCATGTAGCGCGGCTGGCTGGACTGCCGAAATCCGTCACAGGACGAGCGGAGAAAATCCTCGAAGGATTGGAAAGCAGCGCTGCAAACCCGGTCTGTCGTATCGGCGGGCCGGCGGATAGTGTTCCGGCTCCGGAGGAGAAGGCAGAGGATATGGACTTCATGGGATCTCTGTTCACCGATGCCCTGAAGGACGAGCTGCTGGCTATGGACATCATGACCATGACACCGCTGGAGGCAATGAACGCTCTCTACAGGCTTCAGGAAGAAGCAAAGAAACAGTAAAAGCAGAGACCGGTGTCTTTGCTGAAATACCAAAAGGCAAGACTAATGAAACCAGATGTAAACAAAATCACCGTTCAGGTGCTGGATGACACTACCATAAATAAAATCGCCGCCGGTGAAGTGGTGGAGCGGCCTGCTTCCGTAGTCAAGGAGCTGGCGGAGAATGCTATCGATGCAGGGGCCACCCGCGTAGAGATCGAGACTATGGCCGGCGGTACCTCCTTTATCCGGGTAACGGATGACGGCTGCGGGATGTCGCCGGAGAATGCCCGGCTGGCTATAATGCGCCACGCTACAAGCAAGATTCGCTCGGTGGAGGATTTGCTTACCATCGGGACAATGGGCTTTCGCGGCGAGGCTCTGCCGACTATTGCCTCCGTATCCCGCTTCTCCCTGAAGACACGGCGGCAGGCTGATGAGCTGGGGACGGCTATCGAGATTACCGGAGGCAAGGACACAGAAATATCCGAGACCGGCTGTGCACCGGGGACTACCATCAAGGTAGAGGATTTGTTCTTCAACACCCCAGCCCGGAAGAAATTCCTGAAAACTCCCCACACCGAGGGACAGAAAATAAGCGATGCCATTACGAAGCTTGCTTTGGCAAACCCCGGTATTTCCTTCAAGTATATAAGCAACAATCGGCCGGTAATAGCCACCCCCGGCAGTGACGATATGGTGGAAACAATCAGGGCGCTGTACGGTCAGCAGGCGGCGGAGTCGCTGCTGCAGCTAAACTTTGCCGATACAGATGTGACCATCGGCGGCTATGTGTCCAAGCCTTCCATGCTGCGAAGCAGCCGTGGCTGGCAGACATTCTTTGTCAACGGACGAATTATTTCCAGCAAATCGCTGGCCAAGGCACTGGACAATGCCTACCGCTCATTGGTGCCGAACAGCGGATATCCCTTGGCGGTTCTCGATATCCGGGTCAATCCCCGGTCGGTGGATGTGAATGTTCATCCCCAGAAGGCCGAAGTGAAATTCGAGGACGAGGGAAGGCTTTTCCGGGCCGTCTACAAGGCTATTGTGGACGCTATTCGCCCGGCGGGGCAGAATCTCAATCAGGTTGCCGCCAGCATTGAACATGTGGAGCGCCGCTATGTCACCGGCGGGGAGGATTTCGTACAGGAAGCGGCCTCCAATGGCGGGGGCAATCTATCGGGCGGTGACCGATACAGTCAGGGTAGCTTTACCTTTGGGCAGGGAAGGCCGGCTGTTACAGAGGCTGACCTTGACAGCTTCCGGGAAGCTCGGGACATTATTCAGGGCGAGAACGGACAGGTACATCTCTCTGAGGACTACAGAGATGAGCTGCGAAAGGAAATGACCGCAGCAGATATGCCGGCAGAGTCTGCGGACTATGGTGCGGTAAGCTACGGCAGCGGTGAAGGGGAAGCTCCTTTTGCCGCAGAGCCGGGGAAAAATCGTCCGCTGCTGCCGGGGCATGACCCTCTTGCCGGGGACAAAGTGCCGGAGGCGCTGGGGCAGATTGCCCGCTGCTATATCGTAGCCAGAGATGATACGGGTCTCTTCATTGTCGACCAGCACGCAGCCCACGAGCGTATCCTTTATGACCGGCTCTGTGCCATGAGTGAGAATATCCCCTCTCAGGGGCTTGTGATTCATCAGATTCTTGATTTCCCGCCGGTGGAGAGCAGGCTTATTACCGATGAGCAGGAGCTGCTGAACAGATTCGGCTTTTATCTGGAGCCGTGTGGTGAGTATCAGTTCCGCTTGACGGCGGTGCCGGCGGATATTCCCGTCAGCGAAGCGGTTGATACTATCCGTCAGATATTGATGAGCGTCACCGAGCAGAAAAATGTCACCACCGCCAACCTCCGTCACCACTGCCTTGCTACGACGGCTTGTCACAGCGCCATCAGACAGGGTGACGAGCTGACGGTGAAGCAGATGCAGCTGCTTATTGAGGAGCTGGCTCGGACGAACCGTCCATACACATGCCCGCACGGCAGACCGACGATTCTACGCTTCGACCGTGATGCCCTCGCCCTGATGTTCAAGCGGACATAGAAGTTCCCCCCCGCTCAAAGGCCCCCATTTAGGGGGGCTGTCAGCGAAGCTGACTGGGGGGTAAAGTGAGACGGATGAGGTAACAGCTAATCAATCTGATAGCCTCCCCTATAGGGGAGGTGCCCGAAGGGCGGAGGGGTAAAGAGAGTCGGATGAGGTAACAATGCAAAACTTTCCCATTATAATAACTACCGGCCGTAAGCCCACCGATGCTGACCACGACCGTGCTCGTTATGCTGCTGATATCCTCGGCGGGACTGTAGTCTCTCGCCGCAGCGGCTCCATCGCGGCTATATCGGAAAAATACGGCGCCCCGGTCATTGTGGTGGCCAGAGATGATACCATCGTTCTGGAAGAAGCAAATGATACCATGTTTTTCCATCCGAGCATGGCCCATGTCCGGCTGAAAAATATCAGACTTCACGGAGCAGCAGACCACCTGCTTACTGCTCTTGACATCAGACCGGGACAGACCGTCCTTGACTGTACTCTCGGCCTCGGAGCCGATGCCATCGTGGAGAGCTACGGAGTAGGGGAAGCAGGGAAAGTCGTGGCATTGGAAGCAAGTCCCCTCATCGCCCTTGCCATGGGCTACGGCCTTGCCCATCACAGCGGTGAGAATAACTACGATACTGTTTCCGCCATGCGGCGGATACAGGTAGTCAATGCCGACTATCGGGGCTATCTGAAATCACTGCCGGATAAATCCTTCGACGCAGTGTACTTTGACCCAATGTTCCGATACCCGATGGAAAAATCCGTGGCCCTTTCACCTCTGCGGGAACTGGCCGAGGGCAGCCCCCTGGATGAAGACTCTGTAAGGGAAGCCTGCCGGGTAGCCCGTCATCGGGTGGTAATGAAGGAAGCATGGTACAGCAAAGAATTCGCCCGCCTCGGCTTCAATGAATTCTCCGGCGGCAAATGGTCAAAGGTAAGATACGGAATCATCCGGATGGACAAATGAAAACGGATACCACACATAGTATTTTGTGCAGTATCCGTTGAGTTAATGCTTGAAAAAAAGCCTAAAAAATGCTATCATAAAAACAACGAAGGTTGCTGACTGCATGCGTCAGCTCCCTAGAAATCGTAGAGAAGCCGGCTACTGCAAATAGCCGGCTTCGTGGTATTTATGTGACAAATTTTATTATTGCAATAAAAAATACTTCTGAAGCCTACCATTCGGGTGTGCATGAGCCTCACCTAACGCCTCCCCTATAGGTGCGTATGAGCACTTATTCGCTGAAAGAGAATTTAGTGCGAGCCATGCAAACTGCTTAGTGATATCCGAGCGAAGCGATGGATGAACTTAGCATGTTTGTAGGAGGTGGCCGAGCGCAGCGAGGTCGGAGGGGTAACAGCTAATTAATCCCGTAGTCTCCCCAGAAAAGGGGAGGTGCCCGAAGGGCGGAGGGGTAACTACTAATCAATCTGATAGCCTCCCATTTAGGGGAGGTGGCTGAACGTAGCGAGGCCAGAGGGGTAACAGCTAATCAATCTCGTAGTCTCCCCTGAAAAGGGGAGGTGCCCGAAGGGCGGAGGGGTTTCCCGCAAACATTATAAAAGGCACTGCCATCAATTTGGCAGTGCCTTTTTAATATATAGGCTTCCTTTTTCTGCACGGATGTGCAACATCCGACAGCTCCAAAATATAATCCGTCGTTGTGTGATGGAACTGAGCCAACGCTATCAATATAGCCGTCGGAATGTCCCGCTCGCCTAATTCATAATTACTATATACAATGCGGTGTAGGCTAGTAATATAAAACTTGCTTCTTTTAATCTTCCGGAAGCTCTCCGCAGACATCATAAGGAAAACCCACTTCCGTAATAACAAGAGAATCTGCGAATCCAGCAGCATAGAACACCGGAAGAAGTCTCAGCAAGGATTGAGGGTAGCCCCTGGGAAATAGATATCATTTGTAGGAAGTAGAGCTGGTAAAGAATCTGTGGTATTTACTCTTGTAGAGAAGAAAACTGACTATTATATAGTAATCAGGATTTATGGAAAGGATGCCTCTTAAGTAATGGCTGCTATGGGATTTTTCGCCACCTTGCAGACGAAAGGAATACATTAATCCGACAACGATTAGGATACAGGATGCCAGAAGAACTCTTTGAAAATTTTCTTGATAAAGTATATTTAATAAATAGTCACCAATTAGTCTAATTAACCTATTCTATTTGCTATTGCAGTTTGCGAAAATTTTTTCGTACTTCTTGAAAATTATAGCGCACTGCGCTATAATTAAGAAAATAAAAACAAGGAGTTGTAAAGATGATTTCAATAGAAAAGAAGTTGTTAGCAGGTTATACATTTATAGATTTGTTTGCAGGATTAGGTGGGTTCAGAATTGCATTAGAATCATTGGGTGCAAATTGTGTTTACTCAAATGAATGGGATGTCCCCGCACAGAAGGTTTATGCAGAGAACTTTGTTGATACACCAGAAGGGGATATTACAAAAGTTGATGAGAATACGATTCCTGATCATGATATACTCTGTGCCGGATTCCCTTGCCAGGCATTTTCTATTAGCGGCAAGCAACGAGGCTTTGAAGATAGTAGAGGAACATTGTTTTTTGATGTTGCGAGAATTGTAAAAGTGAAGAGACCCAAAGTTGTCTTTATGGAGAACGTGAAGAATTTTGCGACTCATGATGACGGTAAAACTCTTGAGGTTGTAGTAGGGACTATGGAGGAATTGGGTTATACATTCTATCAGAAGGTGTTGAACGCTGTTGATTATGGTGTTCCACAAAAACGAGAAAGAATTTATATGGTGTGTTTTAGAAATGATTTAGAGATTAATAATTTTAAATATCCTAAGCCATTTAAGTTAACACGTCACGTAGAAGACGTTCTTCTTGAAGACGAAGAAATGGTCAAGGACTTATATGTTGATAGACCTGATACGTATTACAATGGCGTAGAAGACAACCAGTATAGCAATAAATCCATTCGTTTGGGTATTGTAAACAAAGGAGGACAAGGCGAAAGAATATACAGCACCAAAGGAATTGCAATTACTCTTTCTGCATACGGCGGAGGCGTCTTTGCAAAGACAGGTGGATATTTAATAAATGGAAAGACGAGAAAGTTGCATCCGCGTGAATGTGCAAGAATCATGGGATATCCAGATTCCTATAAAATCTGTAAGAGTGCAAACCAGGCCTATAAGCAATTTGGAAATTCAGTGGTAATTGATGTTTTGCAGCTCATCGCAGTAGAAATTGGCACAGTGATGGAGGGAAAATAAAGATGAATGAGGTTGGATTCAGAAATTGGCTTATCAATAAAGGTGTAAAATCAAAGGTTGCAGGAGATACAATTTCAAGATTAAAAAGAATAGAACGAGAAATTGAAAACTGCGATATTGATGAACAATACCGCAGTGATAAATGTGAATACTTATTAAAACTTTTTTTGGATATGGGTAACAATGATGAAATGAAGAAATACCAAAATGCAAATCTTCCTATAGGAAAGTATTACATGAGTACATATCGTCATGGCCTTAAACAGTATATTCAGTTTTCGGATGATGTTACTTCAAGCAAGCAATAAACTCTGGTTCGGACATACCAGGTGTAGATGCTTTATGCTTGATTGAAAAAATAACATTAGCATTGTATGTGTTTGAGAGTTTACGAAGCTCATATTTATCTCCACGTAGAGAAAACATATACTCAATTCCACAAAGAATGAATCTGTGATCATGTAGCTGCTGCGGTGAAATAACAAAAAGTTTATCTCCAGCAACACGAAAACCTGTAATAATATAACCGTAAGTTGATATATAATCCATCACAGTATTAAGTCGGCTCTTACCAACATTGCCTGAACCACTTCGTTTGATTCGATACTTAGCTGTTACTTCGAAATATTCTCTGAAACGCTCAATAGGTAAAATAGTATAGTTATTGGTGATGAAGAAATAGACTCCCTTATCTTTATATGCCTGGATAATCCAGTCAGCGAAGATATCGGAGCCGTTTGGCATATCAATATCTTTTCCGGCTGTACCAGCTTCTCTGAATGCATCGAAATCTTCATTCATATAGTCCCTTATCATTTCTGCGTATCTGTTGATGCGATTAACATTGAGACGGCTATATTCAAATGTTCTTGTATCAAGGCTTGGTAATAAAACAAACTGTCCGCATTGAGCAGGTGAGTGCTTAGCATCAATGTAAAATGAATTACCAGATTTAGTCTCAACTGAGATGTCAGGTACAGTTGAATCAGCACCTCCTTGATGAAAAAATCTTGCATATGCACCGAATCTTTTATTAAGATAATCTGTGCATTGAATTTCAAATTCTTCCCATATTGCCATTGCTTAATCCTTTTTATTCATTATATTCTCAAATGCTTGAAGATCCTTTTGGTCTTGTACTGTTTTCTTAAGTGATAATTGACAGATTACATTTGGGTTGCTTGTATTTGATAATCTTCTAACTTCAAAAACATATTTCTTTAATTTAGAAAGTGCTTTTGAATAATTATTATCCTTAAATTGATATGTGTGTTCATCACACATCATTTTTCTTTTATGTATATAAGTGTCTGAGTGAAGAAAACACCTTATCTTTCCGCCGACTGATTTGTATTCGATAGCTCCTGAAATACCTTCTTCATTTAATCCTTGCATTATTTCTGCATTATTGCTTGATTCGTTAGGTTCTGCTGAACCACTTGTTTTTCTACGATAAAAAGCCTTAATAGTGAAGTAATTAGGAAAACTGCTGGTTGGAAAAATTATTATGTCTGTTCCTTTGGTCATAAAGAATTCAACTTTTTTTACGGAATAGAAATCTTGGACTAAACCATAGAGAATTGAACTTTTGACCTTTACAGGAGATCCCTCTTTTCCGACTTTGTAATATGTCTTATAACGTTCATTCATATACGTAATAATTTTTTTGCAATTATCAGATAGTGGAACTTTGTTTCTTTTTGAAAAATCAAATGATTTCGTGTCTTCGTTGGGAAATAATACAAACTGGCAGCATTGAGAACTCCCGGCTTTTACTTCAACAAAAAATTCATCGGATGTTGCTGGTTCAACTTTGATGTCAGCTTTTGTTGAGTCTGATTTGCCGTATGGTTCAATTGAATTATTATCTCCATACTTATGTATTAAGTGTTCGTAACACTTGTTTTCTAATTTTTCCCAAGCATTAGCCATAGTCTAGTGTACCTCACTTTCAATGAAATTTTTAATTGAACAACCTAGGGCTTTTATAACATTAACTGTCATTGCATTACCTGCCTGCATTAGGAGGTGTCTATCGGATACTTCATTCTTTACTTTGTCAGCATATTCCTTTGGAAATCCTTGAAGGAGCAATGCTTCATAACCAGTCAGCTGGTATATTGTATGGTTTTTAACATATAAAACACCATCCCTCTGTGCCCTTAATGTTGGGCAACGGCCGTCATAAATGCGAAGATCATTCATACGAGTGTCAATTATCTTGCCCTCCATCTTCTTTATGTCATCAACGGTGTACTTACTGTTGTTGGTAGGGTTTTTTAGATAATAGGAGAGAATATCGAGCCTTTCTGGACTTGCAATGTTATCGTCAATTAAGAAATTAGAAAGAGAAGGTCTCATGACTGGTTCAGGCCATTGAAATTCATTTATATCCTTCCCAAAATCCTTTCTGATGCCTACAAAGTAAACTCTTTGACGCATTTGTGGAACGCCATATTCAAGGCTGGTGAGAACCTTATAGGTTACATCATAACCAACTCTGTTTAGTTCATTGATGATGATTTTTATCGTTTTTCCTGTGTCGTGAGTTACCAACCCCTTGACGTTTTCTAAAAGAAAACATTTAGGTTGTGTTTCTTCTAAAATTCTTGCCAAGTGGAATATGATTTGTCCTCTGTCATCAGAGAAGCCTTCTTTCCGGCCTATAACAGAAAATGTTTGGCATGGAAATCCAGCAATCAACATATCGTATGGTAGTAATTTTTCAGTTTTAATTCTTTTTAAATTATAGTAGTAAGGTTCGTCTGTAGTATCATGCATTAAGGTATAGGTGCGAACAGCCAATTTGCTTGTGTCTGAGTAACCGGTGCTTTTAAGTCCGGCTTGCTCTAAACCTAGACGTCCGCCGCCAATACCCGAGCATAAATCTAAAAAAGTATTAATTTTCATTGTTCTTAATCCTTCACTGGTTTGTTATTTTAGTTCTGGGTCGGTAGATTGTAAAAACAAATTGAATAAATAAAAGACTCACGGCGAATCTTTTAGTATAATTAAGTTACCATACAAAAAGCTATCAAAGGAAAATGCCCACGAGTCGTATCTATTCTATCACTATTGCACTTAGCCGCGAAAGAGGTCAGCAGCTAAAATTTGAGTACAGAGTGAGTATCAAGATTTATAGGAAGCTCAAATATATGCTTAGAGCTATCTTGAGCTCTTGCCTGTTCTCTTTGTTATCCACTGTTATTATGAACTAAAACATGGTGATAGGAATGGTTCAAGAGGATGCTACCCTGAATATAGCCCAGACCGCGGGCAAGCAAACTATGAGAAGGACCATGTGTGACTGGGGATGGTTCTCATTGACACAATTTTACTTAGCATGAGTCAGATGTTACTGTTCTCAGTGATACAAAAACAGGCTAGGGTTTCATGTGAGTCCCTGGCCTTCCTATATGGCACCAATTAGGCATGATAAAATCCACCTGTTCAACTGGTGGTAAGTAAAAATATCTTATAGAAAAGTAAATGACCTCCTATGTTACGATTGTGCAAGCTGACAACCACACAAAGAACATAGGAGGTCTTGTCATGAATTATGTAAAGAGATTATCACATAGCAAGTGGAGCTGTAAATACTACATTGTTTTACACTGGAATATTGCGACAGATAATATACGGTAAGATAAAGGCAGACCTATTAAATGCTTTGTGATGATTCTTCAACCCATTTAGTCGTATCGTGGCATTGAATCTGTTAGCTAATAGGTTTATCATAGGAACAATATGTGATGTAGCGAAATTGCACGATGTTAGGGGTCTCGATAATACTATAAGGAGAACGCCTATGAAAATAATGAAAAAGTTTACCGAACATACTAATACGTTCAGCAACTTATTGGTAGGTTTTTTTGTGATATTTTTATTACACTTAGTATTGGTTTGGCTTGCTGGCAATGTGGATACTTCGATTTCACGTGTGGCTAAAATTTTTCTGAAGATGTTAGATCTTTTAACAGCTGATTTGTCATTGTTATGCGTTATCCTGTCAATGATTATGTACTATAAAGTTCAAGCATTGCTAAATAGGGAGGAAACTGCTAAGAGAATTTTAGCGTCCATGCAAGAAGATAACATATATAAAAAAGTGGGACTGAATATGCAAATTGATATCAGCCAAAATCCTACAGAAATGTTGTATGATTTGGAGAAAAATGTAGAAAGGTTGTATGAGCTTTCTTTATTGACAAGCAAGTCTGTGACAACAGCTGACAATTCACCTCTTTTTGAAAAATGTGCCATAGGGATGCCGAATTGTTACCAAAAAGCCAAGTTGATTATGCGTTATCTCCAAATACAAATAACAGCATTGGAAATTCAGACTAAAAATGTTCCCAGTGTAAACGATTTTAAAAGGCTTGAGAAACAGCAACAGGATTTTATAAGCCATGCTTCAAAAGTGGGATATCGAGATTAAAGAGATTTTTGTAATTAAATATAAATAGGTAGGTGTTCTTCGCATTTCATGAGAAGGATTTGCCTGTCTGCAAATTTCGTAAACCAATTTATGATTCGGAAAAATAAGATGGTTTTAGTATCTTCTTGTAAAGTCAAACAATTGTAAAAATCACTCCTTGTATAATAAGTTTTGTAAGCAAGATATCCGACGTGTCTACAAAATTTATTATACGAGGATATTAGATATTTCAGTAACATAATGAAGTCAATGACGAGGGACTTGTGCTACTTTTGTGTCCAATCAAACGTATCACAATATGGTGATAGTAGAATATTACAGCAATATTACAGCCAAAGAAGATGGAAGAAATGAATGTGGCTAGGGTGAAAGGTGGAGAAAACAATGTGGTTACCATTAGTGAGGTAAACATTAGACTGCTGCGTGAGTATAGAAACAGCGGAGATGTTTTTGGATTCAAGCCGCTTCCCGCAGCATATAGTGATTGTAGGAGTATATTTTAATGTTTTAGAAGCGTATTCTGCGACATTGTCTTATTAGGGGGCTAGTATGAAAATTGAAGATTTAAGAGGGAATGAGCTTGGTAATATTGGTTTTGTAATAAAAAAGTCTAATTATAAGGGGGTAGTTTGGTTTCAGCACCATGAGATTGTAAATGAGTTGATGATAGATGTTCTGAAATATTTGACAGCACTTGAGAATCCTCCAAATAACATGATATTCTCAAACAATATAGAATGCCTAAAATTGGTTTCTATAACATTCATATGTCTTGAATGCTATGTTAACGATGTTTTCAAATTGATTTGTAACAACGATAAAAATGCCTTTATGAGATACAGAGGAAAATCCTTGGATGCAAGGTTGAAGTTAATTATAAAAACTGCTAGATACTCCAATGTAGAACAAAATGAATTCTATAAATGTGGTTGTTTCCAATGCTTGCGTGAGTTCGAGGAATATAGAAATATAGTTTTTCATGGTGGATTTTATGAAGAAAAGACTTTCCGAAAAACTTTGTTTTCTGAAAATCCTTTAAACTGTAATGTTGTTGATGTTCTACAGGCATTGAAAATATTGGTAGATATTTTTACTTGTTTTCGGTTCATTGTAGTAGATAAGGATATAATGCCGCAATCAGTTATTAATTATGGAGGAAAAATGTATTTTGAGAAAGTAGACATCACTTATGCTAGAGTCATAGTGCCGATGTTTGGGCATATTTTGAAGAAGCATGCGGTTGAGAGTGACCTGGAGCCATCATTATCTGATTTCTCTTTCAAATCAACTACGTTACTCCAACCCAAGGATGTTTTGTTCTGTGTACAATGCAAACAGCAAGGATCTCAACTAGAGCCTTCATGGGAAAGGTCGAATTATATGTCTGAACTTATGAACAAGCTTACAGAAAATGTAATAATTGATAAAGAACATTTTAGAATTCCAAACTATAATAAGATGTAATAATTGAGTAGTTGATATTTCCACTATTAAACGGTTATAGGCGTTTTGGGAGAGGAGCCATGTCAGAAAATGGAGGATATAGATTTTTGCCAGCAAATCAAGATTCAGCGTCATCGCGAGTTATCTGAAAAATTTACGCAATACTTATACAGAGAATTTCCGAGCTATAATAGCTATGGGGCAAGCGGCAATAAAGGCGGCCTTATTAACTAACGCTGGTGCAGCGGTGGCCTGCCTCACATTAATGTCGAATGTTATAAAAGAAATGAATGCAAATAAATTAGCGTGTAATTTGTTTAATACTGAAATCGTGAATGCCATGACTTGTTGGGGGATAGGGGTGTTTTGTTCTTGTGCGGCATATGTTTTTCATATCTAACACAAGAAAGGGTATCAATTGAGTTTCAGGCACAGTTGATTTTGTTGGATGAAGCGTTTTGGAAAGATAAGGAATATAGTATGCATTTTTCTATGATTCCTCGAATTTATCAGTGGGTTGCAATTATAATGGTTGTTTTAGCGTATGCTTTACTATTGTTTGGAACAGTGAAATGCAGAAGTGCATTATTGGTGTTGCTGAATGGTTAAATATAATCCTGCTACCATAAATTTTAAGAAAATATTTAGGATGGTACCTTATTTATGAATTAAATGTATGGGGTTGGCAAACATGTGCCATAATACTAATAGAAGGTGTTTATGTTGCAAATATGAGTGTTGCCAGCCTGGCCAGACATAACGAATTGATTGTGGAAGGAGTGAAGAGTGTCATGGGTGGAAAGATTCTTAATTATGAGGCAAAGGATATTTTGAACAGAGGCCGTCAGGAAGGTCGTCAGGAGGGACGTCAGGAAGGCCGCATTTCGTTGCTTTATTCATTGGTTAAGGATGGCGTTCTTTCACTGGCAGATGCAGCAAAGCGTGCAGGTATCTCTGAACAGGAATTCAGCAATGGTATTATGCTTCCATAAACATATTAAAAACATCATAAATAGTAAATAATTTAGATGCTCTACCGATCCGAAGTCCTGCGTCCACGTGGGGTGCTTTGTAGAAGATGTGGGTCATTATCTCCCATACTTAATACCACAGTTTAGCTTTTAACTCATCAGGAAATTCATGATATAGTTCGTCGAATAAGCCTTTTTTTACCTCAGACACAGTTTCGTTATACTTGTCTTGGCCAATATGTCTACGACAGATAAAGAGTACGCGATAAGGTTTGCTGGAATATTCATTAATACTTCGAGGTATTAATGTCACGGGATGACAAATGTTTCCGAATAAGGAAAATCCTAGAGTTGCAGTGTTACCGTAAGCATATTGGAAATCAACATATTGACTCATCAAATCCTTGTGCCCCAGTTTCATGTAACCAGCTGCCGATATATCGAATATGTTAGGAGCGCAAGAACACTTTTCGTTGATGGTTTTGCGGCTATGGTTTCTAGAGGGATTGCAGTCCGAGAGGGTTATCATTTTTGCCGCATTAGGAAGACAATAATCGTAAAATTTCTTGGGAGCGAGAGTTCTACTTTTTATTCCTAAAAGATGCATAAAATTTTCAGGGTCAAATCGACATTCAAACCAGAGATAAGGTGATGTCCTGTTCTTTCCAATTATCAGGAAATCATATCCTATTAGCTTTGAGTACGCTTCCGCAGAGGCTTTTATCTGATTGATAAGAGCGTCATTTGTAAAATTTGAGGTACTTATCATTGCTTATATATTCTCCAAAAAAAAGGGCACGCTAAGATAAGCGTGCCCCATATTTTCAAATACCGGTTTATTTAGGTGCGTGCCACCCAATGAGAGGCCTCCCACCTCTCTGGCGAACTAGCTGTCCGCTAAAGCATACGCAACGGTTTTACGTCTCCGGTCCGACGACGATAAGCTCCTTATATCGTGTGTCCACATTAGTGGGAGGAAACCTCGGCACATACATACTAGCATACGGAATGCTGCAGTGTCAATCGTATTTTATGGTTTGTTCTATCGGGGATTTGACACATTGTAAATGTGTGACCGTTATACGGATGATGAATTTCTCTTTATGAATTCGTCTAGAGAATAAGCACTTAATGGTTGCCAGCTGTTTGTGATTATTTCTTTATCTCCCTTCCAATTGTATTGGTTGTATGCTTTAGCTATAACGATTAGTAATCTATCAAAAAATTGCATAGATGAAGATAGCTTTTGATTTACAATGGCGAGTACAGAAGTCAACTTTTCACGATTAGAGCAGCCTTTTTCTAATTCACTAAGCTGAATTTCAATAGTTGCAATTTTAATATATCCAAATTCGAGTAATAGATTGCCTAGTGCTTTTGATTCTTTATCCAGAAACTCTTTATGTAAGGCAGAAATTTTTTCGCCAGTGGTGAATTCTAACAGCCATGGAGCATAGTTAATGTGTACCATTTGATGATATGAGGTTGTAACTTTATTGCCAGAAGAAAATTTACACAATTATGGGATATAATATTATCGACATGAAGGGTGAGGCGAGAAAAATGAATCTCGATAATGTTCGAAGAGATGAGACCGGAAACGGTGCATACTGGATAAACCAGAAGTTGTATTTGTTTCAGCATACAAAAATTTTCTGTAGTGCATTGCCAGAGTTGATGCGTTTCCTGAGAGAATTAGAAAACCCTGTTAATGATATCTGTTTCCATAACAATGATAAAAGCTTTGAACTAGTGGCGATGATTTTCATGGGAATAGAGGCGTTTGTAAATGATGTTTATAGAATGAGCCAAATTGCATCTATCGGATTCTTTAAAGATAAAAAAAGAGAATCGTTACATGAAAGGATTTGGATGATTCTTAAGATAATAGGTGCAGAGAGTAGTATTGAAAAGGCGGAATTGAATAAGACGGGTATAATGAACGCAATCCGTGAGTTTGAGCAATTTAGGAATATAATGTTTCATGGTAAATATGACAAGCCTGTGATGTTTAAATACACTATGTTTTCTGAGAAACCAATTAATTGTAATATTATAGATGTGTTACAGGCTATGAAAATAGCAGTTCAACTGATGGAATGTTTCAGGTTTATTTTTGCGGGAAAAGATATCATGCCTCATGTGTTTCTGATGGTCAATGAAAAAGCGTATTTTGAAAAAATGGACATTATCTACAGATGTTTTATAGTACCTTACTTTAAGATGATTATGGAAAAACATGGTTTAGAGACAATGTTGGTCCTAGAATATACACCATTTTATTTGACTGGTCCCAGAATAAAGCATCATGGGGGGACTTTCGTGATTGATGATGGCACTAGGCATGAAAGAATTAGTTTTTCTAGGGAAAAAACAGACTTATTTAATCATATACTGTGTAGGCTAGCGGATAATGTGAATGTTAAACCGGATTCCATTAAACTGCCGAATTACAATAGGAGTTAAGAAGCTATTGTGCAAAACATGATTATTTTCCAACGAAAAAAGGGGCACGCCATTATCAACGTGCCCAGATATTTTCAAATACCGGTTTATTTAGGTGCGTGCCACCAAATTAGAGACTTTCAACCCCTATGGCGAACTAGCTGTTAGCTAAAGCATACGCAACGGTTTTACGTTTCCGGTCCGACGACGATAAGCGCTTTATATCGTGTGACCACAAAGTGGGAGGAAACTCCTCACATATGTACTGGCATATTGAATATTGCAGTGCCCTTTTTATTTTGCGTATTGTTGTGATGAGGAACCACTAGTCTATGATTAGCCAACTAGCTAATCTTTTAAATGTAATTGATTGCTGTCTAAAATTTACCTAATATATGAACTGCTTGGCTGTTATATAGTCTTTGTCTTGCGGCCCTATTCGTCAAAATCCTCAGCCAATTCCACCGAGGTGGGCAGCTCCGGCTGCAGGTCGTGACAGTAATCGAGAAAAGCCTGACGGTCGAAGCTGTCAAGGGAAGTGACCGCGTCCTCCAGATAGAGGATAATCTGCTGCACAGCATCCCAGTCCCCATCGAACCAGATCAGCAGAATTTGGCGCATACTGTTCCAGACTACATCATGCAGCTCGGCAATCTGAGGAGATACGAGGATGTTGCCCTTGTCCGGCTGCGGCTCGAAGACCACATAGCGAAGATAATTCTCGGCGGCATCTGTCAGCGCCCTGTCAATAATGTCTGTAATTTCCGGCTGGGTTTCCATGAGAAGCTCCTTTCTGCAGCGAAATCTGCAATATATTATGAGGCAAGTATCAGTTCTTGACAATAGCGGCAGAAAATTTATAAGATAACATCATCAGAGAATTTTCAAGGAGGCATCGGTCATGAAATATCTTTCCCGTATATTCCTTTTACTCACGGCATTTCTCATTCTTTCCGCAGAGCCTGCTCTGGCACACAATCTGCCGGACAGCGAGATGCGGATGGAGCCTTTTTCCTATGGGGTGCCGATTTCCAAGATTACGGCGCTTTTTGGTGATGCTTATCGGCGGGAGGAGATTCCCTTCGGGGAGGCAGCACTGCTTGTGTGGCGTCATTACGAGGGCTTTTCAGTGCAGTATTTCAGCAGCGGCTCCGTAAAGGCGGAAGAGGATGCAGGACTTCGCACCGTGCGGATTACTTCCGGAAACCTGGCTACACGCAGCGGCTTTATCACGATGCCCTGCGGCATTGCCGTAGGCGATGATTATAAGAAAGTGATAGAACGGTTTGGCGTAGGGCAGCGGGTAAGAGATCCCGGAATGGATGATGTGTACTGCTACGAATCATCCGAATATCCCGGCCGGGTGATGAGCTTCAGTGTAAACAAGCAAGGGAAGATTACAGCCATCAGCCTTGAGTCTGAGCTGTAAGAAAAAGCAGATAACCTTTCCGGAGTGCCGGTTTGGTTATCTGCTCTTTTTATTTCAGAATTTTTGCCAGGGTGGACAGCAGCTTCGGCACTTCGATGGGCTTTGCAAGGTGACCGTTCATGCCTTTTGCCAGCGCGTTCTGCCGGTCTTCGTCGAAGGCGTTGGCGGTCATGGCAATAATGGGTATGGATGCCTTTTCCCTGTCGGCAAGGTTTCGGATTTTTTCAGTGGCCTGATAGCCATCCATGTTCGGCATCTGAATGTCCATCAGTATTAAATCATAGTAGCCTTCCGGAGCCTGTTCCAGCATCTGCACGCAGAGGTTTCCGTCTGCGGCGTGTTCGACTGTCAAATCGGCATCCTTCAGAAGCTCTGTGGCTATTTCTGCATTCAGCTCGTTGTCTTCCGCCAGCAGAATTCGCTTGCCGGACAAAATGTCGGAATAATATTCCTCGGCGGTTTCCGGTGCATCGACGGAATCGGTCACAATGGGATGGGGCAGGGTAACAACAAATTTCGTACCCCGGCCAAGCTCACTTTCTACCGTAATGGTACCGCCCATCAGGTCTATGAGGCGCTTGACGATAGGCATTCCCAGACCGCTGCCCTCGATTTTGTTTTCCGTTACCGTCCGCTCACGGGAGAATTCTTCAAACAGTATTGGCAGGTAGTCCTTGGACATACCGATGCCGGTGTCGGTGATGGTCGTTCTTATCAGTGCGTAGCCGTCCCGATCGGATGGCAGCTCCCGGACGGACATATCGATGCTGCCGCCGGAGAATGTATATTTGTAGGCATTGGATATAAGATTCAGGAATACTTCCTTTACCCTGACTGCATCGCATAGGATGTTGTCGTTCTTTATTTCAATACTGTGGGTGAAGTTGATATTCTTCTTCTTCATCTCCTCGGCATATATCATGGCCAATTCGTTGTGGAGGTAGGTGACACTGCCGGGGGCTTCCTTCAGTACGACCTTGCCGCTTTCAATGCGAGCCATTTCCAGAACATTGTTAATCAACCCCAGCAGGAACTCGCTGGAGGTCTGGATTTTGGAAAGGTAGTTGATGGACCGTTTCCGGTCGCCGAGGTTTTTCTTCAGCAGGTCGGTGAAGCCGATGATGGCGTTCATGGGAGTGCGGATGTCATGGCTCATGTTGAAGAGGAACCGGGTCTTTGCTTCATTGGCGATGACAGCACTGTGGCGGGCATCCTCCAAAATCTGTTTCTGCCGCTGCTCTTCCATAACAATGTCGTTAACATCGTAGTGATAGCCGCTGACCAGATTGCCTCCGTCGGGCATTTTTACCGCCGTGCCGCCGCATCTGACCCAGATTACTCCCTTTTGGGGATGATGCCATTTGTAGGTGTTTTCGCTGAATTTTCCGTCCAGCATTTCCTGAACGCTGTTCTGTACCGAGGGGATGGCTTCCGGCAGGACATTGTCATACCAGTTGGCATAGATGTCTTCCTCGGACAGCTCCTGTCCGGAGAGACCGAGCAGCTCCATCATTTTGTCATTGGCCTGCATTCGGGGCAGCTTGCCGTCCTGCAGGAAAATATGCCAGATGCCGAGGCCGGCCGCGGCGACAATGTCGTTGTACTCCTTCAGCTGCTGATTCAGGCGGTTTGATTCCTCTATTTGAGCAGCCTGCTCATCATTCAGCTTTTGCAGCATCTGGTTTCTTTTCCGCTCGTCGGCCATGAGGCTGTCGATATTTATGAAGCCCAGCAGAAAGCTTTTTTTGTTGGGAGTGTTGCGGAAATAAAACTTGAAGTAATGTACAGAGCTGGAACCGGGGTCAATAATTTTGAAATTGCCGGAAAACTCATCCTTATCCTGGAGTTCACGCTTTACATTATCCAGCGGCATTGACCGATCCATGAGTTCTTTGTCATCGGGGTGAATATAGCGGCTGGTGTAGCCGATCCACATTTTTTCATAATGACACTGGGTTCCCTTTTCTATGGGTAGCCGCTGTTTAAGCTTTTCACTGAGCTTGATTGCCTCCGTCATTCCGGTTTCGGCATCTATAAGGAACAGCGTATGAAATTCCGAGGTGAGTGTATTTATCAGCGCTTCCTGCTGTTCTGTGTTTGAAATATGGCTGTCTCTTTCCCGTTTTAGCCGTGTTATAGTATGACAGGTATATGCAAGCAGCAGTGACAATACAATTATGGCAATCATGCTCAGCATATTGTTTTCCTCCTAACGGCCTTTTGGGTAAGCCGCTGTAATGAGTCGGTTGGTCTGATCGCGCAATATATTTCAGCTGTTCTTATTATACTACAAATTGGTTTCGTTAATCTATATTTTCAAGAAAAATTATCAGTAAATAATAAAAAACAGCCCATACATGGAATTAAACCATAGTATGGACTGTTTGCTTTTACCGTGAAGCTTACTTGCTTACTTAGCCTCAGCCTTGGCGGCTTCGGCATCATCTACGGCAGCGTTGAGGGCAGCCATGAGAAGGTCGATATCGAGGCCGTGAGCGGCAGCACCCTGCTCAATGTTCTCGAAGTGAGCGGCGGCGCAGCCGATGCAGCCCATGCCGCTGTTCATGAATGCTTCAATAGTCTCGGGGTATTGCTGAACTACTTCAAGGATACCCATATCTTTGGTGATTTTTGCCATTTTATATTCCTCCTTGTGGATATATGCAAATTAACTAGCAGAGATTATAGCACATACTCTTATATAATGGAAGTTTTTTTGCCGGAAAGGAAAAGAGGCTGCTGTAAGTTATCCTTCCGACCTCGCATCACCTCCCCTACAGGGGAGGCATATATAAATAGAGGACACCTTATAGTAAGAAAAACTGCCGCAGGTCTCCCTGCGGCAGTTGACTTCTGCTCTGTATAGAAAGAATTACTTGTCGAGAGCTTTATGCAGCTCGGCCTTGAGAGCATTGGCATCTTCGATTTCCAGGAGCTGGCCGAGAAGAGCCTTTGCCTTGTTGGCGGTGATGTAGCGGAGGTTCTTGTGGAAGAACTCGGAAGCGACCTGCGGGAAGAGAGCATAGGAGAGGATGTCTTCCTCCGGCGGGTTCATATAGCCCTGCTGCTCCAGCTCTGCCTTGAACTCGGCCATGGTCTTTGCCTTGGCATCGTCAGCACGCATATCGGTGATGATGTCTTCTTCGGCGATGTGCATGGTGTTGATGAGGAAGTCCTTGTCGATAGCCTTCGGGGTCTTGCCGAACTTGCCGCGGGCAAGGTCCTTGACCTCGTTGGGAACCATCTTGTAGCGCTCGCCCAGCATGACATTGAAGGTAGCCTGAGTGCCGACAATCTGGCTGGACGGGGTGACGAGCGGCGGATAGCCGAGGTCTGCACGGACACGGGGCATCTCGTCGAGAAGCTCCTGATATTTGTCTTCCATGCCCTGTTCCTTCAGCTGGTTGACCATGTTGCTGAGCATGCCGCCCGGAATCTGGAAGTCGAGGACATTGGGGTTAACATCGAAGTAGCCTTTGAGGCCGAATTCCTTAATGAGGTCGCCCTTTACCTTCAGGAAGTGCTGAGAGATGGGGTTGAGAGCCTGACGGTCAAGACCGGTGTCATAGGGGGTGCCTACGAGAGTCTCAATCATGGTCTCGGTGCAGGGCTGGCTGGTGTCGCAGGCGAAGGGAGCGAGAGCACAGTCGATAACATCTACGCCGGCCTCGATTGCCTTCATATAAGTCATGGAGCCAAAGCCGGAGGTGTAGTGGGTGTGGAGCTGAATGGGAACCTTGACAGCCTTCTTCAGCTTCTTGACCAGATCTTCGGCAACATAAGGCTTCAGCAGACCGGACATATCCTTGATGCAGACGGAGTGAACGCCCATCTTCTCAAGCTGCTTGGCCAGGTCAACGAAGGTCTCGTTGGTGTGGAAGGGGCTGATGGTGTATACGAGGCAGCCCTGGACATGGGGCTTCTCTTTGCACTTGAGAGCCTCATCGATAGAGGTCTGGAGATTGTCGATGTCGTTGAGGGCATCGAAGATGCGGAATACTTTTACGCCGTGCTCGGAAGCCTTGCGGACGAAGGCGCGGACAACATCATCATTATAATGATTGTAGCCCAGTAGATTCTGGCCGCGGAGGAGCATCTGAATCGGGGTATTCTTCAAGTGAGAGCGGAGTATGTCGAGGCGCTCCCAGGGATCCTCGTTCAGGAAGCGGAGGCAGCTGTCAAAGGTAGCACCGCCCCATGCTTCCAAAGAATTATAGCCGATAGCATCAAGGGCATCAAGCTGAGGAATCATCTGCTCAATGCGCATGCGGGTAGCACACAGGGACTGGTGGGCGTCACGCAGGATTGTTTCGGTAATTTTTACGGGTTTTTTGGCTGTCATTATTATACCTCTCTCTTTAATTTTGCCGCAAAAAGGCGACAGGTGAAATATGACTTTATCCATCAGTATATTGTTTGGCTAGTGGAATGTCAATGAAATTTGAAATGAATACATGTAAACATAGCACAAAATGATGTGGTTTTTAATCGGTAAGAAAAACTGTGAGAAAGCATAATGTATAAATATACATTATGCAATGTTTTTTGAATTTTTTATGAAAGGAGATGTGATTTTCTGTTGCGGGAACTGCATAAATGGTGTAAAATAGCGACAGCAGTTTATAGGTTTAGTCTAAAAATTGTACGAGAATCTTAAAGGAGGAGAGACTTAATGAAAAAACTGTTTGCGATGCTGATGGCTCTCATGGTCTCCGCTGCAATGTTCACCGGCTGCGGTGGCGGAGATAAGAAGGCTGAGGCTCCTAAGGATCAGAAGGCACAGAGCCAGAAGGTTGACCGTTCCAAGGAATTCGTCACTGTGCTTACCGGTCCGACCAGCGGTATTTATTTCCCCATCGGCGGTGCATTCTCCAAGGTAGTTGGTGAGATGGGCTACAAGACCAGCGCTACTGCTACCGGTGCTACCGGCGAAAACATCAATGCAATCCTCACCGGCAAGGGCGAGATGGCCATTGCCATGTCCGACTCCGTCATTCAGGCTGTTGAAGGCTTCGGCGCTTATGAAGGCAAGCCGAAAGCTACCGACCTCCGCGTAATGATGGGTCTGTGGCCGAATGTTGTCCAGATTGTTACCACTGCCGACAGCGGCATCAAGACTTTCAAGGACATCAAGGGCAAGCGTGTAGGCGTAGGCGCTCCGAACTCCGGTGTTGAGCTGAACGCTCGTATGATTTTCGAGGCCAACGGCATGAGCTATGCCGATGCCAAGGTTGACTACCTCTCCTACGGTGAGGCTATCGACCAGATGAAGAACGGTCAGTGCGATGTTGCATTCGTTACCTCCGGTCTCGGCAACGCTACCATCAAGGAGCTGGGTACTGCTAAGGAAGTTGTATTCGTTCCGGTTGATGGCGATGCTCTGAAGAACCTTACCAAGAAGTATCCCTTCTACATCGAGTGGAAGATTCCGAAGGAAACCTACGGCACCAAGGCTGACACTGTCACCGCTGCTGTTATGAATGTAATGCTCGTATCCAAGAACCTCTCTGATGATGTTGTATATGATATCCTTGATGGTATCTACAGCCAGAAGGGTCTTGAGACCATCGGTGCTTCCCACGCTACTGCAAAGCGCGAGATTAAGCCCGAGACTGCTCTCCGCGGTATTACCGGCACCAGCCTGAAGCTCCATCCGGGTGCTGAGAAGTACTACAAGGCAAAGGGCATCATTAAGTAATACAGGACTGAGATTTGACTAAACCATAAAATGAATATCGTACGCAAGAATCTAATTGCTTGCTTTGCACTCCTCATAGCTGCCGCCTCGCTGTACGCGGGGTGGCAGTGGTGGGGGAGTCCGGAGCGGCTTCTCAGAATATACGACTATGAGACCGGCGAGCTGATTCGTCAGGAGCAGGTCAAGGTCGGAGACAGGCTGTTTTTCGGCTGGGTTCATTCCTGGGAGAAGATTCCCTGGCACGAGTATTATCACATAGAGAAAGATAATTCACTGGTGCTTGATACTATCGCTTATCCCGCCTTTGGAGCAGGTATTCCCGAGAATAAGGGAAAGAAGTGCTACATAAAGGACAAGATGATATATATGGATGAAATCGGTCAGGTTTTCAAGCAATTTGATTGGATAAATTCACATTTCGCCACAAGAGATATTAAACTCAACGATGAGCTTTTGATGACGGGGAAGGATTTGCCCGAGCATCGAAGGCTTATTTTACGCATTGAAGAAAGGAGGCTGTGGAATGGAGGATAACAAGAAGACGGAGGACATTGCCGTTCAGCTGTCCACCGATGGTGAGCTGGATGAGAAGTCCGAGGCCGTCCTTAAAAAGCACGATAAAGAATCCGCCACCAGGAAGCTGGCAGGCGCTGTTAAAAAGATTTTCTTCATCGCCTGCGTTCTCGTTTCCTGCTACCACCTCTATACGGCCGCCTTCGGCCCCCCGGTTACATTGGTGCATCGCTCTCTGCATGTTTCTATGATGCTGGCGCTGTGCTTCATCATGTATCCGTTTTCGAAAAAATCAGACCATACCAAGCCCAGTATCGTTGATTGGGTACTCGTTCTGCTGTCCTTTGCTGCACCTGCATACATTTATACCGATTATTTGGGAGTAGTAGAGCGAGCCGGTAATGCCAATCAGACAGATATGATCATGGCTACCTTGCTGGTGGCACTGGTTCTTGAGGCCAGCCGCCGCGTATCCGGCAACGCCCTGTCTATTCTGAGCCTTGTCTTTATCGGTTATGGTCTGTACGGTCGCAGTATGCCCGGTATGTTTATGCACCGCGGCTATGACTGGACCTCCCTTTCCAACCATTTCTTTGCTAATACCGAGGGTATCTACGGTACCTCCGTCAGTGTTGCAGCCAGCTATATCTTCCTGTTCATACTGTTCGGCTGCGTCATGCAGAAGTCCGGTATGGGACAGTTCTTTAACGATATTGCACTGGCTCTCGCCGGCCATACCAAGGGCGGTCCGGCAAAGGTTTCCGTAATTGCTTCCGGCTTCCTTGGTTCCATCAACGGCTCGGCGGTTGCCAACGTCGTTACCACCGGCGCATTCACCATCCCTCTGATGAAAAAGACCGGCTATTCCAAGGAATTTGCCGGTGCTGTAGAGTCCGCTGCTTCTGTCGGCGGTCAGCTGCTGCCGCCTATCATGGGCGCAGCTGCCTTCATCATGGCTGAGATGCTCAGTGTCAAGTATTCCTCCATCATCGTATGGGCGGCTGTACCGGCACTGCTCTATTATCTGGGTATCATTATTCAGGTACAGCTTAGAGCATCCAAGGATGGTCTGGTAGGTCTGCCGAAGGATCAGCTTCCCAAGACCGGTGAAGTACTGAAGCGTCAGGGTCACCTGCTGCTGCCGGTATTCTTCCTGCTCTACATGCTGTTCTTCTCCGGCACCACCGTTATCTACTCTGCGGTTCTCACCATTCTGGTGACGATCGTGGTTTCCTGGTTCAAGAAGGAAACCCGGATGACCCCGTCCGACTTGATAGATGCACTGGCTGACGGTGCCAGGCAGACCGTATCCGTTGCTATCGCCTGCGCCTGCGTAGGTATTATCATCGGTGTTTCCTCCAAGACCGGTTTCGGTCTGACTATGGCCAACACCATTATTTCTCTTGGCGATACCAGCATCCTCTTCACGCTGGTGTTCACCATGATTACCTGCATGATTCTCGGTATGGGTCTGCCGTCTATTCCGGCATACATCATTACCGCTTCCATCGCTGCTCCGGCTCTTGCCAAGCTTGGCATTGCTCCGGCTGCTGCCCACATGTTCAGCTTCTACTATGCGATGTTCGCAAACCTGACACCGCCGGTAGCGCTGGCTTCCTTTGCGGCTGCAGGTCTTTCCGGCGGCGATCCCATGAAGACCGGCGTTGCTTCCGTAAAGCTGGCTATCGCAGGCTTCATCGTTCCCTTTATGTTCGTCTATGCACCCCAGCTTATGCTCATTAATACCACTCTGGCGGAGGGTACTACTGTTGCCCTTACCGGCTGTCTCGGCGTATTCCTCATTGCAGTTGCAGTCGAGGGCTACTTCCTGGCACCGGTTGCCATGTGGCTGAGAGCGGTTGCTACCGTTGGTGCATTGATGCTCATCAAGCCGGGTCTCGACACCGATATCATCGGCATCGTCGTAATGGTAGTGCTGTACTTCCTCCAGAGGAAGAAGGCTTCTGCTGCAGCAGCGACCTGACGAAAAGCTACATTAAATACACAATCACCGATGGCTTACGGCCATCGGTGATTTTACTTTATTTCCATCAAATAGTGTGATATAATGCAATGATGGATTAGGCTCTAATGGGCTTATTTATGTTGTTCATTATTAAACACGAATGTTTCTGCTTTGAGCAGGGAGGAGCTAAATGGAAAAGAATGATGCGTCCAAAACCGGCAGAGCCACGAAGGCCGGAACCGGTGAAAACCGGACGCGAAAGAAAAAGAAGAGCGGTATGGGCAAAGCGGTCCGCATTGTCAGCTACTTCACGCTGGTAGTATTTATCCTGCTGGCTGGCATCGGCTGCGGCTTTGTAACGGCGACCCTGAACACGAAGGATGACATCACGGATATCAACCCGGTGGCATCTTCTCATATCTATGATGTGAAGGGCAGGGAAATCACCAGCATCCACGCCGAGGAAAACCGCGTGCCGGTGAAGCTGGCTAATATCCCAAAGGAGCTGCAGGACGCTTTCGTCTGTATAGAAGACAGACGATTTGATGACCACTTCGGTGTTGACCCCTGGGGTATTCTTCGTGCAGCAGTTGCCAATGTACTTGGCGGCTCTGTCCGTGAGGGCGGCTCCACCATCACCCAGCAGCTGGCAAAGAATGCCTATCTGACTCAGGAGCGTACCCTGCAGCGTAAGGTGCAGGAGGTATTCCTGGCTATCAAGCTGGAGCGCAAATATACCAAGGACGAAATCCTTGAAATGTATCTCAATCAGATTTATTTCGGACAGGGTGCCTACGGCGTAGAGGCTGCGGCTCTTACTTATTTCGGCAAGCATGCCAGCGAGCTGAGCCTCAATGAGTGTGCAATGCTGGCCGGTGTCCCCAAGAGCCCCAATTATTATTCACCCTTCCATCGGGAGGGCGACAGCTGGCCGGCTCAGGAACGAATGATGGTGGTTCTCGATTCCATGCAGAAGTTCGGCCGTCCCGCCAAGAAGCGTTCCTATGGCAGTGCTTTAATCAATGAGGCAAAGAATACGCCTATCAAACTCAGGGATATAAAGAAGGGTGAGCAGGAGGAGGCCTCCTACTTCATAGATTATGTTCTGCAGGAGCTTATTGCTGATCCCCGGTTCGGTGCCGATGCCGTTTACATGAACGGTCTGAAGATATACACCACCATCGACCTCGACCTTCAGCGCTATGCGGAGCAGGCGGTCAAGAACAATCTGCCGCTCTATTCCAAGTACAATGGTATTCAGCAGCCGCAGGCCGCACTGGTGGCAATCAATCCCCACAACGGCTATATACAGGCCATGGTAGGCGGCCGCGGCACAGACCAGTTCAACCGTGCTGTATTGGCTACCAGACAGCCCGGCTCCGCCATGAAGCCTTTCGTCTTTGCGGCAGCGCTTACCGAGAATTTCACGCCTGACACCATCATTGAGGATAGCCCCATAAAGATTGGTGACTGGGAGCCGATGAACTATAACCGCAACTTTAATGGTAAGGTTCCGCTCCGTACCGTAGCGACCTTCTCTCTGAATGTTCCTACCGTCCGCATTGCTCAGGCAGTGGGCATGGGCAAGGTCATCGATCTGGCAGAGAAAATGGGTATCACCACACTGGTTCGTGAGGGCAGCATGAACGACATGAATCTGGCCTCTTCCCTCGGCGGTCTTACCCGAGGCGTTACTCCTTTGGAGATTACCAGTGCTTACGGTACCTTTGCAAACTACGGTGTCCATGTGCCGGCTACCGGCATCATAAAGGTCTGCGACCGTTATGACAATGTACTTTATCAGGCAGAGGCAGCTCCCACCACGGTTTTCTCTGAGGAAATCGCCACAGAGATGAACGATATGCTCCAGTCGGTAGTCTTAGCCGGTACCGGTACGGGAGCGAACATTGGTCGCCCGGCTGCAGGTAAGACAGGTACTACCAGTGATTACCTTGATGCATGGTTTGTCGGCTATACACCGGACCTTGTTACCGGTGTATGGATTGGCTGCGATGACAATGAAGACCTTGACGGCATGACCGGCGGTACCCTGCCGGCTTCCATCTGGCAGGTGTTCATGTCTGCAGCGACCAAGGGTATGCCGGTGAAATACTTTGACGGCAGCCGCCGCTCCGTCGCAAAGCCGGTAAAAGAAATCCTTGACCCCAATTCCAAGGGCAAAAATGATCCCAAGAAGAAGACCGGCAAGGACGGTAAGACTTCGGTAAAGGGCAAGACCGAGGCCCCGGCCGGCAAGGAAACCCCGAAGAAGAATGAAGCGCCTGAGTCGGCGCCCGAAAAGAATACCGCTCCGGCGGCCCAGCAGGCTCCGGCCCCGTCAGCTCCCCCTCCAGCCGGTCCTTCAATCGGTGCAGGCGGTAAGGGAAAGAATTAATTGATTATTGTTTAAGGAGTATAGATTAATGGCAACCAGCGTATATGATACCCTCGTTGAGCGTGGCTACATTGCTCAGTGCACAAATGAAGAAGAAGTCCGCAAGCTTCTCGATGAAGAAAAGGTTACATTCTATATCGGCTTTGACCCTACCGCAGATAGCCTTCATGTAGGTCATTATGTGGCCCTCATGGTTATGAGCCATCTGCAGAAGGCCGGCCATCGCCCCATCTGCCTAGTGGGCGGCGGCACCGGTACCGTCGGAGACCCATCCGGCCGTACCGATATGCGTCAGGTACTCACGGATGAAGTCATTGAGCACAACTGCAACTGCTTCAAGAAGCAGATGTCCCGCTTCATAGACTTCAGCGACGACAAGGCTCTGCTGCTGAACAACGGCGACTGGCTCCGCAAGCTGAACTACATCGACCTGCTTCGCGAGGTCGGCGCTCATTTCTCCGTCAACCGTATGCTCTCTGCTGAATGCTACAAGGAGCGTTGGGAGCGGGGTCTGACCTTCCTTGAGTTCAACTACATGGTCATGCAGGCCTACGATTTCTATACGCTCTATCAGACTCACAATAACAAAATTCAGCTGGGCGGCGACGACCAGTGGTCAAACATTATCGCCGGTGTAGAGCTTATCCGCCGCAAGAAGGGCGGCGCTGCCTACGGTCTCACCCTGCAGCTCCTTACCAAGAGCGACGGCAAGAAGATGGGCAAGACCGCATCCGGTGCCCTGTGGCTTGATCCGGAGAAGACCTCTCCCTATGACTTCTATCAGTACTGGCGCAACATCGGCGACGGCGATGTAGAGAAGTGTCTGGCCCGCCTGACCTTCCTGCCGATGGATGAGGTCCGCCGTCTTGGTGCCTTCAAGGATGAGAAGATTAACGAGGCAAAGAAGATTCTGGCTTACGAGGTAACGAAGCTCGTTCACGGTCAGGAGGAGGCAGAGAAGGCAGCTCAGGCCGCAGAGGCTCTCTTCGGCGGTGCCGGCAATGCCGACAGCATGCCGACCGTAGTGGTCGCCAAGGCCAAGCTGGGGGCGAAGCTGCTGGATGTCCTTGCCGAAGGCGGAGTGTTCGAGTCCAAGGGTGAGGGCAAGCGCCTGATAACGCAGAACGGTGTAGCTCTTAACGATAACAAGGTAGACTCTATCGAGGCAGTCCTCAATGAGAGTGACTTCGTCGATGGTCAGGCTATCGTCAAAAAAGGTAAAAAGAAATTCTATCGCCTGCAGCTGGGCGAATAAGCGGAATGGCCGGTCACATTTCTGTGACCGGTCATTTTTTGCAAGAAGGTGAAATTTTTCTTAATCACCTATTGACATAGTAGGTTTATAGGTGTATATTTGTATCAACCTCAAGGAAAGGAGCGGGACAAAATGAACCTCACCGGACGAACTCATACAACCACATACATGTGCATGTGTCAGATGTGTTTCTCCCAGGCAGTAAGCGGCTGTGATGTGGGGCTATTTGTCACGCACCGGATAGAGGTATAAGCCATCCGATAACAGTCATGCCTGGGAGTAAAGCTCTCAGGCATTTTTTGTGTCAAAATCGGATAAATAAACCGGAATAAAAAGGGAGAGATACATCATGGCTACCAATAACGATTTTTGCTTCAGCTGCACCACCTGTGGACTTCAGAGCTGTCATAAGAGAGATAAGGACCTGCCCAAGCAGTGCCTTACGACCACCAAGATAAAAGAAAAGGAAATTGAGAAGGTACTGGAGCTTTACCGCAATGACCCGCTGATCTCCAAGCTGGCCAAGACGGCGGCAGTGCTGGAGGGCACCTACTACGGCAAGCTCACCCGAGTAGAGGAGATAATCCAGTTCGCCAAGCGCATCGGAGCAAAGAAGGTCGGCATTGCCACCTGCGTAGGCCTTATTGAAGAGTCCAAAATTTTTGCCCGGCTTCTGGAGCATCACGGCTTCCAGACCTACGGCGTCCTGTGCAAGGTCGGCGGCCGGGACAAGACAGAGATCGGCATACCGGAAGAGCTGAAAGTGCTGAAGGGTTGCCATGAGTCCCTTTGCAATCCTATCATGCAGGCGAAGCTGCTGGCGAAGGAAAAGACCGATTTGAATGTAGTCGTTGGATTGTGCGTAGGCCATGACTCCTTGTTCATGAAGTATTCCAAAGCTCCGGTAACGACACTGATAACCAAGGACAGGGTAACCGGTCACAACCCGGCCGCGCCGCTGTACCTCTCTAAATTCTATTACGCCAAGCTCTTCAACGAGGAGCCGGTGCTGAAAAAGGAAGATGAATGATGGCGACTGGAACTCTTTCAATAGATTTGCCGGAGACGGCAGCGGACAATAAAAATATAAATATTGTACGAGCCGCCGAAGCAGAGGCAAAGGCGAAGCGCCAGCGGATATACAATGTGCTGCCGGTGTTGTCCATCGGATTGACCATTGCCGTGGATTTGGGGCTGGAGAGGTCATTTCTCCATGCGGAGACAGAAGCTCCCTATTTTTCTCTCCTACTGGCGATTACCTTGGCCGGATATCTGCTTTTTCAGGCAGCAGGCAGAGTAAGCGACAGATTCCTGAGTCTCACGGAGGGCGCAAAGGATAGAGCGCTTTTCCTGGCTGGATTTGTCCTCCTACTGAATATCGTAAACCTTCTTACTGCGAAGCTGGCGATTTTGCCGCCCTTGTATTTCCCGGCCATAGACCGTGTGCTGGAAGTGGTAGTGGAGGACTGGGCGTATCTTCTGAAATGCACGGCGTACTCCTATCGTCTTCTTTTGCTGGGCTGGCTGTTCGGTGCCACCGCAGGACTGATAACGGCGGTGCTGATTGGTTTCAGTACCAAAGCAAACTACTGGCTGCAGCCATTTATCAAGGTGCTTGGCCCGATTCCGACCTCCGCCTGGATTCCGCTGGTGCTGGTAGCTTTTCCCTCGGTAGTCAGCGGCAGCGTTTTTCTCATCGCACTGGCGGTATGGTTCCCGACTACGGTTCTGACCAGCTCCGGTATTGCGAATATTAAAAATTCTTATTTTGAGGCGGCCTCCACTCTGGGAGCCAGCCGCTGGTACCAGATTCGTCACATCGGTATCCCAGCCGCAATGCCCAGCGTTTTTCAGGGCCTGTTCAATGGTACATCAGCTTCCTTTATCACGCTGGTTATTGCCGAGATGCTTGGTGCCAAGTACGGACTCGGCTGGTACATAAACTGGCAGAAGGAAATGATGGCATACGCCAATGTGTATGCCGGACTGCTGCTGATAGCCGTCAGCTTCAGCCTGATAATCAGCCTGCTGCTGAAGGTTAGAAACAGAGCACTGGTATGGCAGAAGGGGGTAATCAAATGGTAAAGACGGGCGAAATCGTTCTCTCTCATGTGTCCAGACAGTTTACCAATGCCCAGGGAGAAGTCGTTCAGGCGCTGAAGGACATTTCCCTTACCCTCGAGCCGGGCTCCTTCGTTTCCATCATCGGACCTTCCGGCTGCGGCAAGTCGACCCTGCTTCGTCTCGTGGCAGGACTCGACCAGCCGGAGGAAGGAAATGTATATCTTGACGGTGAGCCGATTGGCAAGCCGGGAGCAGACAGAGGCTTCATGTTTCAGGAGCACAATCTGTTTCCCTGGTACAGCATTGAAGAGAATATCTCCTTCGGACTGAAGGCAAGAAATATATATGAAGAAAATCGGGACAAGGTCAAAGAGATAATGGAGCTGGTAGGGCTCAAAGGGTTTGAAGGCTACTACCCGCACCAGCTGTCCGGCGGAATGTGTCAGAGAGCCTCGCTGGCCAGAGCGCTGGTGGGAAATCCCAAGGTGCTGCTGCTGGATGAGCCGCTGGGAGCATTGGACGCCTTCACGCGGATGCACATTCAGAGTGAGATAGAGCGCATCTGGCGGGAGCAGAACATGACCATGCTCATGGTAACGCATGACGTAGAAGAAGCCGTGTATCTGTCAAGTACCATCATTGTCATGACGGCACGACCAGGCCGGGTGGTAAAGACCATCAAGGTTGAGCTGCCTCGACCGCGCGATCGGAGCAGTAAAGATTTCTTTGCATACTCCTCCGAGGTTTTGAAGCTGCTGCACTTCGGCGGTCAGACTCAGGAACCGGAGTATTACCTGTAAAAAGTATCATCGGTATTTTAGAAAGGAAGAATATCATGAAAGCATATATCAGAAAGACCTTAGCTCTCGGTATCGCGGCTCTTACCGCAGGAGCACTTCTTGCCGGCTGCGGCGGCGGAGAAAAGAAGCAGGCGGCAGGCCCTGTGCCGGTGAAAGTCGGCTGGTCTCCTTCAGCCTGCGGAGCCCCGGTCTTTATCGCTTATGAAAAAGGATTCTTCAAGGAAGAAGGCCTGGCTCCTGAGATGATTCAGGTGGATGCGGCTCACATTGCAGAGGCCGTCGGTGCCGGTCAGGTGGATATTTTCAACGGCCTGATGGGCAAGCTGATAAAGCCACTGGAGAACGGGCTGGCTGCTCAGGAGGTTACGGGACTTCATAAAGGCTGCATAAAAATTCTTGTCCCCAACGGCTCGGATATTAAATCAATTGCCGACCTGAAGGGAAAGAAAATCGGTGTGCCGGGTCTGGCCGATGCCGGTACCATAATTGCCAAGCGAGCTCTCCACGGAGTCGGAGTAGATGTGACCGATAAGTCCACCGAGGTAGAATTCACGGTCTTTGGCCGCAATGACCTTCCGCAGGCTCTTGATCTGAAGAAGGTCGACGCGATTGCCTTCGGCGATCCGCAGGCGACTATCGCCGCCGAGAAATTCGGCTTCCGGGTACTCCTTGATACATCGAAGGACAAGCCCTTCGGGGATGAATACTGCTGCGCGCTCTTCATGGCCTCGAAGCTGGTAAAGGGCGACCCGGAGACAGCGAAGAAAGTGACCCGTGCTGTCCAGCGCGCTTCGCAGTGGGTACATGACAATCCGGAAGAGGCAGCGAAGATTGAGATAGAGAAGAAATATGTCGCGGGAGATGTGAAGCTCGTCGCTGCTCTGCTGAAATCCTATGATTACACTCCCTCTGTTCAGGGCGGATACGATGCAATGCTGAACACGGTCAAGTCACTCAGTGAGATTGGACTCACCAAGGGCAAGGTAGACGCGAAGAAGTTTACTGACAGCCATACCGCATTCTTCAAGGATTTCCCGGACAAGCCGGAGAAAAAGTAAAATACTTAAGGGTCTGAGAAAAATGAGCATTCGTTTTTTCTCAGACCCTTCCTTTATGTATAGTTGCGAAGAAAAATGTCTGTAAGAAAACCGTTTATCTGCGTCGGTGCTTGGCGACCTGCAAGTAAGCATACGAAGCAGGAGCTTAGTACCGTTACGCAGATAACCGAGCGAGAGCGTGTTTTCGTCAGACTTTTTTCACAGCCCCTTTTTGTATAAAATCGGAGGAAAATATGATATACTCTATATTGGTGCGGAGTCTGCATCGATAATGTTGTACTAGTTGTACTAAAGGAACCTGTTTAGAATGAAACGATATCGTATAGTGCCGGAAAAGAAGGACGCTTTTTCTCAGCTGGCGGCAGGAATGCTCCTGACCCCAGAGGATATGGAAGAGCTGGCGGGGGCCACATTGCTCCATATTGAGGTAACGCCGGAAACAAATACCTGGGAACTTCTGCTGCGGACAATTGATGTTATAGATGATGATTTGCTTCGCCGATTGGCTCTTCATGTGAAAGAGACAACCGGCTATTCGGCCGTCTTTTATCAGGCTCCTATCAATCTTGGAGAGGCAGTCGCCAAGAGCTGGCATCAGCTTCTGCAGGAGGTGAGCCGCACAGCTCCGCTGGCGGCTCATATTCTTACCGGAGCGAGGATTGTAGCGGATGGAGTGAGGCTGACCATCGGGGTGGCTGGCTTCGTTGCTCATCAGCTGCTGGAGGAGAAAAATGTTGCTGACTGCCTCATCGAAGCTATTCGACAGAAGCTGGGTGTGGATGTATCGGTAACCTTTGAAATAACCGACAGTCAGGCTGTGTCCGGCATCGATGCGGATCAGGCTCTCTATCGCAGTGAAGAATTCAAGAAGGCGGTAACAGCCGCCAAAGAAATACCGCTGGGTACCGGGGGAGAGTCTGACAGCGGCTCCTATGGGGGCTACGGCGGAGAAGGCGGCGGTGACGGTGCTCGCAGAAGCAGCCGCAGGAAGCCGGCTGCACCCGAGGAAGGCTGTCTCCTTGGCAAGCGCATTACCGGAGAGCCGGTGGCTATCGATGAAATTGCCGGTGAGATGAAGAATGTCATTGTCTGCGGAATAATTGACAACATCACCGGTCGGGAATTTGCCAAGACGAATATTCTTACCTTTGATATTATCGATGAAACAAACGGCATATCCTGCAAGATGTTTGTGAAGGATAAGGATGAATACGAGCGTCTGAAGGGCGTGCTGAAAGCAAATTCCCGGGTGCGTATCCGCGGCCCGGTTGAGTTTGACAGCTTCCTCAGCGATCAGGTAATCAAGCCCTTCGACATAATGGAAGAGAAGACTTCCAAGCGTGAGGATAACGCCGAGGTAAAGAGGGTAGAGCTGCACGCTCATACCCAGATGTCTACCCTCGATGCGGTAATGTCGGTAAATGACCTTATCGATACGGCAGCCCGCTGGGGCTGGCCGGCGGTAGCCATTACCGACCACGGCGTAGTGCAGGGCTTCCCTGCCGCCATGAAGCGGGTAATCGACAAAAAACTGCCGATAAAGGTCATATACGGCATGGAAGGCTATCTCACGGGAGATGATTTCCATCAGAAGCACGCCAATCATATAATACTGCTGGCGAAGAATACCATTGGCCTGCGAAATCTTTACCGGCTCGTCAGCTTGAGTCATCTGAGATTTTTCCATCGTCAGCCGAGAATACCGAAGGCCATTCTGTCCGAATTCAGAGAGGGTCTTATTATCGGCTCCGCCTGCGAGGCAGGCGAGCTTATCAGAGCTATCGTTGACGGGGCCAGTGATGAGGAATTGCTGGATATTGCTTCCTTCTACGATTATCTGGAAATACAGCCGATACACAATAACGACTTCATGAAGCTTAAGGATTCCTTCCCGGATATCAATACCGATGAAGACCTTATCAATATCAATCTCAAGGTGGCAGAGTTGGCGAAAAAGCAGGGAAAGATGCTGGTTGCTACCTGCGATACCCATTTCCTCAATCCGGAGGATTCTATTTACCGTGCCATTATTATGGCGGGCAACGGCTTCGAGGATGCTTCCCGGCAGCCGCCGTTGTTCCTGCGGACGACCGATGAAATGCTGGCGGAGTTTTCCTATCTGCCGGAGGATGAGGCTTACGCCGCGGTAGTGGAAAATCCCCGGGCTATCGCTGAGTCTATTGACAGGATAAAGCCAATTCCCGATGAGGATGTACTGTATTCACCGGTTATTCCCGGTGCGGATCAGGAAATAACCGAAATGTCCTATCGCCGTGCCCACGAAATGTACGGTGAAAACCTGCCTCCGGTAGTGCAGGCTCGTATCGATCAGGAGCTGAAGCCTATTATCGGTCACGGCTTTGCCGTATTGTATCTCATTGCCCAGCGACTGGTTAAGAAATCAAATCTTGACGGCTATCTTGTAGGCTCCCGAGGCTCCGTCGGCAGCTCTTTCATTGCGACCCTGACTGATATAACCGAAGTAAATCCTCTGCCGCCGCACTGGCGCTGCCCGCATTGCAAGCATAGTATCTTTATCACCGATGGCAGCTACGGCTGCGGCTACGACCTGCCGGACAAGGAATGCCCCATCTGCGGCACCCCCATGATAAAGGACGGCCACGACATACCGTTTGCTGTATTCCTTGGCTTTGACGGTGACAAGGTACCGGATATAGACCTTAACTTCGCCAGTGAGTATAAATGCACGGCGCAGAGATATACCGAGGAGCTTTTCGGAAAGGACAATGTCTATAATGCCGGCGAAATTTCCGGTGTGCAGGAAAAGACTGCCTACGGATACGCCATGCACTACTTTGAGGATCAGGGGCAGAAGAAACGGCCGGCCTTTATTGACCATATCAAGAAGGGCTGTCTGGGGACGAAGCGCACCACGGGTCAGCACCCGGCTGGCATCATGGTCGTGCCGCGAGATATGGATATCCATTTCTTTACCCCGGTGCAGCATCCGGCGGACAAGAAGGAATCCGGTATTTATACCACCCATTTTGATTACCACAGTATATCCAGCCGCCTTGTAAAGCTGGATATACTTGGCCATGATGATCCCACGGTCATAAAGATGCTTGAGAATATCACCCATCGTGACCCGAGAACAATTCCCTTTGACGATCCGGCGACGCTGTCGCTGTTTAACTCCACCAAGGCTATCGGCCTCGATCCGGAGGAGCTTGGCTCCAACAGTGCTACCTTCGGTATTCCTGAGTTCCGTACCGGCTTCACCCGTCAGATGATAGACGATACGAATCCTTCCTGCTTCTCTGATCTGGTGCGTATATCAGGCTTTTCTCACGGCACCGATGTATGGCTGGGCAATGCACAGGAGCTTATCCGGGCCGGTACCTGTACCGTGTCCAATGCAATCAGCGCCCGTGACGATATAATGATGTATCTCATTCACTCCGGCATTGACCCGCTGCTCTCCTTCAAAACAATGGAGAAGGTCAGAAAGGGCAAGGGTATCGACCCGGAGGTAGTGGAGAAGCTGCGGAAGGGCGGTATTCCCGAGTGGTATATTGATGCCTGTCAGAAGATAAAATACCTTTTCCCGCGGGCCCATGCCACCGCCTATGTAATGATGGCCTATCGCATCGCCTTCTGTAAGGTCCACTATCCGCTGGCTTTCTATGCGGCGTATTTCTCTATTCGCGCCGATGCTTTTGATTTGGCTATTGTGGCCGGCGGCAAGGAACGGGTCAAGCAGGAGCTTGACGCGCTCTACGCTATCGACAAGCCTGACCAGAAGCAGAAAGATCTCCTTATCGTCCTGCAGCTTGCCTGGGAGATGTACCTCCGTGGATTCAGCGTGGAGCAGGTCAGCCTGTACGAGTCTGATGCAGACAGGTTTATCCTACGGGATAAGTCTCTCCTGCCACCGTTCTCGGCCATTGGCGGATTCGGACTCGTGGCGGCGAAGAATCTCGTGGCCTGTCGGGCAAACGGAGAGTTTACCAGCGTCAGCGACATAAAGCGCCGCAGCGGTATTTCCAAGACCTGCGTTGAGAAGCTGCGGGAGTTCGGCGCCTTGGAAGGTCTGCCGGAGACAGATCAGATGGAATTGTTTGGGTAAAATTGGAGCTGTGAAAAAGGTCTGACATAGACCTCATCCGTCTCGCTTCGCGAGCCACCTTCCCCAGAGGGGAAGGTTTTTGCCCTCCCCAATGGGGAGGGGGGACCGGCGTAGCCGGTGGGTGAGGTGAATAAACGGTTTTCTTACAGATATTATTCACAGCATTTGCGTTAAGGAGAGGACTGTGAAAATGATTATTTGTTTTTCCACAGTTCCGAGTATGCTATTCTTTTAATATGGAGGCCTTGTCATGGCAGTTTCACCGGCTGATTTTGTTCATTTACATGTTCATACGGAGTACAGCCTTCTGGATGGTGCCTCCCGGATAAAAGATTTGGTAGCCGCCGCCAAGGAGGCCGGGATGGAGGCTCTTGCCATCACCGACCACGGCAATATGTACGGCGCAGTGACCTTCTATCAGGAGTGTAAAAAGCAGGGCATCAAGCCTGTCATCGGCTGTGAGGTCTATCTTGCTCCCGGCGACCGCCATGAGCGGGCCGATGTGAAGGGCATACGCTATCATCATCTGATCCTGCTGGCGGAGAATGAGACCGGCTACCGCAATCTCACCAAGCTGGTTTCTTTGGGAAACATTGAAGGCTATTATTACAAGCCGCGAATTGATAAGGAAATCCTGCGGCAGTACCATGAGGGCCTTATCTGCCTGTCCGCCTGTATAATAGGCGAAATCCCCCGTGCCGTCATAAATGGGGATATGGAAAAGGCAGACGAGCTTACCCGGGAATATATTGACATTTTCGGCAAGGACAATTTCTTCCTTGAGGTTCAGAATCACGGTTTGGACGATGAACGGAAGGCCCGGGAAGGGTTGCTGTATCTGGCGGAGAAGTATGACCTGAAGCTGGTGGCAACCAACGACCTTCACTATGTCCGCCGTGAGGACGCCTCATACCATGATATTCTGCTTTGCATTCAGACCGGCGCCACGATAAACGAGCCGGGACGGATGAAATTCTCCACGGATGACTTCTATCTGAAGAATGTGGCGGAGATGGAGAAGCTGTTCCCACCGGATGTGTACAAGGACGCCCTGACAAATACGAAACTCATTGCCGACCGCTGTCAGGTTGACTTCGTTTTTGGTGAGCATTATCTGCCGCAGTTTCCGTTGCCTGAAGGACTTACCGATGAACAGTATTTGCGGCAGCTCTGCGAGGAGAAAATAACCGGACGATATAATCCGGTGACGAAGGAAGTCCGGGAACGGCTGGAATACGAGCTGGACATCATTCACCGCATGGGTTTTGACAGTTATTTCCTCATTGTCTGGGATTTTATAAATCACGCCAGAGAGCAGGGAATTGCCGTCGGCCCCGGTCGAGGCTCCGCCGCCGGCTCAATCGTTGCATATACTTTGGGAATTACCGACATTGACCCGCTCCGTTATGCGCTGCTCTTTGAGCGCTTCCTGAATCCGGAGCGAGTGTCCATGCCGGATATTGATGTGGACTTCTGCTATATTCGCCGGGGAGAAGTCATCGACTATGTAAAGGAACGATACGGCGAGGACCATGTAGCGCAGATTATTACCTTCGGAACCATGCTGGCCAAGGGTGCGGTCCGGGATGTGGGCAGAGCGCTGGATCTTCCTTATGGCGATGTAGACAGGATTGCCAAGCTGATTCCGGGCGAGCTTGGTATGACTCTCGATAAAGCCATGAAGGAGTCGGGGGAGTTCAGACAGCTTTATGAAAGCAATCCCGAGGCAAAAAGAGTCATCGACTATGCCCGGGCCGTGGAAGGCCTGCCCCGTCATTCCTCTACTCATGCGGCGGGTGTTGTTATTGCCGGTCGGCCCCTTACCGACTACCTGCCGGTGCAGCTTTCCGACGGAACGCTGGTCACCCAGTATGACAAGGATCTGGTGGAGCGGCTGGGCCTGTTGAAGATGGACTTCCTCGGTCTTCGGACCCTGACTGTTATTGCCGATGCGTTGGATAATATTTATCAGAGCCGGGGCGAGAGAATAGACATCAGTAAAATTCCTTTGGAGGATGAGCTTACCGGCAGGATGCTCTGCGACGGTCAGACCGGGGCTGTGTTCCAGATGGAGTCGGCGGGCATGACCCAGCTGGTAAAGGACTTGGCTCCTCGCTCCTTTGAAGATTTGATTCCGCTGGTGGCCCTTTATCGACCGGGGCCGTTGGGCAGCGGCATGGTTAAGGACTTCATCGATGGCCGTCACGGCAAAAAGGCGGCAGAGTATCCACATCCCTTGCTGGAGCCTATCCTGAAGGAGACCTTTGGCGTCATCCTTTATCAGGAGCAGGTCATGCAGATTGTTCAGGTACTGGCGGGTTTCAGTCTCGGTCAGGCTGACCTGCTGCGCCGAGCCATGGGACACAAGGAGCCGGAGCTGCTGATGAAGCAGAAGGCCACCTTCCTTGAAGGGGCAAAGGCCCGTAATGTTGACCTGAAGATAGCGGAGCATATTTTTGAGCTACTGACGCACTTTGCTGACTACGGCTTCAATAAGTCTCACAGTGCGGCTTATGCTTTGGTAGCATGGAGAACTGCTTATCTGAAGGCGCATTATCCGGCTGAATTCATGGCGGCAATGCTGTCGTCAGTGGTAGACTCCTCCGATAAGGTCGGTGTATATATTGAACAGTGCCGGCGGATGGGGATACCGATTTTGCCGCCGGATATCAATGCCAGCAACGCTTCCTTCAGCGTAGACGGCAAGGCGATTCGCTTCGGACTGTCGGCGGTGAAGAATGTCGGCGACGGAGCTATCGCCGAGATAAAAAATAAAGAAGAAGCTGACGGACCTTACACTTCATTGGAGGACTTTTGCTCCCGTGTGGATATGCGCACGGTAAACAAGAGAGTTATTGAGAGTCTGGTCAAGTGCGGAGCCTTTGACTCGCTGGGTGCATATCGTTCTCAGCTGCTGGCGATTCTTCCCGATGCCGCATCACAGGGAGCCTATCACCAGAAAGATTTGGAAAGCGGACAAATGGGCCTCTTCGGTGAAGAAGAAAATCTTTTGGCTATTCCGCTGCCCAACATTGATGAGGCACCAATAGAGGAACGGCTCGCGTGGGAAAAGGAAATAACCGGCTTCTATATAACCGGGCACCCGCTTGATGTGTACAAGCGGAAGATAGAGAGCTTTTTCGGCATCGGGCGCATCCTCAACGGAGAGCTGCCGGAAAAGGCGAGAGTCAGAGTGGCCGGCATTGTCACTCAGGCAAAGCGCAGTACAACGAAAAAGGGCGATACTATGTGCTTCCTGACTGTGGAGGACTTCACCCATTCTATAGAGGTCGTGGTATTCCCAAAGGTTTTCTACGAGCATATGGACGAGCTGGTGCCGGAGTCTATGGTGGTTATCACCGGCAGAGTGGATGCCTCCGAGACGGGGACAAAGCTGTTGGCAGATGAGGTGTCCTCACTTGAGGATTACCATCCTACATACTTCCTGACGGTAGAGCCAAAGGTGGCTACGGCAAATACACAGAAGGAAGTCATGGAGATTTTGGCGAAGCACCCCGGCCCTCATCAGGTCAGATTTTATCTGAAGGCACAAAATCGCCATGTGAAAGCAGAGCCAAGATACTCGGCAGATGACTCCCAGGAACTGATGGATGAGCTGGAAGCTGTCCTCGGGAAAGGAAATGTCGTCTGGCGTTGAGGAAGGAATAATATGAAATTATCAACACGAGGGCGCTACGGCGTAACAGCGTTGTTTGAACTGGCCCTCAATTACGGAGAGAGAGTCGTCCCCCTGAGAGATATTGCACAGCATCAGGGGATATCCGAGCCGTATCTGGAGCAGCTGGCAAAGACGCTCCGAGAGGCCGGACTTGTCACCAGCACACGCGGAGCACAGGGAGGATATTCGCTGGCTCGACCGCCGGAAGAGATCACCATCGGACAGGCCGTCGAAGCAACAGAAGGCCCTATCGCACTGGTCGACTGTCTCCTCGCCGGTGGTGAAGCAAAGGCGGCGGCCTGTGAGAGAGCCGGAACCTGTGTGACGAGAGATGTCTGGGCCCGGGTTTGCGACAGCATAAATCAGGTACTGAATTCCATTACTCTTGCCGATTTGGTAAGGGATTATCATCGTGATAAAGGTACCGGAAAAAATGATTTGGAAAATTTTGTAAAAAAGTGTTGACAAAGCACTTTCAAATTGGTATTATATGCAAGTCGCTCACGAC
>JAUNIB010000002.1 GCA_030523645.1 Selenomonadaceae bacterium
AAATCCTGTGCGATGGAGAGCCATTTGGCTCATTTAATCGAATTAATTTGTTTTGACGAGTTAAAGATAATGGAGCGGAAAACGGGACTCGGACCCGCGACCCCCACCTTGGCAAGGTGGTGCTCTACCAACTGAGCTATTTCCGCATCTCTGCTTCTTTACTCGCTCGCACATCTGGCTTGAATCATCTTTCGTGTGAAAAAGTGATTCATGTTTGCTGCATTGTTCAGTTTTCAGAGAACACCTGACTCTTTCGAGCCGTTCGTTTGACTCGCTTTCGTGAGTCAGCTTGCATATAATAACCCACTATTGAGTTTTTGTCAACATGTTTTTTGTATTTTTTATAAAAATCTTGAAATTCCTTTATTCATCACCCATCTCAAGGTTTGAGAATTTGGTGAATTCCTTGTTGAAGAACAGGGACACCGTATCGACAGGGCCGTTGCGGTGCTTCGCTATTATGATGTCGGTTATGTTCTTGCGCTCGGTTTCCTTGTCGTAGTAGTCGTCACGATAAAGGAACATTACGATATCGGCATCCTGCTCCAAAGCGCCTGATTCACGCAGGTCACTAAGCATAGGAATCTTCTTAGTTCTTGCTTCAACACCGCGGGACAGCTGGGAAAGAGCAATGACCGGAACATGAAGCTCGCGGGCCAGCGCCTTCAGTGAACGGGAAATCTCACTTATTTCCTGCTGGCGGTTGTCGCTGTTTTTGGACGGTCTGCCCTGCATGAGCTGCAGGTAGTCGATTATTATCAGAGAAAGACCGTGCTCTGCCTTCAGTCTGCGGGCTTTGCTCCGCAGCTCCATGACAGTTATGCCAGGAGTTTCGTCGATGAACAGGGGGGCCGATGACAGCTTGTCCGCCGCCTGCAGCAGCCTCTGCCAGTCCTCATCGCTGAGCTCACCGACACGCAGATGCTGGGAGTCTATATTTCCTTCGGAGCAGAGCATACGATTGACAAGCTGCTCCTTGCTCATTTCCAAAGAGAAGAATGCAACAGGCTTCTTCTCCCGAGCCGCCACATGAGCGGCTACATTCAGCACGAAGGCGGTCTTACCCATTGACGGACGGGCCGCAATGATTACAAGGTCGGAAGGCTGCCAGCCTGCAGTAAGCCTGTCAAGGGCATTGAAACCTGAGGGTATGCCTGTAATGCCGCTGCGCTTGTTGGCTCGGCGAGCCCGCTCATCTATCTGGTCAAAGGTGGACATGAGAACTTCGTGAATAGGCGTAAATGCCCCTTTGTTCTCATTCATGGAAACGGACAAAATCTTCTTCTCCGCCTCGTCCATTATCTCGTCCACATTGCCGGCGTCTTCGTAGGCGGTACCTTCAATCTCCGCCGCCGCATTAATCAGATGGCGAAGAAGAGACTTTTCCCTGACGATATTCGCATAGTACTGTACATTGGCTGCCGACGGAACAGCATCGGCAAGGGAGGTGATATAGGCAATGCCTCCTGCCCGCTCCAGCTCGTCCCGCTTGCGCAGCTCCTCGACGACTGTTACCATGTCGACGCCTTCGGTATTATCCTCAATGTCGAAATGACCAAGCCGCCGCTTGTCAAACAGCACCATCATGGCATTAAAAACAAGCCGATGGGCTTCACGATAGAAGTCCTCAGCCGAAATAAGCTCTGCCACCTTGGCAATAGCCTCGTCATTTATGAGCATAGAGCCGAGAACTGCCTTCTCTGCCTCTATGTTTTGGGGCATACTGCGATCAGCCATAACAATTCCACCCTCCGGCTATATGTCATCACTTAAACAGGCTAAGCTGCTGCGGGCCAAGCTCCACATCAATGCGCCCGTTCTTACTTTCATAGTCGGCGATGTACTCCGCTATAGCCACTTCCAGTTCCCGGTTCAAAGAACGGCGATGTGCCTCCGCAATCAGACGCATTTTTTCCTTTTGTTCATCCGACCAACGCAAGGTCGAGGCTGTTCCTGTTTTACGAGCCATACCATCACCATCCGATATTGGAAATAGGGAGAAATCTGATGTTTCTCCCGTTTATTCTTCCGTTTCTTTATTTTCCTGCTCTTCAAAAATGAGAGCAAAAGCTTCCTCCGCGGTCTTTACCGGGTGTATGTCCATGCCCAGATGACCGAGGGGGATATCACTGCGGTTTTCCCAGGGAATCACCATAGTCTTCATCCCTGCCTGCGCCGCACCATAGGCCTTTTCCGGCACGCCGCCTACTGGGCGGACATTGCCGTTAAGGGCAATTTCACCGGTAACTGCCACATTCTGCCGGATTTTCCGGCCGGTGACAGCCGAAACCAGTGCCGACAGAATCGCCGTACCGGCAGAGGGGCCATCTATATTGCCGCCGCCGATTACATTGATGTGGACATCGAAATCCGCCAAATCCTGACCGGTAATGCTCCGCAGTACGCTGGCAGCATTAAAGACAGAGTCTTTCGCCATGGAGCCGGCAGTTTCGTTGAACCGTACCGTCCCCTTGCCCTTCTCCCGGGCAGGGAAAGCAACCGCCTCAATCTCAATGACGGAGCCGAGGAAGCCGGATACGCCAAGTCCGAATATATGACCCTGCATTGCTGTGTCAGAAGCCTTCTTCGTAACATACTGATAAAGGCGGCTTACTCTGGCCACCTCGCGGATGTCATCAAGCAGAATGACAACATTCTCTGCCGGCTCATCATCAGAAAGACGGCTGACAGCCAGACTGTAGGCATCAGCCAGAATACCGACAGCCTTTCGGCCCTCTACGGTGTATTCGCTGATAAGCTCTGCCGCTTCCCTGCTCAGGACAGCAGACAGCTTCTCCGCCGCCTTCAGCAGCAGCTCCACAATCTGAGCCGGAGTCAGAGGCTCAAAATATATCGCCGCACAGCGGGAACGCAGGGCAGGATTCACATGAGATGCATCTCTGGTGGTAGCACCAATCAGCACAAAGTCCGCCGGCGCGCCTTCCTCAAACAGCTTTCTTATGTAGGGAGGCACCTTTTCATCCGTCGGGTCGAAATAGGCAGACTCAAAATAAGCCCGCTTGTCCTCCAGCACCTTCAGCAGCTTGTTCTGCAGCAGCTCGTCCATTTCGCCGATTTCATCGATGAACAGGACGCCGCCGTGGGCATCTGTGACAAGACCCGGCTTCGGCTCCGGCACTCCGTTGTCAGCCAAGTCGCGCCGCGCACCCTGATAAATAGGGTCATGAACAGAACCCAGCAAGGGATTCGTCATATCCCGCGGGTCCCAGCGCAGAGTCGTACCGTCCGTCTCTATAAAAGGTGCTTCCGGGGCAAATGGTGCATGAGACACCTTTTTCGCCGCTTCCAGCACCAGTCTTGCCGCAGTAGTCTTGCCGATACCCGGCGGGCCGTAGAGAATGAGATGCTGCGGATAGGGAGAAGACAGCTTGGCCAGCAATGCCTTTACCGCAGCCTCCTGTCCTACTATCTCCTCCAGAGACTTCGGGCGAAGAATTTCCAGCACCGACTGGGTAAGGGAAATCTTCTCCAGTGCCTCCAGCTTTTCCCGCTTCTTGGCCGCCTGGGGAGACTCCACTCCCCCCTTCTCCTCGTCAAGTACCTGCTTGCGGAGGTCCTTCACATAGTCGTTGTGATTTTCCTCCAGCTTCTTCTCAATCTGCTGCTCAATCTTGTCCTCCATAGTCCGGCGGGCAATCTGATCGGCTATATGCTCTGAGAGTATCGTCAGGATTTCCGGTATTTCTTTATCCGAGGGTACATGGTCAATAGTCGGGTCCGCTTCAACAAGCCGCTCCAGCGCCAGTACGCGTTCACCGCGCTTTTCTGAGCGCAGCAGTGCCATTGCGTCGAGCTTTCCCGCCTTGATTACAATCTGGTCTGCCCCCCATTCCTCCGTCAGCAGATTGAAAATAGTTTCAATCTCCCTGTCCAGAGGGTCCTGCGGGGGCTTTTTTGCGTTTACATCACTGCCGGGTACAACGCCTTTATTCTTTTCTGTTTTCTTATGGCGAAAAAAGTCAAAAAAGCCCATCTGCCATTAAATATCCTTCCAAAAACGGTCAGCCTTCGACTACAGTGACCTTAATCTGAGCGGTAGTCTCAGCGTGTACCTTAATAGTTGCCGTGTATTCGCCTACGCCGGTAACTTCTCTGTCCAGAGAAACCTTACGCTTGTCAACTTCGATGCCGTCCTTGGCCAGAGCCTGAGCAACATCCTTACCGGTTACGGAGCCGAAGAGCTTGCCGCCTTCACCGATCTTTACCTTTAGGGTAACAGCTACCTTTGCAAGCTGAGCTGCCAGCAGCTTTGCTTCATCGGCCTCCATTGCCTTCTTGCGGGCGGCAGAGCCGGCCTTGGCCTTTGCAACATTCAGATTGGACTCGGTGCCAAGAACAGCCAGCTTCTTCGGAAGCAGGAAATTGCGGCCGTAGCCTTCGGAAACCTCTACTACATCGCCCTTCTTGCCGAGACCCTTTACATCCTGATTAAGTATAACCTTCATTTTAACCATTCTCCTCAATATATTTTTTACAAACCATTATTAGCTTTTCTTCTATATCGTTGATGTCCACGCCTTTGAGCTGAGCTCCGGCCACATTCTGATGTCCGCCGCCGCCAAACTCCTCCATGATGACCTGAACATTAAGATTACCGGTAGAACGGGCTGAGATACCTACCCCATCCTTTCCAATCTGGAAAAGAACCATGCTCATTCTGACATTTTCAATCCGCAGCATAGAGTCAGCCACCTGTGCGGCAATGATGGAGGAATTATTCCCCCCATCCGGACAGGTAGTGATAATGAGTCCGCCATCGTACATCTTGGCGGCTGCCTTTGCCTTGGCAATGGTGATATTCGTCTCGTAGTCGGTACTGAACAGACGACGGACAATAACCGGATCGGCACCGCCGCGCCGCAGGTAAGCCGCCGCCTCAAAGGTACGGACACCGGTCTGGACGGCAAAGTTCTTTGTATCAACCACAATACCGGCATAGAGCGCAGTCGCCTCGTATCTGCCCAGGGAAAGGGAATCGTCAAAGTACATCAGCAGCTCTGTCACCAGCTCACTGGCGGAGGAAGCCGACGGCTCCAGATAGATAAGGGTTGGCTTCTCTATGCTGTTTTCGCTCTTTCGGTGATGGTCTATTACCACCACATCAGAGACGCGGGTCAGCAGAGAGGGAGCTGCCGTCAGGTGCGGAATATGCGTATCGACGACTACCAGCAGAGGATTGCTGCCAATACCCTGCGGCAAGTCGCGCTCACTGACAAGTATTCCCTTGAAGGCTTCCTTCTCCTTTGCCATATCAACAAACTTGTCAATACCGCTGTTGATTTCCGACAGCACAATATGAACAGGTCTGCCCAGCTTGACAGCCATCTTGGCAACGCCCATCGCTGCGCCGATTGCATCAAAGTCCTCATTGCGGTGACCCATGATAAGGACTTCGTCCGAGGCCTCCATAAGCTCTCTGAGTGCATGAGCAACAACCCTTGAACGGACGCGGGTATGCTTCTCTACTGCCTTCGCCTTGCCGCCGAAGAACTGAGTCTTGCCATTGATAAATACGGCTACCTGATCGCCGCCCCGACCGAGAGCCAGGTCAAGCAGATTCTGTGCCTGAACGCCGAGGTTTGCCGTATTGTCTGTATCGGCACAGGAAATACCGATGGAGAGAGTGACAGGTATCTTGTTGGCACCTTTGATGAGGCGGACATTATCAAGGACTTCGAATTTATTCTCGATTGCCTTGTCCAGCTCCCGCCGCTCCATAATGGCCACATAGCTCTCGTCGCTGATACGGCGGATATAGCAGCCGAGATAGCGGGACCACTCATCCAGCACCTTGTTGATGGAGAACAGCAGCGCAGTCCGCTCGGTCTCGCTCAGACCCTGGAAAATCTCATCGGCGTTATCTACCTGTATATAGCAGATAACAGCCCGGGACGCCGCATAGTCACGCCGCATCCTTTCGGTCTCTGTTACTTCGCTGACATAGTAGGCCATGAGACAGTCGGCACCGCCCTCGGTAACAATCGGGCGATATACAGCCTTGTACCAGCGGTCGCCCACTGCAAAGACGCTCTCTCCTTCGCTGCCCCACGGAGCGGTAGGAAGCTCCGGCCAAAAATCGCCTATCTGCTCACCGGGCTCGACCTTGCGGCCAAGGAAAGCCTCCCCGAAAATCGCCCGGTTTGACCACTCCACCCTGCCGGTTGAGTTTATCAGAAGGATTGCCTGCGGCAGCTCCTCTATAGCATAATTTGTCAGATTGTTTACATTGCTTATAACATCGCGGAAATACCGCTTTATCTTTCTGTCACGGTCCTTGCAGCGGTCGATGGCAAAGAGCAGCATGACGAGCCACAGAAGCCCTGCCCCCAAACCAAGAAATACATTGTAGATAAAAATTGTGCCTGCGAGAGCTGCGGTCACGATAAGAAACAGTATTGCATCTATGACAGCAGACAGGTTTCTCGGCATAGAGGATCACCTCTTTCTCAAATCAGTAACTACAACTCACTTTTGCCAGCCCATCCGGCGGCGATAATCGAATACCGTATCAAACAGTCCGGTAAAGACAATAAGCTGTGTGCCGATACCGCTGAGTACCAGCAGAATCATTACGATATTTGACATCAGTGACGGCCACTTGTAGTGAGATACCGCGGCCTGATAGACAGATACACCCTGCACAAGACCGGCCACTGTTCCGGCCATGTTCATATTGACGGCTATCTTGTAGAGAAGCGGAATATCATGGGCATCGCCCCAGTACATTCCCAAAATGCTGAAGGCATAAAGGTACGCGAAGAAGGAAGGAAGTCGCCACTCGGTAAAGGCCGGGAACACGGGAACAGTCTCACCGAACCGACGAAGCATAATACCGCCGGCCCAGAAATTCAGAGCCGTATCGAGAATACCCATAATCAGGACGACCATCGGCAGCAGCAGAGAAATCATCCGCATATTCTCCGTGAAGTTCTGCCGGGCCTGCTCAATCTGCTCCGGGCTCATGCCCATAGACTGATACATCGCCACCGACTGCTCAAACTGCTGCGGCATAAGCTCAAGCTGTCCGGAGAAAGGCTCGATACCGGTAATAAGGAATACGATGTACAGGCCAAGACCCTTGGCGATGATAGACGCCACAGTAGCCGTAGAAAAAATCTTCACGCCTGACCAATGACGGCGATAGCCGATTCCCAGCGCCAAGCCGGTAGGAGCAAAGGAAACAGCCAGACGCAGCGAAGCCAAAGGCTCCACCAGTGCTGCCGTCACCACGATGGCTGTTGCTACAGACATCAGCGCCCACTTGAGACCGTGACGCACCAAAAGCAGAATCATAGGCAGCGGCCAAAGCAGAACTGCCAGTATACCAACGAGAGGAACATACATGGCTATGATGGCCATAACTACCGTTATGCCTGCCAGTATACCGCTCTCTGTCAACGACGATACTCTTGTCGCCATAAAAACCTCCACACATATAAAATTACCATAAGGGCACAGTTACTCATAATGTATCATGGTATTATACCACACCAGTAACAATAAAACAAATTCGTCCCCGTCGCCAAAAAAACCTTGCATTGCAACATTAATTCATAGATAATATATTAGTTATATTCTCGAATCCTTCATTAATAATATAGAAATACAGAGGTAAATACATGGCAAAGAATACCGAGAAGCAAGTCTGCAGTATGTGCCGACGCATAATTACTATCCGTTCCCAATACGATATGCCTATCTACAGTCCCCAGACCGGCATCGGCATCTGCCGCGACTGCATAGAGCAGACCTACGACGCAATCCAGGCTGCCGCCCCCAGAGAGTCCGCTAAGCCAAAGAAAAAGAAATCTACCGGCATACCTCTCGGTGAAATCATCGCCAAGCACAAGCCGCATGTCATCAAGGAATACCTTGATAAGTACATCATCAAGCAGGAGATGGCCAAGAAAACTCTCTCCGTTGCTCTCTACAATCACTACAAGCGGATGAAGTACGATGCCACCCGTCTGGATGACAGCCCGGTCATCGACAAGTCCAATGTCATCATGATTGGCCCCTCCGGCTGCGGCAAGACCGCCATCCTCCAGACGCTGGCCAAGCTCCTTGATGTGCCGTTTGCCATCACCGACACCTCCAGCCTCACCGAGGCCGGCTATGTAGGCAACGATGTCGAGGTAGCCGTCCGCAATCTATACTACGCTGCCGGTCAGGACATTGAGAAGACCGAGCATGGCATCATCTATCTTGACGAGTTCGACAAGATTGCCCGCAAGTCCGGCGAGAATAATTCCATCACTGCCGACCCGGGTCATGAAGGTGTCCAGCAGTCTCTGCTGAAAATGCTGGAAGGCTCCGATGTAGAGTTCACGGCGCACGGCCAGCGCAAGCACCCGGAGGCTCCCACCATCAAGGTCAACACCACCCACATCCTCTTTATAGTAGGCGGTGCCTTCGTCGGTCTTGATCAGGTCATTGAGAAGCGGCTGAAGAAGAACAGCTCCGGTATTGGCTTCGGTGCAGAGGTCACAGGTGAGTCTGACCGTCCTTCTTCCGATGACCTTCTCCGCCAGGTAACGCCGGAGGACCTTGTGAAGTACGGCATCATTCCGGAAATCATCGGCCGCCTTCCCATCATCTGCACCCTTGAAACTCTTGACGAGGACTCTCTCCTCACCATTCTCACCGAGCCGGTGAACGCTCCCATCCGCCAGTACAAGGAGCTGCTGAAGCTGGACAATGTAGAGCTGGACTTCACCGTGGATGCTCTCCGGGAAATCGCCAAACGGGCCATCGCCCGCAAGACCGGCGCCCGCAGCCTCAAGGGCATTCTGGAAGAAATCATGCTGGACATCATGTATGATATCCCCAAGGACGAGCGCCATCGCAAGGTGACAATCACCGTAGGCTGTGTAAAGAACGGCGATGCTCCCCTGGTCGATATTCTGCCTGAGGCTCCGAAGGCTGTCACCATGCCGGAGGATAATGCCGGCAAGGCAAAAGACAATGAGCTGGACAGCGACTCCTCAGGCTACATTTTCCACTAATTCATAATAGTCTCATATGCCCCTCAGGCGGCTACGCCGCCAGCTCCCCTAGAGGGGAGCCTAATAAAATGATTATAAGTACACAAAAAGAGCATCTCGCACCGTTACGGTTCGAGATGCTCTTTTTTATTGATTAATATTATCTGCCGGCAAAGGCCTTTACTGCCTTAGGCATATCATCCTTCTCAACAACTTCCTTATGAAGTACCGGCAAGCCCTTCAGCCCGGCCAGACCCTCAGGTGCCTTCACCGGATTCTTGCCCTCCAGAGCTTCCAGCAGAGCGAATGCATCCTTGCCCTCGGCCTTCTCGCCAAGCGCCTCAAGTACGCTGCTGCTGAACTTGTATGGGCTGGCGGTAGAAACGATGACCATGGGACGGTCGCTGTGAGTCTTTGCCTTGTATGCCTCGGCTACAGCCCAGGCGACAGCGGTATGAGTATCGAGAACATAGCCGTACTCGTCATAGACAGCCTTGATAGTCTCAAGAGTCTTTGCATCATCGGCACAGCCGGCCCAGAAATAGTTGGACAGACGGACGAGCATGTTCTCTCCGGCATCGTAGCCGCCGTTGTCATTCAGCTCCTTCATCCAGCCGGCCACCATATTGGCATCACCGGTGAGATGGTAGAGCAGTCGCTCAAGATTGCTGGACACGAGAATATCCATAGAGGGAGAAATAGTCTTGAAGAACTCACGCTTGCGGTCATAGTAACCGGTCTGAATGAAATCAGTGAGAACATTATTGGAATTGGAAGCGCATACCAGCTTACCTACCGGCAGACCCATCTGACGGGCATAGAAGCCGGCGAGGATATTGCCGAAGTTGCCAGTGGGGACAGTGAAGTCGATAGCATCTCCGGACTTAATGGTACCGGCTGCAACCATATCGGCATAGGCGCTGAAGTAATAAACAATCTGCGGAACGAGGCGGCCCCAGTTAATGGAATTGGCACTGGAAAGATGGACACCCATCTCCGCCAGCTCCTTGGCGATAGCCTCATCACCGAAAATCTTCTTTACGCCGGTCTGTGCATCATCGAAATTGCCCTTGATGGCGAGAACGGAAACATTGCCGCCGGCCTGAGTCGCCATCTGGAGGCGCTGTATATCACTGACGCCGCCGTCCGGGTAGAATACACAAATCTTAGTCTGGTCAACATCGGCAAAGCCGGCCAGAGCCGCCTTGCCGGTATCACCGGAGGTAGCAACGAGGATGAGGACGGTGTTCTTCTCACCGGTCTTCTTCAGTGCAGTGGAAAGCAGCTGCGGGAGAAGCTGGAGGGCCATATCCTTAAAGGCGCTGGTGGGGCCATGCCACAGCTCAAGGACGGACTTGTCGCCCACCTGCTTTACCGGGGCAATCTTCTCATCATCAAACTTGCCGCTGTAGGCCCGGTCGATGCAGCCGGTGATTTCTTCATCGGTATAGTCGGTAAGGAAAAGGGAGAGGACGCGGCGGGCCCGCTCAGCATAGTCAACCTCTGCCAGCTGTGCCACGAAATCTGCAGTCACTCTGGGCATTTCATCCGGAACATAGAGTCCTCCATCCGGAGCAAGACCGCGAATAATGGCGGCTGCCGAGTCCATTGCCTGAGTTTTATCGGTGGCTCCAATGCCACGAGTGCTGATAAATTTCATTACCTGTTTCTCCTTCTTACTAAAAGCTCTGTATCTATTGCTTATTCAGATTAACTAAGCCCTTAAACGATATTTTAATAGCATATCATAGGCGGTAAATATTCGCCACAAAAATCTTTTGTGCATTGGAAAAATACTGTATTCATTTCCCCAACGGCCATTAGTTTTTCTTTCGCAGGCCGGCTCTTACGATGGCCTCCGCTACCTCTTTTATGGTCTTGCGCTTCATCATACTGTAGCGCTGAATCCGTCGGTACGCTTCGCTCTCGGAAATGTTGTGAGCATCCATCAGTATTCCCTTTGCCCTGTCCAGAGTCTTGCGAAGTTCCAGAGAATCCTTCGTTTCCTCCAGCTCCTGCTCCAGCTCCTTCATTTCCTGCCAGCGGCTGAGAGCTATCTCTATCGCCGGGGAAATGCTTTCCTCGCGGATTGGCTTGACAAGGTAGGCCAGCACGCCGGCATCCTTGGCCCGGCTGACAATCTCCGAATCACTGAAAGCGGTAAGGAGAATAACCGGTGAAATCCCTTCGTCGGCTATGGTCTTGGCCGCGGTAATGCCGTCCATATTCGGCATCTTTATATCCATCATTACCAGGTCCGGGCGATATTTGCGGGTCAGTTCAAGGGCCTGTTTTCCATCGTGGGCCTCTCCGACAATGATATGTCCCTGCTCCTCCAGCATTTCTCTAAGGTCCATGCGGATGATTGACTCATTGTCGGCAATTACGATATTAAGCGGATTACTCATACATTTACCTCCTCCCTGCTGCTGTTGTCCAGCGGCAGGGTTATGACAGCTCTTGTTCCTCTACCGTCATTATTCTCCATGATAAAGGTTCCGCCCAAATCGTCACGGATGAAATTCTTAATCAAGGTAGTTCCTAATGAGCGAGTATTCTCCAAATCAAAATCATCAGGCAGACCGCATCCGTCATCGTAGACTACGAGACGATGGCAATCTTCTTCATTTGTGATAACCAGTCCGATTGTACCACGAACCCGGTTATCATTAAAGGCATGTTTTATGATATTCAGAAGTATTTCGTTTATCGCCAGCGCAAAGCCGGTAGTCATGGCCGGCGTCAGCTGGAAGGTATCGCCGGATATGCGGCGGATAATGATGAAATCGGGGCGGACCATCACCTCGATATTGTTCAGCAGGTTCTGGGCCAGCGACATGGCATCCACCATATCGGTGCCGCGGTTGGAAAGGTACTCGTGAATGGTCGCAATGCTTCGGACACGGCCGGCACTCTCCTTCAGCGCCTCCCTTGCCTCCGGCACTTTCATGCGGCGGCCCTGCAGATTCAGCAGGCTGGCAATACTCTGGAGATTGTTTTTTACCCGGTGATGGATTTCGCGGATTACAGCCTTCTGGATGCGGATTTCCTTTTCCTTTTCCCTTATGGCCGTTACATCCTCGATGACCACGATACGCCCTCGGAGATTTCCCCCCGACTCTACCGGAATATCGCGCATCACCAGCACCAGACCGCCGGCAGTTATTTCCTTCTCATTGGGCTGACCCGGCTTCATGGTCTCACTGGTGACATGGCGGGTGAGCATACGGTCACGCCGCAGCATTCCCACCGGATTGCTGACTCCCAGCACCCGGTATATTCTCTGGGCAGCCAGATTAGCGAATACTATCCTGTCATACCGGTCCGCAATAAGTACACCGTCAGTCTCACCGATTGGCCGGTATATCTCCTCGGTATAATCTCTGGAGGTATCCTCAATCAGATTTGTCGCTGCCTTTATGATATGCCCATAGCCTTCAGAATTTATTGTTTCCTCTGTAGTCTCAATAGTAACGACAGCAATCGTACGATGGTCAGAAACAATTGGCATCGTAATCATAACAATGCTTGCTTCATCCGCACCGGTTCCGATTTCCCGATGACCCTGAATAGATTTCATCTTTTCAAAGGTGTACTTTACCAGCGGCTCTTCTGCCATATCCAGCAGAGAACCGCCAACCGGGCCGTTGTCAAAGAAAATAGTATGGGGACGCTCAGAGGCCAGCAGGACAAGCTCACCTTCGGTTTTCCCCGGAACATAAACATTTACGATTGCGTTGGCAAAGTCGGCCACAAAGGGCAGCAGATTTATTATCTGCTTCAGGCGGACTGTTTCGCTGCCGGTTAGCCTGCATTGTCTCCATGTATCTGCTTTTATCAAATCAAATCATCCTTATCTGTCAGAGAGCGCCAAGCCGGGAACGGCATTAAGAGTCAGCGGTGTGTATTCGTAGTCCCTGCTCAGTGACTGATAGTAGCCGCGGCAGGCAATCATCGCCGCATTGTCTGTACACATACGGCGGCTTGGGAAGAAAAACTTGTACCCGGCCGCTCCGGTGGCTTGGCGCAGCTCAGCCTCCAACGCACTGTTGGCCGCTACGCCTCCTGCCAGCACCAGCGTATCAAGTCCGGTTTCCCGCAGGGCTGCCAGTGATTTATCCACCAGAATCGCAATCACCGTCTGCTGGAAGGAAGCGGCTACATCAGCGTTATTTACCGGAATGTTCTTCAGCTTTTGTGAGTTCAGATAGTTGAGCACTGCCGATTTCAAGCCGCTGAAGCTGAACTCATAGCCGCCCTTGGCCAAGGCCTTGGGAAAGTCTATGGCGTGAGGATCACCCTCTTTAGCCAGCCTGTCTATCTCCGGGCCTCCGGGATAGGGCAGTCCCATGACACGCGCCACCTTGTCAAAGGCCTCACCGGCCGCGTCATCTCTCGTCTGCCCCAGCAGCCGGAAGCTGTCATAGTCAGTCACATGAACAAGGGCCGTATGTCCGCCGGAAGCTACCAGTGCCACAAAAGGCGGCTTCAAATCAGGTGAGCTGAGGAAGTTTGCAAAAATATGTCCTTCCAGATGATTGACCCCGATAAGAGGAATCTCCAGAGCATAAGCCAAAGACTTGGCCGCCGCCACACCTACCAGCAGCGCACCGACGAGACCGGGCCCGTAGGTGACGGCTATCTGGTCGATATCAGACAGCTTCAGGTCCGCCTGCTTCAGTGCTTCATCCACTACCGGCAGCACATTCAGTATATGATTGCGGGAGGCAATCTCCGGAACAACGCCGCCGTATTTGCGATGAATCGGCACCTGAGTAGAGATTACATCTGCCAGCAGCTCCCTGCCCCCGCGCAGGATTGCGGCCGCCGTCTCATCGCAGCTTGACTCAATGCCCAGCGTGATTCGTTTCTCGGGCGCCTTGGCGGCGATTTTTTCCTTATTATAGTATTCCACGGTCATTCTCCAATTCCGCTGTTTACTTATAGCTTCAAAATCCACATGATTATTGCGTCCTCTCCATCCTCATAGTAGTGAGGACGGCGGCCGCAATCCTTGAAGCCCAGCGAAGTATACAAATTCAAAGCGGCGGTATTTGACGGCCTTACTTCAAGGGTAAGCCGCTCCGCACCACGGGCCTTGATAATCTCTATAAGATTCTCCAGCAGGCGGCGGCTGATACCCTGCCCCTGATAGTCAGGATGAATGGCTACATTCGTTATCTGCGCCTCATCGTCGATTATCCAGCAGCCTACATACCCCGCTACTCTGCCGTCTCTTTCATCCACAGCCAGTCTGTAGGTAGTCCGTTCATTCTGCGCTTCCCGCCAAAACGACTCCCTTGACCATGGCACGGAGAAGCACGCCTTTTCGACTACTTCTACCGCTGCCGCATCATCGGGGACCATCTCCCGGAAAGCAATCGGTGCCTTGTTCATTTCATCTCGCACTTCGCATCATCACCCTGACCTATCGACTCCGGATGACGGACATCCCAAAGCTCCTCAGCCTCCGACCGTCTGAGATACCACGGCTCTGCCGTCATAGTATCGGCGATTTCTCCTGCCTCCAGCATAGCCGCACCCAGCAATGCTACCTCATCGGCTCTCGGCATTACCTGTACCCGGCCGGCCACTGTCACACCTTCCGGCAGGCCTTCGCTGTCTGCCAGCTTCTTTGCGGCAATATCGCCCAACAGGATTACCGGCTGCTTTCGCTCTGCCGCCGTTTCCCCGGCCATCGTCACGATGGTCTCCAGAGGTATCACCGTCACCGGCTGTATCTCCTGACCTTCCCGATAGATTCCGCAGTAGGCATTTTTCTTCTGAGCATCTGCCAGGGAGAAAACAGTTACCCCCGGCAAGTCATAATAGCGAGCCGCCAAGGCCTTCAATGTCGGCACAGCAATCAAAGGTATATTCAGCGCATAGGCCATTCCCTTGGCAGTGGCCAGTCCTATTCTCAATCCTGTAAAGGAGCCGGGGCCAATGCTCACTGCAACAGCGGTGATGTCCTGCCTCGTCTTCCCTGCCATAGCCAGCAGCTCACCGATATGCGGTACGAGCGTAGCCGAATGCTCCGGCCCATTCTCCATAGTCAGAGCCGCGATTATTTTCTTTCCATCGGAAAGTGCCACACTTGATACCTTTGTGGCAGTTTCGATTGCCAATGTCAGCATTTTCCTTCCCACTCCTTCAGCTGTGCCGCAGCCCGCCTGCTGCCCTCTGCCGGTGATATCCTTATCCGGCGGCTGTTCAGCACCGCCTCATCTTCTCCCGGCAGCCGGTCTATCCTTATTTCTATGTAGTCATCCGGCAGTGCATCCGGGAACTTATCAGCCCACTCGATGAGGCTGATGGCATCTTCGTCCTCCACATACTCGTAGAAGCCGAAGTCCTCCAGCTCCGACTCCCGCTCCAGACGGTAAAGGTCGAAGTGATATATAGGCAGCCGCCCGTGATAAATATTCATCAGTCCAAAGGTCGGACTCGTCACGGTATCATCAGCACCAAGCGCTCTGGTAAGAGCCGCTGTAAAAAAAGTCTTGCCCGCTCCCAAGTCACCGATAAGGTTCACTACCGTACCGGGTACAACGGCTTCGGCAATCTTCTCTGCCAATGCTCTCGTCTCTGACTCACCGTGGGAAATTATCTCTATCATCATGTCTCCAATTTCAAATAAATTATCATCTTTTATCGGGTCAGCTTCATCAAGTCCACAAAACCCCAAGATATTTTACCACATCAAGTCAATAAAAAGTACTATTCTATAGCACATTGCACCATGTGCAGGAATAATTTTTTATAAAAAAAGAAGCACCCCAACAATTCGCGAGATGCTTCCTTCAATTTCACTATTCTATTTAGCAGACTGACAAGCCATTGGCTGTGGCCACTTCTATAATTTTTTCCGTCGGCAGCTTAGTGATACGGGCAATCATATCCAAAGACAGCTTCTCTTTGAGCATACCCAAGGCGACTTCCAACTTGCCTTTTTCTATGCCTTCTGCTCTTCCCTGTTCTCTTTCGTATGCGGAAAAATTACACATATCAGCCAACTCCTTTCCTACGCCATCATCTATGACGACTCCATATTTATTTTGTAAGGTATCTCCTTTTTCCTTCAGCGTCTTACCTGAGAACAACTCAGTAAGCATTCCTAAAAGCTCGTTTTCACTGCCTTTTTCCTCAGTGCTGAGATTGACCATGACAAGAGTGATCAGATCGTAGCGGTGTGGTGGCAACTCTGCCCCCACTTCCTTGTATATTTCTTCCGGCTTTAAGCTATAGGACACAATAGAATTACGGCTTGCAGACGGAACATCCAGACATATCCAGAATTCTGGAGAGGAAGACCTTTAAGGACAAGACCCTCTTTACCTGAGTGTCGTTTCGTATTGAACTGTTGGATACTTCCAACTCGTCTGCAATATAATTACTCATGGTTTCATTTTAACTTTCGCTCTGTATACTGTCAAGCATTACGCCTACAGGAGCACTCGATTTTCTCCCGCACATGCACTTTGTAAAGAAAAACTTCTCATTTCACCCTATACTTTACTCCCCATGTTTTACTGCTTTTTCAACTGAGCTTGCAGCTCCTGAAAACTCTCCAATGCACTCTGTAGATTTTCTATAATATCTACCGCCAGTTCATCCGGCGAAGGAAGGTTATCCAGGTCGGCAAGGGACTTATCCTTAATCCAGAATATATCGAGGCTGAGTTTATCCCGGCTCATAATCTCGTCGATACTATATCGACGCCAGCGGCCATCTGGATTCAACTCCGACCAAGTTTCCGTCCTGTCATATCTATTTGCCGGATTGTAGCAGGAAATGAAATCCTCTAAGTCCGCATCCTTCATCGGATTTTTCTTCAAGGTGAAATGCATATTAGTCCGCAAGTCGTAAATCCAGACTTCCTTTGTCTGGACATCGGGGCTTGCGGGCTTTTTGTCAAAGAAGAGCACATTTGCCTTCACCCCCGGCTTATAGAAAATACCGGTGGGAAGACGGAGTATTGTGTGAAGGTCGCAAGTCTCCAACAGTTTCTTGCGGATAGTCTCACCCGCCCCGCCCTCAAATAGCACATTATCCGGAAGGACTACCGCCGCCTTACCGGCAGCCTTCAAGATTGTATTGATATGTTGGAGGAAGTTCAGCTGTTTGTTGGAGCTGGTGACCCAGAAATCCTGACGATTGTAAACAAGCTCGTCCTCTTCCTGCTCCCCTTCCTCATTGGTGAAGGTCATATTCTCATATTATCAACCACGCTCCATTATATCTGATAGCAACTTGCATCATCACAAATTTGTCTTTCACTCTACTTCCCAATTCCAAATATATGAGGTATACCTTCCTCAGCCGATTTTGACAATCACGTGTCAACGAGGACACACACGGTATATGAATACGCCTATCAACTCTCACAAACGCCTTAAAATCAAGCTTTCCCTGCAATCATACTGCTGCCGTGACACACGAAAATTGTGTTTGTCATGTAAAATCGCCCTTTCTGAAATGCAGTTTTTATTTTATTTCACAACAATCCATTTCCCAGTCTTATTACTCCCCTGACGTTCAATAACTTTCTTCATCTTTAATGAAGTCAATACTTTTCTTATATATCCGTCAGAATATTCGCTTGTCGCTACCAGTTCCTTTATCGTTATACTCGGATTTTGTCTTATATGGTCGAGAACTTGCTGTTCTGCTTTATTAATATGAATTTCCTCTTTTTCCAGTAGCGTTCTTTTTTCGTTTTGTATTATATTCTATTTTCTCTCTTTTTGTCACTTTATTTGCCACTTTATTTGCTACTATTCTGTCGTAAATTGGGGCTTAGATAAATTCCTCCTGAAGCCCCAAATAAGCTTCCGTCATTTTTGCAGCGCAAAAAAGAAAACCGCCTGCCGGTTTTTGGGCAGGTCTATGTCAGGTCCCTCTGAAAAATAATAATCAATATTTTTCCTTTACTGTTTCAAAGCATCACACATAAGCCATATCGCCAATGAGAAGAGCAAATCGGCTGCAAGCGTCGAGCGCGGCAGCGAAGCTGATATCTGCCCTAGAAGTTATCGGCTTCGCTGCTTCACCGCTTCGGCGTGAGCGAAGAAGAGTTTTTCTCCCCGGTGGGTGCTGATGTATCGGATGACATTCAGCAGCTAGGGATGCTGAGTGTCTACAAACCTGACACAAAGGCACCCATCGGGAACGCAAAGGAAGTCAAAGCGATAACGCCAAGCACGGCATAGCTGTGTTCCTGCTGCATTGCTCGTATGTCTAATGCAAAGACCTCTCATGTGCAAAACCGGGGCTCCGCAGTATATCCCGTCAAATGGCAAGTACGCTCAATTTTCCGAAATTCAATAACAGTATCCCTATAAACAGGCCAGTGGCTCACAATGTGAGCCACTGGCCTGTTTGCGTCACTGCGGGCAGTGTTGTTACCTATTTTCAATCAAAAGTATGTCATTGAGAACCGTCTCACTGACATTTTTTGACTTCAAAAAGCTTCACTATAAGTAGTTTCGCAAAGAGTCTGAGCCAACAGATGCCGTTCTGTAAACGCTCCTTCTTCGTTCATATCTCCATTATCATCAAGCAGTTCATCAACTACAACTCTTATACTTTTATCTCTAAGTTCTCTCCATTGTTCCTTGCTGAATTTTTCAAGGGCATTCTTTTCTACACCAAATTCTTTCTGAATGAATTCGACCATCTTACTGCTCAACTTCATTTCTTCTGTCCTTCTTTCCTTTTTGGGCTTTTTGAGCCTGTTTGAGCGTATTTATTTCGTCTTTGTAGAAATTTGTATAGGATATTTTCAATCTCTTTTGAACTTGTCTTCGTACTCATCAACAGAGCCGCTTACGATTTCAAATTCTTCAGGGACATACAAATAATCTTCCCCGGTATTATCTACAATTTGATAACATCCAGCTTGTATTCCCAAAACCTCATATTCCTGCCCGTAATTAAGTCCCAAAGGGTCTGATTCCTCAACATACCGCACAATCAATTTTCTTCCCCTTTCAATGATTTTTCCTTTATGCTCACTTTACAAAAAACTGGTAATCGCCACAAGCAATACAGCTTGTGGCGTATTTTTATAAAAGGATGCTCATTTCTGGCCGCCCTTTATGATTTGTTATTCTATTATCCCATCTCAGGAATACCATTTACCATTCGATTACAAAGTCTAGGCTGTGGATACGGCTTTCCTTCATACATAAATTCAACATTGTTTCCATTATAAATTATTTCTACTCCATCACGGATGACAGCGGAAATAGTCATATCCGATACGACTTCTTCCCATTCAAGCATATAGGCGGCTTCTCGTTCTCTGAATTTTACTGTGGTATATTTTCCGTTTTTCTCCCAAACCGAAAGCAGGTTACCTACTCTCTCAAAAGCCGTGGGCATGTTATCCACCTTGTGATTTACCTTGATTGCAGCGTCTATCGCTTCTTTGACGGTTGAATAGCGATGCGATACCGATTTCTTATATAGTTCATACAAGTCTTTCTTTAGCTTCATCCCAATCAACTCCTCATTTATTCCTTTTCTTCAACTGCCAATGTATTGCCTAGAATTGTTACCAGATATGAAACTGTTTCCCCTCTAGCGGAAATTTCATAATCATCTTTGGTTTCTGCAATTTCAATATCACACAACACATCGTATACTCGGTCGTATAAATCGTCTTCATCCATTGCAAGGAGTTCTTCTTTGCCGATATGACATTCTTTGCAGATGAAAAGAATATATTTGTCAGTCAAACCGTCCAATATTTCTTTCATTTTCCTCCTCCACATAACAAATCTTCTCTGCTTCGTGCTTATCTATCTTGTTCTCTCTTTTTATAGACAACCTAACCTCTATAATATTCATTATGTGTCAGGAGATATCAGTACAGTATATAAATTTCTCTATGCGCCGAACTCCCATTGATTTAAGCATATTTTCTGATTTCTCAACATCATCCACAGTATTGAATCCTTTAATCAAGGGAAGACGAATCAGTATTTTCTCTGATTCAACACGTTTCAACAACCCTTCTAGATGCTGAAACACTCTTGCGTTCGCTCTTCCTGTATATGCTTTATAGATATCTGAATTAGTATCCTTTATATCTATTATCCATTCATCAATGAAGGGAATAAGCGTCTCTATATTTGTCCATCTATCATAGAGAGATGTTTCAATTCTGTAGTTCCATTCCGGATTCCCTTTCTGACAAATCTTCTTTATAAACTCTGCTTGAATAAGCGGCTCTCCTCCTCCAAAAGTTACTCCGCCCTCTGTCATCAGATAGTATATGCTATCCTTTTTAAGAATTTTCAACAGTTCCTCCGGAGAGAAAGCTCCTCTAGGTACTTTATCCATGAACAGTGAAGAGTTTCTTTTTTCATGACAGTGCTCATTGATACAATACCGGCAATGAAGATGGCAACCGAAAAACGCAACTAATGTGCTTATTCCCTTCCCGTCAGTACCCATACGAAGTCTTGATACACTCATAATATCCCCAGTCATTTTTTCGCCCCCTAAATCTCAAACTTCGGAATAATTCTTTTCTCAGCATGTATCTTTTCTAAATTATCTAGAAGATATGCTGCTTCAGCATCACATTTCGCGCAAGTTCCAGCACAGGCACCGATAGACGGACATTTTGGACTTTTTAATTCAATTCCATTTGCTTTAGCGATTGTAATACGCTGCTGTCGGAGCTTATTGCATATTTCTTTTCCATCAATCCTTGGAATAAGTGAAGCCACCTCACTCTTTACCCAATCATAATCGGAAGGATATATCTCTTCAGGACAAATCTCTCCCATAATTACACCACGCTCGACATTGAGCGTAGCCACATTTATTTTCTTATTTGAATTAAACAGGTCGATAGCATCATATCCTTCTTCAAGAGGAATATATGAGTTACTTGCAAAATCAAAATAGCACCTAGTCTCCTGCATATCTACTACGCTATTTAAGACACGCGGTAACAACTCACCTAATCGCTCTTCAGCCAAAGCGAAAAAACCTGAAAGAGAAGCACCTGATGAAAGCTCCGACAGCAGTGTATCACCGTCAAGATACAACAAAGACGTCAGTCCCGACAAATCCTGCAAGAGATTTCTGTGCCCTTCAATTCGTCCTTTTCCCTCGATAGATAGTGGTGCTAATGTTACCAGATGCAACCGATTTCCTTCCCCTTGTTTGCTAACAACATGGTATGGATATAGACTTTCCGGTGCGTTATCAGTAAGGAAAACGATATCCTCACCATACCTAAAGCAATCCATTAATGAGTTGGACATATTCTTCAAAGCCTGATATCGCCATGAAGCCATTCCATACTTATCCATTCCTAAGCCATCCGGTTTTCCATTAGTCACAAAGCATTCGAACTCGTCGGTTGCTTTTCTTCCGGTTAGACAGACAACCAATACAATATCTCGAAAGTGTTTCAAGGCTGGGTGTTTATAATTCCATATATTTCCGCTGTCGCATACCACGATTCTCAAATGACACATCTCCTTTCATGGTTTAATGCTACTCCGACAGAATTATTTCTATGTCTGACGAATTACTTCTTATGTCTTTTCCTATAATCTGCTCTAATTGGTGCACAACATCTAGCCATTTCACGATTTGTTTCCTCCCTGCTTTTTGATTTTCTCACAGCCGAAACTGTTTCACAGAGGACTTCAAAATTCAGCTGTGTTCCCTCTCCGTCACACTCGTAATTTACTGCTCTGTCTGCACTGATACCGAATTTTCCCGCTGCATCTATCGCATCGATATTAGCTCCGAGAAAGAGGAATTCCCATCCGTACTTTTCTTTTTCTTTCTCTACCATCTTTTTTACTTCGTTATAAGAATACTGACGGCTTGAGTTTTCCATTCCATCCGTGGTAATAATAAACAGGGTTTTCTCCGGACGATCTTCTTCTCTGGCATACTTGTGAACGGTAGCAATGTGATGAACAGCTCCGCCAATAGCATCCAAAAGAGCTGTACATCCTCTGACATAATACTCTTTATCCGTCATCGGCTTAACTTTTCCAACAGGAACTCTGTCATAAACTATTTCTGCTCTGTCATCAAAAAGAATCGTGGAAATGTACGCCTCTCCTTCTTCCTTTTTCTGTTTCTCAATCATTGAGTTAAAGCCGCCTATAGTATCAGCCTCAAGACCACTCATCGAACCACTTCTGTCCAGAATGAAAACTACCTCTGTTAAACCTTTGCGCATAATTAATGTCCTCCTTTTTAGCACTTGTCCTGTATGCTTCATTTGATGGGCACATTATACGAAACAGAAAATAAAAACAGGTCGCTTTGGAAACGACCTGTTTTTATGAAATAATACACGGCAAACCGTGTTCTTCCAGCTGTATATCAAGCTCTATCATATCGTATATTTCATTCTCGATAAAATACGAGAAAATAATGTCCGTCTTATCACAGGGGGATAGTGCATATCCAGCTCTCGCCAGGAGATCTTTTGCTTCATCAAGATTCAGCCTTGCTCCTACGCAAAGGCAGAGGGCTGTCATTTTCTGCGGATGATAGTCCGGATTATTTTTTATCTTAGAGAAAATTTTCTTATCAACTATTGCTCTCTTATACACCTCAGCATTCTTCAGTTTCTTTTCCTTTATCAGATACATCAGGTACTGCGAAAATGTATCTGACCGGTGCTTTATTCTCTCCTCAAGCCTATTCTCGTGTTCTTCTTCAAACTCCACAGCTTCAAGACATTCATCGACAACTTCAATTTCTCTTGGTTTCGCAGATTTTATCCTCTTCGGAGCGCATAATTTTCTGGCTGGTCTTGATTCCAACCTTTGAGAAATATCAAAGCTGACTATTTCATCAAAGCACCTTCCCGCAGATCTTTCTTCGTATTCATTCCCCCCATACTCTTCTTCCATCTTTTCCCGGACATAATTCTGGTCAATGTAAGTTTCAAGATCGGGATAAATTTTCATCCCAAGCTCTGTAGCTTTATCACCAAACACGACCAAATATATGTCCATATCATACTCTAAAAGAAATGCATTTATTTCGTCGACAGCAATGCGCATTCCCTCTTCCTTGGGATATCCGTATCCACCCGTGGATATAAGTGGAAAAGAAATTGACCTGATTTCATTTTTCTTTGCAAGCTTCAGACTATTCTTGTAACATGAGCGGAGTTTTTTCTCTTCTCCCTGTAAACCTTCCTTGTAGAGAGGGGCTACGGCATGAATAATATATTTTGCAGAAAGGTCAAAGCCGGGAGTGATAAAAGCTTCGCCTTCTGCCACTATGCCTATATTGGTTTCCCGATAGCGCATCAGCTTATCAAAACCAGCCGCCTCATATACAGCGTAATCACAGCCGGGTCCGACAGCCACCTGCTCGTTTGCCGTATTTACTATGGCATCCGTCGTCATCTTTGTAATATCATTTCTTACTATTTTTAGAGCCATAGTTCTGTCCTCCTGCTAAATTTACCGCTTTATTCGTATCATCATTGTAAGTCATTGTTGTAAGCATCTCTAATTGCCTCAAAATCAAGATACCTCACCACAGTATACAGTTTCTTCAAAATTGCTACTGATTCTTCTATCTTTGGAATCTTATCTTCTCTCAGTGTGCGTTGTACATTTTCAAGGTCTTCAAACTTGACTTCCGCCAAATTGATACTCTTGTCGCTTACCTCATATAGTTCTTTGTACTTAAAGCTTAAATCTGTCTTTATCTCCGCCTTTACTCTATCCTTTGATACTGTATATTCCATTCCATCAAATTTTGCCGCAACACAAGCATTTTCTAGTATTTTACGGAGGCAATCTTTCGCTTTCTGTGTTTTAATATTGGCAAAATGAATGAAATAGTTTCCCGTACTGATACTTACTCCAATTTCCCAAATTCCATGTCCCAATCCATGCCCATGTTTATTATCAAGCAGGAATTGAACGGTATTTTCTTTTCTTATTTCCCGTCTCTTAGTGACAAGCAGGTCATGTATATCCCTATGTTTTTTCTTTAGATAGCTTACATATTCTCTCCAACCGATAATCAAATCATGCTTTTCCGGGTCTGGTAAAGCCATTTTCATTTCAGCCTTTTCTAACAGCGTTCTGTGGTATTTGTCCAGTCCTGTCAGCGAGTCCTTCTTATCATAGTATTCTTTTATAATATCCAGCAGCAGAATTCTGTTGCCATATTTCCTAGTTTTGTTTTCCGGGATATCATCATATGCCTTTGTCGCAACGATTACATTATCGCACCGCTCAAAATTATGCTCCTTCCTATTATTAAAGGTTTCGAGGCAATATTTTTCGCATCTGGCCAAATAACGCTCCGGCTGATTCTCCATTTTTTGAGCATCAATTTTAACTTCAATCAGGACAGCAGACTCTTTCCCGCTCTTTTCATTGAGGTAAATAATAACCAGGTCATTTTCTCCATGATATTTTTGGTAATCCGGGTCACTTTCTCCAATTCTTTCCGTTATCGATCTTCCAATGTATACCAATTTCACATTTTTCGTCGGAAGATTCAGTTTCTTCATAAAATATTCAAAAAATTCTGTCTGAAGAGATAACTCTAACATCAGGACATTGACGACATCACTCTCAACTACATGGTATTCTAAATCAATTCCATTTTCTAATGTCGCAGTATCCATTTCCTTGAAATTCAGCATATGATTTCCCCCGTACCTTTCCTATTACGACAGGCAACATGATTTTTCAATTATATCATCAGTGCACCTTGCAGTATATGACTACATAGATTTCTCTACGTGTAAATCCTACCACTTTGCATCTCCCTTAATTCGTACATCAAGCAAACAATTTGCATTGAATTGAGTTCACCAATCAAAATTTGGTATATTTTTCCTTACAGACAATTTCACAACTAAATAAAATATACCCTCTTTGCCGAGTCATGTTCGGTATAGAGGGTATATTTCATTTCTTTAGTTTTCTTTATTAAAGGTTTCCCTTATGCATCCACATTCCGCACAAAATTTCTGGTTCTCGTTAAACTTCGCACCGCACTGACTGCAATATTTTGCCCATGTATGCTCATTTCTTTCGATACCATGTACTCTCGATGCTCCCCCATCAGCCGGGCTTGCTGCCTCCTTAGTTTTAGCAGGTGCAGGCTGTCCAGCCATCATGCCCATGCTCATCATTGCAAAGGGAGCGTTTTCGGTAATCTCTAAGTCTACGCCATAATCTCTCGATTCCCTTATAAGCCCATACAATTCCTGAAGCATTTCATTGGCCTGCTCCGGATATATTTTACCGCTGCCGAGAGTTATCCTCGTACCATCTTCGAAGGTAAAGGTCTTACTGCCGGAAGGAGCGTCATACATAAATGTTTCGCGTTCAGGCAGCTTTTCCCAGCTGCTGACATTATAGCGCTCACATACATTGCTGAGCTTTTCCAAAAGTCCCTCAGCGTAATATCTTGTATTAACTGTCGGTTGGTTGTGAAAAGCCCTGCTGCTGATCTGTACCCTGCATCGTCCGTCACCGGTATAGGCAATATCACATGACGAATAGCTTCCGTTCATCCCGCCGCCTTCTGACGAGCTATAGGCAATCAATCTCATAAAAGCATCCTCTGAAATCTTGATTCACATTAAAAGCTCCATTCAACCCAGACCATTTTTATTATGAATGGGGTATGCGCTTCCATCGCTTTCCAGACGATATATCCAGCTAAGGGAGCGCTCACCGACAAATTCGACTGTTGTACCGGCCTTGTCAGTAACTTTTATACTGAATGTATTATTCAGGTTCTCGGGAATACCCGGATAATCCTTCCTTGACGCTGCCTCAGTCAGTGCTTTGCTCTCGACCTTATTGCTCCGGTCAGCAAACATATTCTTAGTCAGCCTGGGATACATATTTTGCAGAAATGACAGCAGAAGGTTCTCACTTGCGAAGGTCATCGCACTAACATTGTAGTATTCACCTGTCAAATCAACGGCAGCCGGCCAGTACTGGCCACCTGAAAAAACAGGATATACCTTGATATTGCCATTCTCAAGGATAGTGTATTGGTAGACGATATTTGCCTCGGGCAAGAATTTAGGAATATATCTGCCGCTGCTATCCTTTTTTATATTCGCAAGAGTAACCCGGTCAAAGGAAATCGTACCTTCCCCACCATTGCCTGCACAAATAATATATGGATTCTTATGCCATACGGCGTCAAGGCCGTCGCGTACCTCGGGATTGCCGTTGGTCGCCTGTATCTCGTAGTATGTACCCATTCCCTTAGTCTCAACGGTATACATGTAAGCAGTCTCAACATTGCAGCTATTTACTCTAATCCATGAATCCGCAAAAACCTGAAGCGGACAGCTCAAAAGGAATACTGCCATTAATACAATTTTCTTCATAGTTACTCCTCCTGCTATTTAAGAAGTTATGAATAATATTTTACCTGTGTCCCCTTTGGTAATAGCATAATTCCATTCCCTATTCTTTATTAAAGTCACCGATGAGCTTGTACAACAGATTATACAGAGTCTTCGCCTCATCGGACGACAGACTTATCTTGCAGGACATTTCCTGCGGTACGGACAGTGCCTGCTGATACAGCGCTGTTCCCTTTTCTGTGATGTTGACCAGTACCACACGCTCGTCCTCGGCAGACCTTGTACGGGTCAGCAGTGCTTTTGCTTCCAGCTTTTTCAGCAGCGGTGTCAGCGTCCCGGAGTCCAGGTATAGCTTCTGCCCCAGTTCCTTCACCGATATAGCCGGCTGTTCCCAGAGAACCATCATTACAAGATACTGGGTGTAAGTGAGGTCGAGCCGCGAGAGCAGCGGAAAGTACGCCTTAACCACCTCTCTGGAGCAGGCATATAATGGAAAGCAAAGCTGATTCTCAAGCTTCAGCATATCAGCAGGTAAACAGTCTTGTCTATCTTCATTCATCGAATGTACACATCCTTGTATGGGTTTCTTCACTAACTTGCAGGTAGTTTATCACGAAATTAAATTGCATGCAATATTATTTTTAGAAATCTTATTGACAAAACATTTTCCCCGTGTTATTATTCAGCCATCAAATTCAATTGTACGCAATCATATTTATAACAACCGAAGAAGAGATTGAAATGAGCATTTACGGAGTAACCAAGGGTACGGAGCTGGAAAAAACCATTGATATTTTCATGAAGGCGGAAACCAACGGCTCTATGCTGTATCAGGCGCTGGCCCGGATGGTCAGAGAGCAGGGCTATGCCGATGCCGCCGACGAATTTGTAAAGATTGCCAATCAGGAGGCTATCCATTCCGGATACTTCGCCGTGCTGAACGGCAAATATACTCAGGATTTCTGGAAGCTCGTAAAAGGCATCCATAAGGCTGAAGCCGCCGCCTCTCAGTCAATCACCCCTATGATAGAGGCACTGAAGGTAATGGGTCTCAATGAGGCCGCCAATGAGCTTTCCGTCTTTATGGATCAGGAAACACAGCACGGTATTATCACGGAGAGATTGCTGAAGAAGCACGCACCGGAATTGCTGGAAAACGATGCAGACGATGTTTCAGTAATGTCCATGCTGACTGATTAAACAAACGAAAAACATAATTATAAAAAATCCCCGAGGCTCATGCGGTGTGAGTCCCGGGGATTTTTGCTATGTATAGCGGTCGCCCGTTAATTATTTATTTTTCCACGCTCCGGTATAGTCTGCTATACCGAAGTCCTCCGGGGTAAAGTCCGGGTCTTTTCCGGCAGCTTTCTTCGCCTCGTAGTCTTCAAGCAGCTGCTTTGCCATAGGAGCCAGAAGGACGATGGCAAAGATATTCGAGTAAGCCATGAGCCCGTAGCCGATATCGCCCAACGCCCATATTGCATCGGCATTTACCAGCGTACCGCAGAAGGATGCCGCCACAAAGGCTGCCCTCATCATCATTGCCGCTTTCGGGCTGTCACCGGTGAGGAAGCTCATATTTGCCTCCGCCTGATAGCAGTAGCCGGTCAGAGAGGTAAAGACAAACAGAACAATGATAATTGCCAGCAGCTGTCCGGCCCAATCGCCGTAGGTAGACATGAGCGCGTGCTGAGTCCATTTTATACCTGCTTCCATTCCGTTGATATTATTGACAAGCAGTCCGCCCTGACCATCACTGATGTCAAAGGTGCCGGTGAGCAAGACTATCATCGCGGTGGCTGTACCGACCAGCAGTGTATCGACATATATAGAGAAGGCCTGAATAAGTCCCTGCTTGCCGGGATGTGAGCAGGCAGCTGCCGCCGAAACGATAGCACCGCAGCCCATACCGGCCTCATTGGAATAAATGCCTCGCTTTACGCCCCAGGATACCGCAGAGCCGATAATACCGGCCAGCAGCGGCTCCATGCCGACTGCCGATTTCACGATGAGCGCCAGCATCGCCGGAACCTCAGAAATGTGCAGGCCGATAATTACGACGGCCAAACCGATATATATCATGCACATGACCGGCGCCAAAATCTCTGCCAGTCGGGAGATACGCTTAATACTGCCGAAGACAACAAAGGCCAGAATGACACAGCAGACAACACCAGTAATAATCTTCTCTACACCGAAAGCCTCCTCAAAGACCGTGACGAGAGAGTTTATCTGCACACCGGGCATCAGTATGCCGGGGCCAAGAACTGCCACCACCGCAAATATTATTGCATAGGTGCGGTTATTCATTCCCTTCTCAATATAGTACGCCGGGCCGCCTACGAAAACACCGTCCTTGGTGACATTCTTGTAGGCCTGAGCAAGCGTCGCCTCAGTGAAAGCCGAGGCTGCACCGATAACGGTGATTATCCACATCCAGAAGATAGCACCGGGGCCGCCGACATATATTGCCGTAGCTACGCCGGCAATATTTCCCATGCCTACGCGGGCGCCTACAGTAGTAGCAAAAGCCTGAAATGACGAGATGCCCTGCTCTGTTCCCTTGTCACTGAACAGCAGCCGCACCATCTCTGACAGCAGGCGTACCTGAGGGAAATTCAGCTTCACAGACAGGTAAAAGCCGACTCCGAGACAGAGACAGACCAGAAACATACTCCAGATGATATCATCCAGCTTAACGACCATTGAAGAAAACGATTCCATAAAAACTACTCAAACTTTCCTAAAAAAATAAAAACAGCCAAAGTGTCATAGTGGCATTTTGGCTGTTGATATGCGAACAAACTACTCACGCATAGACTTCATGCTTCAGGATACCAACTTCAGGTAAGTTGCGGTATCTCTCTGCATAGTCCAGACCATAGCCGACAATAAAGGCATCGGGGATTTCCCAGCCAAGATAGTCGATTTGAACCTCGACCTCACGCCGGGAAGGCTTGGAGAAAAGCGCACAGAGCTTCACAGAAGCCGCGCCGCGTTTTTTCAGATTGCTCAGCAGCGCCGACATCGTATTGCCGCTGTCGATGATATCCTCCACCACGATTACATGGCGGCCGGTGATATCTACATCCAGGTCTTTCTTTATCTTCACATTGCCGGAGCTTACTGCGCCGGAGCCGTAGCTGGATACCCGCATGAAATCTGTCTCGATAGGAATCCTTACCTGACGGATGAGGTCGGAGTAAAATACCATAGCACCATTCAGGATACCGACCATCAGAGGATTCTTATCGCGATATTCCTCGGTGATGACAGCACCAAGTTCAGCAACCTTTGCTTTCAAAGTTGCTTCGTCAAACATTATGCGTTCCAAGTCATTATACATTGCTCTGACCTCCGTTACTCAACTGTAACTCGAATAATATTCGTCGTGTTTTTGTCAATCATTGCATAGCCGCTTCTGATGAAGCCTGCCAGCCACAGGATGTTTCCGTCGCTGTCGGTCAGGATGGGAACTGTGTCCCTGACCTCCCTTGGCACTTTCCTGTCAATAAAGTAATCCTTGACTTTTTTCCGACCGGAGCCGCTGCCGGAAAGGAGATATGCATCCCCCGGCCGCCGGCACCTGACAATAAGCGGCAGCTTCACCTTATCTGCATCAATAACAGCCGCCGATTCGTCATCAGCTCCAAGATGATTTGCTGCTTCATCTGCCGCTTTTGTATACACAGCTGTTATAATTCTACCACAAAATTCCGCTTTTGTACTATCTCCATTGCCGTTAAGAGAGATTTTTTTCTCTTCTCCCCCATTATTTTGTGATTTAACGGGAAGTGTTCTGGCAAAAATTGCCCGATCGTATTCCAGCCGCAGGATTGCTCCCGGCAGGCTCAGCTGCTGTCCGCTGTCGCCTGTGCAGATGAGGCGGCGTACTGCCTCTATATCGTTGTATGAGCAATTTTCCAGCCCGGGCAGTTTCCTTATAAGAGCCTGCTGTACAGCTTTTGGACAGACGGAGAATGCCGGTCGGTCAATGGTATTATCCTGCATTATCCCGGCCGCTTTTTCATCAGTCAGAGCAGAAACACAGTCTGACATATCGGCCGCAATTTCCGCCAGATGGCAGAGCGCCGCGTTTATCTCCGGATTGTACCGCTCTCGCAGGAGCGGCAGCAGCTCAAGCCGCAGACTGTTTCGTCTTGCTTCATCCGGCTCGTCATTGGTGGCATCACGGCGCGGCTCCAGTCCCCGCAGCACACAATATTCCTCTATCTCCTGCCGAGACACAGCCAGCAGCGGACGAATCAGACGGCAATGCACAGGCAGAATGCTTCCGCCCCCCTGTGCCGGTTCAAGCCATTCTGTCATCAGCCGGCTTGGCCGCATGGCCGCCAGCCCGTTTACTCCCGTCCCCCGCAATATACGCATCAATACGGTCTCAGCCTGGTCGTCGCCGTGATGACCGACTGCCAGGAAAACCTCACGGGTATCCCAGCGGGTTATCAGTGGCTTGATAGCGGAGAAGCATTCCGTAGCCACCTTCCGCAGAAAGGCATACCGCAGCTCCCGGGCCGCCGTCTCCATCGAAAGACCCTTCTCCGCCGCATAAGCGGGTACATCTCCGTGACCTATACGGCAGGGAATTCCCCGGGACACGCAGAAGTCATGGACGAAGGCAGCATCCGCACGGGATTCTTCTCCCCGAATACCATGCTCAAAGTGCGCCGCCGTTATCGCCAGCTGCCGTTTCTCCTGCTGAGAAAGCAGCCAGTCAAGCAAGGCCAGAGAGTCGGGGCCGCCGGAGCAGGCAACGACCACCGCTGCTCCCGAAGGGAGCAACTCATTGTCATCAACAAATTTATTCAGTTTTCTATTGAATGACAGTGTATGCATATACCCCTCCGGCACTTCGTGCCACCCCCCTAGATGGGAGGCAATTATATCGATTACCGGTCACCTCATCCGTCAGCCTTCGGCTGCCACCTTCTACAAACACACTAAGTTCATCCATCGCTACGCTTGGATATCACTAAGTAGTTTGCATGGCTCGCACTAAATTCGCAAGCTCATTAAGTGCTCATGCACACCCAAAGGGGAAGGTTATTAGACCGGTTATCGGTTACTCCAACATAAAAAGCGTGTCCTGCCGAAGAAGGTCGGAACAGGACACGCTATTCACTTCACTAATCAGTCGCCACGGCGAGAGCCACGACCACCGCGCTTGGAATCAGTCTTGCGCTTCAGATCTGTGAGACGCTCATCGCTGTCCTTCAGGAACTTCGACAGCTTGTCCTCAAAGGACATAGGACCGCTGCTGAAGCGCCCGCCGCCGGGACGAGAGAAACCGCCGCCCATAGGCGGACGAGACGGACGGGGAGGCATAGGGCCAGCCGGACGGGGCGGACGATTCTGCCTGTCTGCGAAGGAGCCGCCCTGACCACCGTTCTGGGGGCGTTCTCCACGAGGAGCAGCTGCTGCCTGAGCAGCCTTATTCTCCGGTACCTGCTTGACGGACAAGCCGATGCGGCCGTTCTCATTAATAGCCAGTACCTTAACCTTAATCTTCTGTCCCTGCTTAAGGAAATCGTTTACATCATTGACATAAACATCCGCTACCTCCGAAATATGAACCAGACCGGTCTTATTCTCGGGAAGCTCAATAAATGCACCGAACTTCGTGATACCACTAACGGTTCCTTCCAAAATACTGCCAACTTCAATGGACAAAATGCTGCTTCCTCCCATAATGAATTTCAAGCTCTTTCAGAGCAAAATTATCTGCTGCCGTGGGGCAAAATATAAGGCATCTCACCGGAGCGAACCATATTAAGCTGCTCACGGGCTACCTTCTCAACTCTCCGAAGATCCTCAAGACCTGCCTTCTCTTCCCGAAGGCCTTCATTTATCTTCTGCGCTGCGGCAAGGCACTGCTCTGCCGCCTGATACTTTTCATTGACACCGTTCAGATATACCTGCTGATTGTAGAAGCAGTAGCCAAAATAAACAAAAACTACGCCAACCAAAGCATAAAACCAGCCGGACCCCCGACGACTGCCACGGGAGCCTCTGGAACTATCTCTCCGTGCCATACTTTCCCCTGCCTTTAACGGTATGTATAACCATAAATATTATTCTCAAAAAGATTAACTTTCAATACATTCCAATGATACAGAGAATACTGCAAAAAAGCAAGAAAAAAATTTAGAAATTCATGACAAATTTGCAGCTTTTATTACTTTCTCTCTGCCAGGGAAATAGGTGACAGGACGCTTATTCCGTTGGAGTTTACAAAGACATCGGCCTTTACTCCGAAAACCTCCGCCAGCAGGTCAACTGTCAGGATTTCTCCCGGTGTCCCCTGCCGATAGATTCCGTGGTCTTTTATGACCACTATTTCATCGGCGTACTGGAGGGCATGGTTGATATCATGGAGAACCATGATTATGGTCATCTTCTCATTGCGGTTCAGCTCCTCAATGATATTCATGACCTCAAGCTGATGACCGATATCGAGATACGTGGTGGGCTCGTCCAGCAGAAGTATTTCCGGCTCCTGCGCCAGTGCCATAGCGATAAACGCTCTCTGACGCTCGCCGCCGGAGAGGGTCATTACCCGCTGACCGGTGTATCCGTTCAGGTGAGTCTTGGCCAGTGCCTGCTCTACCGCTTCTCTGTCCCGCTTCGGGTCTCCGGCCGTCATTATCCCGCGGTAGGGAAACCGTCCGTAGTCTACCAGCTCGCTGACTGTAACATCCGCCGGCACAGTCATGCCCTGCGGCAATATGGCCAGCCGCCTGGCGAATGCCTTCCGCCCCAGCTTCTTTGTATCTTCATCCCCCAGCAGCACCTTACCGTCATAGCGGTGATTCAGTCCTGCCAGTGCCTTCAGCAGGGTGGACTTACCGGCACCGTTCGGCCCGATTATAGCCGTCCGCTTTCCGGGGGTGAAGCTGATATTCACATCGGAAAGGATTACCTTTTCTTCTATCTTTACCGTCAGATTTTTTGCTGACAAAGCAGTCTGATTCATATTGCTCATCACAGCTCCCTCCTAAGCAAAAAGAGGAAGAACGGGGCGCCAAAAACCGCCATAAGTATACCTACCGGAAGCTCTGTGGGAGCGAAGGCCGTCCGGGCAAAGGTGTCGGACAGCATAACGGTCGCCGCTCCTAAGAGCGCCGCTCCCGGCAGCAGATAGCGGTAGTCGGAGCCTATCATCAGCCGCACCGCATGAGGAACGATAAGCCCGACGAAGCCAAGGAGTCCCACGACAGAAACAGCACTGGCTGCCAGCAGAGCCGCCAAGGCCGTCATCACGATACGGGTAACCTCGACATTCAGACCGAGTCCCTTGGCCATCTCATCTCCCAGCTGGAGAATGTTCAGATGTTTTGCTCCAAGCAAGGCAAGGATTACACCGGCAATGGTGTAAGGATAGATTATCCCCACATGGGGCCAGCTTCTGGTGGCCAGACCGCCTACCATCCACATGAGAGCGCCGTGTACCTTATCGCTGTTGAATATCATAACCGCAGAGATACCGGCTCCAAGGAAGGCCGATACGGCAACACCGGCCAGGATTATCCGCACCGGACGGATACCGTTCTTCCAGGCCAGCAGATAAATGACGCAGGCTGCGCCCATAGCTCCAAGAAAGGCTGCCGGAGTGACAAGGTATTCCAGCGCCGGGAACGCCAGCATGAGAAGGACAGCTGCCAGACCGGCACCGGAGGAAATACCGATGATATGCGGGTCAGCCAGCGGATTTTTCATTATTGCCTGAAGTATGGCCCCGGACAGAGCCAGATTGATACCTACTAGCGCCGCTACGATAGTTCTCGGCAGGCGGATATTCATTATTATCTGCTGATGAGTACCTGCCCCATCCCCAAAGATAGCCGCGTATATCTCACCGGTAGTAATCGGCACAGAGCCAAGCTCAACAGATACAATGAAGCCTGCCGCGACCAGTATCGAAAAAAGGAGCAGGAAACCCAGCCGACGCACATTTGATGCGTTGGCTGTCCCCTGCTCTTCTTTTGTACTCATTGCATTGTTTTTTTCTTCGGCCGCCATTATTTTACTGCCTCCGGATAGATAAGCTTTGCCATTTCTTCAAAGGCCTCCGGGAAATGTACCCCCGGGCTCAGGAGAAAATAATTCTGGGACAGATAGTAGAGCTTGCCGTTCTTTACTGCCGGTATTGTCTGCCAGGCCGGACTGTCGGCAATGGTCTTCTCCATGCTCCGCTTGATGTCCTCGATTTTTCCCATGCTCGTTACAAAGATTATCTCCGGATTCTGCTCTACCAGTGTTTCTATACTGTACGGTGCCGCATCGGGATTACCCTCGATGGCGTTCATTCCCTGTGCCACATTCACGAAGCCAAGCCGCTTGGCTACTGACCCGGCGATACTGGTATCAAGCTGAACACTGAGACCCTGACCGGTGCTGTGAAGTATTGCCACCCGCTTGTTATCCTGCGGTACGCCGGCTATAATCTTCTCAATCTTTTCATCCAGCGTCTTGATATACTTTTCTCCGGTCTCCTTGTTGCCGGTAATCTGGGCAAACACTCCGATTTCCCGCTTTACGCTGTCGTAGTTTTTCATGTCCAGCACAACGGCAGGAATTTTATTCATATCGAGAGTCGTCAGCAGCTTCTCATTCATTCCCTTATTGATGATTACCAAATCGGGAGAACAGGAAATGAGCTTCTCCACATCTATGTTGTAGACGCGGCCGATGCTTGTCTTGTCCTTGGCAAAATCCGGCATATTCGTCCGTGAATCGGGACGGCCTACCACATCGCCGCCGACAGCATGCAGCGGCTCCAGGAAGGAGGCCGAGGTCACTACGATACGCTCCGGCTTCTTGGTCAGGCGCACCTCTCGACCCATATCATCGGTAATAACGGCAAAATAATTCTCTGCCCCGGCTGTCCCATGCTCCTTATGGTTGCTCTGGGTTACCGCCGCCTTGCTGCCTCCTGCCGGCGCCGCCTTCTCACCGCAGCCGCCCAACAGAAGTCCAAGAGACAGAATTGCGGACACAGCCGCCATCTTCTTATTGCTCATCATAAGCCTCCATAAAAAACTCCCTGCCGCAATAACGCCACGACAGGGAGCCTTTCTGCTAAGTCAGATCTTAAAGCAAAGAATCGTGACCAACACCCAGCTGGTGATAAGTCCGATTGAAATCAGATAGCCTTCCTTGGTAATCGGGCGGCCGAAGTTGGTATTTTCACCCATAAAGCCGCGGCGATTGAGGAGCGCATATTTCTGCACGCGCTTCTTAAACCATTTCTTTTTCTTATCTTCACCGATGATAGTTCCAACTATCTGCGCGATAGCAATACTGGAACCAAAGCTGCAAAGAGTCCGAACAGTGATTTCGGCATCTGATAATCCGCCAAAGAGCCAATCCAAACCAAAAACCTCCCGGTGGTTATACCATAATCATATTATAACCCAATTATTAAATAAACTCAATAAATGATTTTTCAACTATACTTCTTTTTTATCCGGCGGTACCGCATAAAGCTCCAAACCCGGATTGTTGTCAGTAATCCAGCCAAGCGCCCACTCGTTGTTTACCAGCAGCACCGGCAGACCATTGCGGTCATAGACAAACATACCGCGGTCAATTCCCCGCATACCCTCCGGCGTTACTGTATGACCGTCTTCATAGACCAGCCAGCGGGCGACCTCAAAGGGCTGCATAGTAAGGATAACATCTACGCCGTACTCGCTCTTGAGGCGGTAGACGAGGACATCAAACTGCAGTGTGCCGACAGTGCCTACGATGATGGAATCGTAGCCGGCTTCCTTGAAGAGCTGAATTGCACCCTCCTGAGTAAGCTGCTCAATTCCCTTCAGGAACTGCTTGCGCTTCATGGTGTCTTTTGCTTCAACACGGGCGAATTTTTCCGGCGGGAATACCGGGAAATCAGCAAAACGGAATTTCGTAGATGTATCGGAAATAGTATCACCAATACCGAAGATCCCCGGATCGAAAAGGCCGACAATATCTCCCGGCCATGCCTCGTCAATAATCTGACGGTCCTGGGCCAGGAACTGCTGCGGCTGAGCCAGCTTGATAGGCTTGCCGCCGGCCTCGTGCCATACGGTCATATTGCGTTCAAACTTACCGGAAACAATGCGGATGAAAGCCAGACGGTCACGATGAGCCGGATTCATGTTTGCCTGAATCTTAAAGACAAAGGCGGAGAACTTATCATCGGTAGGCTCAATGGCACCGACAGAGGACTCACGAGCCACCGGCGGCGGTGCCAGCCGCAGGTACTCCTCAAGGAAGTTCTGCACACCGAAGTTCGTCATAGCAGAGCCGAAGAACATGGGAGTCAGCTCACCGCAGGCCACCTTGTCCAGGTCAAACTCTTCGCCGGCAGCGTCCAGCAGCTCAATATCATCGAGAAGATTCTGATAGGTCGCTTCATCGAGGCGGGCCTTCAGCTCATCGGAGCCCATCTCGTATACATCCGAGAGGCGTGCCTCCTGACCGTGAGTGGTATCGGCTGCGAACAGCTCCACTACATTCTTGCGGCGGTCATAGACGCCCTGATAGCGTCCGTCACTGCCCACCGGCCAGTTCATGGGATATGCTCTTATTCCCAGTACATTCTCTATCTCATCCATCAGGTCGATAGGAACCTTGCCGTAGCGGTCCAGCTTGTTTACGAAGGTGAAGATAGGCACATGGCGTTCCTTGCAGACCTTGAAGAGCTTTTTCGTCTGGGTCTCAACGCCCTTTGCCGCATCCAGTACCATTACGGCGCTGTCAACGGCCATGAGGGTGCGGTAGGTATCCTCGGAGAAGTCCTGATGGCCCGGCGTATCAAGGATGTTGATACGGCATCCGCCGTAATCAAACTGCAGTACAGAGGAAGTGACGGAAATACCGCGCTGCTTCTCTATCTCCATCCAGTCGGATACCGCATGACGGGCAGTCTTGCGGGACTTGATGGAACCGGCCAGATGGATAGCTCCGCCGTATAGCAGGAGCTTCTCGGTAAGGGTCGTCTTACCGGCATCCGGGTGAGAAATAATAGCAAAGGTGCGGCGCTTTGCTGTTTCTTTACGAAGCTGATCTATATCTGTAGACAAAATTTTCCCTCCGGTCTGGTGTCGTTTTATTTTCAAAATTGAGTAAATCGGTGGCGCAGGGAACAAAAAAGTATTCGCACTCTCTTATAGACAGACTCCACCTATTTACCATTGGTATTATAATGCATATATTCAACAAATTGCAAGGCAATTTATTCCTAACAGAAAAGGCTGCCGCACAAACGTGCAGCAGCCCGGTTACTATCTTTTTTACTTGTCAAAGGTGAGCAGCAGCTTCTTGGTTTCATCCTCGAAGAAACGGACAAGGAGAGTCTTCTTGCTGCAGTTTACCACATTGGTAAAGCAGGAGTACCAATAACTGCCGTCATTGCGGATATCCTGCCAGGTCATATTGCCGAGTTTTTCTGCCGATTCATTCATCATGGCCCTGACCGCCGGCTGATTTTCTTCAGCCAGCACATACTCGGTAGAAATTCCCGCCTCACTGTCAACATATTCGGTACGGGCATCAAATTTGCACCGCTCCGGGAAATAGGCCTGATAGTAGCTGACGGAATCTATGAGCTTGTACATATCATCCTCAGTCTCTACGCTGTCAATCCCCTTCATTATTTTGTCATAGCGTCCAAGACCGGACTTATAAATCTGGTCCCTTCCAAACTCCTTCGCTACATAGAAATTTGTCTGAGCCGGCTGCTTATCCAGGAAAACGACCTTATTCTTTGCAATCTCCAGCAAACCGTAGCCGCCTTCCGCATCAGCCATAATAAAGGTCAGATTCCAATCCATGTGTTCCTTCTTCATTGTGTATATATCAAGAGTCTTGGCGTATTCGACAGCCTCTTTAACATTGGCACAATGCTCGCAGAGATAGCGGGCCAGCTCTCCGGCCATAATACGCTGCTCAGCCCCCGGATTGGTACCGGAGCAGCCGTAATAGCTGTTGCCGTTCTCATCCTTCTGTCCGTAGCGCATATTTATTTCCACATAGAGACCCTGGGAGTTCAGTACATCGGTACTGAGAAACGGCAGTATCTCATAAACAGCCTGAGGTATACCATTCGTCATTGCGGCGGTATAATCGGGAACTATCGTATTCATGTAGGTGAGTCCTATGGTCTCATAGCATCCCGGCACCTTGGTCCGGACGACAAATGCCGGCTTATTTGTAATATAGAAGTCCAGGGTGCGGCCCACAATGGTATCACCGTTAGACAGTGTTTTGGCGATAGCACTGCATCTGCCCCACTTGTCAAATGTTTTAGCCATCATCTCTCTGGCGTTAGCGTAATTCAACTCCGTGTATGTACCGGCATCCAGTACCCGATCTGTCAGTTCCGGCAGCAGCACATTGCCGTTGGGCAGCTTTTTCATCCCAGTCTCTGCCGCTGCACAGGCCGCAAAGCTGCACACCATAATACATACCAGCAGTGAAATGATTTTCTTCATTTCTCATACCTCCATTTTTTCACCTGTGGTTGTTGCCTATCGTTGTGTCGGTAGTCAAACCTAACAGTTATATTATACTACCCTCTTACTGATATTTCAACTAAAAAAAACTGCTGTGAAAAATGATTTCTCATCTCTTCACAGCAGCTTTTGTTATTTCTTTATTCTCTTCAGGAAATTTTCCATCAGTTTATTTCCCAGCGGAGTGAGAATTGATTCCGGATGGAACTGCATTCCTTCGATGTCGTATTCCTTATGACGGAGTCCCATTATCATGCCGTCCTCCAGCTCTGCCGTCACCTCGAAGCAGTCCGGCAGGCTGGCCCGCTCCACAATCAGAGAGTGATAGCGGCCTATCTCCATGGACTGAGGCAGCCCCTCATAGCTTCCGTTCCCACAGTGCTTTATCCGGGAAGTTTTGCCGTGGACGATGGCACCGGCACCGATTACCTTACCGCCGAAAACCTCGCCGATAGCCTGATGACCGAGGCAGATACCAAGGATAGGCACCTCACCCTTCAGCTCTCTGATGACATCCTCGGTGATACCGGCATCAGAAGGAACGCCGGGACCGGGAGAAAGGACGATAGCCTCGTATTTCTTACTGCGAATCTCTTCTACAGTAGTGCAGTCGTTGCGGATGACCTCTACCTCTGCCCCCAGCTGACAAAGAAGCTGGTAAACATTGTAGGTAAAGGAGTCATAGTTATCAAGGAGCAACAGCATTGTTCTCCACCTCCTCGACAATTCCGAACAATACCTTTGCCTTCTGCAGAATTTCCCTGTATTCATTAATGGCTACAGAGTCGTAGACGATACCGGCTCCGGCCTGAATGATTGCCTCGTCTCCTTCGATTCGCATAGTACGAAGGGTGATACAGGTATCCATATTGCCATCGAAATCCAGATAGCCGACGATACCGGCGTAGGCGTTGCGGTGAACACCTTCCAGTTCGTTGATTATTTCCATAGCCCGGAGCTTCGGCGCACCGCTGACCGTTCCCGCCGGGAAGCAGGCCTTCAGCACATCCATCGGGGTGTATTCGGGCTTCTTCTTTCCCTTTACCTCGGAAACCATGTGCATGACATGGGAGAACTTCTCTATGACCTTCAGCTTGGTGACCCGGACGCTGCCGGCCTCGCTGATTCGGCCGATGTCGTTGCGGGCCAGGTCTACCAGCATGGAATGCTCGGCGCACTCCTTCTCGTCCTGCAGAAGGTCGGCCATTAGTGCCTCATCCTCTGCATCGTTGGCACCGCGACGGCGGGTACCGGCGATGGGATAAGTAGTCAGCTCGTCCCCGGCTACCCGTACCAGCATTTCCGGGGAGGCACCTACCAGCTTCGTCTCGCCGAAGTTCAGATAGAACATATACGGAGAGGGATTGGCCTGTCTCAGGCGGCGATAGAAGGTAAAGGGCGGCTGAGTAATCTTCTCTCTAAACTGCTGGCTGGGAACAATCTGGAATATGTCACCGGCAATAATATGGTCACGGCAGCTCTTGATAATGTTATCAAAGGATTCCGGCATTTCACCGTACCGGGCAAGGAAGTCCAGCTTATCCTGCCTCGGCTCATTGTATTGATGAATATTCTCCAGCGGAGCGGCCAGCTTTTCCTCTGTTTTCTTCAGAGCTTCCACCGCCTTGTCATAGACGGCTCCGGCGTCTGCCCCATCGGTTTCAGCCATATAGACAAGCCTCGTTGTATGACGAAGCTGGTCAAACATTACGAGCCTGCGGCACATCATGAACTGGCCGAGCAGCTCACCTTCGCCCAGATCAAGTCCTCGTACCCGGTCAAAGGTGGCAACAATATCGTAATTCAGATAGCCGATAACGCCGCCGTTAATCATCGGCAGCGGCTCTCCCATAGTCGGAGCATTGAACTTCGCCATGAACCGCTTGATGGTGTCCACGGGAGCGCCCTCATAGCAGCGCATGCGGCCGTTCTGCTCCATCATCAGCTGGTCAGCATAGACCTCCAGCCTGATGAAAGGGTCGGCACCGATAAAGGAGTAGCGGCCATACTTCTGGTTTACCTCTACCGACTCCAGCAGGAAACCCTTTTCTTCTCCTACCAGCTTGTAGTAAACGGATACCGGAGTATCAAGGTCATTGAACAGCTCAGTTGATACCGCAATGATATTTGAGTCTTTTGCGAGGGCAATAAAGTCCTCTCTGGATGGTATTATTTTCATATTTTTCACAAAAAGGGGCGGCCAGAGACCGCCCTCCCATATTCAGTCAGTTATACGCCTTGTCAAGAGCAGTGCGTATCTCGGCAATGATGCCGGCAGCAGCATCCATATCATTTTCCAGCAGCTTCTTTACTACAGCGGAGCCGACAATAACGGCGTCAGCATGAGCAGCCGCCTCTACGGCAGCCTCGCCGGAGCCGATACCGAAGCCGACAGCTACGGGAACATCGCTCTGTTCTCTTACAGACTGAGCTACCTTGCCGATGGGGCCGTAGTCAATCTTGCGGACACCGGTTACACCGTTGACAGATACGCAGTAGATGAAGCCCTTTGCATTGACGCAGGTCTCGGTAATACGGCGGGGTACGGTACCGGGTGTAACGAACTCTACAATCGGCATATCGAACTTGTCACCAAGCTCACGCAGTTCAGCGGACTCCTCGTGGGGAACATCCGGCAGGATAAGACCGTCAAGGCCTGCTGCCTTTGCATCGGCGAAGAATTCATCAAGGCCGTAGTTCAGCAGATTGTTGAGATAGCCCATAGCCAGAAGCGGAATGTTGGTGAAGCTGCGAATCTCTTTTACGAGAGCCAGGAGCTTCTTTACAGTCATGCCCTTCTTGATAGCCTCGAAGGAAGACTTCTGAATGATGGGGCCGTCTGCCATGGGGTCAGAGAAGGGAATGCCCAGCTCGATAGCATCTGCGCCATTTGCTTCTGCCATCTTTACGGCAGCGATAGTGGTCTCAATATCCGGAGCACCGGCAGTAATGAAGATTACCAGTCCCTTTTTCTTAGCTGCTTTCAGCTCCTGGAATTTACTGTCTATGCGATTCATTTCAAATTTCCTCCCCCAGTACCTTTGCTACCATCTGAACATCCTTGTCGCCGCGGCCGGACAGGCAGACGACAACGACCTCGTCCTCCTTGGTGGTAGGCATGAGCTTCTCGAGATATGCCAGTGCGTGAGAGCTTTCAACGGCCGGGATGACGCCCTCCAGCTCAGAGACACGGCGGAATGCTGCCAGAGCCTCATCATCGGAGATACCTACATAGTCAACGATACCGGCATCCTTGAAGTAGGAATGCTCAGGGCCAACGCCCGGATAGTCGAGACCGGCGGAGATGGAGTAGGCCTCAAGAGCCTGGCCGTCATCATCCTGCAGCAGGTAGCTGTATGCACCGTGGAGAACACCGGGACGACCCTTCTCCAGAGTCAGGGCATGCTCGTCGGTGTCCATACCCTTACCGGCAGCCTCAACGCCGAATTTCTTTACATCTTTATCATTGCGGAACTCATAGAAGGTACCCATTGCATTGGAGCCGCCGCCTACGCAGGCAACCAGATAGTCTACACGACCGCCGGCCTGTGCCTTTACCTGCTCGCGGATTTCCTCACCGATGACCTTCTGGAAGTCGCGAACCAGCTCAGGATAGGGAGCCGGGCCGGCGACAGTGCCGATAAGGTAATAGGTGTCATCTACATGGGCAGCCCAGTAACGGATTGCCTCGTTCATGGCATCCTTCAGTGTGCCGGAGCCGCCTTCAACCGGGACAACCTCAGCGCCCAGCAGCTTCATGCGGAATACATTGAGTTTCTGACGCTCAACATCCACCTTGCCCATGAAAACCTTGCACTTGAAGCCGAACAGAGCGGCAACGGTAGCAGAAGCAACACCGTGCTGACCGGCACCGGTCTCGGCGATGATGCACTCCTTGCCCATGCGCTTGGCCAGGATAGCCTGCCCGAGTGCATTGTTGATTTTGTGTGCGCCGGTATGAAGCAGGTCTTCACGCTTCAGGAAAATCTTTGCCTTGCCGTAGTGCTTGGTAAGCTTCTCGGCATAGTACAGCATGGAAGGACGGCCTGCATACTCCTTCAGGATCCGCTTGAAATCAGCGATGAACTGCGGGTCATCCTTGTACTTGTCATAAGCCTCTTCCAATTCGTTCAGGACAGGCATTACCGTCTCCGGTACATACTGTCCGCCGTATTTGCCAAATCTTTTTGTTGCCATTTTATATCCCCCACTCTTAATGATTACACATTTTATCTAGATGAATTGTTAAAACAACTCAATGATAACAGATTTCGGTATTTCTGTCGAGTCTTACGATACTATCCTTCGACAGATTGCGAAAGAATTTTCCGCCGCTCACTTTCCCGCTGCGGCAATTTCCCTCGTCATGGCTCCTACATCCTCAGCCACCACAAGGCCCTCGCCTACCAGTACACCGCGGCAGCCGGCCAGCCGGAGTTTTTCGGCATCCGCGCCGTTCTGCACGCCGCTCTCACTGATGAGGATACGACCTCCCAGCTTATCATTCTTTTCGATATAGGGCAGCAGCTCCAGCGTATTCTCGATGGATGTGACGAAGGTCTTCAGATTGCGGTTATTTACCCCGATAAACCTTCCTTCGGTGGCCAGAGCCTTGTCAATGTCATCCTCATCATGAACCTCAATGAGCGCATCCATTCCCAGACTATGAACAATATCAAGGAAATTTTTCAGCTGCTCACCAGTGAGAATCCTGGCAATAAGGAGGACTGCATCCGCCCCAAGCCATCGGGCTTCATATATCTGATATTCGTCTATGATGAATTCCTTGCGCATTATGGGCAGCCCGGTTATCGTCCGCACCGCCGGAATATCCTCATTACGCCCGAGAAAATGGGAATCCGTATGAACGGAGAGCATCGTCGCTCCGTTCCCGCTGTAGATTTTCGCCAGCTCCGTGACCTCGTAGCGTTTACAGAGACGACCCTTGGCCGGAGAGTTCAGCTTGCATTCGGCAATGAGGAAGAAATCCGCTGCCTCCATTGCTTTGGCTGCCCGATGAGTGCCGGGCTTCAGCTCCGCCTTAATCCTGTCGAGAGGCATCTGCTTTCGTGCTTCCTCCACAACTGCCCGCTTCTTTTCTACGATTTCTGCGAGAATATCTTTCATTGTATCACCTTGCATTATTGCTCCGGACAGGCTCACTGCCTGTCAGCAAGTCACTCCCGGAGGAGTATCATTTATCGCTTAGAGACTCTATATACTCACGGATTTTTTCCGGAGATTTATTGCCGGCTTCATCCTCCAGACTTCCGGAGGCATCGAGACCGTTGGGGTTAAAAACCTCTATCGCTTCCCGGGCATTTTCCTTTGAGATGCCTCCGGCGATAAAGAACGGCTTCGTCAGCTTCTTTGTTTCCGCTGCTGCTTCCTGCCAGGCGAAGGCCTGACCGCTGCCGCCCACCTTGCCGTTGGCAAAGCTGTCCACGAGAAGCATATCCGCCGGGTAGCTGTTGGCTGCCTCGGCTGTGAAATCATCTCCGTACCGCATGGCCTTTATTATAGGATATTTTATTGCCGCGGCGTACTCCGGTGTCTCGTGGCCGTGAAGCTGAACATAGTCCAGCCCGCAGAGGCGTGCCGCCTCATTGACATATTCGGCCGGCTCATCAACGAACACTCCGACCTTCTTCACCCGCCGGATACTGCGGCATATCTCCGCTGCCGCCTCAGGCTCTACAGTCCGCCTGAAGCCATGGGAAAGGATGAAACCGATGAAATCGGCTCCTGCCTCCTCTGCTGCCCGAGCGGCATCAATATCCCGAATGCCGCATATCTTTATTAGCATACAAACCTCCTGCGGTTTCTTCAAACAAAAAAGCCGCCTCAACACCCGTCAGCACAAATCTTCTGCTTCAGGGGCGAAACGGATCGCGGTACCACCCTAATTCATCATTCACCCGGTAAATAAAAACATCCACTTCGCTCCCCTGCGGGACGAAATGGATTCGCTGTGCCACCCGATGAATAATCTTCATTTTTGAATACAGAGCCTAAAGACTCGATATTCGCAGCCATGTAACGGTGGCTTCCGTTCCTGCCTACACAATTAACAATCTTCGGAGGACTCTCCCGGGACCATTCATCCGCTTCTCCTGACCGGTCATCCCACCAGAGCTTCGCTCTCCACCGGCTCGCTGAACATTTGAACATCGGACTACTATTTCCCGTTCACTGATTTGAGATATTCGTTTTAATTTAGAGAAATAATATACCTTACGGCAAATTGTTGTCAACATAAATCATCGCAAAATACTGTATACATTCATTGTCTGCAGATACAAAAAGAGGCTGAATAATCAAGAAAGGGACCGTGAAAAAATGATTGCTCATCTTTTCACAGTCCCTCTAAAAGATATAGTTAAAATCAGGCAGACTTACGAACTACATTGGCAGCCTGAGGACCACGAGCGCCCTCAACGATTTCAAACTCTACAGCCTCGCCCTCGTTAAGGGTCTTGAAGCCGTCACCCTGAATAGCAGAGAAGTGAACAAATACATCGCCGCCGGCTTCCTGCTCAATGAAACCATAGCCTTTTTCTGCACTGAACCATTTAACTTTTCCCGTCATATTGAAGATCCTCCTAAAATTTTTAAAGCGGTGCTTTCGCACACCGCACAATGTTTATTATAGCATAATAAAACATTGTGTCAATATACACCAAAAGAAAATAAACATCTTACCGCTATAAATTTTCTTAGGAGTTTCTCCGTGATTGCTCATTAATAAAAAAAGAAGTTGAAAAACGACACAAATCCAACAACAGCGCAGAGGCTTTCCCATGCGTCGTATTACTTCACAGGCTTGGCAAAAATCATTCGTCCCGCCGCTGTCTGCAGCGCCGAAGTAACCTCTACCGTAATCGCGGTGTTCAGATACCGCTGACCGTTTTCAATAACAATCATGGTACCGTCCTCCAGATAGGCAAGTCCCTGTCCCTGGGCTCTGCCCTCCTTCACCACATTGACCTTCATCGTCTCACCGGGAATAACCACCGGCTTAACGGCATTGGCCAGCTCGTTGATATTCAGCACCGTGACCCCGCGAAGCTCTGCCACCTTGTTCAGATTGTAGTCGTTGGTGATTATCTTGCCGTTGACCTTTTGCGCCAGACGGACCAGCTTGGAGTCTACCTCACTTACATCGTCGAAGTCCTCACCTGTCACCTCTACCTTAATCTTCTCATGGGAACGAATCCGCTGAAGAATATCAAGGCCGCGGCGGCCGCGCCCACGCTTCAGGGTATCTGAAGAGTCGGCAATATGCTGAAGTTCCTCCAGCACAAAGACCGGCACCAGCAATGTACCTTCAATGAAGCCGCTTTCAACCACATCGGCAATACGGCCGTCAATGATGACATTTGTGTCCAGCAGCTTGTACTGCTTGTCTTCCGGCAGCGCAGCAGCGGCCTCCGGTGCGCTTGGCTTCTCCACCACGCTGACCACCGCTACCGGCGGCGGAGCATCAGTCTGAGTCCCCTTCGCCTTCACCAGCTCCCGCAGCAGCTTCGGTATGGCATCGAATACAGTCTCCAGGTCTTCCCGCTTGCGGATCAGTATGCTGATTCCCATGTAGCCGAAGACGAGACTGAATACCACCGGTGCGTAATCACCGATAATAGGAACCCGGGAAAACGCCGCTCCCAACAAATTGGCAATAATAAGTCCCAAAGCCAGACCGCAGACACCGGCTATGGCATCATGGGTAGGCATTCTGTTTATCTGAGCCTCAACCCAAGCCGAAAAGCCCTTCAGCTGGCGAATAAATAAAGGAGCGAGCAGGCTGCCGACCATGCCGCCCAGAATAAGTCCGGAAAGAATACAGATAAAGCTCGATATTGTGAGACGGAAAAATCCCAGATCTGTCTTCAATATCTCTGTGGTGACAAACTGTGTCAGGAAGGGACTGGCATATTGCATTGCCGCCGCTCCCGCTACAGAAGACAGCAGGATAATGAAGAACCGTAAAATTTTGTCCAGTATTATTTTCTTCACCTCCTTTCAGGAAAATCATTTTATATCACAGCCATAAAAGACTGTAGATACACTCTTCCTCTATGTATCGTTGCGAAGAAAAATGCCTGTAAGAAAACTGTTTATTAACCTCACCCACCGGCTTCGCCGGTCTCCCCTCCCAAAAGGGGATGGTAAAGACCCTTTTTTCACAGCCCTTTCTTGGCCGCAGCCGCATGCTCCAGCATTTCCCTTGCGTTGGCAATGGCCGCCTCCGACATTTCAAGACCGCTGGCCATGCGGGCAATCTCTGCCACCTCTTCCTGACCGTCGATTACCCGGACGGTAGTCGTAGTCTGTCCGTTCTCGCTCTCCTTGGCCAGATAGAGGTGACGGTCAGCCATAGAGGCAATAGCTGCCAGATGAGTTATGCAGAGTACCTGCCGGGACTTTGCCACCTTGGCAATCCGCAGCGCTACCATCTGAGCCGTCCTGCCGCCGATACCGGTATCAATTTCGTCGAATACCATGCTGGGGGCGAGGCTGTCGCCCTCTGCGGCGGCGCTCTTTATAGCCAGCGAGATACGGCTCAGCTCACCGCCGGAAGCCACCTTTGCCAGCGGCTTCAGAGGCTCGCCGTCGTTGCCGCTGAAAAGCAGCTCCGGCTCGTCGGCACCCATCTCGCCGCAGCCCTCTCCCGGTCTTATCTCCGCCTTGAAGCAGGCCTTCTCCATGCCCAGCTCCTTCAGCTCGCCGGTGATGTCCTTCGATATTTTCTCCGCGGCCTGATTTCTTAGTGCCGTCAGCTTCTCTGCAGCTTCCCGTACCCGGCTGTCCGCTTCTGTCACCTTCCGGCGCAGTGCCTCGGCATCTCCGTCCCCGTTCTCAATGAGGGACAGGTCACGCTTTATTTCCTCATAGCGCTCCAGCACCGCTTCAATGGTCGGGCCGAACTTTTTCCGCAGGCGGTCAAGCTTATCAAGACGGCCCTGCAGTCTGTCCAGATAGTTGGGGTCGAAATCAAGGGAGTCGTGGTAATCATCAATCCGGGCAAAGACATCAACAATGTCCACCCGGTCATTCTCCAACCGGTCAATGAGGTCATCAAGGCTGTCATCATACCGGCTCATGTGTTCCAGCCGTCCGATGACCTGACTGAGAGCATCAGCCACGCCGGGGGCCTCACCGACGCCGCCCAGAAGTCCGGATATCTCGCTGATGTCTTCAGCGATTTTTTCTCCGTTGGCCAGCTTCTTTACTTCGGCTTCCAGCTTCTCGTATTCTCCCGCTGCGGGCTTTACCTTCTCTATTTCCTCCGCCTGCCAGGTCAGCAGGTCCTTCTTCTCTGCCGTTTCCGCCAGACTTTCTTCCAGCTCTTTCAGTTCCTTCTTAGCCGACTGCCACTCTCCGTAAACAGCTTTGTAATCACCGAGAGCCGCTTTTATCTCCGGCACCGCTCCGTCTACAAGACGGAATTTATTCTCCGTCTTCAGCAAAGCCAGATTTTCATTCTGCCCGTGAATATCGAAAAGAAACTCTCCTATATTCTTCAGCACAGTCAGAGTGGTCCGGCAGCCGTTCACCAGCACAGAGTTCTTTCCCTTGTCGGTAAGCTGCCTGGTTATAATCAGCTCCGTTCCGTCCAGATCAATCATCTCATCCTTCAGGTACTCAATGAGAGCTGGTTCCCCCTCAATGTCGAAAACCGCCTCCACCCGAAGCCATTCGCAGCCTGTGCGAATCATATCAACGGAGAGACGGTGACCCAAAACAGCGCCGAGGGCGTCAATCAATATGGATTTACCGGCACCGGTCTCACCCGTAAGGATGTTCAGACCGGTGCCGAAATTTATTTCTGTGCGGGCCAGCAGGGCAAAGTTCCATACTGTAAGAGTTGAAAGCATTCAATTACCTCCCCACATGGCCGCAATCTTCTGACGGCAGGAAGCCACAGCCTCCTTGGGCTTTACCACAACCAGTATAGTATCATCGCCGGCCAGAGTTCCGATAATCTCCGGCCAGGCAGCATTGTCCAGCGCTGCACAGATTGCATTGGCAGTACCGGGCAGCGTTTTAAGCACGATGATATTTTCGCTGTTATCGATGCGGATGATTGCCTCCGCCAAAAGCTGCTCCAAACGATTCTTCGCAGGCAGCGCTGCCTCCTCATTTGGACAGGCATAGCGGGAGCGGCCGCCGTCGGCAGTGACCTTTATCAGCCGCATTTCCTTGATATCACGGGACACAGTTGCCTGTGTGACCTCAATGTCCATCTCCAGCAGAGCTTCCGTCAGAAGCTGCTGGGTCTCGATGGCCCGGGCCGTGATTATCTCTCTGATTTTATCCTGTCTGATTCTTTTATCAACGCGTCGCTTCATGATGATTTCCTTTTCCCCATGCGTATGGCACTAAGCTAAGTTAAATCACTTTATCTCTCAAGCGTTGTAGAGCAGCTTCGTCTTTATCGTCTGGTAGTAATTCTTGTCATCAAATTTTACGATTTTCGCCGGGAGCAGTGCCTTGCGGACAATCACCGCCGCCCCGGAGGGAATCCTGAAATTTTCCTGCCCGTCAAAGGTGGCTACCGTGTCGGTATGAGGCGTCTGCATCTCTATGAAAACCTCATCGTTCTCGTCAATGACCATGGGTCGGGCATTAAAGGTATGCGGACAGATAGGGGTGAGAACAAGCACCTTAATCTTCGGATTAATAATCGGCCCGCCGGCAGAAAGCGAATAAGCCGTAGACCCGGTAGCGGTCGATACGATAATGCCGTCCGCCTTGTAGTCCATGACATTGCAGTGGTCAACGGACAATCCCAAGTGGAGCATACGGGCGCCGCCGCCTTTGGTGACTACTACATCGTTGATGGCGTGACCGAGGAATCTCTCCGCCTGACCCGGAGCCTTCACGAAGCCGGACACCATCATCCTCTCTTCGATGTAGTACTGACCCTCGATGATTTTTTCCAGCTTGGACTCTATCTCCTGCAGCTCAATGTCTGCCAGAAAGCCAAGGGTACCGATATTAATACCGCAGACCGGAATATCCCGCTCATACAGGCGGCGCACAATACCTAAGAGAGTACCGTCTCCGCCGATGGAAAGGGCCATGTCAATCGGCTGTTCCTCTATGTTCTCCACACCGGCCGATTCATATCCGAAGTGCTTCGACTCATTCACCGGCATAATGACCCGGACTTCCTTATCCCGGAAAAAGTTAAAAATCCGGTTGAGGACCATATTGGCGTTTTCTTTATCCATATTTGGAAAAACCGCAATAGTCAGCATCCTTTAAGCCTCCCTCATTGAATTAAGGAAATTCTTTTCGGTCTCTGCCGGAGTGAGCTTGTCAAGTTCCTCATGGGCAGCGGCCACCACGGCGGCAGCATCTACAGCTTCCTCGGCAGGAGCCGCCTCATTGCCCGGCTTTCGCAGATATATAAGGTACTCGATATTTCCCTCCGGGCCCTTAATGGGAGAATATGCCAGTCCTCCCACGGAAAAGCCGATTTCCTTTGCCGCCGAGACAACCTTCTCGATTACTTCCCGGTGTGTTTCCGGCTCCTTTACCACGCCGTGCTTGCCAACCTTGCCCCGGCCTGCTTCAAACTGCGGCTTAATCAGAGCCGCCACAGTGCCTCCGGGCAGCAGCAGCTCCCAGGTGGCCGGCAGCACCTTATCAAGAGATATAAAGGCTACATCAATAGAAGCAAAGGTCAGCAGCTCGCCAATATCAATCGGAGTCACATTCCTGATGTTCGTCCGCTCCATATTGACAACCCGGTCATCGGTGCGGAGCTTCCAGGCCAGCTGCCCGTAGCCCACATCTATAGCATAGACCTTCTTCGCCCCGTTCTGAAGAGCACAATCGGTAAATCCGCCGGTAGAAGCACCGATGTCAGCCATAACGGCTCCCGACAAATCAAGTCCGAAGCAGTCAATAGCCTTTCGCAGCTTCAGACCGCCGCGGCTCACATAGGGCAGCTCACCGCCGAGAATACGGATGTCCGCATCCTCCTTTATCATCGCCCCGGCCTTGTCGGTCTTCTGTCCGTCCACCAGAACAAGTCCGGCCATGATGGTGGTCTTTGCCCGCTCGCGGCTCTGCGCTAGCCCCAGCTCAACAAGCCGCTGGTCGAGGCGAACCTTACCTACTTTTTTTGTCTTTACCTTCTTCGCCGGCTCGCCGATAACCGGCTGATATTCTTCGTTTGTGTCGATTTCCTGTGTCACAATTATTTCTCCACAGTTTTTCTGTACCGGGCAGCAATTTTTTCAGCAATCTGCTCCGGCAGCAGTCCGCAGTATTCTCTTTCTTCCCGCTGAGTGCCGTTGGGAATAAATTCATCCCCGATGCCGAAGCGCAATACGGGAACAGCCGCTCCCATATCGGCCACGGCCTCCAGCACACCGGCACTGAAGCCGCCGGCCAGAACATTTTCCTCAGCGGTAACAATCAGCTTCGTGGCAGGATTGTTCACCACCGAAGCAATCAGATCAATATCAAGCGGCTTGATGAACCGCATATTCACCACAGCCGTATCGATACCCTTCTCCTTCAGCAGCACGGCTGCCTGTCGGGCGGCATCCACCTGACTGCCTACCGCGAAAACGGTCACAGGAGCAGCCGACGGCTCTACGCCGGGAATCGCAATCCTCTCGCCGCGTCCCCGCTCCACAGACTGCAGCTCCCTCTGTACCTCTACACCGAGACCGGCACCGCGCGGATACCGGATAGCCACCGGGCTGTTGTAGGAGAAAGCGGCGGCAACCATCTGACGCAGTTCGTTTTCATCCTTTGGCGCCATTATCGTAAGATTGGGCAGATTGCGGAGATAGGACAGGTCAAATACTCCGTGATGGGTTGCTCCGTCCTCTCCTACCAGTCCGGCTCTGTCAAGGCAGAGCAGCACCGGGAGATTCTGCAGGCACACATCATGGAAAATCTGGTCATAGGCCCGCTGCATGAAGGTGGAGTAAATCGCCACCACCGGACGCACACCGCCGGCAGCCAAACCGCCGGCCAAAGTAACGGCATGCTCCTCAGCAATACCTACATCAAAGAAACGGTCGGGAAATTCCTCCGCGAAGGCTTTCAGACCGGTACCGCTGGGCATAGCCGCCGTAATGGCCACAATGTCACGGTTTTCCCGGGCCAGCTCCCGCAGGGTATCGCTGAATACCTGCGTATAGCTTGGCGGCGCCGCCTTCTTTTTCACCTGACCGCTGGCCACCTCGAAGGGGCCTACTCCGTGGAATTTCTCCGGCTCGGTTTCTGCCGGCAGATATCCCTTGCCCTTCTTCGTGCGGACATGAACGAGTATCGGCCCGTCGAGCTGACGAACTTCCTCGAAGACCTCGGTCATGAGCTTCATATTGTGTCCGTCAACCGGTCCGATATAGCGGAAGCCCAGCTCCTCAAAAAGACCGCCGGGAACTATAGCGGACTTGACCCCTTCCTTTATAAGAGAAGCAGTCTTATATACAGTTTCCCCGATGTGAGGAATATTCTTTATAAGTCCTTCAATCTCGTGCTTCGCTTTGATATACTCCGGCGTAATCCGCAGACGGGACAGGTACTCAGACAGAGCGCCGTTGTGACCGTCGATACTCATTCCGTTATCATTCAGGACTACGATGACATTTTTCCGCAGCTCTCCTGCGTGGTTCAATGCCTCAAAGACCTCACCGCCGGTCATGGCACCGTCGCCGATGACGGCGATTACATGCTCACCACGCCCGCAGATATCGCGGGCAGCTGCCAGGCCGAGCGCCGCCGACACGGAGGTGGAGGCGTGACCTACACCGAATACATCATAGACGGACTCAGCCCGGCGGGGAAAGCCAGTGATACCGTCCTTCCTGCGCAGAGTGGCAAATCTGTCTCGACGGCCGGTGAGGATTTTATGCGCATAGGCCTGATGGCCAACATCCCAGACCACCTTATCCTGCGGCAGGCGGAACACCTTATACAGGGCAAGAGTCAGCTCGACAGCACCAAGGCTGGAGGCAAGATGGCCTCCGTTCTCGGCCACAGTGTCAACTATCAGACGGCGAAGCTCACCGGCCAGCTGCTCCATTTCACTGATGGTCAGCTGACTAAGGTCAGCAGGGCTATTAATGCGTTCTAAAATATAAGACATAATCTTCTTCCGTTCAGTTTTAATTATCCCGGGAAATCAGGTACTCCAGAAGCGCACCCAGGAATTTTGCCTTGTCTCCCAGCGGAGCGATTGCCTTCAGGCCGGCGTCTACCGCCTCCCGGGCAAGACGCCGGGCCTCCTCGAGAGAAGTAAGTGTCACATAGGTGGATTTGTTGTTGCGCTCGTCACTGCCCACCGGCTTGCCGATAGTCGCCTCATCCCCCACCACATCGAGAATATCATCGGTAATCTGGAAGGCAAGACCGAAGGCCAGCGAATAGTCGGTAAGAGCCTCCAGCGTCTTCTCATCAGCCTTGGCCAAAATTGCACCGGAGCGGATAGCCGCCTTGAAGAGCGCTCCCGTCTTTCCCAGATGCATCTCTTTCAGAGTCTCCAAAGGAATGTGCTTTCCCTCAGACTCCAAATCTACGGCCTGACCGCCCACCATGCCCTGCGGCCCGGCTGCGGTGCTCATCTCCTGTACCACAGCCAGCTTCATATCGGCAGATACCTTCTCTCTGGTCATGACCTCGAAGGCAAGGGTAAGGAGCGCGTCTCCCGCCAGCGTAGCAATGCCGGCTCCGTAAATCTTGTGATTGGTGAGCTTTCCGCGGCGATAATCATCGTTATCCATTGCGGGAAGGTCATCATGAATCAGCGAATAAGTATGTATCATCTCAATGGCGCAGGCACTGGTGAGGAAATCCTCGCCCTTCGCACCGGCAGCATCAGCCGCCGCCATGAGAAGGATAGGACGGAGACGCTTTCCTCCGGCCATGAGACTGTATTCCATGGACTCCGTGAGAGTCTCATCCAGCGGCTTTCCCGACTGCCGGAGCTGACGGGGCAGCTCAGCCTCCACCATAGCCCGGCGCTCGTTCCATTGAGCCTTCATTTCTTTGATTGCTGTTTCTGTCATTCTAATCCCACCAAATTATTATTTAAGCCCGCAAAGTGGTCATATCGGTTTCCGACAAAGACCCGTCCGGCTTTACCATCATATCAATCATTTTTTCTGCCCGGTCAAGCTCCTGCTGGCACTTATCAACCAGCATTATTCCCCGGCTGTATTTTTCCGTCAGCTCCGCCAGAGTAGGCTCGCCCTGCTCCATCTCGGCGACTATTGCTTCAAGCTCTCCGAGAGCCTCCTCAAAGGACTGCTCCTTTGCATTGGTTTTTCTTGCAGCCATATTCTTCTCCATCTATACGATTAAACTGCGTTAATGCAGTTTTACTTTACAGCTTCAACCTCTGCTGTCAGCTCTCCGTCCGACAGTCTGACCGTGATACCGTCTCCTGCCTGTACTCCGCTGACACTGCGGAGCAGCTTGCCGTCGGCACCGCTGACTATTCCGTAGCCGCGGCACAGCAGATTCATGGGGTCAAGGAGAGCCAGCCGCTCACGCTGCAGGACTGTGCGCTGTCTCTTTGCCTCGATAATCCCTTGACTCTTTTCCGCCAACCGCTCCGCCAGCAGCTCCAGCCTCTGACGCTTATCTGCCAGCAGCAGGGTGGGATTTGAAATCGTCCTGCTCTTTCTCAGCCCCTCAAGCTGAGTCCGTCTGTATCTTATCTTCGTATATGCCGCCTGTCGCAGCCGGGTTGCCAGCTGCCTCAGCTTCTGTCCCAACTCTGCTGTATCCGGCACCGCCAGCTCCATTGCATTGGATGGCGTTGCCGCCCGCACATCTGCGGCAAAATCAGCCAATGTATAGTCCGTCTCATGCCCTACCGCCGAAATAATCGGCACCCGGCAGTTGTATATCGCTCTGGCAACAATCTCCCGGTTGAATTCCCACAAATCCTCAACCGAGCCGCCGCCTCGCCCGCAGACTACCACATCTGCGTTATTCTCCCGGCTGAAATAGTCTATAGCCGCGGCAATCTCCGCTGCCGCACCCTCACCCTGTACCTTTGCAGGATGAAAAATCAGCTGTACCCGGGGATTTCTGGCCTTTGCCACCCTCACCATATCCTGCAGGGCTGCACCGGTGGCTGATGTAATTATCCCGATAGTCTTCGGAAAGGCCGGCAGGGGCTTCTTATGCTCCTGAGCAAAAATCCCCTCCGCTGTCAGCCTCTGCTTCAAAGCCTCCAGCTCCGCCATTATATCTCCGGTTCCTACCGGCTGGACCTGATTGACCACCAGCTTGTACCTGCCCTGAGGGGCATACAGGTCGAGCCTGCCCAGAGCCAGTATCTTGTCTCCGTTCCGCGGCTTATAGCGGAGGCGGCTGACAGAGGATGCCCATACAGCACAGTCAAGGGCTGCTCCGCTGTCCTTCAGGGAGAAATATATATGACCCCGAGGCCCCACATTGGCACCGGATACCTCACCCACTACCGCCACGGTATGACCGGTTATCCGGTCACTTTCCAGCAGCAGCTTTATATAGCGAGTCAGCTCGGTTACAGTCAATCTTTTTGCATCCATATATGTACTCTTGGCAAATCAGTCTTTTGCCTCTACAACGCTGGCTAAAACGCCATTTACAAACTGTCCCGACTTCTCAGTGCCAAAGCCCTTGGCAATCCGGACAGCCTCATCAATAACCGTGGCAACCGGTGCGGCGCTCTCCTCGGGAGCCAGCTTCAGCTCGAATACTGCCATCCGAAGTACGCTGCGGTCAATCGAAGCCATGCGGTTCAGCTTCCAGTTCTTGGAAACAGCCGCAATAATCTCATCGATTTTTGCCTGATTATCAAGAACACCGTTCACCAGAAAGCGGGCAAACTGTAGGTCGGCATCACTCAGCTTGGTCGGCTCTCCGTCCTTGCCGCTGTCAGCCGCCATCATCAGCGCTGTTTCCCGTACTTCCTCCATGGACATATCATTAGCCAGCGGCTGCCCCATATCAAACTGGAACAGGGCCTGCATTGCCACAATTCTGGCATTTCTGCGACTCATTCAAAGGTCTCCTTAAAGTATAATTTTATCGACGAAGCATTTCGTCCATTCTCTCTATAAAGCTGTCCAGACGGCTCTTGTCCGCCTCCAGCCAGCGGCCGATGACAAACCCGGCAAAGCCGGTCATCAGCAGGAACAGGGTCGCCCAAAATCCAATCAGCAGAACGAATATGCCGATAAAAATTCCGACTGAAGTAGTAACAAGTGTTATCGGATGGGCTTCCCAAACGGCTTTAAGCCGTTCCAATATCATTTCCTTCACACTTTCACCTGCTTACACAACCCGCCGCTTGGCGTTCTTCTGCTCCCTGTTCATCCCGGAGGATACCTCTACGATGTGCATATCAGCCGTCACCTTGTCCAGTCCGGTAATAGCCTTCACCGCTTCCTCCGCCTTGGCTTTGGCTTCCGCCCCCAGCTCAAGAGCATTTCTGTCAGTACCGCTGCTGATAACCAGACCAACCTTCATGGCTATGGCCGGGTTCTCTCCGCTTTCGGACGCAGTAATCTCGGCAAAAGCCTCCCTGATTCCGTTTACCTCAGCCGCAGCCTTGCCGGCCACTTCGGTAATAACCGAGGAAGCAATATTGACCTTACCGCCTGTTCCACCGCCGATGACTATTTCTCCCTCGTGAGAAATAGTTCTCTGACCGCTGGAAAAGAGCAGGATGAGCATAATGCTCCACACCAGCCACGCAGCTCCGGCCCCAATAAAGGGCAGGCTGCCGATAAGCGGCTTTACATGAGTCTCCACCATGTACCAGGGGACAAGACCCGAAGCCAATGCCAGATAAGCCAGCGAAGCCACAGTCATGCCCGCAGCAAAAATCAGCACTGTCATGCGTTTGAAGAAATTCACAGCTTACGGCCTCCTCTTCCGGCAAAAATTCACAGGTATGCAGAGGGGCCGAAAAGGCCCCTCCGCCTTATATCACCGGTGATTAATGAACCCGCTGGTCATCCTCTTTTTTGTTTTCCAGCTCCGGCATAGCAACGCCCTGAACATGGACATTGACCTCGACTACAACAAGGCCGGTCATGCTCTCAATAGCGGTCTTGACAGCCTCCTGTACCTTCAGAGCAACATTGGGGATGCGGACACCATACTTCACGATGACGAACAGGTCAACGGCAGCTTCCTTCTCGCCGACCTCAACCTTAACGCCCTTGGTGAAGCTCTTGTGACCGAGAACCTCGGCAATGCCGCCGACGATACCGGCACTCATGCCTGCTACGCCTTCAACCTCGGTGGATGCCATACCGGCAATAATGCTGACTACTTCATCAGCAATGCGAATGCTGCCGATACCTTTTTCTTTTGCCATTTCTTCTGCCATGATTATTCCTCCTTAACTTGAAACACATTCAGAACCGGCCTGTCGGATGCTTCTCCTCAGACCGACCCGGATAAAAACGACTAATTTATGAGCCAATATCTGCCGCGGTCTTGCCTATCTCCGCTGCATAGATAGGATCATCCTCTATCATCTTCGCAATGACTCGGACTATATCCGGGTCAAACTGATGACCGCTCTCCTTCAGGAACTCCGCCCTCACATCCGCCATTGACAGAGGATTGCGGTATGCCCTGTGGGAACGCATGGAATCATAGGAATCGGCTACTGCGATTATGCGGGCAAAGAGCGGGATATTCTGCCCCTTGATACCGTCCGGATAGCCCATGCCGTCAAACCGTTCATGGTGCCACCGGGCCGCCTGCGCGAACTCCGGCTCAAGGGTAACTTTCCTCAGCATTTCTTCTCCCAGCAGTACATGCCGCTGAACGATGGATTTCTCCTCTTCACTGAGGGCTCCCGACTTGTGCATTATTTCCTTCGGAACTGCGGCCTTGCCGATATCATAGACAAGTCCCAGATAGTATATCTGCTGCTGTTCTCCTTCCGAACAGCCCAGACGGCTGCCGATTTCCTTCGCCAGTCTGGCTACCCGGAAGGCGTGATCCTTCTGGTACTTATCACCGGCGTCAATCGTACCGGCCAGAGTCTCTATCACCTGACGGGCCAGATTTTCTGCTGCGTTGCTTCGCTCGCCGAAAATTCTGGCTGCCGACTCTACCCGTTCATTCATATTAGAGCTGAGATTCGTCAGCTCAATGATGTTCTTCACCCGCTTATAGACTATTTCCTCTACCAGCGGCTTGGAAATGAAATCTCTTGCCCCCAGCTTCAGCGCCCGCAGCTCCGCGGCAGTATCGCCTGTCGGAGTCAGCAGGACAACCGGTATCTTCCGCCAGGCGGAATCCATCCTCATCTGCTCCATAATGCCGAAACCGTCAAGGCTGTCATTGAGAGCCGAGTTCAAAAGGATGAGGTCAGGGGTCTCTCTGTCGATGAAGTCAAAGGCTTCCTTCGCCGTAGTGGCTTCGCCGATTCTGTGACTGTCACAGAGTGCATGGCGTGCCGCCTTCCGGCAATCCTCATCGTCATCTACTATGAGGATAAGACTATCCCGATGAATCCCCTTCTCCGGCTCACCGCTCCCCGGGTCAATCTCCTTGCAGGCAAGGAATGCCCGAATCTTTTCCAGCAGATCCTTATAGACTTCCATAACCGCGGGATGACCGTATTTCAGGAAGTCAGGATTGTCTTCCTTCGCAGCATTTTCCAAAGCCTTTGCGGCCTCCGAAATGCCGATATGCCCGATGGCCAGGGAAGTATTCTTCAGCGCCGCCATCTGTATGCGGTAGTTGTCCCAGTCAGCAGCGCCGTAGAATTTCTCAATCTCCGCCGACCTGTCGTTGGCAGCGTATTCTGCCAGCCTTTCCATATACAGGCCCACATCTCCCGCACTGTAGTCGATACCGGCTTCCACATCCAGTCCCGGTACCATGCGGCTCAGCGGCCGCAGCTCCTTCGGCACCTTGTCCTGAGCGATTGTTCTCTCGACATCGGGCAGCCTGAGATTCAGCGGCACCGTCACTTCCCTGCTTAGCGAAGTAATAGCTGACACCGAATCATCCTTGGGGGTATCTATCATGCTGATTATACCCGCCGGCACCAGCTTCAGTATCATATTCTCCAAATCAATGCCGCGAATGGGCTTTGACAGGTAATCGCTGAAGCCAAGCGCTATACATTCCTCGCGGAATCCTGCTACCGAATTGGCGGTGACGATTACCACCGGCACGCCTATATTCCGGTTGCCGACCAGAGTACGCATCCTGCTCATAGTCTCGATGCCGTTCATTTCCGGCATCATGTGGTCCATGAGAATCAGGTGATATCTCTTTCTCTGAAGCATGCTCAGGCACTCCCTGCCGCTTTGGGCAGTATCTACCTGAATCTCCGCCGGCTTCAGGAGCTTCTTTATGTAGGTAAAGTTTGTCGGCATATCGTCAACAAGGAGAATCTTTGCCTGCGGAGCCTTGAAGCGTTCCTTGTACTTCTCGTTATCCTTCCGGGCCTTATCAAGAATTTTCATTACATCCCCCACCGGCGACCAGTCATGGACACCCTGCGGGATTTCTACGGTAAAGGTCGAGCCTTTTCCGTATATACTGTCTACCTTGATAATGCCGTGCATCATGTCAAGGAGCTGCTTGACTATGGAGAGACCTATGCCGGAACCCTGTATATTGCGGTTCCGTTCCTCCTCCAGACGCTGGAAGGAGTCATAGAGCTTCTGTTTATTTTCACTGCTGATTCCGATACCCGTATCCTTTACGGAGAGAATCAGCTCTATTTTGTCTTCGTCGATTTTCCGGTAGCCGGCATACAGCTCTACGGAGCCTTCATTCGTATACTTCGCCGCGTTGGTCAGCAGGTTTATAAGCACCTGCTGTACCCGGGTGCTGTCGCCGTGAAGGCCGGAGGGCAGATGACTGTCGCTCAGCAGCCTGAAGGTCAGCCCCTTCTTCTCCAATTTTGGCGTTATCATGTTCACCGCATCATGCAGAATTTCTTCCAGATGATAGTCGGTCTCGGCGATTTCCATCTTGCCGGACTCCAGACGAGAGAAGTCCAGAATATCATTGATGAGATTAAGGAGGTTCTGACCGGATTCCCGAAGATTAATCGCATACTGCTCAATCTCCTTGTCCTTCGTCTGACGGAGTATCAGCTCGTCCATACCGAGGACGGCATTGATAGGGACGCGGATTTCGTGGGACATATTCGCCAGGAAGCGGCTCTTGGCCCGATTGGCGGCCATAGCCTCGGCCCGGGCATTCTCTGCTTCCTCCTTTGAAGCGTTGAGGCTTTCATTCTGCTCTGCATAGCGCTCCATGGTCTTCTGATACAGACGGGTCTGCCAGCAGAGGACGAAGCCTACCACCAGAGACACCATGAAGATGCCCTGCCACACTTCCAGATAGGTTACGGCTCTTGTGTAGTAGTGAGGCACAAGCTCCGGACGGAAATATGCAAATGCCAGCAGGCCTGTATAGGCAGCAGCCTCGGCTGCAAACATCAGCTTTCTCTTCCTGCCCTCCAGCAGTCCGTAAGTAAGTATCAGTCCCAGTGCCATCCACATAGGCACGCCGCCGGCAATGCCGCCGCCTACTATGAACATAATAGGCACCAGCACCAGTGACAGCACTACCGTCAGGACGAGAGATGCCGCCTCCAGATTTCCGCCCTCATTCGCCATCCTGGCGGTGAAAAGCAAAAGCACCAGACAGGTAACGGTAATAATATGCCTGGTCATCGGCATATCCGTCAGCAGAGACAGGAACAGCGTGATAAGACCGCCGCATATCCCGGCCATCGATGTGAGATTAAAAAGAACCTGCTTTGTCGGCAGCTCCGGGGAAAAATATTTTTCAATCTGCCGCCTGAATAATCCTTTTTCCATTGTTTCCTTACCGTATTAATCCCATAATGCACTCGCCGTAATGCTGTGGTGAGGAACATTTATTCGTTGTTATACAGAGACTTATCCCATGATAAAAGTGACAACTATTCAGCGTTATTATAGCACGCTAGCCCGTTCAACCGCAACAAAAAAGGAAGCAGTTTATGCATTCTGCTTCCTTTTTTGCATATTTTTTCTATCAGAAGTCCTTAAATCTTTCCATTGGCTCCGTAAGGTCAAGATGACCGGAAAGGCTTTCCACTTCCTTACCCTCGACAAGTATCTTTACCTTCTTTATCTCCGGGTTTCCGGTGAGCGTATTCACCAGTGACGCGGCCAGCATCAGCTCGCCGGTAGACCCGCCGCGGAAGTTCTCGGTCAGTTCCTTGGAGAAGTCCACCTTCGCCAGCTTGTCCTTTACTGTAACGCCCAGCAGCTTAACACCTTTGGGGAAGGCTCTGCTCATTCCCGCTGCCCGCTCCTTTTCTCCGGGGCCCTGCAGCAGCAGACCGACCATCTCTCTGGCCGGAGCCTCGCCCTTTATCTTCAGCTTCACCGGCAGCAGCTTCTCCCCCATGTTGTCGGGGAAGTACACAGTTACCTCCTGCTGAGTTTCCGGCTTATTCTTTTCCTTCTTCACCGCAGTTCCGCTGCCGACACCGGCAGACTTATCCTGTGCCTTCTTTGTATCGTCACAGCCTGTCAGCACCAGAGAAAGCATCAGGACAAAGACAAGTACCAGACAACTCTTCAGATGCTGCTTCATTGAACAGCCCATCACCTTTTTCATTTCCGGCTACGCTCCTCTTTTGCACTGCTGCGGGCAGCTTCCTTTTCCTTGCGGCGCTTGTCCCGGCGCTGTCTGGGAGACAGCTTGGAATCATCCTCAAAGACCCGGCTGCTGCTCTTGTAACCACGGAGAAATTCTGCCAGTCCCTCAGCCAGTCCTACAGCCATATCCTGCTGAAAACCGTCCGAACAGAGCAGCAGTTCCTCCTTGTAATTGGTGATAAATGCCAGCTCCACCAATGCAGAAGGCACCGGTGAATGCTTGATTACATAGAAATTTGCTTCCCTTACGCCCCGGTCATAGCGGCCGCCCCGGCGAAGCATTCCTGCCTGAAGGGCGCTGCCCAGCCGGTAGTCTTCCTGGAATTTGCCGTAGACGAATGTTCCGGTACCGTTTGATTTTGGATTCGTGAAAGCATCGCAGTGGATACTCAGGAACACATCCGCGCCCTTAGTCCGCCGTGCCACATCTACTCTGGCATCCAGCTCCTGACGGTCGGTTGCGTTCGGCCCGTATACATCCCGGTCATCCTCTCTGGTCATGACCACCTTCGCCCCCGAATCCCGGAGGATATTCTTCAGCGCATTGGACACATACAGGGTGACAGCCTTTTCCTTTGCCCCGCTGGGGCCTGATGCGCCGTTGTCCACTCCGCCGTGACCCGGATCAATAACAATCGTCCTTCCCTTCAGTCCGCCGAAGTCCACATCACGGCCATAGCTTCCCCGCCGCGGAATTTCCAATATAAGCCTTGACGGCTTCTTCGTCAATTTTTCCGCCTTGGCATAGTAGATTTTGTAGCCCTGCTTCTTTACCTCACCGGCGAAGTTGACGGTTACAAGAACCTTGCCGCTCTTTTTATCGTCGAAAGTAATATCGCCGGCGTAGCGACCGTCGAGCTGCTGCTCACGCTCCACCTTGCCCAGCTTCGTTTTTTTGAAAATGAGCTGCAGCTGTTTAGGATTTTTCTTCACAGCCTTCCGGGTGAACTGGATTTCCGGAGTGGAAACTCCGAATTCCAGCCGGTAAATTTCCGCTCCGGTCTTTGGCTCCGTTAGAATTTCTTCGTTAAAGTAAGTTATTTCACTCTGGTGACTCGCTGCCTCCGCATTGCCGGACACCATCAGCAGCATACCGGCAAGGCACAGCACGGCCATATAAATAAAACTCTTTATATATTTCAAAACCTGCAATGTACGTCTTCCAATCTCTCAGTCATCGTCACGCCGCAGCTCTGCCAGCAGGGCAGCGGCCTCGTCTCCTGCAGCCTCGGTAGCTGCCTCGTCATACTCTACAGTAATATTGAGCCAGTCTCCCTCGTCCAGTCCCTCCGGCAGATATTTCGCAGGGAATACTACAGACTTCTCATCGTCTCCCAGAAGCAGTACTGCCTTCCTGCCCTCATAGCGGTCGAGGCAGGCAGCCATTTTCACGGTTTCCTTTGCCATATTTCCATCCCCTTTATCAGTAAGCGGTCTGGTCGTTCTTCTTGCCGCGCTGCGGTTTAATCTGATACAGCTTGCCATCCGCCTTTTTTCCGGTGGTGGTAATGGTAATATTTCCGTTGATATCGGTACGATAGAAATCAATTTTCATCTTGCCGTACTTGGTACGGACAGAAGGATGGGGGTGATGATAGTCATTGTTCACACCGCAGGAAATAACAGCCCACTCCGGCTTTACCGCCTTCAGGAAAGCATCGGTATTGGAGGTCTTGGAGCCGTGATGCGGACTCTTGAGTATATTTGACCGCAGAGCGTCAGCCCCGTAGCGGCTGAGGATACCGTCCTCCGCTACCTTCTCGCCGTCACCGGTGAACATCATGCTGAATTCACCGAACTCAAGCCTGCCTTCAACGGAATTGATATTCAGATTAATCTTGCCGTTCTCCATACCGCCGTCCTTACGCATTTCCTTGGTCGGACTGTACACTACGAAGCGGAGGCCGTCACCGAAGTCAATCACATCACCGGCAGTAAGAGTCTTGCTCTTTATCTTCTTTTCCTTCAGGAGCTTCAGATAGTTGGTGTAGAACTTCGGCTTTGCGGTCTGACCGTTATCGTAGACCATTGCCACCGGGAAATTATTCAGCACATAGTCGATGCCGCCCATGTGATCTGCATGGGGATGGGTGAGAATGACAGCATCGAAGGAAGTTACCTTCTCCTCTGCCAGCCGCTTCTTCAGCTTGTCCTTCTCGTCAATATCACTGGTATCAATGAGAATTGTCTTCTTGCCCTGACGGATGAGAATGGCATCGCCCTGTCCTACATCCAGCATTTTTATTTCCAGCGTCCCTGAGGCAGGCGCAGCCGTCTTCTTGCTGCTGCCGGACTTGCTGCCCGAGTCTGTCTTCACCTGCACGCTGCAGGCTGTGAGGAATACTGCGGCCAATACTACAGCCACCAAAGATAAAAGTTTCTTCATTGTTTCGACCTCAATTCCCTATTTTATTATTTATTACCGCTTCCACATATCCGGATGACACTGGAGATACAGTCTGATACAAAGCTGCCCAAACCAGATACAAAAAGCCGTCAGACAGAACATATCCGTATACCAGATGTTGCCGAAATCAATCATCGCCATGCGCCAAAGGAGCATGGCACCGATAATCCAGTCGGCAGGCTTTACAAGCTTCAAAACCTTAAACATACAAAACCCTCTCACAAATAATGCTGCAGCAGCCAGAAGGAAGCTAAACCGGAAACAATTGACGCGCCGATGGAATGTGTCTTGCAGGCAACCACCGTCGTAATGAGCGACGCCCACAGGCTGATATTGCCGGCAGTAAAATCAAAGGTGTAGCCCGGCCGCACGAAAATCTCCGAGAATACAAGCGCGCCGAAAACCGATGTCGGGACAAACTTCAGCCAGTTCTCTACCGCCATGGGAATTTTCCGGTTGGAAAGGAAAAGCGGCGGCAGCACGCGGGGGATATAGCTGACCACAAACATACCGAAAATCGTCAGCAGTATCTCTGTATGAGTCATGGTGGTCATGCCGACGCCTCCTCATTCTTCTGTGCGCTGTTTTCCCACAGCATACCTACCGTAGCAGCCAGCACCGTGGAAATAACGATGTGCAGCTTGTAGTCAAGGAAGGTAGACATCCACAGCGCCAGAACGCCGGCAAAAAGACCGACGATAATAAGGCGGTGATTCTTGAAATGGAAGGACCACAGACCGATGAACATAGCCGTAAGCGTATAGCCTACCAGCGTAATATCTATCTCCACCATGCTGCCGAGAATCTGTCCCAGCACTGTGGAAATAACCCATGAGCCGTGAGCCGTATAGGCAAGCCCCAGTGCCTGAGGCATCGTCCAGCTCACCTTTTCATCCGAGAAGCGGTTTTCATTTACCGCAAAGGTCTCATCGACAATTTCCTGCGCGAAGGCCATGTGATATCCATGAGAGCCGCTGCTGATATATTTTACCAGCGTGCTGCTGTACAGGAGATGACGAAGATTTACGATAAATGTAGTCAAAACGATGGACGATATTGCCGCCGCCCCGCTGCCCATCATAGCCAGCGCGATGAACTGACCGCTGCCGGCAAAAACGAATATGGACATGAGGGCAATATCGAGAGTCGACAAACCTACCGAGCCGGCCAGAACACCGCAGGCCAGGCCCAAAGGAAAATAGCCCATCATAATCGGCAGTGCCGCTATCAGTACCTGTTTATCGATTTTTACCTGAATACCAAACATGAAAAAAGAACACTCCGAATTAAGATTATCTTTCTATAATACAGAAATAAAATCCTTTTTTCAAGGTCATTTCAGGAAAAATCAACGAAGTTGCCCTGTCGGAATACCGGCACGATGCTGCCATCCTCCCGCACTCCGTCAATGGACAAATCCCCTGTGCCAATCATAAAGTCCTCGTGGACAATAGAGTTGTTGATGCCGCGGCTCAGCCGCTCCTCCACCGACAGCTCCGGTCCGCCCTCAAGGCAGGTGGGATAAGCCCGGCCAAAGGCAAGATGACAGGCAGCATTCTCGTCAAAGAGAGTGTTGTAGAAAAGAATGCCGCTGTTGGAGATAGGAGAATCGTAAGGCACCAGCGCCACCTCACCGAGACGGGCGGAGCCGTCATCCGTCTCCAGCAGCTCCTTCAGAATATGCTCGCCCTTATCTGCCCGGAAGTCCGTTACCTTGCCATCCTTGAAGGTGAGAGAGAAGCCCTCGATGAGATTTCCTTCATAGACCAGCGGCTTCGCTGCATAGACCGTACCGTTTACCCGGCCGCGGTCAGGCGCAGTATAGACCTCCTCCGTCGGCATATTGGCCACGAAAAATCTGCCGGGGCAGCTGATATTCTCCTCCGCTCCCCCTGCCCAGATATGACCCTTTGGGAGACCCACCGACAAATCAGTACCGAGACCGTTCCGATAGCGAAGCTCTGTGAACGCGTTGTCATTGAGCCACTTGGCAGCCTTGGCCAGAAAGTCCGTATGCTTCTGCCAGCGTTCTGCCGCGCCGCCGTCTCCCTGTACCCGGACAGCCGAGAGGATTGCCTGCCACAGCTTATCCATAGCTTCTTCGTCATCCGCTCCCGGGAAAACCTTCTTCGCCCAGGACAGGGTAGGAGCAGACACAATGCACCAGGAGTTTTCGTTGTTCATAAGCCGCTCCCGGTACTCCTCCAGAGCCGCCGCCGCTGCCATGTTTGCCATCTGCAGCCGCTCCGGCTCCACGGACTTGAAGATCTCCGGATCCCCTGCCGAAATGGAAACAAAAGCCGCCCCGCTCTTTGCCTGAGTCAGCAGCAGCTCCTTCCTCCATTCGGGGAATTCGGAAAATATATCCGGCCGTCCCATCATAAACCGGGTACGGCTGAACAGCTCATCGCTGTAGAGCATAGTCACATCATGGGCACCGGCTCTGTATCCAGCCTCGGCGATTGCTCTCGCCAAGGGAGCGCAGGTAATTGGGCTGTTGATGACCAGGAGCTGATCCGGCTGGAGGTTGACACCAATCTTTATTACCAGCTCGCCGTACTCGGCAAGATACTTCTCATCTATTTCTTTACTGTTATTCATCTGAAATACCGTCCTCTTATTTTTGAGAAATCCTATCACCAGTAGATGAATACTGGCTGAATTAACCAAGTCCGCCCTTTTCAAAGGCGGGGGACCGCCGTACTTTTCTCTTACCCTCCACCATGCTGCGCATGGTCCCCCTCCCTGCACGCAGGGAGGACACACGCCTCATCAACACAAAAAGGGGCTGTCGACTAATTTTCATTAGTGCGACAGCCCCTTATGCATATTGGGGGTGTAATGGTCTTGTCTTACTTTATTACCGGAACGAGAAGCTTCCAGCCTGCCGGCAATGTCTCACCCTTGGGCAGAGCATTGACCTCGGATATGGCGTCTATCAGACTCTTCTGTTTCTCCGGGTCTCTGGTGTAGCGAAGAGCAATATCATTCAGGCTCTCTCCCTGGGCTACGGTAATCTTCTCGAAGCTGCTGCTTCTCAGATACTCATTGCCGAACTGCAGGGGAGACCAAAGGCAGGCAAACATCACCGCCAGCACTGCAACCATCTTTACCGGAATGAAAGCCCGTACCGCTGCCGATTTTGCATTCGCTTTTCTCCGCAGGGATGCTTCATCATTTTTCATTTCTCTATTCGAAAATTTCAGCTCGGTTTTTCTGCCGATACTCTGCTCGTTTCTTGCAAATCTCGTCCGGCTCTTCCGCTCATATTTCCGTCCGTATTCATTGATTGCTGCTGCGCTCATTTTTCTTTCCTCCCTTTATTTCCAAGGCTTATTCCTTATTCGTCAGATTGTCAGCCGGTGGATTTATCCTTTCTTTTTCTTTTAGAACAACCCTCGGCTTATTTCTCATTTACGAATGGTCTTTTGTCGAATTTCTGTTTTAATAATACCACAAACAGAACATTTGTCAATACTTTGAAATATCAATTTTAGAAAATATTTTCTTTTTAGAACACAATCTGAATATCTCTGTCTGCTTCCTCCTCTCACCTGCTATTTTACATACTGTGACTGTCATTAACGGGACACAGACACAAAACAGCCTGCCGCACGAAAATGTGCGGCAGGCTGTTTCTATTGCCTCAATATATTTCCTTTTCTTTTACGCAGCCGGTCTTTACATCCTTCACGAAAGCTGTCAGCCCGGCGACAACATTATCGCGGATATCGCCGCCCACCAGCGCCAGCATGATGGTATCTCCTACCGACAGCTCTCCTTCATTGACCCATATCCGAACATAGTGGATGCCGGTCAGCCCTCTCGCCCGTTCCTCGGCTGCCCTCAGCTTCTCTCTGTCCACGGACAGCAGCAGCTTCTTTACCGCCGGTGACGATTTATTCTCCCGGACTTCGGCCTTGGCCGTCACCCTCACGACACCGGTGTGAAAGAGATACATTCCGCAGAGCGGTGCATCCTTGTCCTGCTTTGCCTCCCTCAGCCACTCATCCATCGAGGGGACTGCTTCCCGCTCCACCGTCCCGGCACAGTCAGCCGACCCCTCTGACAGCAGCATCTTCAGACCGTGGCTCAAAGGCTTCAGCACGGCGGACAGGTTCTCCCCTGCCCCCTTCTCGCTGCCAGGAAGATTTATGATGAGGCTTCTTCCTCGTATACCGGCTGCCGACCGGGACAGACAGCCGCGGGGAGTTATCTTCATGCTCTCGGCTCTCATCAGTTCAGCCAGTCCCGGAGCCTCCCGCTCTATCACACTGCGAGTGACCTCCGGGGTAATATCCCGCGGTGAGAAGCCGGTGCCGCCGGTAGTCAGTATGAGATGCACCTTCTGCTCATCGGCGCACTTCACCAGCTGCCGCCTTATATCCTCCGGCTCATCGGGGACGATGGCAGTATAGACCACCTCATACTTTTCATCGCGAAGCATCCTCGCCAGCGCCGGCCCAGCCGTATCTGTCCGCTCTCCCCTGGCACCTTTGTCGCTGACCGTGATTATTGCTGCTGTGTATGCCATCTTCATTCCTCCCGGGAAAAATCTCCGTGGACACCGCCGGTCTTCTTCAGCAGCCGCAGATTGGTAATGACAATATCCCGCTGAACAGCCTTGCACATATCGTAGACCGTAAGAGCTGCCACCGACGCCGCCGTCAGCGCCTCCATCTCCACCCCGGTACGACCGGTGCAGGAAATTTCCGCCGTAATATCAACCGACAGCTTTTCTTCGTTGAGGGTCAGTTTCAAATCCGCTCCGTTGATAAAAAGCGGATGGCACATAGGAATCAAATCCGCCGTCCGCTTTGCTCCCATTATGCCGGCTATCTGAGCCACCGTCAGCACATCGCCTTTTTTCATACCCCCGTCCCTTATCAGAGCAAAGGTATTTTCATTGACCATGACGCTGACACCGGCGACGGCAGTACGGCGAGTGATGTCCTTCTCTCCGACATCGACCATCTTCGCCTTACCTTCATCGTTGAAGTGCGTGAAATCTCTTTCCATACATACTACCTCTCAGCCGCCAATCTCATTCATTTCCCGTCCTGCCCTACTCTGACCGGAAAACTCACCGTGCCAGCGGGGCTTCGCCAGCACCGCCCGTCTGAACTGTTCCATCATTTCCGCTATATCCAGACCCTTCACAGAAAATTCCTCCGGCTTGTGAAGACAGGGCTTGAACTTCCCATCAGCCGTCAGGCGAATCCGATTGCAGCCGTCGCAGAAATTGTCGCTCACCGGACTGATAAGACCGACACTCCCCACCGCTCCCGGCAGCCGGTACAGCTTTGCTACGCCGTCTACAGACAGCGGCTCCAGTCCCGGCACCCTGTCCAGTACCACCGAAGCCGGAAGATAATCAAAATCCTTATAGCCTGCATCCACCATAGGCATCAGCTCGATAAACCGCACATCCACAGACTGCTTCATGGTCAGTCCTGCCAGCTGGGAGATTTCATCATCATTGAAGCCGCCCATAAGCACCGCATTGATTTTTATCCTGCGGAAGCCGGCCGCCAGCGCCGTCTCTATACCCGACAGCACCGCCTGCAGGTCGCCGCCTCTGGTAATCCGGCGGAACTTCTCCCCGTCCAGAGTATCAAGGCTGATGTTCAGCCTCTTTACCCCCGACTTCTTCAAATCGGCGGCAAAGTCCTTCAGCAGCACCCCGTTGGTGGTGACACAGACCTCCTCTATACCCGGCACAGCAGATGCGCGGCGGCATATAGAAAGAATATTTTTCTTCACCAGCGGCTCACCGCCGGTAATCCGCAGCTTCCGTATACCGAGCCGAGCCGCCGCCGTCACCGCCGTCACCATCTCGTCCTCGGTCAGCATATCCTCATGGCGCTTCTTGCACACGCCGGTCTCCGGCATACAGTACTTGCAGCGAAGATTGCACAGATCCGTTACGGACAGCCGCAGATATGAAATTGTCCGTCCGTAATTATCGACCATTGTTCTCCCCCGTCAATATCTCCCGAAGGTACAATTGGGCCAGCGGCACTCCTTGCAGAACTGACAGAAGCCACCGTCGCCCAGTCTGACTAAATCTTCTTTCGTAAATTTCAAATCCGCAAAAATCTGCGGCAGCAGAACATCGAACATAGTGGTAGGCAGGCTGATAGCCGCCCCCGGTATACCCATTATCGCCACCTTGTCCAGATAAGCCACCAGCGTCATATTACCCGGCTGAGCCGGTACGCCGTGGGTGATTATTTCCGCTCCCAGCCGGCGGATTGCCGTAGGTGTCAGGTCATCCGGGTCTACGGACATTCCTCCGGTGAAAATCAAAATGTCCGCACCGTCATTCAGATACTTCTCCCCGGCTGCGGTAATCATATCCAAATCGTCATCGCAAATCGTCACCCCGAGGATTTCTGCCGGGTACTGCTTCATCTTCGCCCTGACAACCGGCTCGAACTTATCCTTTATTCTCCCGGTATAGACCTCGGAGCCGGTGATGATGACCCCCACCTTCTTCGCCTGATAGGGATAAAGCCTGAACAGCTTCCGCTCCTGGCACAGCTCCTCCGCCCGGATAATCTGCTCCTCCTTCGTCACAAGCGGAACTATCCTCATAGCGGACAGCTTTGCCCCCTCCCCCACCGGGTAATGATTGGGCAGAGAAGAAATCGTGATATCTCCGATGGAATTTATCTCCCGCTGCAGCTCAATATCTACGCAGAACAAACCCCTCTCATCGGCAATCATCACCATCTTGCCCTCAGAGGGGCCGTCAAAGTGAACATTGGGCAGCTTCGTCATCTCTGCCAGACGGAGGGCACAGTCTTCCTCGTGAATTTCCCCCGCATTCTCCTCCCAGACGAAAACCGTCCGCTTGCCAAGATTCAGCAGATGAGGTATGTCCTCTTCCCGGATGACATGGCCCCGCTTAAAGGCCGCCCCCTTGAAGCCGTCCTTCATCTCCGTAATATCATGGCAGATTGCCATACCGATGGCATCTTCAATTTTTATTTTCTTCATTAGAATATCCCTCATGGCAGAATTGCCGGTACAATTTTTCTTACTGCTCTAATTATACCCGTTATTCTTCCATCAGCACAACGAATTTCTAAAAAATTGCAAAAAAGATGCCCTCATTACTGAAGGCATCCATCTGCTATCTCGTCGGTCATCCGCAGTGTCATCACCGATTACGGTCTGGCGGCCAGCCACTGCTTCTTTCGCTCCGTCAGCTTAAAGAGGTGGTCATCAAACCACATATAAAAGAACCGCTCGGCAGAAACGATATTGTAGCCATCCTGCAGATGGTCGCTGGTGTCAAAAGGATCTGCCATAATCAGCACATCATCGCCGGTGTAAGCGGTCCCCATAGTGTCATATCCGATGATTACCCGCCAGTGACCGCCCCAGTCCACATTCTCCACCATGATGGGGACACCGGCCTGCAAATGCTCCCTGACGAATTTCAAAAAAGCTTCATAGTCGGCCGGACTGCCCTTATCTGCGCTGGACTCCACCTGCCAGCCTATTTTCTTGAAATACTTCACCATTCCCTTGCAATCAGTACCCTTCTTATTAGAGGTACCCATGATGGTGTAGATTTCCTTCTCGGTGTTAATCTCCTTGCCGTTCAGATTTTCTACTACCATAGCCGCCGCCACCGGGCCGCAGGTATAGCCGGTATGCTGCTGACGGGTCTTGAAGTGAGAAATGATGGTCAGATTTTCATTTGACTTCATATTATATATGTCCGGATGGGCAAAGTAGGGCGACTCCTTGATGTCATGCTGACCGATATACTGAGCAGCACCGTCCGCCTCATCAGCTCCGAAGCCATTCTGCCCCGCCAGACCGGTACCGAAATAGCAAAGCACCGCTCCGAAAACTATGCCAAGGATAAACTTCTTTGACAGCATGCTGTACCCCCTTCAGTGTTTCGCTGATATGCCTTTGCCATTACTCAAATAAACTTCCTCATCACACGCATATAATCTTTTTTCCCATTAAAAATTGCCATAACATTGACAACCTTTGCCGCATCATCAATCTTATAGAAAATCAAATAATCATCATGGACAATGAAGCGGTAGCCTGCACTCCGAAGCACACGGTCTTTGGGAAAAGCGCCGCTTTCAGGAAAAGCATCCAGTTTTTTACACTTCGCCTGCAATGCGCTCACAAATGTTTTTGCCGCCTTTATATCGCTTGACCTTTCCGCCAGCCAAAGAGCAATCTCCCTGAGATCCTGTTTGGCCGTATCAGTCAGCTTCACCTGATAGCTCATAGTTCTATTCCGTCCAGCTCAGACAGAATATCATCAAAAGCTCCATCTATATCCTGTACTCTTCCCAATTTCACATCATCAGAAGCTTGAGCCAAATGAGCATAAACAGTCAGTTTTGCTTCCAGCTCCGAAACATATTTCTGCTGTTCAACAAAATAATCATGGCTCAGCACAACTGTATCTTCTCTTCCATTGACAGTAATCGCAACAGGATTTTGCCGTGAAAGAGAAGAAATCTGTGCATAGTTATTCCTGATGTCACGAGATGGTCTGATTGAAATTGTACTTGTCATACTTATCCCCTCTCTTTGTAGGCAAATTATACGCCAATGAATATACAGAGTCAATAATACACTACTTGGTAAAACCTTACACGCCATATATTTTTTGCAAAGGTAAATTTTCAGCGAACATTCGCTCATTCAATTGAATATTCGGGTTGCGGCGAATAATCACAAAAAAGGATGCCCCCGAACTGAGGACATCCTGTAAAAGCAGCTATTAATTTTGACGATTACTTCCTCGGCTCCGGGGACTGATTAGGCATTTTCCCGCTTGCCGGTCAGATACTTATCGATGGCTTCGACCACCAGCTTTGCCTGCTTGACTGCATGGACTACAGTCTTGGAGCCGGTAACAACATCTCCGCAGGAGAATACACCCTCACGGGTGGTGCAGCCGTTCTCATCGACACTGATAAGGCCGTCCTTTACCGTCTCGATACCGGTGGTAGAATTTACGATTTTATTCTTCGGGCCCTGACTTACGGCAATGATGGTACTGTCGGCCGGATAGAGCTGCGGCTCACCGTGACCGATTATGTTGCCTTCCTCATCGAAATAGTTTTCATAGAGCATGGGGCCCTTTGTAGTCAGCTCCGCAATACCGTACCCATAGTGAATATCGACACCATCGGAAAGGGTATAATCTATCTCGTGCTGGCTGGCGGCAATCTTCTTGCGGCGGGCGTACATATCCACGAAGCGGCTGCCCTTGCGGATGATGGTACGGGCAGCATCCATTGCGGAGTTGCCGGCACCGATTACCGCCACCCGCTCACCCAGATCAAATATATCGGGATTTTGCAGATAGTTTACGGCATAGTGGACATTTCCCAGAGTCTCGCCCTTTACCCCCAGACGGTGCGGACGCCATACGCCGGTACCGATGACCACAGCACTATACCCATCAGAGAAAAGATCATCCAGATTCAGCGCTCCGCCGATGGTAACATGACGGCGGATATTGATGCCCAGGATATGAAGCTTCTTCTCATAGCGATTGAGGATAGACTTCGGCAGACGGAAATCCGGAATACCGTAGCGAAGCATACCGCCGATATAGCTCTTGCGCTCAAAGATGGTGACTCCATAGCCCAGCTGTGCCAGCTTCACCGCCACAGTCAGGCCGGCAGGACCGGCACCGATGACGGCGACGCTCTGTCCCTTATCCTCTCCGCGGGTAACAACAGCACGGTCAAGATACGAATCGGAAATATAGCTCTCTATACTGGAAATCTGAACCGGACTTCCCTTGATACCCTGCACGCAATGACCTTCGCACTGAGCCTCATGGTCACAGACAAGGGCGCAGAAAACACTGAGGGGATTATTCTCAAAGAGCATTTCGCCGGCACCTGCCGGATTCCCGTCAAGGAATAGATGAATCATCTCCGGAATATTTGTCTCTATAGGGCAGCCATTCATCCGACACAGCGGTTTTTTGCATTGCAGACAGCGGCGTGCCTCGTTAATAACGTGTAAAGCCATTTGTTCTCCTCATTCCTATTGTTCTGCGTTAAATGTTTTGAATATCGCAGCTAAATTTCTGCGCCAGCATTATCAAATGAATTTCTTCATCTCGCGCATATAGTCTTTTTTGCCATTAAAAATAGCCATAATCGTGACAGTTGTCGTCTCTTTCTCCACCAAATAAAAAATCAGGTAATCACCATGTACTATAAAGCGATATCCCGCGCTCCGAAGAATTCGGTCTCTTGGAAATGCACCGGCATCGGGAAAAGTATCGAGAGTCTTACACTTTGCGTATAACTCAACGACGAATTCTTTAGCCACTTTGGAATCTTTCGACTTTTCTGCCAGCCAAAGAGCAATCTCTTTGAGATCCTGCTTAGCAGTATCAGTCAACTTTACCTGATAGCTCATAACTCTATTCCGTCCAGCTCTGCCATGATGTCATCAAATGCCTCATCTATATTTTGCACTCTTCCTAGCTTCACATCATCAGAAGCCTGCGCCAGATGAGCATAAACAGCCAGTTTTACTTCCAGCTCCGATATATATTTCTGCTGCTTGACAAAAGAATCATGACTCAGTAATACAGTATCTTCTCTTCCATTAACTGTAATAGCAACAGGATTCTGCCGGGAAAGAGAAGAAATCTGTGCATAGTTATTTCTAATATCACGGGACGGTCGGATTGAAATTGTACTTGTCATATCCATCCCCCTTTGTAGGCAAATTATACGCCAATAAACATACAGAGTCAATAATTTGGCACTTTTCAGAGCGGTGATTCATTTACAAACATCACTATCCAGTTGCCTTAACATTTACAAATTATCATTTCTTTGTACTAGCACATACCAAAAATGCCTGATACATTGTATTCAACATCTCGATAATCTTGTTCAATTCAGTTTCAGTATTAGGTTTCGCCTTTAATGTAGCCACTATATTTTTCTTCGATTTATCATATTTTATTTCGGCAAAATCCTGATATATGCCATACACATAAGTTCTCATCATCTGACCTATATTGTCAAGCTGCTCCTTCCATGTATCATCTGCCCCGGTTCCTATAAATAATCCTTTATTCAAACTGAATGTGACAGTAGTAATATCGGCTAACTGTATCAACACAAACCGACCTTTTTTATTAGAAGTTCCTTCTTCGAAGAAATTGGTTATATCGGTTTTCATATACAAATCGTAAATGCTTTCATCGTAAGAAATCATATTTTTATGTTCTTCTTGCCACAAACTTAACCTTTGTTCTAACTCTTTCTCAAAATCAAAATTCTCACTCTTTTTAGGATGCAGTGCCATCCACGCAGAAACTAAAACTAATACTCCAACAATCGTTCCAGCAATGTCTTTAATACCACCTACGATTGATTCAACATTTCCCCCTTTAAGAAAAACCTCAATGATAATTGCAACAACAGCCACTGCTCCACATATACCACCAAGTTTTACCTCGAAATCTATTCTGTTATTTTCCATATCTTATTCCTCCACAACGCTGTAGCTACCATTACTCTCAACGATGAAAAAAGGTTTACTGTCCAACCTCTCCATCAATCTATTAAGCATTGGCCTATTCTCTTTCCATTCCGGCCATTGCACGCCACCTCTGAAAACAAAAGGCGATGCCTTAATTAAGGTATTCTCCGGCAAGCCGAAATCTTTACGCAGCAACACTTTATCTACAGTCTGCAAATAAGTGAATTCTTCTAAAACACACTGGAGCATTGTCTCTTTGCTATCCGACCTCTTCAGTTCCAACACTCTGATTACCGTTCCATCATACGATAAGAGGTCAATTTTCCCGGCCTTATCTGTACGAACAGACTTTAGTGGTGTTTGATAATCAAGCATCGTTCCTATGTAATCGAAATCATTTCCCCCGCTACATTGATTAAACATTTTAATCGCTGTAATTTCTTCGATTCTTCCTGTCCCTTCTGTAAAATTCCCATCATGATTAACCTTATACCAATGTGTCCTGGAAATCGTTGGTATTCCCGAAATGAATTGGTCTATTCGCCCGATAATAAAATCAGAAACTATTTCTGTATAATATTCATTTGTATCTGCAGTCTTTCCGCGATAATTAACGAAATCCTGTTGGCAAACATAGGAATCGTACAAAACGCTTTTTCACATTTGTTAATTATGTCTTGCCTTGTATATTCCATAAATATATCCTTTATAAAATATTATTCTGATAAAGCCTTCGGTTCTCTTATCATCCCCAAAACTTGTCATTTAATCAATATTATAGCACATCAATATACTTTTCTTTGAACATTTTGTAATATTCTATTAATTCATCATCTTTGATAATATTTACTAATTCCGCAACAATGTCTTCCCAATAAACATTCCTTATTTGGTTGTATTTATCAGTAAATGAGTCTATATATTTTCTTCCGCATATCAACCTTTTAGCATCATTTGCTTTCGGCGTAAGGAATAAAACCACATCGTTTTTTCTGGCAAAAACGATATTTCTATTTACTTGGTATTCGCTATAAAATTCCTGTTCACTGCAATCAAGAAAAGGAGAATTTTCAACCATACCACTGTATATATCATTCCATTTTCGTCCATACTTCCCAGGGTTATTATCATCCGGAGAAATTCCTCCAAACTCAGACTCTGTATATTTTATTTCCATTGACACACAGGTCTCGTCATCCATGACCATGTAGAAATCAAAATTCGTACCCTCTGCTGAATCAGGCTCATACTCAAAAACGGCATATTTTATCTTATCTGAGGATATTGGAACTCCAACCCGCACAAGTGTCTTTATCAATATACCTTCCCACTCTTCTTTCTCAAAAAACTTCTTGAAAAAATTAATGCACATAACTTGTGATGAATTTGAATTAGCTGCTCCAATATGATATTTTATCTCTCTATTTTCACCAAAAAGATTTCCTTTTATGTCGCACTTATTTGGGTATTTACCATCTATGAAATTATATTTCATATCAAGAAAAATATGAGGATAAGCCTTCCCTCCCCACTTTCCTCCGGTAAACTCTTTAGGAGCACGCTCTCCCATAGCATCTTGTATTCGCTTTGCAAATGGAATTTTCATAATATACCTTGATTTTTCTCCTTTTCATTTTCAAATTTTACTTTTCGGTCTAAATATACTCTCCGACCTGTCCATTAATTCGTACTTTGTTTGAAATTGGCAGATAAAATCTAATAACATCCACTTGAATTACAACATTATTACTTTGCCAAACCCAAAGCTTTGAAAACCCCAAAAATTCCTTCTGCCGCAACATCATTAACAATTTTTCCTGCATCATTAAAATAGTAGATATTCATCACGGTAGTATTAAGCTTGTTGCCGGTTGCCTTTTGCCCCATAAAATCTCCATCATGAGTACCGGCGAGATTCCAAAGTACAGCAACTTTATTTCCCTCTTCAACGCAATCCTTGATAATCCATTGTACATCAGAAAAACCTTGACGCATCCAATGTACCACAGACAAATAACCCTTGCCTCCATACAAAGGCTCAGGTGATGCAGGCGTATAGAAGGAAGCATCCGCCGCTATTAACTCTTCCGCCAACGCATCGTCTGCAGTATTTATCATAGTTTCAAACTTCTTCATCTTATTTTTCAAGTCACTCATTATTATCCCTCCGTATGTGCCTACCATTTGTCAGTCCAACTAAATATCACTCTTGGATACATCTAACTCACTAGGTTAAGTATACCATACTCACCCAAAAACAGTCTCTGCCGCGTCAAACTTTCGCGATAGAGACTGTTTTTCTTTTTAACTTTTCAGCTTACTCATTCAGAGCCGCATCGTCCTCAGCTTCTGCTGCGGGAGTTCTGCTTACCAGCTCGTAGTTAGGCTGAGCAATAACAACATTGTTGAAGAAGTCCGCACCACCGATGACAAACTTCACCTCAGCCTTGCGCTCACGCCAATGCTCCTGATGACCGGCGCTGTAATGGTCGTGCTCCATCCAAGGGTACATGTCCTCAACCTTCAGCGGCAAATCAGCATCATGCTCATTGACGAAGATATACTCGATGTTCGGGTCGCCCTGATAGCTGTCGCCTGCACCGTAATAATTAGAGTCAGGTCCCAGCATCGGCTTCTTCGGATTCGGAGCATCCGGCTTGTACTTATCCGGCCCAAAGATGACAGGGTCATCATTAGGAATAACATTTACCTTGCCGTTTATGTCCGGATTGGTGATAGGCTCCTGCCCGGGCTCAATCGGAATCTGTACATAAACCAAAGCACGATGAACAGCAGCATTGCCATCCAGCACAGTAAGGTTGTAGTTGCTCAGGTTAGGTATAGTGTTATTGAATTTCAGCGCACCCGTATAGTAGCCTTTAGGCGCGGTAATCTTGCCCGCTAAAGTATGAGCTCCCCCCGCCGCCGCTTCATTCTTATAGCCGCCACTCAGTCCGTTGATTTCAGCGCTGACACTGCTTGCGCTATCACCGTTAACCAGACCGCTAAGGCTAAAGCCATAAGTAGCCGGGTCAAATGCCGTACCGTAAACAGTCTCGGTATTGCCAATCTGAACCGTCAGATTGACCGGGTCTACATGAGATTTACCCTTCAACACGCTATCCCCCGTGACGCTATCCCTCGCGCGGTAATCTCCCGCATTTGCGCCGCCCAGCACAGCCGCCGCGGTCCAGTCATACGCGCCGACATTATTGGTAATACGACTGCCGCTATTGGGGAATGCCTGACTATCGTTGATATTCGTCAGTCCCAACAGGGTTACATCATCAGTCCCCAATATACCACCGGTGATATTGCCACTATAGCTGCCGGATTTAATTGTAGCGTTACCATAGTCTCTATAAACATCGCTCAAGGATACATCCAGCGGAGCCGGAGTAATCTTCAGCTGCGGAGCCGGAGTAGTCGGAACGCCTACGCCCGGATTATACGGGTCAGTTTTCGGAGTTACCAGCGGCGGAAGCGTATCCGGGTCCTTCCCTGCCGGAACAACCGGACCGTCAAGAGAATCCGGCGTCGGCGGGGTGGTACCAGTCGGGGCATTCTTTACCTCAAAGAACTTAAAGCCCAGCATATTCGGATTAGCTGCGTCGATTTTATCGATGCCGTCAGGGGTAGAATCATATATGTAGTTCGTATTAATCTGATTCGAGGTCAGCAGAGTATAGCTGCCTGCATGAGTCTTACCATCACTGCCGGCAGTAGTAGTGTTGCCGATCATCAGATTCTTCTGTTCGTTACCAAGCTTATTATAGGTATTGAAGAAATCAGCAATCGTATGGTCTCCGGTTTCATCAGCGGCATACACAAAGCCTACATACTTTGCGTGGGTAAAGTTATCACTTTCCATTTCAGCCAGATAGGTTATATCCGCTACATATACTTTGGCTCTGTAAACTTTTTGACCGCCCTTAGTGAGTTCCTCCGGCTTGCCAACGAAGGTAATTTGGTTCTTAGCGTTGTAAACCGCGGTTGCATCGCCGACAAAATAGGTATTGGTCAGGAAGTTCGTCAGCAGCGGCGTAGAAGCGCCGTTTTGGAAATGCCACTTGGAGGCATCAAAGCCGACATAGGTTGCAGCATCATACTGCTCCTTTTCCGTAAGCGCCAGCCTGTTAGCAGTGCTGTCGCCACTTACGAAGGAAACAGTATTCTGGATAGTGCCCGCATTGTGGCCTATCAGATGGCTGCCGATTGTATCATTAGTGGCATATACACTGGAGACAATACCCGTGCTGCTATTCTCGCCTACTGCGTTACCAACATGGTTAGTGCCTGTTACTGCACCGACATTGTAGGAGTTCGCAACAGTGCCGGTGTTTTGACCGACCAGACCGCCTACATAGTCATCGCCCTTAACGCCACGATCAGCAACAGCAATTTCCGCACCGGTTGCATCATAAGCACTGGTAGAGTTAAATACCTGGTCAACAGTACCGCTGTTAAAGCCAACGATACCGCCTACATAGTCAGTACCTGCTACCACGCCGGTGTTATACGCCAGCTGGATAGTGCCGGTATTGACTGCTCTATAATCAGTACCATTGTTATTGCCAATCAGGCCGCCTACATATTTAGTACCTGTTACCTTACCATTATTATAGACATCATACTTATAGAAATTACCGTCAGCAACAGTGTTCAAGGGATTATTGACATTTTCTCTGTCACGGCCACCGGTCACAATAGCATTATTCTGGCCAATGATACCGCCTACATATTTATTACCAAATACGGTACCGGTAAGGTCGTTAGTAACATCGGTCATATAGACAGCGCTATTGTTCTGACCGATTACGCCGCCGATGAAATCACCGTTCTCATTACCAACAGCACCCCTATTGCGGATATAGCCCTGCACCTTGTAATCCAGATATGTCGGCTTGCCGGTATCTATATCATGTGCGGGATTATAAATCTTAGAGCCGGCACCGGCCACCCTGCCATCGTTACGGCCAATAATACCGCCTACGAAGAAAGCAGCATCATTCAAGGTAACATTAGCATAGTTCAGAGCATCAGCCACAACACCGACCTCGCCCTTATCGCCTATGCCATTCAGGCCTACAACGCCGCCGAAATAGGAGGCATACTGCGTCCCATCCTTAGTATAGGCACCATCAATAGCAACCTTCAGACTGCCGTCAGCATGACCGCCGTCACCCTGATAAACATAGTCTTTATTGGTAGTGATGTTATATTTGTTGGTATTCTTCATACCGACGATAACACCGGTATTCTTACCAACGATACCGCCTACATTCATAGCGCCGGAAATTTCGTTGTTCTGCATCAGGTTGATAGACTTCTGCAGGACGCCCTGATTCTCACCAATCAGACCGCCTACATTAACCTTGCCATATACAGAAGCAGCCTTACCGTTCAGCAGATTGGATACATCTGCATCCTTGCCGCTCACGCCAATCAGACCGCCTACATTGTAGCCGGTAGTAGCCGCTTTCTGATTCTTCTCATACTCCATACCGGCTTTAGCAACAATCTTACCGGAGTTACGACCGTAGATAATCTGACTGGGCTCCTCCTCGGTGCCAACCAGCAGCTCGCTATAGAACTTCTTGGCAGCATCATCAATGGCAGTGGAGCCACTCGTGCCGGTAATATCACCCTGACTATTGATAACGACCGTTGCAGGAGTACCTGCATCAACCGTTACCTGTATATTAGTAAACTCACTGGCCTTACCCTTGATTTCACCATCGTTCACGCCGACCAGACCGCCGACATTTTCACCGGCAATTACATCACCGGCATTTGCCACATAGTAAACCTTACCGGAAACAGTATTCTTAATATTTCCAATGAGCAGCGTATCATTAGCGCCAAAGTTCTTGCCTACAATACCGCCGGTATTGCTCCAGCCCTTGACATGGCTGTCATTATAAGCATCGGCAATGGTACCGCCGGTTTCGGAAACATTTACCGCTCCATTGACAGCATCGGCCTCTGAGGTACCGACTACCGTACCATTAACCTTAAAGACTACCTTGTCATCAACAGTGCTGATTTCATACTTGTTACCGGCAGTGGACTTGCCGCCCTGGTTTTGCGCATTACGATATACGGTACGGTTTTCACCGGCAATACCGCCGACATTACCCGCACCGATGAATTTACCCGCATCGGCACCACCCTTGTGCTCATAGAGACCGGCGGTTACACCGAAAGCGTCAACATCTTTCATATAACCGGCATTCACACCGGCTACGCCGCCCAAGGAGGTTGCGCCACCTTCGGCTACGGAAACATCGGACTTAACACTGGTCTGGAACACAATACCGGCATTCATGCCTACAGCACCGCCAACATCTACCTGCGTATTGGCACTGTCGGAGTATACAACATCCTCAGCCGTAGAGTGAACAATAACGCCATGCTCTCCGTTGAAGCCGACCAGACCGCCGACGAACTTTGGCGTACTTCCGGTGTCGTCTTTGTCTCGTACAGTGTTGCCAAAGGTGTTAACAGATTTGATAACGCCATTATTAGTACCGGCAACCAGACCGACACGGGAAGCAGTGCCCACCAGACGAGAAGCATTGATGTTCAGATTCGTGACTACGCCCTTCTCACCAATAGCAGCAAACAGACCGGTATTACCGGCTACATTGCTGTCCGGAGTCAGAGAGTTCAGGTTATGACCCATGCCATCGAAGGTACCTGTATACTCGCCATATACATAACCGGTTCCATTGTGAACGAGGCCGATAGATTCAAAGCCAACAATCTCCGAAGCATCAATATCATTCTTGAGGGCAAAATTAGTTTTTAATATAAGGTCTTTCTCTGCATGTGCCGCCTGACCCTCGTTTAAGAGCCTTTCAGCTTCTGTAACAGCATCGTCCGCCGCCTGGCGTTGCAGAAGTCTTTTATTCCTTTCTGCCAACAAAGAGGTATATTCTGCATACTCGATGCTAGCCAACAGCTCAGGCTCCTTATCAAGCATTTTATTGTATACCTCATTCGTTTCAGCAATTTTAGTATTGTAAATTGCATATTTGCCATCCATGGCAGCTTTATCTGTTGGATCCCCGGTTTGATCATATTTCTCTTTTGCTTCTACATATTCATCGAACGCCGTTTGCTCTGCTTCTTTCGCTGTTTGATAAGCATCCTCCTTATCCTTATAGCCACTTGCAGTTTTAGCATCCTTCAATTTATCGGCTATTACCGATTCCGAATAAGTAGTTGTCAAATCAGCTTCCGTGTTGGCGTAAACATTAGCTTTGTTGCTTTCAGCATTATTTTTTGCGGTTATTAAATCTGCAACTCCACTGGCAGATGCACCAACGGCGTACATATCCTGCAAACCCTTAAGCTGCTCCGCATTGGAAATCCACAGGAACACTTTAGCCTTTTCATCTCCATTTTTGGCATTCAAGGAGTTTAAGCGTTCAATAAACGGTGTGGAACCGCTATCATATTTTTCGAAGTCTAATACATTACCGATATAGAAATCAAAGATAATCTTACCCTTATCCCCTATGGATTTACCGGCAGCGTCTTTAATGACAATTCTGTTCTTATCGGCACCGCTAAAGTCATCCAGCACCTTATTCATCAGAACCTTTTTGTCAATTCCTTTGGTTGTAGCACCCATATTGGACATATCAAATACTACGGAATCACCGGTCAGAGTTACCACCGATGAACCGGGATTGGAGGTGCCTATTGTCATATCGCTGTCTACGAAAATATCCTTGGCAGTGATATTGACATTACCATCGGACATAATCTTACCGGACTTATTAATACCTAAATATAAATCAGCCTTCTGCTCAGCCGTGACATTAATATTACCGGCTGTACCATCGATATCAACCACTCTGTCAAATTGAGATGCTTTAGTAGGAATATCGTAAGGAACATTGGGAGTAACAGCCGATGTCCTCTCGTTCAGGTAAGTATAATTCTTAGTATAATATGCTGCTTTTGCCGCAGTGTTAGCTACACCCTCAATGGACAGTTTAAGATTGCTGCTATCCGTCCTATCAATAGTATAAACATCCTCACCATCATCAAATTTTCCATTTCTGTTTCGATCAAAAAGCAGTTCCTTGTACTCATTTGAAGCAGAGGTTATTTTGCCGTATGTAGTAATATTTTTGGCTTCTAAGTTGACATTTCCACCATAGGCATAAATGAGGCCATTAAAATTCAAATCACCGGTATTTGTGATAGTAACATTCTTACCATAGAATTTTGAATCAGAGGCCAGATTCAGTGCACTGGTGTCGCCATTAATAGTCAGGTCGCCACCATCAGCCATAAATGTACCGGAGAAATAAGCATCGCTGTTTACATTCGTAATGTTCAAGCCACCATTATTAACAACCAGACCGCCGCGTCCTGAAATTTTCGCACTAGCGTAATTTAAGTCCAGCACAGAACCAGGGCTGTTAAGGTTGACAAAGGTCAGTAATGGATTTATCTCCGTGCCATATTGGACAGTGGCTATTCCTAATGTAGTCCCGTCAGTTTTAATAACATCTGAAATATGCGGCTTAAAAGCATTCAAAATAGGCAGGGTACTGCCAATACTGCCGTCTGTACCTTCGTACATTCTAAAATTCCCGGTAAATGGAGCTGCTGTCGTTGCAGTTGAGGCATAACTATCAACCAATTTATTAGAACCATTTTGCCAGCTGGCAACATCATATCTGGTATTGTAATTAATAGCCTTTACACCGGAGCCTAATACCGGTGAAGGAAATTTCGAGGAATCTTCCGGTCTTATAAAATATACATTGGTAAAGTTCGCTCCACCGGGTGCTATCGCATTAACGGTACCATTATGAATACTTCCGTCCAATTTTCCCGAATATATCTCACCGGTAGAATACGCATTTGTAATATTAACCCCACCGCTTGTAATGTGACCAACTAAGCCGCCTGCTTTATTATTATTGGCAATGGAGCGTATCGTGCCAATATTATACGCATTTTCAATATTAATCGTACCGGCACCGGCCGAAGAGCCTCTGGATTGCACTGATTCTGTAACGCCAATCAAGCCGCCTACCTGTGTGTCGCCCCCAGTCCGCTTGTAAACAAGGATGTTGCCGGCATTAAATACATCCTTCAGCGTTACATTGTTAAAATTATTTGGATCACCCGAACCTAACGAGCCGCTGATTTTATTAGCTTGCGCATAGCCTATAATACCGCCATTAACGCTGGCACCGACATAGATATCGCCAATATTATAAGCCTTTTCAATCTCGCCAAGGAAACGCCCTGCTATACCACCGACATGAATACCATAAGTCTCGAAGGTCGAGTCGCCAATGACACCGGCATTATAAACATCGTACATTCTGACAAAGCCGGTAGCCTGGGCTGTTACATCGCCTAAGATGCCGCCCATATTAGCCTGCTGACTTTCACTGGCATTCGCAACCGAAGAACGAATATTTCCCAGATTATAGGAGCGTTCTATCTCACCGGTAAACATCTGTCCGGCAATACCGCCTATATCCGTATAGCCTATGACCGTGCCCGTATTCGCAGCATTTCTGATGGCTGCACCCTCAATGTTAGTAACAGACACTGGGGAAACAGCAGCAGCACTCTGCGACATCGTAGTATTATCAAAACCGCTACCATCTGCTTTGAAAGCTAACGCCTTGGTCTTATCGCGATATGATACCTTACCAACGATACCACCAATATTTGAAGCACGATTAATCTGTGTGACAGTCCCACCGACAGAATCAAAGGTATGTATAGTCCCTCGATTACGCACATTGTCAAGATATGATTGCTGTCCTTCCATATAGCCAACAACGCCGCCGATGTTACCGGTCATATACACATTTGCACCTGCGTTTGAGCGTACCGACTCTTTTGAGAAGCCGCTGCCGTCTTTCGCTCTTGCACCGGTTGCCGCAACATCACCGCCGTTATTAGTAGCATCGAGGACCTTGGCATTTAGCAGGTCGCCAACAATACCGCCAACATTATGCGCACCTCTGATAATGTTTTCCTGATTTTCCACATTTTGGATTAGAACACCATAGCCGGTTACTGCGCTGTTATCTCTTATGACATTACCGGAGGAATTAACGGTTGCGGCATAGCCAACTATACCGCCCACATTACCGGAAATATGATAGTCATAGTTGCTTTCATGTGCAGTAACGGTTATTACATCGCCACTATTAACCGAATCCTTGATAAAGGTAGTTGGTTTATTTGAAGTGTCCGTAGTGCCAGCTGCATAGCCGACTATACCGCCTGCATTAGCAACAAGTACATCTCTTTTGCCGTCAAATGTTTTATATACATCAGAGGAAGCACCTGACTCATAAGTATCATTTTGGTTAGATGTCCAAAAATGATATTCGTTGTCGGTGTAGCCGGTGGCTTCAACTTTGCCATTGTTTTTTACATTTTGCACCGTACCGGTCGCAAATGTACCTGCAATACCGCCAACATTGTAACAGCCCTCAATTTCAACATCGTTATAAATCTGGAAGCCGGCGTTACCAACATTGGAATTATTCATAGCACCGGCAATACCGCCTACGTTATGTGAAGCAGGTATAGGCGCTAACTCTTTGGAAAAATAAGAAGCATTATTTCTGGTCGCCCAATCCTTCTTACTTGTGCCCGTTGGGCTAGTATCAGTTTGTAATTTAAATTTACCGTCCGGCTCTACAGAAAGCTTTGCATCACGTTCTTTAGTGTCAGAATCAGCAAGACCTACACCGTAATAGGTACCTTCAATATAATCGCCCGGATTAAATGTTGTTAGATCTGGAATGTTCTCAGTATACTCATCACCACCTATAACCGCCTTCACTATTTTTATATGAAAGCGGGCACGATTAGTTGTTAAATAAATCGTATCGCCGACACGCAATTTATCATCCGCCGGTCTTTCCTGACTTACTGCATAGGTCGCCTCTGTCAGTTCAGCGGCAGTTTTGCTTGCATATCCGGTATCAGCCAATTTGAAATTTACGATACCCTTGACCGCACCGGTATTAAAGGTCTCGCCGGTAACATCAGTATAAGCAGCCTCACCAACAATACCGCCCACATTGGTATTGCCGCGGATCAAAGCTACATTTTCCGCATTTTTAATATTAACCTTAGCGGTCGCGCTACCTTCTGCTTTACCAACAATACCGCCGACATTATTCACGCCCAATACGCGGGCGGAGTTCCTTACATTTTCAATTTTGATGCCAGTACTTCCGGCAGCTGCATGACCAACAACGCCGCCAACCTTATCGTTGCCGACAATAGCTCCGGATACCAGATTTACATTACGAATGACGGCACCGTCACCTACATGACCAAACATACCAATATCGTCCTGGTCAGGGCGGTTAATGGTTAAGCCGTAAATGTCATAGCCCAGGCCATCAAATTTACCGGTAAAAGCAGTACCTCCAGAAGTTGGGTCGTTACCAATCGGATTAAAGCCCTTACCGCCGTCCAGTTCTTTCGTATTGATAGCCGCAATACCGTCCTTCAAGGCGAAGTCTTTATTTAGAATATTATTAGACTCACCAATACGCTCCAGCTGCGTAGAGTCCTCTACCCAGGCAAAGCCTACACGAGTAGAAGTACCATTAACATTTGCATAAATATTGCGCCATTTTTGCGAATTCTCGTAGGAGCCTTTTTGACCGGTTACATACGCATTAGCCTCTGCATCATAAGCAGTATAGCCGACGACAATCTCTTTCGCATCGTCATTGATGGTTAGATAGTTGCCTGAAGGTACAGCATGAGAGGTATGGTTTTTAGCATTGGAAGCTGCTACAGATGTTGCAACAAAAGTTGCTGTATTATTGCCTGTTACACCCAAGTAAACCTTATCATCCGTAACATTATTTACTAAATTGCCTTCTACTTCGTGTTTACTATCAAAATGCGCGCCCAGCTCTACCTTATCACCTTCAAAGGTATACAGCTTATCCGCATCAATGACAACCCGCCCGCCGTCAAAAGAAATTGAGTTCGCATAGACATTGCCCATGCTCATCAATTCGGCGTCGGTATGTATGGCCGAAGCAGGTAAAGAGCCGCCACCCCAGCTTGCCAAGGCAGTATCAGGATTTTCAATTCCATAGGAAGCAAGGTGCATATGACCTACATCAATCTGCGCACCCTTGCCGATGATTACACCGTTGGGGTTAATCAGCCAGACATTAGCCTCTGCACCGGCCTTTAAGCGGCCGTAAATCTCGGAGGCCACGCCGCCGTTGGTAGAATAGTTCAATACATTGTATGGCCCGGTTTGCGCACCGTTAAGGTTAAAATTAACGGTAGCGTTGGCGCCCACATTAAAGGTTTCCCAGTTGATTGCCGCATTTGTGGTTGTCTGGTTAACGGTCATTACGCCGTTGGCAGACATAATGGTACCTTTGCCGGCTGCGAATTGGCCGCCGGTAGGCAGGGCGTGGTTATCAACAGCCGCAAAGGTAGTAGTGCCGTACATAGCCATTACGCCGGCCAGCGCGGCTCTGATTCTGTTCAGTATTTTCTTTTTTAATTGATTTCTCTTTCTTTGTTTCCTTGTTATCTTCATTCGATGGTTCCTTTCGATGTATCAAGTCTGTTGGGCAGGTTCGTCCTGCTCAACAGAGAACAGAGCAAATTTCTCTAATCAGAACATCTTGTAGACCTGCAGCCACATACGATATTTACTTTGTTTATTTTCAGTCGTTACTTTATCCCTGTTGATAGGACGCGCCCAGTCAAAGGTGATATGCCAATCGTTGTCCTTGCGGTATCTCAAGCCAAGACCCCAGCCCTGCAGGGTTCTGTGTGAAATACCGTTTGCTTAGGCACGCTTGCGGTATGCGTCTGCGCCTTCGATGAAGGCGGCAAATTCCAGACCTTTTATGTTGCCAATCTGATGACGGGCCTCTGCACACCAGTAGAAAGCATTATCGCCGCTGAATTCCGAGCCGGGATATGCTCTTACGCTGTTCATGCCGCCTATATAGAAGCGCTCGGAGCTGTCCAGCTTGCGGTTGGCGATTTGCGCGCTCATGTTTACACGGTAGTTGGCCTTACCGTCAAAAATGATATGGGTAAAGTTCGCAGTTGCCTTATGGAAAACGCCGTCGGTGTCACTGCCGCGTTTGCCGCTGAAGTCGCTGTCGGTAGTGACATTGCCAAACCAGTAGGTCACATCATAGCAGGTGAAGCGATTTTTCTCATATTCGCTGCCGTTGATGCCTATATGACCTACATGACTATGACGCTTGTTTTCACGCAGATTGGGCAACAGCTTTTTGTAATCGTCGTTGGTAAATTCGGACCGCATTTTTCTGTAGTCGTAGCCCCAGGTCGCATGCACGCGATTGCTCTTGTCGCGATATATGGGGGTGTAGCCGTAGTAGCTGAAGCCGAGGCTGCGTCCCCTGGTGTTGAAGTAACCGGTGCCGCTCAATTCATCAAGGCTGTCATAATCGGTGAGGCTGAAAGCCACGCCCATTCTGGTGCCTCTGTAGCCTACAGGTGTCTCGTATTTTATGCTGCCGCCCAACAAATCACCGTTGCTGGCCATGCCGCTGATACCAATCTTGTCACCCTGTTGACCGGGGTTGTTGATTTCCGTGTAGAAGCCGTAGCGATAGCGACCGGTAGCCCGGGTACCGCCATTATCAAAGAACACATAGTTGTTCCAGACCGGTCTGCGTTCAATATCAAGGTTAAGACCGGTAGTGCCCGGCTTAGAGCCCGGGAACAGGTTCGCACGAGACTGTACGCCCGGCAGGTCGTTTAAGCGGTTCAGGGTCTTTTCCAGACGGACATCGCGAATCTGCTCACCCGGTTTAATCTGGCTGACATATCTGTCCAGCACTCTATCGGCGACCCTGGTTCTTCTTTCCTTTTCCTCGTCAGGAATAGGCACTCTGGTAATCGTGTCATATCTGGCGATATAAAGTTTGACCTCCAGCTCGCCGTTCTTAACTTCCTGTGGAGGAATTACCGCCTGACATACGGTGTAGCCGCTGTCATGCAGGAATTTTGTTACATCGCCCTGCAGCCGGCGCATTGCCGCGATATCCAGGTCTTTGTTCTCATAGCTTGCCAGTATGCCTGCCAACTCGCCGTATCTATCATCCACAGGCTCGCCAGTCAGGTTGATTTTTTTGACATAGAAGGCAGGATTTTCCGCTGTACCGGTGTTTCCCAGATGCTCCTCGCTCAGACCGTCGTTCTTGGCTTCTATCTCAGGCTCCTTATCGCCGGTTCGGCGATAGGTATCCTCGATTGCTTCCTTTTCAAACTGCGGCAGCGGGGAAGCTGCCCAGGCAACACCGTTAACGGACATAGCCGCCAAAAGTCCTACTGTCAATACTATCTTTCTATTCATTCCAGATTCCTCCGTTTTTCGGGTTATTTTCGCAGTATCTATTTTCCACAATGCTTATCTTAAAGCTCTGTTTTTTATATTATTGACCAATTTAACCTCCAAAATTTTCCTGCTTTATACTACTATAATTATATAGCAAAAAGTCCTATAACACCAGCTAATTTTTCCCATAAATGACATTTCTTGCCCTAAAAACGAAAGAATATTGTATGCAAATTATATTTTAATAAATATAAAAATGATACCCCTTCAAACAAACAAAGCGCCCTTGAACCAGAACGATTCAAGGGCGCTCGTATTATTTCTTTTTTCTTATTCTTCCTTTGTCTCTTCGTCTTTCGGCATCATGATGTTCATCACGATTGCCACCAGTGCAGCCGGGACGATACCGGAGCCGCCGAATATGAGACGAACCATCTCCGGCAGATGTTTGAGGATGCCGAAGTTGGAGCCGATGCCGTAGCCGAGGCCAAGGGCAACGGAAATAATGGACAGATTTCTGGCATTCAGCGGGTCACGGGTGATGAGCTGTACGCCGGAAACGACGATAGATGCAAACATCATGACTGCCGCACCGCCCAAAACAGCCTGCGGCATGATGGATACGACAGCGCTGAGCTTCGGAATAAGGCCGCAGAGAATGAGGAAGACAGCACCGGTGGCAAGGGCGAAGCGGTTGACGACCTTCGTCATGGCTACCAGACCGACATTCTGACTGAAAGAGGTATTGGGCAGAACGCCGAAGAGAGCAGCAAAGCTGGAGCCGATACCGTCGCACATTACACCGCCGGCCAGCTCCTTCTCGGTAGCTTCACGATCCATACCGCCGACCACAACACCGGAGATATCACCGACAGTCTCTACTGCGGTAACGATAAACATGATGCAAACCGGCAGGATAGCACGCATATCAAAGGTCAGAGGTACCGGCATCATGGAAGGCACTGCAAACCAGGAAGCCTGCCATACCTTGTCCCAGTTCAGTACCCAGGACTTTACAAAGGTCACGCCATCGGCGGTAACGCCGGTGGTCGGAAGGAACAGAGCCATCGCAGCCGCAGCCACATAGCCGACGATGATACCGAGCAGGATAGAGGAAGATCTGACCAGGAAATTATTGGAATTCTTGAAAATCAGGATGATTATAAGAACGAAGAGTCCCAAGCCAAGATTTTCCAACGAAGCAAAATCCTTTGCCGTAACGCCGCCGCCGAAGGAATTGACGCCAACAGCGATAAGGCTGAGACCGATGGACAGTACGACCGTACCGGTGACTACCGGCGGGAAGAAACGGCGCAGGGACTTCAGGAACGAGCCAAGTATTGTCTCAAAAAGACCGCCGATTACCGAGGCGCCCATGATGGCACTGTAGGCAAGAATACCGCCGCCCATGCTGGCGGCAACGGAATTGAATACTCCGATGAAGCCGGAAGAGGTACCCATGATGATTGGCACCTTGCCGCCGATTGGTCCGATGGAATACAGCTGCACCAGTGTAACAACACCGGCCACCAGCATAGCATTCTGGAGCAGTTCGATGCGCAGGGCAGCGAACTCATCGCCGACGATTCCGCAGGCACCGGTGATGATAAGCAGCGGCGTAAGATTGCCAACGAACATGGCCAGTACATGCTGCAATCCTAAAGGAAGGGCAAATTTGAGACCCATAGGAGCCTCAAACTGATAGGCATCCCACATTTTAGTTTTCTTCATTGGAATATATCCTCTCCTATAAACAAACTACCCTCCACTATAAGACATTTAATCGAAATCCACAAGTATTTTCTCTATTCTTTGCAGGTCAGCCGGGGTGTCTATATCCATCAGCTCACAAACATCAACATTTACTTCCATTATTTCCGATGGATTGTTTCTGATTACATATCCGCCGCCTTCCCCTGCCGGCAAGTCGGCTAATTCGAGGAAAAATTTCCGGGGAAACAAAACCGGCGCTCCCGGCACTCCGTCTGCCGAAAATCGCCAAATTTTATCCGGCGCTGTCTGAGCGGCCCGCTGCATTTTTTCCAGACTTTCTCTTTTTATCAGCGGCTGGTCGCCCATGCAGAACATACAGTGAGTACAGTCTGCCATTGCCTCGATACCAAGACGGATGGTGTCACTCCTCTCCGGCTCACAGTGGAAAAGCACCTCTGCTCCCTGTGACAGACAGTATTGCCGCACAGACTCGTGACGGGTCACTACCACCCGCCGCTGAAAGAGGCCCTCTGTCGCCTGAAGAATGTAGTCTATCAACGGTTTGCCTGTCAGGGTCGCCATCAGCTTGTTGCCGCCGAATCTTCTCCCCTGTCCTGAGGCCATGATGACACAGCCGATGCGGGTCATTCCAGCTGCCATGTCATTCACCGAATACATCCTTATATATTTCGGCGTTTGCCTCACGGCACCGCCTGCGATATTCCTCATACTTTTTCAGCAGAGCGATACCCTCAGCCGAGAGAACACTGCCGCCGCCATGAGCGCCTCCGATAGACGGTATGAGCAATTTCACGCCGAAGCCGGCCTCCGCATTCAGCAGCAGTTTGCGGGCCTTGGTATAGGCCATTTCCATATTCATGGCCGCCTGACGAAGGGAGCCGGTCTCCTCTACAGTTTTCAGCAGCTTATACGGGCCCTCACCGAAGAATTTCTGACCGCTGTCGTCCAGTATCATCACTTTAACCGCAGGCTTCATATAAAATACCTCTCAATCACAAAGTGCTTGGGCAGGAGCCCTCGGTCATCTTCCGCCGCTGCGCCCTGACCGCTATACATTCAGCCGCTACGGATATGGCTATCTCCGCCGGAGTGACAGCCCCGATGGCAACACCGATAGGCGTGTGAACGCTTTCCATTGCTTCCTTGCTTATGCCGGCCGCCGTCAGTTTCTCATTCACCGCGGCAATCTTTCGCCGGGAGCCCATGACGCCGATATAGGCGTATTCATCTCTCAGCAGCTGCTCCTGCAGGATGTAGTCATGGATATGACCGTGCGTCATAATGATGATAAAGTCATCCGCCTGCAGGTCGATATACTGTGCCAGCTTCGTGTAATCGACAAGCTGCACCTTTTCCGCTGTAGGGAACAGTTCCTGCCGGGCAAATTCCCGACGGCTCTCGACCACCGTCACCCGGAAATCAAGTCCGGTCAGTACCGGCACGAGGCTCTGAGCCACATGACCGCCGCCGCAGAGGATGACCCGCTGCTTCAGGGGAATCGGCATAATGAAGCAATCGCCCTGTGTTTTGCCGCTGTAGCCGATGTCTTTTACCTCGGCTGCAGTTCCCTTCCCTGCCAGTACATTTCCCTTTTCATCCAGCAGGCTGATACTGCCGTCTGACAGGCTCTGCCGGAGGTAGCCGGGGATATTGTTCTGCAAAGACTGCTCCAGTGTATCTGCCAGCAGGCAAGCCGCCTCGTCCTCAGCCGAAAGCGGAGCGAAAAGTAAAGAAACGCCGCCGCCGCAGACCATCCCCAGGTCAGCTTTGTTCGCTCCGGAGAGGTCATAGCTGATGAGAGCCGCTTCCTGCGTCTTTATCAGTTCCCTTGCCTTGGCGATAGCCCGGGCTTCGATAGCGCCGCCGCCCACCGTTCCCGCCAGGAGTCCATCGTCTCCCACCAGCATCTGTGTCCCCTGCCCTCTGGGGGCAGAGCCTGCCTGCTCCACGATGGTCACGAGGACTGCGTTTTTTCCGCTGTTAATCTGTTCCTTTATTGATTTTACGATTTTTTCCATCTTACTTTTTCAGAAGGAGCTTGTACTCCCCATCACATTCTTCTACCGTTACGCTGTAGCCCTGACTCTTGCCGAAGCGGGTGACATTCTCTACGCAGACCATGGCATCCACCATGACCTCCAGCTCGGCCGGGTTACTTTTGTTTACTTCCTTCTGTACCATTACCACCGGCAACGGACAGCTGAGACCTCTTGCATCTACCATTATTATTCCGCCTTTCAGTCGTTATCCTTCGGCAGATTCATGACAGACACTGCCAATAGTATAACAAATATTATCCCCAATGCAATCTGACCGTTTACACCGATACCGCCGGCATTGTAGACACCGGCCTTCACTGCTGCGGCACCGCCGGCCAGCTTGAAATTGTGCGCGATAGCCGCACCGGCAATCATGCCGAATACAGTGACAGCACTGTCGCCGTTGCCCTCACCGGCCAGTATCAGCTGACGAAGGGGGCAGCCGCCCAGCAGGACACTGCCCCAGCCTGCGGCGGTCATGCCCAGCAGATTCCACAGCTGTGCTGCGTGAGCGATAGGCTGCAGATAGGTAGAGAAGCCCTTGAAATTGCCAAGCAGGATATTGCCGGCCAAGACGGTAACGAAAATAGCTGCGAAGCCGCTGAGAAGATTGAAGTCACGGAACATGATGGCATCGCGAAGTCCGCCTACCATACAGAGGCGGGAACGCTGGGCCAAGGCACCTACGACAAGAGCAATGCCAAGGGCGACAAATACCGGTGCATGCTTAGAACCGGGGCCGGCCGTAGACAGAGCGAAGAGTCCCGGAGCCGCTACGAAGATGATGAACAGCAGCAGCAGCGTGCCGGTCAGAGAGAAGCCGTCAGAAGGTGCTGCATTGTAATTGCGCTTCAAGCTGAAGCCCCGCTTCAGGAAGAATATGCCGATGAGGATACCCAGCACAAATCCCGCCAGTCCGACGTATGCATTGAGGTCGCCGCCGCCCATGCGGATGACCATACGCAGCGGACAGCCCAGGAAGACAAGCGCGCCAATCATCACGCAGGCACCGAGGACGAAACGCACCGCCGGGCTGGAGCCGGCTCTCGCCTTAAACTCCTTTGCCGCCAGCGACATGACAGCCGAGCCGAGAACAAGGCCTACTATCTCCGGACGAACATACTGCACAACCGCGGCCTGGTGAAACTTGCAGGCTCCGGCAATGTCACGCAGGAAGCAGGCGATACAGAATCCCATATTTGCCGGGTTTCCCATCATAGTCAATACAACAGCCGCTGCACCGACGGCAATGCCGGTACCAATCATCAATGGATTCATTTTAGGTCTCCTTTGTCATGGAGGAAAATATACTTTCCCCCAGCGTATTCTTTTACGATGCCTATTTTTTGCGCTGAGGGCACCGCTTTTCTCAGCTCTTCATACATTTCTTCTGCGTCCTCCGGATGGACAGCCACCAGCAGTCCGCCGGAAGTCTGCGGGTCGTAGAGCATATCCTGCTTGGCCAGCAGGACTCCTCCCTCATCCACATGCTCCTGAGCAAAGGCGCGATTGCGATAGGCTCCCTCGGGAATGATGCCGATAGTGGCCAGCTGCAGAGCCTCCGGGATAAGGTCTATACCGTCCACATCTATGTGAAGCTCCGCATTGCTGCCCTGCGCCATCTCGCAGCAGTGACCCATGAGGCCGAAGCCGGTGATGTCCGTGCAGGCATGCACCCGATACTTCACGATGACATCCCGGGCGCTCTTGTTGAGGGTGGTCATAAGCTCTATTGCTCTTTGGTATGTTTCTTTGCTTACCATGTCCACCTTTGCCGCCGTGGTGATAATACCGATACCAAGCGGCTTTGTAAGGAAAAGCACATCTCCCGGCTCCGCCCCGCAGTTCTTCAGCAGACGGTCGGGATGGACAAATCCGGTCACCGCCAGGCCGTACTTCGGCTCGTCGTCAAGGATACTGTGGCCGCCGGTTATCAGCGCCCCGGCTTCATAGACCTTGTCATAGCCGCCCCGCAGCAGCTCATGGACTGCCTCCTTCGGCATCTTTTCCGGCACCGCCATAATATTCAGCGCCAGCTTCGGCTCGCCGCCCATAGCGTACACATCACTGAGGGCATTCGTTGCGGCAATGGCGCCGAAGGTATAGGGATCATCGGCAATGGGCGGAAAGAAGTCCACCGTCTGAACCAGGGCCAGCTCGTCACTTATCTTGTAGACGCTGGCATCATCGCTCTTGTCGAAGCCCACCAGAAGATTTTCGTCGGAGTGAACCTTTATATCCGTCAGGAGCTGGGCCAGCACCCCTGCTCCCACCTTTGCTCCGCAGCCGGCACATTTGGCCAGCTTTGTGAGCTTTATGTCTTCCTTCAATCTCTCACTTCCTTAGGATACCGCTGAGATTAAGAATTGCCTCCAGAACACCGCCGCCGATAGCCAGTGCCTTGTCAGAGGCCAGCTGACAGTAGGAAGCGTCTCCCCGAGGGTCTACATCACCGCACTTCAGGCCTTCCTTCACCGGTGTGCCGTCGGCAATGAGGCCGCGAAGTACACCGTCAATGGTGGCCTTCATAGGCTTGCCGTCCACATAACCGGTGACATCACCCTGCTTCACAACGGCACCTATCTCCAGTACCGCCTCGAAAACACCTGTCGCCGGCGCCCGCAGCACCCGTTCCCCGGCGAAGCCGCCGATAAGACCGGGAATGTTGGTATTGGGCAGAGCCGGCCCCTTGCAGATGACCCGGCCAAGCGTATGACCCCGCATGGTCTCCACAACGGCGTGACAGTCCTCCCCGGCAGTAAAGCCCGGGCCTACACCGATGACCACCGGAGCGTCGGTAATTCTTGTCCCGAGATTTTTCTTCGCCAGTATGGCATCTACCACCGCATCGGGCTTCAGCTCTCCGATACAGCTTCCATCGGGGTCAGCCAGCACCGGCAGAAAGCCATCTTCCATGAGGCTCATTGCCTCCCTGCAGTCCGCGGCGTGCTTCGCTGTAATTCCTTCGATGGTAATTTCACCAAGCCGGTTTGCCTCGCAGAAGGCAACGCTCCGGCGAATGGCCAGCGGCTTTGCCAAATCGGTCATTACGACTTTGATTCCGCTTCGCAGCAGCCGCAAAGCGATGCCGCTGGCCAGGTCACCGGCACCTCTGATGACTACAAGCATTTGTATTCTCCTTTATGCAGACTGCCAATGACTGACGGCTTGTCAAGCAGCGCCGCCAGATTGGCGGCTTTTTTCATTCCCTCATTGTCGTCTGCTTTATTGATAAAGTAACGGTGGGCAAGGCGTTCCCTTTCCACGGCTTCTGCCGCCAGCTCCGCCGTCACGATAGACTCCACGGTGCAGCCGTTCAAGGCGGCGAACAGCTCCGGCCTGTGGCAGACCTCCGCAAGCCTGCTGCCGATACAGTCAATGCCAATGACATAAATACACTGATTTACTGTATTGGGAATGACCGGCTCATAATCGGCGTGAGCCTTCAGTGGCAGCTGACGGCTGCCGTCGGCCTCTGTTAGCACATAGTCCGCCAGTCGGCTCAGCTGGGGAAAACCAAGTGAGGGAGCCGTCAGCTTTTCGCTGCTTTTCGCCCCCACACAGATAACCTGATGACATGACAGAGCCTCTGTCACTTCCTCACAGGTGGGCTCAACCAGCACCGGACATTCCGTCGGAGGAAAAATCTTCGTGGAGGTAGTCACGATGACCGTCCCTTTCGCTGACAGCTCCTTTGCCAGAGTCATCATCAGGGTTGTCTTTCCGCCGCCGCCAACAATGGCAGTGATACCGGGGCTGATTTCCAGCATTTCACAGAGCCGCTTCATGCTCTGACCTCATGGAAGCCCTGTATTTCTATTCCGGCAGACTGTACCGCTTCCCTAACGATATCCGCCAGCTCCGGCGGGGAGCTCCAGGCAATGCCGCAGTCGGCGCTGATGCTCCGGGGCGCGGATATGAGCTTTCCCTCGATAGCCTTTTCCCGGCAGAGCTTTTCCACTGCCATAGCCTCTGCCGTGGTGTGAAATGTCACTACGAAGCGCAATTCCTTTTCTCTCATTGGCAAATCTTCCTCAATGCACTCAGTGCCCTGTCCACTTCTTCCTCGGTATTGTGGTAGCCGAAGCTGAAACGGACAGCCCCCTGCCCCTTCGTCCCCAATGCTTCGTGAAGACGGGGAGCGCAGTGAGCACCGGCCCGGGACGCAATGCCGTACTCCTCGGCCAGCTCGTCAGCCAGCTCTCCGGATGGGACATCCTGCCAGTTCAGGGACACTATCGGTGCTTTCTCATTGTCGAAATCTCCGTAGACCTTCATGCCGGGGATTTCTTTCACACCGTCATAAAACCGCTTCATCAATGCGGACTCTTTTGCCCTGATGTTCTCCATGCCTACGGACTCGATATAGCCGACAGCCGCCAGCAGTCCGGCAATGCCGTGACTGTTCAGCGTCCCTGCCTCAAGTCTTGTAGGCAGCTCAGGCGGCTGATGACGCAGGTATGTCTGTACGCCGGTACCGCCGCTTTTCAGCGGTCTTATCTCTACACCGTCTGCGATACAGAGTCCGCCGGTACCCTGTGGACCAAGCAGTGACTTGTGACCGGTAAAGCACAGCACCGATATATTCATGGCCGCCATGTCGATGGGAAATACTCCGGCCGTCTGGGAAGCATCCACGATGAACAGCAGCCCGTGTTCATGGGCGAAGCGTCCAATTCGCCCGATATCCAGCAGATTGCCTGTAAGATTTGAGCCGTGGGTGCAGACGATGGCCCGGGTGTTCTCCCGCAGCAGCGAAGAAAAATCGTCATGATTAATCCTGCCCTGCCGGTCTGCCGCCGCAAAATCCACCGCAACGCCCTGCTCTGCCAAATCGTAAAGTGGACGAAGGACGGAGTTATGCTCCAGGTCGGTGGAGATAACATGGTCGCCGGGCTTCAGCAGACCACGGATGGCAATATTCAGCGCCTCGGTTGAGTTTGCGGTAAAGACCACATTGCTGGGGCGCGGACAATTAAAAAGACCCGCCAACCTCACTCTCGCCTCATATATTGTCCGGGATGCGTCCATCGACTGACCGTGAGCCGCCCGTCCGCTGTTGCCGAAGCTGTTCATGGCTGCCACGACTGCCTCGGTCACGCTCGCCGGTTTCGGCATCGTGGTCGCCGCATTATCAAAGTAAATCATCAGCTGTTCCGTTTCATTGTATTTTTATAAACATAACGCTAGCAAAATTATACCGACTCATTAGCTTTACTGCAAGGGAAATCGTTGTTCATCAATTAAATCAACGAGAATACGCTGCTACCACTACAAAGATAAACGGCAATATGATATGATAGAAATATAAAAGTATCTATACCGGTATGCAGAAACTGTGAGGTACCTATGCTTACAATCAAAAACTATGTAAGAGCTCAGAGTCTCGACGAGGCCTACGAGCTGAATCAAAAAAAGACCGCCTGTGTTATGGGCGGCATGATGTGGCTGCGCATGACCGGCCGCACCGTTATGACGATGATTGATCTCTGCGGCCTCGGTCTGAACAAGATTGAGGAAACGGAGACAGAGTTCTCTATCGGAGCCATGGTCACGCTCCGTCAGCTGGAAACCCATCCCGGCCTCAACGCCTACACAAAAGGCTGTATGAAAAAGGCTGTTCAGGACATCGTCGGCATTCAGTTCCGCAACGGAGCAACTGTCGGCGGCAGTATATACGGCCGCTTCGGCTTCTCTGATGTAGTGACCGTTTTTCAGGCCATGGACACCTATGTTGAAATGCACAAGGGCGGCATTATCCCCCTTGCGGAATTTGTAAAGAAGCCCTACGACCGGGATATTCTCGTCCGCATCATTGTAAAGAAGCAGCCTCTGGCCATCAGCTATCAGGCCATGCGTATCCAGCGGACCGATTTCCCGGTGCTTACCTGTGCCGTGTCGAAGCTGGGAGATGAATATCGCGCCGCCATCGGTGCCCGCCCCAGCGTTGCTGCTCTCATTCGTGATACCGAGGGCATTCTCGCCGCCGGGATAAATGATGACAGCGCTGAAAAGTTCGCTGCTGCCGTCGCCGCTGCCGCAAAAACCGACAGCAACAGCCGCGGCAGTGCCGAGTACCGCACCCATCTGGCTAAGGTACTCACCCAGCGAGCCACTCTGGAGATAGGAGGTCAGCTGTAATGGAAGTAAAGATAAATGTGAACGGCCGGGTCATCACCGACTCCGTCGATGCCGATATGCTCCTGATGGATTTTCTCCGGAAGCACGGCTGCTACAGCGTAAAGTGCGGCTGTGAGACTACCAACTGCGGTCTCTGCACCGTGTTAATGGACGATGTTCCCGTCCTCTCCTGCTCCGTACTGGCGGCCAGAGCCGCCGGTCATAAGATAATGACCCTCGAAGGCCTGCAGGAAGAAGCCAAGGAATTCATCGGCTTCATCGCCAATCAGGGGGCAGAGCAGTGCGGCTTCTGCAATCCCGGCTTCATCGTCAATACCATTGCCCTGCTCCGGGAAAACCCCAATCCTACCGATGATGAAATCAGGGCTTTCCTCGTAGGCAATCTCTGCCGCTGCAGCGGCTATGACGGACAGCTCAGAGGCATCCGCGACTTCCTGAACTTCCGGAACAGCAGAAAGGAGTAAGCCATGGCAGAAAGAAATTTCAAGGTCGTCGGCAAAGGACACCGCAAGAAAGATTCCGAGCAGCTTCTCCTGGGCAAGCCGCTCTTCGTCGATGATATCACTACCGGTCAGGGCACTCTGGTGGTAAAGCTCCTCCGCAGCCCCCACCCCAACGCAATTGTCGAAGACATCAACACCGCTGTTGCAAAAAAGCTCCCCGGCATCGTGGCTGTCTACACCTGGCAGGATGTTCCGCAGGAGCGCTTCGCCATCGCCGGCCAGACCTATCCGGAGCCGTCTCCCTATGACAGACTCATTCTCGACCGCCATGTCCGCTTCGTTGGCGACCCGGTAGCCATCATCGCCGGTGAAACCGAAAAAGCTGTCGACGCCGCCATGAAGGTCATCAAGGTAAAATACGAAGTGCTGGAGCCGGTCCTTGACTACCACACGGCCAAAGACAATCCTGTCCTCGTTCATCCCGAGGACAACTGGAAGGCTTCTCTGCCGGTAGGCGGCGACAACAAGCGCAACATGGTTGCCGCCGAAGAGCATACCCACGGCGATGTAGATGCTGTCTTTGCCACCTGTGACCACATCATTGAGCACAAGTTCCACATCCGTGCCGTCCAGCAGACCATGATGGAGACCTTCCGCGCCTACACGGAGATTGACCGCTACGGCCGCCTCCATGTCATTTCTTCTACGCAGATAGTTTTCCATCTTCGCAGAATACTGTCTCATGCCCTCGGCATACCCAAGAGCAAGATTCGTACCGAAAAGCCCCGTATCGGCGGCGGTTTCGGTGCCAAGCAGACAGCAGTCAATGAAGTATATCCGGCCTTCGTCACCTGGATGACCAAGCGCCCGGCCAAAATCATATACTCCCGCAAGGAATGTCAGATATGCGGCAGTCCCCGTCACGAGATGGAGGTCAGCGTCCGTCTCGGTGCCATGCAGGACGGCACCATCCGGGGAATTCATGTCTACACCCTGTCCAACAGCGGTGCCTACGGTGAGCACGGCCCCACGACCGTTCATCTCTCCGGCACCAAGCCTATCCCACTCTACACCGGCAATCTGGAAGCCTATCGCTTCAATACCGAAGTCGTCTACACAAACCTTCAGGCCGCCGGTGCCTACCGCGGCTACGGCGCTCCGCAGGGAATATTTGCCGTAGAGTCCTGCGTCAATGAGCTGGCCGAGAAAATCGGCATGGATCCCACAGAAATTCGCCTGAAGAATATGGTTCGCGAGGGCATGATAATGCACGCCTACTACGGCGAGACCTGCAACGCCTGCGCTCTCGACCGCTGCATGGAGCGGGCCAAGGAACTTTTCAAATGGGATGAAAAATATCCTGTCCGTGACATGGGCAACGGCAAAGTCCGCACTGCCGGTGTGGCCATGGCCATGCAGGGCTCCTGTATCTCCAACCTTGATGTAGGCTCTGCCACTCTGAAGCTCAGCGATGACGGCACCTACAATCTCATCCACGGTGCTGCCGATATGGGTACCGGTTCTGATACCATCCTCGCTCAGATGGTAGCTGAGTGCATGGACTGCGAGCCTGATGATGTAGCCGTCCTGTCTGCCGACACCGACTACTCGCCTTACGACTCCGGCTCATACGCCTCCTCCACTACCTACATTACCGGCAAGGCCACAGAGCTTGCCTGCGAGAAGCTGAAGAAGGAAATTTGCCATGTAGCCGCCGGCATGCTGGGCTGTGACGAGGAAGAAATGGAATTTGCCGGCAAGGAAGTCAAGCGCATCGGCACCGACCAGAGCGTTTCTCTGAAGGATATTTCCTACAAGCTGCAGCTGAATTCCAACGACTCCGGTACTGTCACCGTCAGCCATTCCTCGCCGGTATCTCCCCCGCCCTATATGGTCGGCATGGTAGAGATAGAGCTGGACAAGCTCACCGGCAAGGTAGATATCCTCAACTATCAGTCAGTCGTTGACTGCGGCACGGTAATCAACCCGAAGCTGGCCCGTATTCAGACCGAGGGCGGCATCGCGCAGGGTATCGGCATGGCTCTCATGGAGAATGTCACCTATGTAAACGGCAAGCCCCTTGAAGAGAGCTTCATGCAATACAAGATTCCCAGCCGTCAGGATGTAGGTGTCCTGCGTACTGAATTTGAGCAGAGCTACGAGCCGACCGGCCCCTTCGGTGCCAAGTCCATCGGCGAGGTGGTCATCAATACCCCCGCCCCGGCTCTCGCCCATGCAATCTATCGGGCTACCGGCACCTGGTTCCGTGATTTGCCTATTCTCCCGGAGCATATCGTATTCGGCAAGCAGCCCTTCTACGATAAGGATTAAGAATAAATTGTGGACCTAAAAAGCCTGCTGCACAGCCACTGTGCAGCAGGCTTTTTTTATCTAATCATATTCATACGACAGGCTCCCCTTTAGGTGCGCATGAGCACTTAATGAGCTTGCGAATTTAGTGCGAGCCAGGCAAACTGCTTAGTGATATCCGAATGAAGTGAAGGATGAACTTAGCATATTTGTAGGAGCTGGCACCGTAGGCGACTGAGGGGTGACAAGACTACCTCCAGCTTTATTCACCCCTCCGACCTCGCTGCGCTCGGCCACCTCCCCTAAATGGGAGGCTTTCGGCACTACTGCGTAGTAGGGGGCGGCCGCAGCCGCCCCGCTGTCAGACAAAGGACGTCCTTTATTTCGGGTCGCCTGCGGGCGACCCCTACAGGGCATCGACTGCAAAATAAATATTCACCGATTTTTAGTCCGCTCTTCAAAGATGTACTTCGAGGCTCCGGGAGGCTGCTCGCCCTGCTTAATGGGATAGCTGTTGTCGAAGCAGGCATAGCAGAGGCGCTCCGGGTCAATCTTGTCAAAGGATTTCTTCAGACCGTCGATGGACAGGAAGTGCAGTCCGTCGGCGTCAATATACTCTCTTATCTCCTCTACGGTCTTGGTAGCGGCGATAAGCTCCTTACGGACAGATGTATCTATTCCGTAATAGCAGGGATAACCGATAGGAGGAGAAGAAATGCACATGAAAATCTTCTTTGCCCCGGCCTCTCTCAGCATCTTTACAATCTTGCCGCTGGTAGTACCGCGGACGATGGAGTCATCCACCATGATGACATCCTTGCCCTCTACCACGCTCTTGATGGCGTTGAGCTTCAGACGGACGGATTTCTCACGGCTCTTCTGATTCGGCTGAATAAAGGTACGGCCGATGTAGCGGTTCTTGATAAGGCCGGTAACGAAGGGTATGCCGGACTCAAAGGCATAGCCGGTGGCGGCGGCCGTACCGGAGTCGGGTACGCTGATGACGATGTCACCCTTGAAGCCGCTCTCGCGAGCCAGCATTCTGCCCATCATGAAGCGGGCATCATGGACGCTCTGACCGTCGATGACAGAATCCGGGCGGGCAAAGTAGATGTACTCAAATACGCAGGAGGCTGTCTGCTGCCCCATGGCAAAGGGAACGGAGTGCAGACCGCTCTCATCGATAGTAACTATCTCACCGGGAGCAACATCACGGACGAACTCCGCTCCCACTACATCAAGGCCGCAGGTCTCGGAGGACAGTACCCAGCCATCCTCCAGCCTGCCGATACAGAGAGGACGGAAGCCCTGCGGGTCTCTGGCACCGATGAGCTTATTCTCGGTCATGATGGTAAGGCAGTAAGCGCCCTTTACCTTCTTCAGACTTTCGGCAATTCTCTCCTCGATGCTGCCGGCTCGGGAGCGGGCAATCAGGTTGAGAATGACTTCGGTATCTATAGAGGTCTGGAATACGGAGCCGGTCTCCTCCAGCTGGTGACGAACCTCGGCAGCATTGGTAAGGTTGCCGTTGTGGGCAAGGCTCAGCTTACCGCCGGAATAGTTGGCGATAAGGGGCTGAGTATTCATCAGCAGGCTGGAGCCGGTGGTAGAGTAGCGGACATGGCCGATGGCGATGTACTGATTTTCCATGTGGGGTACCTGATGACGAAATACTTCATTGACCAGACCCATGCCGCGGGTCACATCCATCCAGGCACCGTCGGTGTAGGCAATGCCGGCACTCTCCTGTCCTCTGTGCTGCAGTGCCTGCAGACCGAGATAAGTGTAGCCTGTTACATCGGCAGTATGAGAATAGACGCCGAATACGCCGCATTCCTCATGCCATTTGTTTGCGGTTATTTCTACCATTTTTCTCTCCCTTTTTCTGACGCAAAGAGCCTCCCCGGGCGGGGAGGCCTCTTTATTTGTATTTTTACTCTACATCCTGCAGGGCAGCGAAGTCTTCTTCACCGGTGCGGACCTTTACTACCTTGTCCACGCCGTATACGAAGATCTTGCCGTCACCGATATGACCGGTGTAAAGGGTCTTCTTGGCGGTTTCGATAACTTCCGATACAGGAATCTTGCTGACGACGATTTCTACCTTTGCTTTCGGCAGGAGAGTGGCATCGATTTCAACGCCGCGGTACATCTCGCCGGCACCCTTCTGAATGCCGCAGCCCATAACCTGAGTAACGGTCATGCCGGTAACACCGAGGTTGTTCATGGACTTCTTCAGGCGCTCGATACGCTCCTGCTTGGTGATGATGACGACCTTGTAAATGCCGGTGCTGGCGGATACAACGCTGTGGTCTACTACCGGTACGGCGATTGCCTTCTCTGCCGGAGTAGCAGCTTCATAATCGTCATTGCCGAGGTCGGTGTTCTCATTGACATCCATGAGCATGGTGTTGGATACATCTATGATGGAGAAGCCGAGGTAAGCGGAAGCAAGGCCGTGCTCAGTGGAGTCAAGACCTTTGATCTCTTCTTCCTTCTCTACCCGGAGACCCATAGTAGCCTTGATGACGGAGAAGACGATACCCATGGTAACGAAGGTCCAGGCTGCAACGGCTGCAACGCCGATAAGCTGAGTGGTGAGGAGCTTCATGCCGCCGCCGTAGAAAAGACCGACCAGCTCATCATTGCCGGGAGCGGTGGTAGTAGCGAAAAGACCAACAGCGATGGTACCCCATACACCGTTGAGGCAGTGAACTGCAACGGCACCGACCGGGTCATCAATGTGGAGAACATAATCAAGGAACCATACGCCGAATACTACCAGCAGACCGGCAACGAAGCCGATAACGATGGCACCGAAGGCATCGGTTACATCGCAGGGAGCAGTGATTGCTACCAGACCGGCAAGGGATGCGTTGAGGGTCATGGAGATATCGGACTTGCCGAACTTAACCCAGGTGTAAACCATGGTGACTACAGTAGCTACAGCCGGGGCAATGGTGGTGGTAACGAAGATGGAAGCAAGCTGCTCTACGCTGGTAGCTGCGGCACCGTTGAAGCCGTACCAGCCGAGCCAGAGGATGAATACGCCGAGGCAGCCGATGGGAAGATTGTGACCCGGGAAAGCGTTTACCTTTGTTACATTGCCTTCCCTGTCGTAGCTGAACTTACCAAGGCGGGGTCCAAGGATTTTGGCACCCACCAGAGCGGCGATACCGCCGACCATGTGGATGGCGCAGGAGCCGGCGAAATCATGGAAGCCCATCTCGGCCAGCCAGCCGCCGCCCCAAATCCAGTGTGCTTCAATGGGATAAATAAGACCGCTGATGATTGCGGAGTATACGCAGTAGGAGAGGAACTTCGTCCGCTCTGCCATAGCACCTGAAACAATGGTTGCGGTGGTAGCACAGAACACGAGGTTAAAAATGAAGTTGGACCAGTCGAAGTGAGCATAATCGGAGAAAATGCTGAAACCGGGCTTGCCCAGCAGACCCATCATATCTTCACCGAGAAGAAGGCTGAAGCCGATGGCAATGAAGGTAACTGTGCCGATACAGAAGTCACCCATATTCTTCATAAGGATGTTACCGGCATTCTTTGCTCTGGTGAAGCCGGCCTCTACCATAGCAAAGCCCGCCTGCATCCAGAAGACCAATGCGGCACCTAACAGGAACCAGACTCCAAAGACCTGATCGCTTATCGCTTTTGTAATTTCAACAGACATACAAGATTCCCCCTAAATCATTTTGAAAAGCAAAAAAGGTGCTCGGATACTATTCGTATCCAAGCACCTTTGCTTTACGGATTGCAGTTTACCACTGCCCTTTACAATTGTCAACAAAAACTTCAAATTATATTGTATTTCTGTATACCAGATTTTGAAGGTTCCTGTTAATGCTTCTGGTCATAGGTCCGATACATATTGATCGGCTCCGGATTCGGAGTAAGATTCCAAACACCGCAGGGGCAGACAGCGGCACAGATACCGCAGCCGATGCACTTGCTCTCATCGGAAACATACTCCCACTTGCCATCCCCAAGGTCAATCCGGCTGATTGCCTTCTCCGGGCAGGACTCTATGCACATCTTGCAGTCACGGCAGGTACCGCAGGAAATGCAGCGGTTGTGCTCATCAGCAGCCGCCGGAAGATTGCAGTGATGGCACTTCTGGAAGTACGCCTTATTCAGCCGCTCTGCCGGAATTACCGGCTTCTTCTCAATCGGGGTAATAGGCTCATTGTTCAGGTACTGGTCTACAGCCTGAGCAGTACCGATACCGTCACCGATAGCGTCGGTCAGAAGACCCGGCTTGATAACATCGCCTACAGCGAAAACGCCCGGCATAATCTGCTTCTCGTCATTGGGTACAAGCCAGTTGTCGTTGTAGGTTCGGATATCCTTATCCTTCGGCAGGAAATCCAGTACCGGCTCTTCACCGATGGAAACGATAACCTGATCGGCAGGAATGAAGGTGCCATCCTCAGCGGTTACACCTACCGGCGTAATCTTGGACAGCATGAAGCCGGTTCTTACCTCACCGCCCAAAGCACGGAAAGCAGCCAGCTCCTCAGCTGAGGCAGCCGGTCTGCGGCGGCAGACGGCAACGACGGACTCAGCCCCCAGCTTGTAGGCGCTGACAGCCACATCCATACCGGAGTCGCCGGCACCCAGTACTACAACGCGCTTGCCGGTACGGGGAGATTCGCCGCGGTTAAGAGCCTTCAGGTATTCGAGGCCCATGGTGAGATGCTCGATGCCCTCCCAGTTGGAGAAGCAGCGATTGCGGCTGCCGCCGACGGCGACAACTACCGCGTCATTATTCTTCTGCAGCTCTTCAAACTTCGCTGCGTCTACAAGGGTCTTGGGAACGAACTTGACACCGATAGACTCGATGCGGGCAAGCTCCTTCTCCAGCCGCTCATGGGGCATACGGAAACGAGGTATAGCCTGCTCAATCTTACCGCCCACCTGCTCGCCGTCATCATAGACGGTGACGCTGTGACCCTTGCGGCGAAGCTGCCAGGCTACGGACAGACCGGCCACGCCGCCGCCGATGACGGCTACATTCTTGCCGGTCTCCTCAGTGGGAGCAGCCACCGGGGTCTCGGCAGACAGAAGGCCGAGAGCGCCAATCTGTACGGACTCATCAACGGTGCTGCGGGTACAAGCCTTCATGCAGAGATTGGGGCAAAGGGTACCGCAGACAGAAGCCGGGAACGGAGTATATTCAAGAACCAGCTTGGCCGCTTCCTCCAGCTTGCCCTCACGGATAAGCTCCAGGCGCTTCTGAGTAGGAATTCCGCAGGGACAGCTGAATTCGCAGGGTGCTGCGTACTTGCCGTTCTCCCACTGGGGAACTCTCAGACGATAGAGTCCGGTGTTTACAGTATTTATTACATTGCCGTCATCCATTGCGACATCGGCAAACATACCGTCTTTGAACCAGTTTTCACGGCGGAAGGAGCGAAGGTCCGGAGCCTGCTTGGGCTGATGTTCTTCAAAGGTCAGAGGACGGAGCTTCTTCCACTGAGCCCAGTCGGTAAGACGCTCATTCAGCTCTTCACGGTCAACTGCTTTCAGGAATTTGGGCATGCCTTCCGTCAGGAAGGCAATATCCTCTTCGTCAAGAGCTGCTTCCACAATGTCATCGGGATAGCCTGCTACATTGCCTCGTACATAGACAACACCGCCTACCATGCCTACGCAGGGACGCTCGCCGAGGATGGAGTCGGAGTGTTCCTCACCGACACCGCAGACTACAGCCCGGCCGCCGCCCATGAACTCAAAGGAGAAGCTTCCGGTGCCGTTCAAAATCCAGAGCTGCGGCTCCTCATAGAGCGGGTCGTGCTTCATGAGGGAACCGGTACGGGTACCGGCCCGGCCGCCGATATAAATCTTACCGCCGGCGGCACAGTGACCGGCAGTATCGCCGGCATCGCCGCGGATGGTGATAATACCGCCGGAATTCAGCCAGCCTGCATCTGCTGACACAGAGCCGTGGGCAAGAATTTCCGTATTGGGCAGGCACATGGAGCCGAGACGCTGACCGGCATTGTTTACCTCGAAATGAAGGGTCTTTCCGTCCTTGTTCCAGAGCGGGCCGCCGATATCATGCTGACCGCTGGCGTTAATGTAAAACTCTGTTTCGCCGTCTATAACCGCCGCCTCAATTTTCAGCAGCAGGTCTTCGGTGGACATACGCTCATGGCCGATAAATGTATCTATGCTAAACATTGTTTTCTCTCCCTTCCTGTCAGCATGCGTACTGGATGCCAAGCTGATCGGCAATAGCCTTGTCGGTTGCTACCAGTGCGTCGCTGCGGCCTACCGGCAGGCTGCTGTTGCCGATAGGAGCCATGAGTTTCTTCAGTTCCTGGTCAAAGGCCAGTACATAGTCAACAATCTTCTGAGCGCCCCGGTCTACATCAAGACGCTTTACAAGTCTGGGATCCTGGCTGGCGATACCTACCGGGCACTTGCCGGTGTTGCAGGAGTTGCAGCGGCCGTTTTCGCTGCCGATGCAGCCCAGGAGCTGGATGAGGATACGACCGCAGAATACACCGTTGGCACCGAGGCAGATGAGCTTGAAGGCATCGGCTGCCGCATTGCCGGTGAGGCCGATACCGCCGCCGCCGTACAGAGGAATCTGGCCGGCTTTACCTTGGGCAACGGCTGCCATGTAGCAGTCGCGAATCTTGGATACGATAGGATGACCGGTATGGTCAAGGGAGATTTCATTTGCTGCGCCGGTACCGCCCATGATACCGTCCAGGAAGAAGCCGCCGCAAATCTTGTAGGGGTCACGGAGAAGGTTGTTGTATACGGCTACGGAAGTAGCGGAGGCGGCGCACTTGATGGCTACCGGTACACGGAAACCGAAAGCAGCATTGAGGGAAAGGTGCATCTTCTGTACGGATTCCTCAATGGAGTACAGGCCCTGATGGTTCGGAGGGGAGTTCAGGGTAGCACGGGGTACGCCGCGAATTGCCTGAACATGCTCGGCAACCTTTGCTGCCGGCAGGAGGCCGCCGTCACCGGGCTTTGCGCCCTGACCGATCTTAATGAGGACACCGGCCGGGTCAGTCTTCATGTAAGGCATTGCCTTGATGATTCTGTTCCAGCCGAAGTGACCGGAGGCTATCTGAATGAAGAAGTATTTGAGATAATCGGACTTCAAAAGATTGACCGGCATACCGCCTTCACCGGAGGCCATGCGGATAGGCAGGCCGCACTTCTCATTGAGATAAGCGGTAGCCAGAGCGATAGCTTCCCAGGCTCTGGTAGAAAGAGCACCGATGGACATATCGGAGAAAATCAAAGGATAAATCCAGCGTACCGGCGGAACCTTCTTGGTCAGCTCCAGCTTGCCGTCTACAACTTTTACCGGGATTTCCTTGGAGTCGAGGACACGGCCGAAGGGTGCTCTGATGTCGAAGGTGTGACGGTTGGCGTCGAGAGAGGGGTCGGTCATCTGAGAGATACGGCCGACGACGATTTTATCAAGGGTGTGCATAGCGTTGAGATTGGTACGGCCGCCGCGCTTGATGGGGCCGGCATCTCTGGACAGCAGATCCTTGCGGGGTGTAGGATTAAGCACCGGCTTTATGGCGTCATTGGGGCAGACGCGCTCGCACATACCGCAGCCGCGGCAGAAATCGGTGAGGCTTGCTACCTGCTTGATGACAGTGCGGACTTCATTTTTCTGTACCGGGTTCGGCTGTACGCCTTCGGATACGGTGACAGACTGACGGATGACTACCGGCTTGATAGCATTGAAGGTACAGCCGGCTACGCAGCTTCCGCAAAGAGTACACTTGGAGGGGTCATGCTGAATTATCCAGGGCAGGTCACTGACTGCCACATTCTGTACTTTTATTGTCTCCATCTTTCTACCTCCAGGTTGTTGTTAACAACGATAGTTTCTCTCTCTCCGGGGTATATATCCAGTGCCACATTTCTATCGGGCATTATGTAATTCAGACCGACTACATCCGAGGACATGCAGACCATGTTGTCATCGCGGCCGATGACGATGGGGCGGAGCTTCTTGCTGTCGCAGCAGGTCATCATGCGTCCGTCCGGCAGACCGGCAATGATGGTGTTGGGGCCGTTGATTTCCAGATGAGCCAGGGACTCTCTGATGGACAGCAGCACATCCTTGTCCTCACGCTTCTCCATCTCGGTGAAGGGCAGCGGAGTAATAACATGCTTGTAGTAGTTCAGCGGCCACTTCAGTTCATGGTGAACATAGTGGAGGGTGTAGAGGAAGTTCTGAGAGTCAGACTCGAATCCGATGTAGCCTCTGTTCAGAGATTTCTGCATCTGACTGTTCTTGGTGGTGAAGGTATTCTCGCCGTTGGCGCAGAGGGTATAGCCCTGCAGGAAGAAGGGATGAGCCGCATAGCGGACAATGGCGTAGTTGGTGTTCTGACGGCACTGAACGATGATGTTCTTTGCCATGAGAGCGCCGTTGTCATCCCAGAGGCGGAAGTAAGTGGCAATATCGTGAGGATCGCCGATTTCCTTCAGGGTCAGAACATCCGGCCAGAAGGAATATACATAGCCCTCCCCTGCCTCGGTGAGCATCTTGCGGAGAGCAAGGCGGGTGTCAAGCAGCAGGGCTTCCCTGTCCTCAAACTTGTCATAGTGAGCGGGATAGTCATAGCAGCGGAAAATGTAAAAAGGCATGGGAACGATGTCCAGACCCGGCTTCTTGTCCGGCACCGGAGTCCAGGAGGACAACTGTGCGAAACCGAGGCTGTCCATGTATTCTTCAACCATGCGGGCGCCTTCCTTGGTGCAGGCCAGGGACAGCAGCGGCTTGTCCTTGTACGGGGCAAAAATGCCGTACAGGTCCTGCATTACCATTGCAAAGCCCGAGTTGTCATATCCTTCCTGCTGGGGCAGCATAAGCGCCAATGCTTTTGACGGACTTACCGGGGTTGTACTTTTTATGGAACCGATTCTGCACATAATGTATCTCTCCCTTTTCTTGCGATTCCCTTATATTGGCAAATGTTGTTTTTGTTGCACATTGTATACAAACGGTATAATTATGCATAACAAATTGCGGTTTTATTATATGTCTGCATAAAGTTTTGTCAATTCTTCTCTATTATGTATTCAATATTATTAAAAAACACAAGGAATTGCGGCTATTCGCACAGTTGTCAATGTCTGTTTTAGTTTATTTGTCGTGAATTTTCCCAGTTTTTCCGTCAAAAATCCGAAAATTCAAACTCTATACTGTATACAAAGTTACAATTAATCAGCATTTTAAGCCCTATTTCAACATTCCAACATCAAAAAAGAGGCAGTGAAAAAATGAACAATCATTTTTTCACTGCCTCTGCCATAATGTAAATGCTGATGAATAATGTCTGTAGGAAAACCGTTGTGCAGATACGCCTGCGCAAGCGTGTTTTCGTCAGATATTATTCTCCGCTCACACAGTACACGCAGTATATTTACGCCTGCAGAGCGCCAACCAAATCGTTGACATGAGCAATCTTCTGCTCATCAAGATAAGCGGCAATGCCGTCGGCAATCTTCATGGAAGCAGACGGATTCACGAAATTTGCCGTGCCTACTACTACGGCGGAAGCACCGGCCAGCAGGAACTCGATGGCATCCTCGGCGGTAGAGATACCGCCCATGCCGAGGACAGGAATCTTCACGGCCTTGGCTACCTGCCAGACCATACGAAGGGCCACCGGCTTCACACAGGGGCCGGAAAGGCCGCCGGTGATGTTGCCCAGGACAGGCTTCTTCGTCCTGATGTCGATGGCCATACCCATAAGGGTATTGATGAGGGATACGGCATCCGCACCGGCTTCCTCTACTGCCTTTGCCATCATGACGATATCCGTAACATTGGGAGACAGCTTCAGGATGACCGGCTTCTTCGTGTGAGCCTTGGCTGCCCGGACAACAGCGGAAGCCGCTGCCGGGTCGGTACCGAAGACGATGCCGCCCTCTTTGACATTAGGGCAGGAAACATTCAGCTCGATAGCCGCCACGCCGTCAACGTCCAGCATCTCTGCCAGCGTACCGTAGTCCTCGGTAGTACTGCCGGAAATGTTGACGATGACATTCATGTTGTATTTTTTCAGTCGGGGGAGAGTCTCCTTCAGGAAGACCTCGGCACCGGGGTTTTCCAGACCGATGCAGTTCAGCATACCGGCCGGAGTCTCAGCGATGCGGACACCCTCGTTGCCCCGGCGAGGCAGAAGGGTGGTACCCTTCACCATGACGCCGCCCAGTCGCTCCAGGTCGACGAAATCGGCAAATTCCTCACCGAAACCGAAGGTGCCGGAGGCAGTGAGAATAGGAGTATTCATGTGAATGCCGCAGATGTCCACGGCAAGACGCGGATCGTAGGTCATGCGAAAACCTCCTCCCCTCGGAAGACAGGACCGTCCTGACAAACATGGAGACGACGGCCGTCGGTGCTGTCAATGTTGCAGGAGAGGCAAGCACCAAGACCGCAGGCCATGCGTTTCTCCAGAGATACTTCGCAGGGTACGCCCTGCTCGCGGCATATCTCAAAGGTCTTTTTCATCATTATTTCCGGGCCGCAGACTGCTACCCGGTCATATTTTCCGGTGGCCAGCAGCTCCGGCAGAACGGCTACGGTAAAACCCTTGGTACCGAGAGAACCATCATCGGTAGTGATGTGCATGGCATCAGTAGCCGGCTCGTAGTACTTCGTCCAGAAAAGCTCCGCAGCATTGCGGCCGCCGAGAAGTGCCTCGCACTTCTCCAGTCGCTCAGCCAGGAACTTGATGGGAGCCAGACCCATACCGCCGCCTACCACGAGGACACGACCGGCAGAGGTGTCAAAGCCGTGACCCAAAGGCCCGAGAATGGAGAGGCTGTCCCCTACCCTGTACTCGGTGAGCTTAGCTGTTCCTTTGCCTAAAATGCGGTAAAACAGCTCAACAGTCCCCTGCTCCGCATCGGCACCGGCAATACCCAAAGGACGGCGAAGGAGCAGACCTGCTCCCTCTACCAGCACCTGGACGAACTGACCGGGCTTTGCCGCCGCAGCCAGCTTCGGAGCCTTAACCGTGATGTGCCATACGCCATCGGAGACCTTTACATTCTCTATTACTTCAGTAATATGATTTTCCTTTTTAGTTTCAGGCAAGATCGTCACCGCCTCCAACATAGTCCTGAACTGCCAGCGAGTAAACGAGACGGCGCTCACGCATGAAGGTCAGTACCCGCAGTACCTCCCAAGCTGTATCAAGGGAAGTCAGGCAGGCAATACCGTGTTCAACGGTAGCGCGGCGAATCTTGAATCCGTCGTTTGCGGAGTGTTTACCCTGAGTCAGTGTGTTAATGACCAGATTTATCCGGCCCTGCTTAATCATCTGAATAATGTCGGCGCTGCGCTGATGTACCTTGCCGACAACCTGTGCACTGATACCCATCGTACCAATGGCCCTTGCGGTACCCTCGGTAGCAACGAGATTGAAGCCGATGTCATAGAATGCCTTGGCCAGCTGCTTCATTTCTTCCTTGTCCTTATCGGCTACGGTTATGAGAATGCAGCCGTGGACAGGAATATTCATGCCGGCGCCGACCATTGCCTTGTAGAGAGCCCGGGCATAGTGGTAATCGATACCCATGACCTCGCCGGTTGACTTCATTTCGGGTCCGAGAGCGATATCGACATCGGTCATCTTGGCGAAGGAGAATACCGGCGCCTTTACCGCTACATAAGGACGGAAGTCAACGAGACCGGACTTGTAGCCCTGAGAAGCGAGGCTCTCGCCCATCGCTACTCTAGTGGCAACATTGACCATCTTCACATCGGTAATCTTGCTGAGGAACGGTACGGTACGGCTGGAGCGGGGATTTACCTCGATGATGAATACTTCGTCATTGACTACGACAAACTGGATGTTCAGCAGTCCCTTGACATGGAGATTAGTGGCCAGACGCTTGGTGTAGTCGATGATGGTGAAGATGACCTTGGAGGACAGAGTCTGCGGCGGATATACGGCAATACTGTCGCCGGAGTGAACACCGGCACGCTCAACATGCTCCATGATGCCGGGGATGACGACATCTACACCGTCGGAGATAGCATCTACCTCTACCTCGGTACCTTCCATGTAGCGGTCAACGAGGACAGGATGGTCAGGCGTTACCTTTACGGCTCTGCCCATGTAGTCCCTGAGCTCTTCTTCGTTGTAGACTATCTCCATAGCACGGCCGCCAAGGACATAAGAGGGGCGAACCATGCAGGGATAGCCGATGCGGGCAGCAGCGTCGAAAGCCTCCTGAACGGTGGTTACGCTGGCACCCTGCGGACGGGGAATATTGGTCTCGGTGAGGACTTCGTCAAATCGCTCTCTGTCCTCAGCCCGGTCGATATCGTCAACGGAGGTACCGAAGACCTTTACGCCGGCAGCCTCAAGGGATGCGGCAAGATTGATGGCGGTCTGTCCGCCGAACTGAACGATAACGCCCTCCGGCTTCTCCTTGTCCACGATGTTGAGAACATCCTCGGTAGTAAGAGGCTCGAAGTAGAGACGGTCGGAAATATCGAAGTCAGTGGAAACCGTCTCCGGGTTGTTGTTTATAATGATAGCTTCGATGCCCATCTCCCGGAGTGCCCAGACGGAGTGGACGGAGCAGTAGTCGAACTCTACGCCCTGACCGATACGGATGGGGCCGGAGCCGAGAACGATGACCTTGCGGGCATTGCTGGTCTGTACTTCGTCCTCTTCCGCATGGAAGGTGGAGTAGTAGTACGGAGTGGCAGCCTCAAACTCTGCGGCACAGGTATCTACCATCTTGTAGCAGGGCAGAATGCCGGCGGCCTTTCTCTGCTGACGGATTTCGTTGATTGGCTTCTCCGTAATCTCGGCGATGGAGCGGTCGGCAAGACCCACATCCTTCGCCCGACGGAGAAGGTCATCGGTAAGCGGCATCTGCTCGAGGAGATTTTCCACATCGGTGATGGACTTTATCTTCCGGAGGAACCACTTGTCAATCTTTGTGATTTCGTGAATTTCATCGACGCAGGCGATACCGCGGCGGAAGGCCTCGGCAATGACGAAGATTCGCTCGTCGTTTATCTGAGTCAGGTGCTTCTTGATAGTCTCCCAATCCCAGTCGTCCATGAAATCCATGTGGAGCCGATGAACGCCGATTTCCAGAGAGCGGACCGCTTTCAGGAGAGCGCCTTCGAAGTTGCGGTCGATGGACATGACTTCGCCGGTGGCCTTCATCTGAGTGCCGAGGGTGTGGTCGGCATAGACGAATTTATCAAAGGGCCAGCGCGGGAACTTTACTACGCAGTAGTCGAGAGCCGGCTCGAAGCAGGCCTTCGTCTTCTGAGTAACAGCGTTGGTGATTTCGTCAAGGGTATAGCCGATGGCAATCTTGGCGGATACCTTGGCGATAGGATATCCGGTAGCCTTGGAAGCCAGCGCCGAGGAGCGGGATACACGGGGATTTACCTCGATGACATAGTACCGCTCGCTGTTGGGGTCGAGAGCATACTGAGCATTGCAGCCGCCCTCGATACCAAGCTCGCGGATAATGCGGATGCTGGCGGAGCGTAGCATCTGATACTCGCTGTCGGTCATGGTCTGAGAAGGAGCCACGACGATGCTGTCGCCGGTATGAACGCCTACCGGGTCGAGGTTTTCCATATTACAGATAGTAATGCAGTTGTCGTTGCCGTCACGCATTACTTCGTACTCTATTTCCTTCCAGCCGGCCACGCTGCGCTCGATGAGTACCTGACCAATCATGGAGTACTTCAGACCCTTGATGACGATGTCGGTCAGTTCTTCCTCATTGTCGGCGATGCCGCCGCCGGTGCCGCCCATGGTGTAGGCCGGACGGACGATTATAGGATAGCCTATTTCATTGGCAAAGCTTACCGCCGAGGCAACATCCTCTACGATGGCACTCTCGGGGATAGGCTCGCCCAGCTTCTGCATGGTCTCCTTGAACAGCTCGCGGTCTTCGGCCTTCTTTACTGCCATGAGCGGTGTACCCAGAAGCTCACATTCGTACTTTTCCAGTACGCCCCGCTCGGCAAGCTGAACAGCCAAATTCAGACCGGCCTGACCGCCGAGAGTTGCCAGAAGTCCGTTGGGCCGCTCCTTGGCGATTATTTCTTCAAGGAATTCGGGGGTCAGCGGCTCGATGTAGACACGGTCGGCAATATTGGTATCGGTCATGATGGTAGCCGGGTTGGAGTTAACCAGTACTACCTCGAGACCCTCTTCCTTCAGAGCGCGGCAAGCCTGAGAGCCTGCGTAGTCAAACTCGGCAGCCTGTCCGATGATGATAGGGCCGGAGCCGATGACCATTACTTTTTTCAGATATTCTTTCTTTGGCATGATTACCACCGATACCCTTTCGTCAACATATCCCGGAACTGCTCAAAGAGATAAACATTGTCGTCGGGACCGGGGGATGCCTCCGGGTGATACTGGACGGAGTAGATAGGCAGCTCCTTGTGGCGCATACCCTCTACGGTGCCATCATTTACATTGATATGGGTAATCTCCATGGGCAGACCCTCAAGAGACTTGTCGTCTACGGCGTAGCCATGGTTCTGAGAGGAAATCTGCACCTTGCCGGTAAGGAGATTCTTGACCGGCTGATTGGAGCCGCGGTGACCGAACTTCAGCTTGTAGGTATCGGCACCGAGAGCCAGGGACAGCAGCTGATGACCAAGGCAGATGCCGAAAATCGGCAGGTTGTTTTCCTTGTCTGCGGCAATCAGCTTCTTGATGTTTTCGATTACCTCCGGCACATCCTTCGGGTCTCCGGGGCCGTTGGACAGGAAAATTCCGTCCGGCTTCATTGCCAGCACTTCCTCTGCTGTGGTGGAGGCCGGAAGTACGGTGAGACGACAGCCTATGCGGCTGAGGGAGTCGAGAATATTCTGCTTGATACCGAAATCAAGAACAGTCACATGGGGGCCTTCTCCGGGGATTTCGTAGGCTTCGGGGATAGTAACCTTCGCCACTACTTCCTTCTCAATAGGTACGGCCATCAGCTCTTTAATCGTGGCTTCGTCAGCATCAGCGGGAACGATGATACCCTTCATGGTACCGGCGCTGCGAATCTTGCGGGTGACGGCACGGGTGTCAACATTATAAAGGCAGGGTACACCCTGTGCCTTGAGGAATTCTGTCAGCTCCTCGGTCATGTGGCAGCTGGAGCCCTCCCGGGACAGCTCACCGATGATGAAACCGTTGACAAAGGACTTCCGGGACTGCATGAATCGCTTGGCGATTCCGTAGTTGCCTATCAGCGGGTAGGTCAGAGTTACAATCTGGTTGCAGTAGGACGGGTCGGTAAGGATTTCCTGATAGCCGGTCATACCGGTATTGAATACTACCTCGCCGGTGGCTGTGGTACCGCCCAGAAGACTGCCGGTAAATACGGTGCCGTCCTGAAGAATGAGTTTACCTGGAACATTTCTTTTCAAAGTTTTTCCCTCCAAAGTGCTTCTCATTTAAGGGAAACATTGCATTTTATCATAGGAAAGGCGGCTGTGCTCTGTGCGGACAAAGCACAGACCGCCTCTTCATTGAGATACCTTATTCTTTTATTCTACGATGCCATCTTTCATGACGATTTTGCCGTCAACGATGGTCATAACAGCCTTGCCCTTCAGGTGCTGACCGACGAAGGGGCTGTGAGTACCGCGGGTGTAGAACTTCTCAGCCTCTACAGTCCACTCAGCCTCGGTGTCGATTATGGTGATATCGGCAGCGGCGCCGACGGCGAGACTGCCGGCGGGAAGGCTGAACACCTTGGCCGGGGCAGCGGACATGCGGTCAATGACCTGGCTCATGGTGAGCTTGCCGGTATGATACAGGCTGGTGAGAATTACACCGAGAGAGGTCTCCAGACCGGGGAAGCCGCTGGGAGCGTACATGTACTCCTGATCCTTTTCTTCCTCTGCGTGCGGGCTGTGGTCGGTAACAATCATGTCGATGGTGCCGTCCATGAGACCGGCGATGCAGGCCTCTACATCCTTATCACGGCGAAGGGGCGGATTTACCTTGGTGCAGCTGTCGGTGAAATCCACCATTTCATCAGTCATGGTGAGATGATGGGGAGTAACCTCGGCAGTGACCTTTACGCCGCGAGCCTTTGCCTCACGAACCAGCTCTACGGAGCGGCCGGAGGAAATGTGAGCTACATGAATCTTGGCATCGGCATACTCAGCCAGCATGATATCACGCATTACGGCGATATCCTCGGCAACAGTCGGACGACCCTTCAGACCAAGCATTGCACTGGCGTGACCTTCATTCATTACGCCTTCTTCTACGAGGGAAGGTTCTTCATCGTGGTTGATGATAATTTTGTCGAAGGCGCGGAGATAATCAAGACCATTGAGGAGAGTCTTGGCACTCTTTACGAAATGACCGTCATCGGAGAAAGCAACTGCTCCCTCATAGGTCATATCGCCCACCTCAGCCAGCTCCTTGCCTTCCTGACCCTTGGTCAGAGCGCCGATGATATCGATATGGACACGGCCTTCATAAGCGGCGCGGGCTTTCAGGCTGCGGACGAGAGAGGCATCATCTACTACTGGGCGGGTATTCGGCATGGTAGCTACGCGGGTGAAGCCGCCGGCTGCTGCAGCCTTGGTACCGGAGATGAAGTCTTCCTTTGCTTCCTGACCCGGCTCACGGAAGTGGACATGCATATCGATGAGACCGGGGGCGACAACCTTGCCGGCTGCATCTACAACCTCAGCACCGTCGGCAGCCAGGTTCTCGCCGACAGCGGCAATCTTGCCGTCCTCTACCAGTACATCGACTACTTTATCAATATCGTTAGCGGGGTCAACTACATGACCGCCTTTAATTAAGAGCTTCATTATTTGCTACCTCCCGTCAGTACCAGAGTCAAGAGAGCCATGCGGACGGCTACGCCGTTTTCTACCTGCTCCTGAATGGCAGTGTGCTCGCCGTAGGCAACATACGGAGAAATTTCCAAGCCCTTGTTCATGGGACCCGGATGGAGGATGAGGACATCCTTCTTAGCCAGCTTCAAGCGCTCGTCATTGATTCCGTAAATGCGGGCATACTCGCGGCGGGTCGGGAAAAGACCTGCCTTCATGCGCTCCAGCTGAATGCGGAGGACTTCGATAGCGTCAGCCTCGCGAATGGCATCCTCAACATTGTCATGGATGACGATACCCGGCTCCTCGAAGAGGAAGCGCGGCATCATGGTCTTGGGGCCGGCGAGATGCAGCTCGATGCCCATCTGACGCATGCCCCAGATATCGGAGCGGGCTACACGGCTGTGGAGGATATCACCGACGATGGCTACCTTCAGGCCTTCCAGATGACCCTTATGCTGCATGAGGGTGAAGAGGTTCAGGAGACCCTGAGAAGGATGGGCGTGAGCGCCGTCACCGGCATTGATGATAACGGGATGGTCTACCACCTTAGCTGCGTACTCAGCCGCACCGTCTGCCTTGTGGCGCATAATGATTGCATCGAAGCCCATTGCCTGAACAGTGAGCATAGTATCGCGGAGGCTCTCGCCCTTTACAATACTGGAGGTACCTGCGGTAATATTTACAACATCGGCGCCGAGATACTTACCGGCGGTCTCGAAGGAGGTACGGGTACGAGTGGAAGGCTCGTAGAAAACCGTAACGATGGACTTGCCTCGAAGAGTGGGCACCTTCTTAATGTCACGATGGATAATGTTCTTCATTTCCTTGGCCGTCTCGAGAACGAGGCCGATTTCTTCCGGAGAGAAGTACTTCAGATCCAGTACATCTTTGCCGAACAGCGAAACCTGATTCTTGCCCAAACTGATCACTCCTTAGAATTTTATTATAATAAAACAAAAAGCTCTCCCACGCCCAAGAAGGCACAAGAAAGCCAGCACAAAAAATCCCTATCACTAGGAAAGCTCCCCTTGTCAGCCTCACAGGACTAATCTTAAAAGGACGTATTGGATTAAAAACATTGTAGCACCGCAGGGGGACAAAGTCAACGGATTTACAATGAATACATAATCTTCCGCAGATTTACCCCTAAAATATAAAACCAGTGATTATGAATTGCCAAAAATTTTGAGGCGTCGAAGACAAAAGCTGCCGGAAACCAGCTTTGGTTCCGGCAGCTTTTCAATTTGCCGATGAAAGGCTGTTGCCTATCATACCTATGACGATAACAGCGATGCCTAAAAGTCCTCCCATGGTGGGCATAGGGTCGCCCAAAAAGAGAACACCGCCGATAAGGGTGAAGATGACCTCACCGGACTGAGTGGCTTCGATGACTGCCAGCTGTTTCGGGTCATGTCTCACCATGTCCGTAGCGGCGAAGAACAGAACTGTCGCCACCACGCCGGAGAAGAGAGCCACGATGAAGGACTGAACAATCTGCCCCTGTGAAGGGATGCCGGTCACTGTCAGAGCATAGCCGGAAAGCACCAGCCAAAAGGGCATACTGCACAAAGTCATTCCGTAGACGCGGCTGATGGAGTCGACTTCGGGCGGACAGATAGCCATCATCTTCCGATTGCCCAGCGGATAAGAGAACGCCGCAAGAATTATAAGACCGAGAGCCGTCATCATTTCCCCTGCTGTGACTGCAGACTCTTCCGAGAGATGTGTCGTCTGCAGCAGAGCGATACCAGCTAAAATAACCACCGACCAGAGCAAACCCTTTATGGGAATGCTCTTCCCGAACAAAGGCGTACAGAGAATACCGCAGACGATGGTAATCTGCCATGTGGCCGAGATAAACCATGATTCACCGTAGACGGATGACATGGTAAGAGGCCCATAGAACAGTCCGAAGCCTACGGTACTCCACAGCAGCCAGCCCATAGGTGACTGTCGGATTGCATTGTGGACGGCAGAGATATTTCCACGCTTCGCCACCAGTGCAAGCATAATAGGCAGAGTGAATATGTACCGCAGGCAGGCGCTCCACAGCCAGTAGCCGCCGGAAATATTCATGCTGCGATTAAAGACAAAGGTAAAAGCAAAAAAGAGAGAACCGAGGATACCGTAAATCAAAGCACGCTTCATTAAAAAATATACTTCCTTACAGGGCCGCAAGCCTGCGGCCGATTTCTTTCGCTTTTTCCAGGTCCTTCGGCCAGCGATTAGCCCGGGAATCCTTCTTCTTCTCCACATCGAACATTCCGGATTCAAACTTGTCATAGTCCGGGTACTGCCATGTATCACAGGCATAGAGAATTTCCGGCTGACGGCCGAGAATTACCCGGGTGAACTTCTGAAAGGGCCAGAGCATGGACTCGATGTGGAAATGCTCCATCCCCTGCTCATCAAGATTCATGGTGTAGAGGAACGCTGAGGGCAATTCCTTCGGGAAAACGGTGGGTGTCTCAAAATTGTAAATATAATTGGAGAAGTACAGACGCTCAAGGAATGATGCCATCAAAGAAGAAATATTCATAAAATAGATAGGCGCTCCCAAAATCAGCCCGTCACACTCCTTGATTTCCTCCAGAATAGGAGAAATATCATCCTGAACAGCGCAATGACCATGAGGGACAGCTTTGTTCTTGCAGTAGAAGCAGCTGACACAGCCGGAGAATTTCAAATCTGCCAGCTGATAGAGCTTCGTCTCTGCCCCGGCCTCCTCACAGCCGTCCAGACAGGCCCGGATAATGTCATAGGTGTTGTTGTGACGGCGGGGACTTCCGTTAATGGCGATAATTTTCTTCATGGTACTGCCCTCCTGTATATTTATGACTTCTTGCTGTCTGCCTTCTGCTGGAACCGCTCACTCTCTACGATGAAACGCTCGTGAACGCCCTTGCCTATTTCGCCGGCCTCATCTTCGGCTTTCACCTCAAAGGTGAGCTTCTTTCCTTCCACTTTGGTGAGGACAGCCGTAGCCGTTACATTCAGGCCGCAGGGGGTTGCGGCAGTATGGGCCACATTCATGAGAATGCCGACGCTGGTGTAGCCGGCCGGCAGATTTTCCTCTGCCAGATTTGCGGCGGCCTCTTCCATGCGAGCTATCATCATAGGAGTAGCGTAGACATTGAGACTGCCGCTGCCGACGGTCTTCGCGGTATTTGTATCATTTACGGTCTCCGAAGCTGTCTTCGTCAGACCTATCGTCAATTTCTCGGTAAGATTTACTGTATCTGCCATTGTATTTCCTCCAAAATAAAATAGTCGGGATTATTATAACAGATTAACTCCGCCGGTCAATGTATACACATAGGAAGAGGCTGCTGCAAGTCACCCCTCCGCCCTTCGGGCACCTCCCCTAAAGGGGAGGCAGAAGAATTGGCGGCACCTCCCCTAGAGGGGAGGCTTCAGGTGTACTTTTGCAGCAGCCTCTGTTTTTTTATTGTTTCTATATGTCCGTTTATCAGCCGATTTCGCGGGGATATTCTACCTGACGGATTTCGTCAATCTTGTTGCCTTCGCCGACCATGACGACGGTAGGCTTGAACTCATCAGCTTCCTTCTCCTCCATCCAGGCATAGGAAATGATGATGACGGTATCACCGGGCTGAACGAGGCGGGCAGCTGCACCGTTGAGGCAGATAATACCGCTGTTCGGCTCGCCGGCAATTACATAGGTTTCCAGACGAGCGCCGTTGTTGTTGTCAACAATCTGAACCTTCTCATTGGGGCGAATGTGTGCCGCCTTCATGAGAGCGCTGTCGATGGTGATGCTGCCCATGTAGTTCAGGCAGGCCTCGGTTACGGTAGCGCGGTGGAGCTTGGACTTAAAGATATTTACAAGCATTTTCTTCCTCCAAAATTAAAACCGATGAAGTTACGGCATTATCCGATGATAATATTGTCGATAAGGCGGGTCTTGCCAATGCGGACAGCCATCGCCATGAGGGATTCCTTTTCTACGGTCTCGATAGGCTCGAGGGTGGGGAAATCGTACAGCTCTACATACTCTACATCGGCGGCAGGCTCAGCAGCCAACTCGTCACGAACGATTTTCAGCAGAGCAGCTACATTCTTCTCACCGCCGGCAAATGCCGCCTCAGCCTTCCGCAGACTGCGGGAGAGGCAAAGTGCCTGCTGCTTCTCGGTGTCGGAGAGGTAGGCATTGCGGGAGGAACGGGCCAGACCGCTGTCCTCGCGATTGATGGGAACCATGACGACTTCAACCGGGATGTTCAGGTCATTGACGAAGCGCTTGATAACGCAGACCTGCTGAGCATCCTTCTGACCGAAGTAGGCTCTGTCGGCCCGGGAGAGATTCATCAGGCGGGTAACGACGGTAGCAACGCCGCGGAAGTGACCGGGGCGGCTGGCACCGCAGAGCTTGCGGGTAAAATCACCGTCAACATTAACATAGGTGCAGAAGCCCTGCGGATACATCTCGGCCGGATCCGGATGGAATACAGCATCAACATTTACGCTTTCCAGCTTTGCGCAGTCGGCTTCAAACATACGGGGATACTTGTCGTAGTCCTCGTTGGGACCGAACTGAATGGGATTTACGAATACAGAGGCAATAACCACATCGTTGGCGGCTCTGGCAGCCCGCATAAGAGTCAGATGTCCCTCGTGGAGAGCGCCCATAGTGGGAACGAGGCCGATGGTCTTGCCGGCCTTTTTCAGCTCGGCGGTATAGGCAGTGATTTCAGCAATAGTTGACAGGACTTTCATTTTCAAAACTCCTTTATTCTTAAGCTACTTTTTCAGCGGCTTCGGCAGCCTTCTCATCCTGACGGACGAAATAGTTGGCAACCAGCGAGCCGGAGATATTATGCCATACGGAGAAAATTGCACCGGGAATAGCTGCTTCCGGGGTGAAGAACTTTACAGAAAGGGCGGTAGCCAGACCGGAATTCTGCATACCGACCTCAATAGCCATAGAGCGGGCCTTCGCCGGCTCCATCTTCAGCACCTTGGCCATCATGTAGCCCAGCAGGATACCGAAGCCGTTGTGAAGGACAACAACACCGGCAATCATGAGACCGTACTGCATGAGCTTGGCAGCGGAGAGCGCTACAACACCGGCAACAATAAGGACGACGGTAAGCGCAGAGAAAGCCGGAAGAATAGTCAGGCACTTCTTTACAAGACCGCCGGCAAAGTGATTCATAAGAAGACCGGCCAGTACCGGAACGAGAACCATCTTCACGATGGACATCATCATAGCTTCCGGGGAAATGGCAATCCATGCACCGGCCAGCCACCAGGTAATCCACGGTGTAACAAAGGGAGCCAGCAGAGTGGTGCAGGTGGTCATAGCTACGGAAAGGGCTACATCACCCTTGGCCAGATAAGCGATAACATTGGAAGCGGTACCGCCGGGGCAGGTGCCTACCAGAATAACACCGATAGCCAGCTCCGGGGGGATGGCGAAGCACTTTACCAGCACCCAGGCCATGAAGGGCATGATGGTGAACTGCAGCAGCGCACCGGCTGCTACTTCCCACGGGCGCTTTGCCAGAATGCGGAAGTCCTCCACCTTCAGGGTCATGCCCATGCCGAACATTACAACGCCCAAGAGCATCGGAATGTGCGGTCCGATCCACTTGCAGGTACCGGGAGCCACTGCACCCAGCACGCCGGCAGCCAGTACCAGCAATGCCATGTTTCGAGTAATGAGATTACAAATTGCCTGCATTTTTTCCTCCTTGGAATAAGCAATTCTAAAAATACGGCGGCAAAAGAAAAACGCCTTCCCGCGGGAAGGCGTGTATCGTCTGAACAACGCACCACAAAGCCTTCCTGTCTCAGTCACTCTAGGAGAAGATCTAAGCAGAAAAGTGATACAGGGTATGTCTTAAATGAAAAAGTATAATTCGCTTAGGATATTATCTTTTGCCACGGGTAGAATACCACAGTTATTTTTAAAAATCAACAGCAAAGTCATAAATATAAATTATTTACATTTTTCGCCCCAGAGGCCGTCCTCATGCTCCCCTGTCAGCTTAAGGGAAACCAGCTTACCGCTCTCAACGCCGTCGGCATCACAATAGACTCTGATGTAGGTATCGGTAAGGCCGTCAGCGATATTCTTCGCCTCATCGATAGTCTCTATCAGCACTTCCTTGACCGCTCCTATGGACGCCTTTCGGAATGCCGCCGCCGTCTTTTCGCCTACTGCTTCGAGGCGGTGGACTCTCTCCTTCTTCACCGGCTCCGGCACCTGATTGGGCATGGTAGCCGCCGGTGTGCCGGGGCGGACAGAGTATGGGAACACATGAATTTTGCTGAAGCCGATGAGCTCTGCATTCTTCAGCGTCTCGGCAAACAGCTCCTCCGTCTCACCGGGGAAGCCCACGATTATATCGGTAGTCAACGCCAGTGACGGCACCTCACGCCGCAGTCTCTCTGCCAGAGCGATAAACTCTGCCGTATTGTAATGGCGGTTCATCCGCCGCAGTATCTCGTCGCTGCCGGCCTGAAGGGGCAAGTGGAGGTGCGGAGCAAACCGCGGCTCCTCTCTCATCATAGTGAGCAGGCGCTCATCCACTTCCACGGACTCCAGCGAGCTGAGGCGCACTCTGGCAAAGCTCTTCTCGGCCAAAATCAGCTCTACCGCATCGGCCAAAGTCGTGCCGTCACCGAAATCCCGACCGTAGGCACCAAGATGAATACCGGTAAGAACTATCTCCCGATAGCCTTCCTCCGCCAGCCGCTTTGCCTCGGCTCTGATGCTGTCAAGGTGACGGGAGCGGAGCGGTCCTCTGGTGTAGGGAATAATGCAGTAGGTGCAGAAATTCTCGCAGCCTTCCTGGATTTTTATGAAGGCGCGGGTCCGCTGATGCGGCATTATATCGCCCTTGACATCTTCATCGGCGATAAGCTCTTCAAACTCACGGGTCTCTCTTATATTCCCCACCAAGGAGGTTGCCTTGCGCTCCTTGGCATAGGAGGCTGCCGCTTCCTCAGCCAATGTAACAATATTCTGACGGTCCTTCGTACCGATGACAAGTCCTACACCCTCAATGGCGGCAATGTCCTCCGGTGCCAGCTGCGCGTAGCAGCCGGTGACGGCAATGACTGCCTCCGGATTCATCCGATGGGCCCGTCTTATCTGCTGGCGGGATTTCTTCTCCCCTACTGCCGTTACCGAGCAGGTATTGATGACATAGATGTCGGCATCCTCACCGAACTGCTTTATCTCGTAGCCGGCCCGACGGAACAGCTCGCTCATGGACTGAGTTTCTATCTGATTTACTTTGCAGCCGAGAGTCAGAAAGGCTACAGATTTATTCTTGTTCATAGATTATTCCTAAAACTTCTTCTGATTTTTATCATTAACGAGGCTCCCCTATAGGGGAGCTGGCGCCGAAGGCGACTGAGGGGTAAAATCAAAAACTCTTTCTTTACCCCTCCGACCTCGCTATGCTCGGCCACCTCCCCTGAAGGGGAGGCTTCATCGGTTCATGTGAGTGAGCCAATATCTCCGCACTGATACTGAATGACCGCCGCAACAGTAAGCGCCGCCGTCTCTGCCCGGAATATCCGCGGTCCCATGGTGACGGAATTAAATCCCGCTTCTACAGCCGTCTGAGCTTCAGCCTGAGTGAAGCCGCCTTCCGGCCCCACCAGTGCCATGAACTTCTCCGGCATATTCTCTTCCTGAAGCTTCCCGGCAAGGAATCGACCGATGGAGAGATTTGCTTCATTCTCGTAGGCAAAGACACCCACCGTACCGTCATCCAGCTCAGCCTTTGCCCCGACAGCCAGCCACTTCTTCAGCGGCTTTACCTCTTCGACCGCCATCAAGCGGGTACGGCCGCACTGCTTGGCTGCTTCGTCGGCAATCTTCTGCCAGCGCTCCCGACGGGCTGCCGCCTTCTTCTCGTCCAGCTTCACTACGGTATTATCCGAGATGAGAGGAATCAGACGATTCACCCCAAGCTCTACCGCCTTCTGGACTACGAATTCAAACTTCTCGCCTTTGATAAGGCAGGCGGCCAGTGTAATATTAATCGGTGACTCCGTGGCCGCCGACCCATCCGCATACTCTACCAGGCGAAGGTCAACCTCCTCCTCCCGGAAAGCTGCTGCCTCCATGATGGCTACAGTACCGTAGTCGTCAACCACGGTGTATTTATCTCCTACCTTGCCCCTCAGAGCGTAGCCCACATGGTGAGCGTCAGTACCGGTGAGGGTCAGTGTGTCGGAGATTTTTTCTTTCGTAAATAATCTGCGCATTTTCTATCCTTAATACAATCCTGAGCAAACAGCATAATATAATATGATACCACAATTCCCCATAAAAAAACACCGCAGCCAGTGAAAAGACTGCGGTGCTGAATTATGCGGTGATTTATACTTCCTTGCTGGGGAAGAACGCCTCATGGATGGCATTGGCGGCTCTCTCCACATCCCGTGCCTTAATGAGGCAGGAGATACTTATTTCGGAGGTGGAGATAACATCAATGTTGACTCCCTGATTGGCAATAGCGCCAAACATCTTGGCCGCAATACCGGGATTACCCAGCATACCGGCTCCGATGAGAGAAACCTTCGCCACATTTTCCTCCACCAAAACACCGTCGGCTCCCATCTCGGATGCCACCCGGTCAACGATGGGCTTTGCCTGCCACAGGTCATCAAGACCCACCGTGAAGCACATATCCGTCTTGATTTCCAGATTGCGGACATTCTGAACAATCATGTCTACATCGACATGAGCATCTGCCAAAGCAGTGAATATAGAGAAGGCAATTCCCGGATTGTTGGGAACGCCCAAAATGGCAATCTTTGCTACCTTTGTATCATGAGCAACGCCCTTGACGATAACGTGCTTTTCTTCCATGGTGTATTCCCCCCTGATAATAGTGCCTGATGTGTGGGTGAAGGTCGAACGGACATGAATAGGAATGTTGTAAAACATACCAATCTCCACGGAGCGGAGCTGCATTACACCGGCACCGAGGCGAGCCATCTCCAGCATCTCGTCGTAAGTAATCTCTTTCATCTTCCGGGCACCCTTTACGATGCGCGGATCGGCAGAATAAATACCATCGACATCGGTATATATCTCGCAGACATCCGCCTTCAGTGCTCCGGCCAGTGCAACCGCCGACGCATCGGAGCCGCCGCGGCCCAATGTAATTGGGTCACCCTTTTCATCGGCGCCCTGGAAGCCGGCAACTACGACGATATTGCCCCTTTCAAGCTCTTCCTGCACACGGGTGGGAACAATGTCGAGAATCTTACCCTTGGTATAGACCGAATCAGTCTTGACACCGGCCATGCTTCCGGTAAGCGATACCGCCTTCTGTCCCATCGAGCGAAAGGCTATCGTAAGCAACGCGATAGACTGCTGCTCACCGATAGACATGAGCATATCCATTTCTCTCGGATACTTATACGGATCATTGACAATCCGCTTCGCCATACCTATCAGGTCATCGGTGGTATCACCCATTGCAGAAACAACCACTACAATCTTGTCATCAGGATCCTTATCGGCGATAATCCGTTGGGCAACGCTTTTTATTTTCTCTATACTTCCGACGGAAGTGCCGCCAAACTTTTTAACAACTAATGCCATGTTTCTCCCCCTATTCTCTATTTCATGTCCGGTCATACCTTCCCCTGCCAGCAGCGGAGGATCCTCCGGCAGACGGAGATTATCCGTAATCAAAAGGCATACGCCGAGACATTTTTCTAATACAGACCGTGGTCATTATACACGCCGATGACAAATCCGTCTATAAAATCCGGCAATTTATACCGTATACATGAGCTAATGTGTTATCCGTCTGCTCTCTCCATGAGAACAACGGTATCTTTGCCGTCGGTTTCCTTGAAGCGGACAGACACATCCTCACGCTGAGAGGTGGGAACATTCTTGCCTACGAAGTCGGCTCGGATGGGCAGCTCACGATGTCCTCTGTCGATGAGGACAGCCAGCTGGATGCGCTGGGGGCGGCCCATATCGGCCAGCTCGTTGAGGGCAGCTCTGATGGTGCGGCCGGTGAACAACACATCGTCACAGAGCACCACGATTTTTCCGGTGATGTCAACCGGCAGATGAGTGGGGTGAACCACCGGCTGATAGGAAAGGCTGGTAAGGTCATCACGGTAGAGGGTAATATCCAGCATACCGACAGGGGGACGATTGCCTTCAATCTGCTGGATGGCATCGGCTATCCGCTCGGACATAGGAACGCCGCGGGAACGGATTCCCACCAGAACGATATCATCTACTCCGTGATTCTTCTCTACAATTTCATGAGCAATACGCACCAGCGCACGACGGATAGCATCCTCATCCATCAGCGTGTTTTTGACATTCATTTCCTGCATATCTTTCACCCTCACTTTTCTGCAATCCTTGTGAAACCTGCCGGCAGTTTTATTTCTGCTCGGCTCTTTCTCTGATGGCTGCGATTAAATCTTCCATATCCTTCGGCAGCGGAGCGGAGAAGGTCATTTCCTGCCCGGTAACCGGATGAACAAGAGTCATCTGCCGGGAGTGGAGAGCCTGTCCCTCGATAATACCGTCGAAGGGCGTCTTTTTCCGGCTGCCGTACTTGGGATCGCCAAAAACCGGATAGCCGATATGGGCAAGATGAACTCTTATCTGATGAGTCCTTCCTGTTTCCAGCTTACATTCGGCTACGGTATAATCCCCGATTCGCTCGATTACCCGGAAGTGAGTTACCGCCGGCTTGCCGTCGGCCCGGACAGCCATCTTCTGCCTATCCTTCTCATCACGGCCGATTGCGCCCTTGATGATGCCGGCTTCTTCGTTAATGCTGCCACGGACAACCGCACAATATATTCTGGCCGCCGTCTTCTCCCCTATCTGCTTCGAAAGAGAGGCGTGAGCATTGTCATTCTTGGCGGCGACCATTACACCTGAGGTATCCTTGTCCAGCCGGTGAACAATGCCGGGGCGCTCCACGCCGCCAATCCCGGACAGGTCTTTGCAGTGATACAGGAGTGCGTTCACCAGCGTTCCCGAGTAAATGCCCGGTGACGGATGGACCGCCATCCCCCTCGCCTTGTTGATGACGATGATATCGCTGTCCTCATAGAGTATATCCAGAGGTATATCTTCCGGCAGAGCCTCAGTGCTCACCGCCGGAGGGATTTCCAGCTTTATTTCCTCGCCGCCGTTCAGACGGTAGTTGGCCTTCTTCACGGCTCCGTCCACCGTCAGCCATCCCTCATCCAGCAGCTTCTGGACTCTGGCCCGGGAAATGTCTTCCAGATTTTTTGCTACGAAGGCATCAAGGCGGGAGCCTTTATCCTCCTGTGCAACAATCAGAGTGTATACTTCATTATCCATAATTTCCGTTATTCTTCTTCATCCGTGGACAGGAAGGCGATGGCGTACATCATCATCCCCACACCCACACATATTCCAATATCCGCGATGTTGAACACCGGCCAAATACGGAAATCGAAAAAATCGATTACCGCACCGAGCCGCAGCCTGTCAATGAGATTGCCTACGGCACCGCCAAAGAGCAGCGCGCATCCGTAGCGAATCCAGCCGCTCTCGCGGGTAAGCCGGCGGTAGTACCGGACCGCCGCTCCGAACAGGACGATATTCACACCGATAAAGAACCACTGCTGATGCTCCAGTATACTGAAAGCCGCACCGGGATTCTGGATATAGGTAAAGTGAAATATATCCTCAACTATGGGAATAGAGGTGCCGAGAGCATAATTACCCTCTACATAGAGCTTCGCCGCCTGATCGATAATCAAAAGGGCGAATACGGTAATCCAGGCCGGCACCATACTATGTTCTTTAGTTTCCATCAATCGGCACTGCTGTCTTCTTTCTCACTGGCAGCCACAGCCGCGCTCACTCCGGCCAGCACATCTACGCTGCCCTGGTCGAGCATGGCAAGCTGACCGGCCAGCAGTGACCGGATCTTAGCCAGGAACTCCCGGGAGCTGTTGACCAGATTCTCCTGATCCTCCCGATAGTGGGCTACTTCCTGCTCTGCTTCGGTACGAATCTTCTCTGCCTCTTCCTTGGCAGTATTGAGAATACGCTCAGCCGCCGCCTCGGTTACCCGGCGGTTTTCCACAGCCTCAGTCCGTGCCTGCTCTGCCTCGGCCAGAGCCTCCTCGGTCTGGGTCTTTGCTGTTTCACGAGCTTCTCTGAGGATATTTTCGGCCTCGCTGTGGGCATTGCTGAGAGCTTCATCGGCCTGCTGACGGCTCTCGCCCAGCAGACGGTCTGCCTCTGTCTGCGCCTCGGAGAGAATCTTTCCGGCATCTTCCTCTGCCTTACCGGTAAGCTCCTTGGCGTGGCTCTGGGCCAGGAACAGCGTGCTGCGGAGAGATTCATCCAGCTTCTTATACTCTGCAAGCTGCTTCTCGTAGTCCTCCACCTTTGCTTCCAGAGCCATATTTGTTGCCATCAGCTCCAGGGCTCTCTCATCACCGGTGATGTTGTCTACCTTGACCATCGGACTTTCCGGCTCGGGAGCTTTCGGCTTCTCCGGCTCCGGAGCCTTTTCCGGTTCAGCCTGTTTCACAGGCTCCTCAGACTTCTCAGGAGCTTCTGCCGCCGGTCTGGCAACGCCGTTCTGCAAGCCGTCAAGCTCTTCCTGCAGACGGTCTACATGGTCGCGAAGCTCGTCCCGCTCCTTCAAAAGCTGCTCGAAATCGTTTACGACCTCGTCAAGAAATGTGTCGATTTCGTCTTCGTCGTAGCCGCGGAAGCTGCGGGAGAATTCTTTGTTATGAATATCCATTGGTGTCAACATTGCCGACACTCCTTTTCTCTTTCTTTATATGTATCGTTTTAGTGCTACTACTGTACGATTTTTCTTCGTCTGACCGCCGACGGATTCCACCTCGACCCGACCACGGCCCCGGAAGGAGATTACATCCCCCTGCTTCACCGCCTGCGAGGCATTCTTCACCGTCTGCCAGTTCAGCTGAACCTTCTCGGCTTCGATATCCTCCGCCGCTCTGGTGCGGGACATTCCGAAGCCTGCCGCGGCTATGGCATCTATCCGCAGGGAAGCAACCGTCGCCTTTATCTCCTTGACCCGTTCTTCACGGGGGATAATATTGGCCGGGTCATCCTCCTCTATGGCAGTTACCTTCACGCCGCCGATGTAGAGAAGCTCCCCCTTGACTGCCTCGGCCACTTTCTGGTCGAGGATGAAGCGGGCGCTGTTTTCGCTGACAAGTATGTCCCCGGCACAGCCCCGGTCAATGCCGCAGCCCATGAGAGAGCCAAGGGCATCACGATGACCGACCCGGCGGGAAATGTCCTTCCACTCCGCCCGCAGCACGGTGATTCCGGCGACAGCATCTATCCGGCCGCCGAAGTCGGGATGGACGAATATGGCCCGCTGCCGTTCCGCTCCGTGATAGCCGCCGTCAAACTCAACATTGATGTCATCATAGTTTGCGGCTACCGTCCGGGCCAGCTCCTGCTCAGCTTCATTGAGAAAGGGCGATACCCGGAATTTCTGTGTCTTCCTGACCTGTTCGGCCAGGTCAACACAGCGGATGGCTGTTTCCTCCAGCTCGCTGCCTTTATAATAACGGAGTATTTTTTCCTTTGGTGAAGCCATTAACTCAGCCCCTGCCCAGCTCTTTTGACCGCTCGGTTGCAGCGATGACAGCCTCGATAAAGGCACTGCGTACCCCGGCGGATTCCAATGCCCGGACACCGGCAATGGTTGTACCGGCCGGAGAAGTGACGGCATCACGCAGCACATCCGGATGCTTGCCGGTCTCCAGCACCATCTTGGCAGAGCCGAAAAGGGTCTGCGCTGCCAGCTCAATGGCCATTGCTCTGGGAAGACCGGCGGCAACACCGCCGTCAGCCAGTGCATCGATTACAAGGAAAGCGTAAGCCGGGCCGCTGCCGGAAAGACCGGTAACAGCATCGAGGGCGCTCTCAGCCACTTCTGCGGCACGACCGCAGGCAGCCAGCAGGTCTCCTACCTTTGCGCCATCCTCAGCCGTCGCCTTGCTGCCCAGCGCGTAGCAGGACATACCGGCACCCACGGAGAGCGGAGTATTGGGCATTACCCGGACAACCGGCTGCTGGGTGAAGCAGCTCTCCAGCGAGGCAAGAGTCAGACCGGCAACGATGGAAACCACCAGAGTCTCCTTCTTCATGCCCTTCACTGCTTCTGCCATGGCTGCGGCTGCCACCTGCGGCTTAATAGCCAGGAAAACCATATCCATATCGCCGATAAAGCTCTCCGGCCCCATTTCGGCATTTACCTTCAATTCGTTCTTCAGATACTCTACCCGCTGAACCGATTTCTCAGAGACAAAAATATCTGCCGCAGCGGCCTTGCCCTGAGCGATAATGCCCTTCATAAGAGCTTCGCCCATCATGCCGCCGCCAATAAAACCTATCTTCATAATCTTTTTCACCTTACAGAATTAAATTTAGGGAAATTATTTTTTCGTCCAGGAATAGTCCTCGGAGGCAGCAGCCTTCTTGCCGCCGTCACTGACATTTACATTGCTGGGGGCGCAGAGGAATACGCTGCGGCCCAGCTTCTTTATCTCGCCGCCGAGAGCGTATGTGGTGCCGCTGATGAAGTCAATAATCCGCTTGGCGGTCTCACTCTCGGTACCCTCGAAGTTCACCACTACCGGCTTCTTTGCTTTCAGGCTGTTGGCGATTTCCTGGGCATCATCGAAGGACTTGGGCATGACGATGATGACATTCATCCGACGGGCCAAATCCTTGGACGGGCTGTTGGCTATATCGGATATATCGATGACATTGTCCTGACGAAGCGGCGGCGGGGGCGGCGGAGCGATAGGGCGCTCCTGCTCTCTTTCCTCCAGCTCCTCCTCACGGAAATCGTCATTGTCTCCACCGAGACCCATGGAGTTTTTCATTTTGTCTAAGATGCTCATAACAAATCTCCCTTTCCCTATATAAATTCGTTCCGAAATTAATACTGTCTTGGACCGAAAATTCCGGTGCCCACCCTTACAAGGTTTGCGCCTTCCTCAACAGCAATGGCATAATCATTGGTCATCCCCATGGACAGATACTCAATATCCGAAGCGGGCAGGCTCATTCCCTGCACCTTCAGATACAGCTCTCTCATCCGTCGGAAGAGAGGTCTGGTCTCCTCCACATCCTCATAGTTGGGGGCAATCAGCATCAGTCCCCGAAGGTGTACATTCGGCAGCTCATCGGCCTTTTTCAGTACCGCTTCCAGTGCCTCTTCCTCAACACCGTACTTCTGCGGCTCCTTTGCCAGATTCACCTGAATGAGTATATCCTGCACCTTGCCGATTTTTCCGGCAGCGGTGTCCACCGCCGTCAGCAGATGCTCGCTGTCCACCGAATGAATCAGGTCAAACATCGCCACAGCCTGATTCACCTTGTTGGTCTGAAGATGTCCGATAAGGTGCCAGGTCACAGAGCGCTCAAGAGTTTCGTACTTTCCTTTTGCCTCCTGCACCCGGTTCTCTCCCACCACGGCTGCCCCGGCATCAATGCATTCACGCATGGCATTGACATCGTGGTTTTTCGTAACGGCAACAAGCGTTACCGGCACGGTCTCATCGCCTCTGGCCCTTCGCCGCTCAACGGCTGCATCAATGTTTGACAGAACCCGGCGATAGTTTTCTTCTATCATCTACATCCTCCGCTATCTGTCCGTAAGAACAGCAAAACAGAAATTTACAGACTCCGACAAATACTTTATCTTTATATACTTCTACTAATTTATAAAAAATCCCTGCTAACATCAAGCAAAATCAACAAATTTCCTTGATTTTTTGCAGGAATTTTTATTATCCGGTCAAATCCGGAATTTATCCCGGTATATGGCCAGTTCCTTTATTGCCCAGTCATATTTTTCTATATCTATTTCCCGTCCGCAATACTGGCAATATCTTCCATCCAGCAGTGATACGGAGGCTCCGCAGCCCTGACAGTGCATGACGGCAGGGGTGAATATCTCCTCGGTGAAGCAGTCCTCATCCTTCTCCAGAACGACCTTAAAATACCGCTCCAGCTTCTTCGCACCGTAGTCATCGGCCTTTATCAGCTTCAGCTTGCCGCTGACAGATGCAATCCGCTTCCCCGCCGCATACTCATGCTTATCGATGTTTGCCTCTGCCATTTCCATGTAAATATAGTCGCGGCACTCGGTCAGCAAGGCAGCCAGGTTTGTCCCCGGGGCGCCGAAGGCGTTCATCGTCGGAGCATTGTCCGCATAGACCACGGAGGCCAGCTTGTTTTCCAGTCCGTTGTAAAAAACCTCTATGTTGAACAGCGGGTCGGTCTCCCGGATAGATGCTTCCATCTGCCGGTCCCTGTTCTCCTGCTGCTTTGTGCGCCCTTCTGTCTCCCCGTTCCCGGCAATCAGCAGTCTGCCGCAGCCGCGCATCATCCCGAAGCCCTGTCCGCCGTAGCTGTTAAACAGCGATGAGGCCATTGCCGACAGCACCAGATATATAACGCCTGCTGCCAACAGCATTCCAAGCCAGCCCACTGCCATTACCAGCAGCGGACCTGCCAGCAGCATCACTGCTCCAAAGACGACAAGGACAGCCATCGACATAAATTTTTCTGTCCGTTTTTCCAACCGGTCCACACCGCGGTCCAGCTGCTTGTACTGCATATCCACATCGTGACGCAGCGAGAAGCCGGCCACCCGCTGACCAAGGTCGTTTACCGTAAATTTCGTACCGCAGGCATCACAGCCGTTCAGGAGGCTTTCTCTTGCTGCCGGCATGCCGCAGGCCGGACAGATTACTGTCCCCTCGCCCTCGTTCCGAGCTGCCAGCAGCGTATAGTGAGCCAGCTCTCTGTCCCGTATCTTCAGCAGCTCCCGGCCGTCACGGCTGTACACTCTGTCAGCGGCAATATCTTCCCTGATTTCGGTTACAAGGTACTGGCGGCCGGTTATATTTTTCCTGCGCACCGGGTCCTCTTCCGTATACTTCCGCCGCTCGGCAGCAAAGGAGAGCTTCACATTCTTCCGCCGGAGCCGCTGCCGCTGCAGGTCAGCAATGTGCCAGAAAATCTGAGTCACATTTTCCTTCAGCTCACCGCCGGCAAAGAATCCGCCCCACTCCTGCTTGAAATTTGTCAGGAGCCGCTCAGTCTCATCTTTATCCTCACCGGGATCACTGTCGCCCCAGATTATGTTGTCTACAAAGTCTTCACTGACCCGCTTCTGTTCTTCCATAGCCGAATTTCCTTTTGACACAGAAATGGAGCTGCGAAAAAAGTCTGACGAAAACACGCTCTCGCTCGGTTATCTTATAGACATTTTTCTTAGCAACTATACATAGAGGAAGGGTCTGTGAAAAAATGAATGCTCATTTTTTCACAGACCCATATTTATCCCTCACTTGAAGTCTACGAATTCATTTATCCGGGCGCCGCCCTTTGTCATCGGCTCAACGAAGCTCCGATGAATGTTCAGCACGATAACTCTCGGCCCATTTGCCGCCAAAGCCTTAGAGAAAGCCTCAGCAAACTCGTCCGGCGTGGATACGCTCTCCGCTTCAATGCCGAAGGAGCGGGCATACATGGCATAGTCCATCTGATAGTCAAACTCACAGGCAATGTAGCGTTCTTTGTACATTACCTTCTGCAGCTGGCGAATCATGCCAAGACTGGTGTTATTGACGATAAGAGAAATGACGGGCAGATTCAGCCGGGCAATGGTGTAATACTCACTGCCGGTCATCTTGATACCGCCGTCACCGGCGATATGAACGACCCGCCGCTCGTTTCCGTAAGCCACCTGCGCACCCATAGCAGCCGGAAGACCGAAGCCCATGGTGCCGAGGCCGCCGGAGGTGAGCCAGGTACGCGGCTCCTCTACTGCCAGATGGAGAGCCGACCACATCTGATGCTGTCCTACATCGGTGGCAAAAGCGAATTTCTTCCCGGCGGTAGCCTGAGCCACATGATGAAGCGCCCAGGGAAGAGTCAGCTTCGGCACATTATAGTCATAGGCGAACTCCTCCTGCCACTCGCCAATCTTCGTCCACCAGTCGGCCAAAGACTTGTAGGAGCTGCGCTGCATGAGGATGGAGAGAATCTTCTTCATGTCGCCGGCAAGACCGAGGGAGCTGGCGACATTTTTATCAATCTCAGCCGGGTCTATATCGATGTGAATGAACTTCGTATCAGCAGTATACTTATCCAGCTGTCCGGTCTGACGGTCAGCAAAGCGGCTGCCAACGGCAATAATCAGGTCTGCAGCAGCAATGGCGTTATTGGCGGCCTTCTTGCCGTGCATACCGGCAAAGCCGAGATACTGCTTGTGGCTCTTCGGAATGGAGCCAATACCCATGAGGGTAGTAACGACCGGAAGATTGTACTTTTCGACAAAGGCCAGGAACTCTTTGGAGGCATTCGCAGAAATGATACCGCCGCCGGCGATAACGAGAGGACGCTTTGCCTCCGTCAGCAGCTCGGCTGCCTCAGCGGCACAGATGAGGAAATCCGCATCCGGCTGGCCGGGCTCCTTCGTCTCCTCTTTCTTGGGAGTGTAGTTCACCTCGGCAAAGAAAATATCCTTGGGAATGTCAACCAGCACCGGGCCGGGACGACCGCTCTTGGCAATCTTGAAAGCCTGACGGACAGTGGAAACCAGCTTCTTCGGATCTTTTACCTTGAAGTTGTGCTTCGTCACCGGCATGGTTATGCCGACGATATCGGTCTCCTGGAAGGAATCACTGCCAAGGAGTCCGGTATCTACCTGACCGGTGATGGCTACCATCGGAATAGAATCCATGTAGGCGGTAGCAATACCGGTAACGAGATTCGTTGCACCCGGGCCGGAGGTAGCTATGCAGACACCTACCCGGCCGCTGGCTCTCGCGTAGCCGTCAGCCGCATGGGCAGCACACTGCTCGTGGCTTACCAGTATCTGATTTATCCGATTTTCCTCGTAGAGGGCATCGTAAAGTGGCAGAATCATTCCGCCGGGATAGCCGAAGACTGTATCAACACCGGCTTCAACAAGACATTCGACGACGGCTTTTGCTCCTGTCATTGAGGTTCCTCCTCACGATAATTATTGATTAGAAAAATTGGGTCGTTGCAGCAACAAAACCCCAAAGCCTCCCCTGCAGGTGCGCATGAGCACTTATTCGCTGAAAGCGAATTTAGTGCGAGCCATGCAAACTACTTGGCGATATCTGAGCGCAGCGAAAGATGAGCCTAGTAGTTTGTAGGAGGTGCCCGAAGGGCGGAGGGGTAAAAGACCATTTACCCCCCAGTCACCTTCGGTGACAGCCCCCCTGAATGGGAGCCTTTGAACGTTGTGCAATGACCCTATTATTTCAATTACAGCTCTTTGATGATTGCATCGGTCATGGTGACGGTGTCAGCCTTGGTGAAGCCGGGCTTCCAGAGCTCACCGGTGCGATAGCCGGCCTCGAGGGCACGGTCGCAGGCCTTCTCAATGGCTACGGCAGCTTCCTCCTGCTTCAGGGAGTAGCGGAGCAGCATAGCAGCGGAGAGAATGGTACCGATGGGGTTTGCGATACCCATGCCGGCAATATCCGGAGCAGAGCCGTGGATAGGCTCATAGAGGCTGGTGCAGGTACCGATGCTGGCAGACGGCATCAGGCCGATGGAGCCGCCGATTACAGCAGCCTCATCACTGAGGATATCACCGAAGAGGTTGCCGGTGAGAATGACATCGAACTGGGTGGGCTTTACAGCCAGCTGCATTGCGCAGTTATCGACATAGAGATTGTCCAGCTCGATATCCTTGTATTCTTCGTGAATCTGAGCCACGGTGCGGCGCCAGAGGCGGCTGGTGGCCAGAACATTGGACTTATCTACGGAGGTTACCTTGCCGCGGCGAATCTTTGCGGTCTCGAAGGCCAGACGGGCGATGCGGTCAACTTCGGGAACGGAGTAATTCTCCAAATCCCAGGCACGCTCAGCGCCATCCTTCATCTCGCTCTCGCAGCGCTCACCGAAGTAGATGCCGCCGATAAGCTCGCGAACGATGACGAGGTCAACGCCCTTAACCAGCTCCGGCTTCAGGGGAGAATACTCCACTAGAGTATCGGCAACCTTTACCGGGCGGAGATTTGCATAGAGGCCGAGGCCTTTGCGGAGGCCGAGGATAGCCTTCTCCGGACGGAGGGTGGGCTCTACATTATCCCACTTGTCGCCGCCGACAGCGCCGAAGAGAACGCCGTCAGAAGCCTTGGCAGCCTCGAGAGTGCTGTCCGGAAGAGGTACGCCGAACTTGTCATAGGCGGTACCGCCGGCATCATGATACTCATAGGACAAATCGAGATTAAACTTCTTATCTACAGCCTCCAGAACGCGGACAGCGGAGGAGGTAATTTCCTCGCCGATACCATCGCCGGGGATAACAACGATTTTGTAACCCATTATTTCTTCTCCTTGATATAGTTGATGAGACCGCCGGCCTTGGCAATTTCCTGAACAAAGCCCGGCAGCGGATGTGCCTTGAACTTCTCACCGGTGGTAATATCGGTAATCTCACCGGTCTCGGTATCTACGCGGACAACATCGCCGGCCTTGATACCCTCAACAGCATCGCCGATGTCCAGAAGCGGCAGACCGATGTTGATACCGTTGCGATAGAAAATGCGGGCAAAATCTGCCGCGATAACGACCGGCACACCGGAAGCCTGAATGGCGATAGGAGCATGCTCACGGGAGGAGCCGCAGCCGAAATTCTTGCCGCCGACCATGATGTCGCCCTGCTGAACCTTCTCAGCGAAGGTGGTATCAATATCTTCCATGCAGTGAGCGGCCAGTTCCTTCGGGTCGAAAGAGTTCAAATAACGAGCCGGGATAATAACATCAGTATCAATATTGTCGCCGTAGCGCCATACTTTTCCTTCGTATATCATATCACTTTACCTCCTCGGGAGTAGCAATCCGTCCAAGAATTGCGCTGGCTGCGGCAACATGGGGGCCGGCGAGATAAATTTCGCTCTTTACATGACCCATGCGGCCCAGGAAGTTACGGTTGGTGGTGGATACGCAGCGCTCACCTTCGGTGAGGATACCCATGTGGCCGCCCATGCAGGGGCCGCAGGTGGGGCAGGATACGGCAGCACCGGCCTCAACGAGAGACTTGATGTAGCCCTTCTCCATAGCCTGCAGATAAACCTGCTGGCTGCCGGGGATAACGATGCAGCGAACATCCGGATGAACCTGACGGCCCTTCATGATGTTGGCGGCAATCTCAAGGTCTTCAAGACGGCCGTTGGTGCAGGAGCCGATGACGACCTGAGAAATGGTAATCTCGCCGTCGATATCCTCGACCTTCTTCGTATTGCCCGGGAGATGCGGGAAGGCTACTACCGGCTTCAGCTCATCGAGGTTTATCTCCACTACCTGACAATACTTGGCATCCTCGTCAGGCTCTACCGGCTCGTATTCACTGTGGAAGTGCTCTACGCAGTATGCCTTCGTCTTTGCATCGAAGGGGAATATACCGTTCTTGCCGCCGGCTTCGATAGCCATGTTGGCGATGGTGAAGCGGTCGGTCATGCTAAGAGACTCAAGACCGGGGCCGGCAAACTCAAGGGACTTATAGAGTGCACCGTCAACGCCAATCATACCGATAAGAGTCAGAATGACATCCTTACCGTTGGTGTTGGCCGGCTTCGTTCCGGTAAGATTTACCTTGATAGCCTCGGGAACCTTGAACCATGCCTCGCCGGTAGCGATAGCTACAGCCAGGTCGGTGGTGCCTACGCCGGTGGAGAAACCGTTCAGCGCACCGTAGGTGCAGGTATGGGAGTCGGCACCGATGGTGAGACGACCCGGGCCTACGAGACCCTTCTCCGGCAGGATTACATGCTCGATACCGGCATCGTGGCCGACCTCGAAATAATTTACAATGTTATGCTCTTTTACGAAGTCACGGATAATCTTCGTCAGAGCAGCAGTCTTCATGTCCTTGTTCGGTGTGAAATGATCCGGCACGAAGCAAACCTTCGTATTGTCGAATACCGGGCGGCCAATCTTCTCAAATTCTTTGATGGCCGGCGGTGCCGTGATATCATTTGCCATTACCATATCAAGCTTTGCCGTGATAAGATCGCCGGCAGCGACGCTATCAAGCCCGGCATGACGAGCCAGGATTTTTTCGGTCATATTCATTCCCATAGAAACACCCCACTCAAAAAAATATTTCCTAATATTTTACCACAAGAAACGAGAAAAATACACTAAAAGTTTACAAGTATACAAAATGACCGGCAACAAACTGTTCCGGTCATTTGTCATCTTATTTTTTGCTCTCCGCCGGGTCGGTCAGCTCCGGAATCGCCCCGCCGGAGACAGCCCACAGATAGATAGCCGCCACGCTTCCGTAGGGCGAGAATCGCCGACGATACCGCTCAAACCTCTCTTTGTTTACTTCCCGGTGGCGGTACAGCATCCTGATGCCTCTGATAATGCCCAAATCCCCGAAGCTAAGTACATCCTTCCGCCCAAGAGAAAAGAGCAGTATCATCTCAGCCGTCCAGACGCCTATTCCCTTCAGGGCGGTCAGTGTCGCGATTGCCTCCCTGTCATTCATAGCCGCTGCCGCTTCGATGTCAAACTCTCCGCTTTTTACCTTCGCGGCAAAGTCAAGAATGTAGTCAGCCTTCCTGTAGGCCATACCGAAGGATTTTACCCTCTCTCGCCCAGCCGCCAGCAGTGTATCGGCACTGATGACACCAAGCCCCTCATTCATTCTCCGCCAGAGAGTTTCCTGAGCCTTCATGGAAATCTGCTGCCCCACGATGTGATGAACTACCGAGGCAAAGAGATCGCCGTCAACCTTTCGCTCTATATGGCCCAGCCGGTCGATTACCGCCGCCAGCTTCTTGTCCTTTGACTTCAGGTACTCGATTTCCTTATCCCCGTATTCAAAAATGCTCTCAGTCATTCGTCACATACTCCTATAAAAAGAGGCCGCTGTGCAGCCTAAACCACTAAGAATGTCGTCTAAGCTGTACAGCGGCCTTCTGTATTCCTGTCAGTCTTCGTCTATGCAGATGAGGACATATCTGTCTTTGCCCATCTTCTGGTCGCTCATTGCCTTCAGCTGATGAAGGCCGTGACGGCTCATGATACGCTCAACAAGATCCTTGTTATCGTTGTAGTTCATATCAAAGACCATATCACAGCTTGCCTGATCAACGGCCAGAATATCCTTGGAGGCAAGGATACCGATGTCCGGAATAGTCGGCTCGTGAGCGGCAACACCGGCACAGTCGCAGTCTACCGACATCCGGCGAAGGACATTGATGAAGGTGATATGCTCGCCGAAGTGGTCGCAGGTCGCCTTGGCAGAGTCAGCCATCAGCTCCATGAGAGTTTCCTTAGCCGGCCACTGACCCCAGTCAGCCGGCGGCTCGCCCGGTACACCGTGAACCTGCCGCTTGCCTACCTGACCGGAGGCATTGCCGATGCCGATATTCTTCATAGAGCCGCCGAAGCCGCCCATAGCGTGACCCTTGTAATGAGTCAGTACCAGCATGGAATCATAGTTCAGGATGTGAGACCCCATAGCAACTTCCTGCAAACGAAGGCCATCCTTCACCGGCAGGACGGCATCTCCGTCCTCGTCCATAATATCCACCGGGCAGAAGGTCCAGCCATTGACCTCGATAGCCTCCCGATGCCCCTCAGTAGTATAGCGGTCACCATGATACAGTGTGTTGGTATCTACCAGTGCACTGTCGGGAATTGTTGCCTGCAGGTCGCGCACCATATCTCTGGGGAGAATATTGGGGCCGTTCTTCTCACCGGTATGGAGCTTGATTGCTACCTTTCCGGTAATACCCTCATTGATCAGATTGTACAGCTTTATTAGATGCTCGCTGTCGATGTGCTTTGTATAGTAAACTACAGCGGCTCCTTCCGCCTCAGGAGAGCCTTTCTCTACCAGACGGCTGCCAACGACAGGAGCCCGTGCCTCGACCTGACCGGAAAAGCCGGTAATAACTGCCGCACCCAATGCCATAGCAGCGATACTCTTCTTCAGATAGTTCTTCATAATATTACCTCCGGAACTGACAATGAACAGAAAATCTCCTGTCATTATACAACCCTCTTGCATCCATTGATAATACCAATAATGTATGCTCAGTCATGCCTTTCAGCAATGGTCGCAGCCGCCGTTCTCGGCCTCGTACTCCTCGTTCTGCTTCACATCGTAGTAAAGGCCGTTGATAGCTCGCTTGGACACAGCAATAGGACAATCCGGAGAACAGATGGCACAATGACCGCAGGCCTCCTCCAAATCGTCAAGAACCCGCTTCAGTTTTTCTGATTGCAGCATAATAAACACTACCCTTTCTTCGTGAAACAAGCCATGTGAAAAACACTTATTAATACTGCCTGAATTTTAGCAAAAAAAATTTTTCATTTCAACTTTTCTGTACCCGCCGCAAGTGATAGAATTTAGTCTATCACAAAATGAAGAAGGATTTTTATTATGACATTTCAACACATACTCGGCATTGCCGGAGTACTTGCCCTCTTAATCGGCGTAGGACTCTACTCAGGCCGCAAGGTTTCCGGCACAAAGGACTTCACTACCGGCGGCGGCAAGGCCGGAAGCCTGCTGGTCTGCGGCAGCATAATGGGCGCTCTGGTAGGCAGTCAGGCGACCATCGGCACCGCCCAGCTTGCCTTCAACTACGGATTGTCCGCCTGGTGGTTCACCCTTGGCTCCGGTATCGGCTCCCTGCTGCTGGCTTTATTCTACACAAAGCCCCTGAGAGAGTCCGGCTGCGTGACCGAGCTTTCCATCATCGCCAAGGAATACGGAGGACGGGCCGGTGAGCTTGGCTCCGCTCTCTGCTCCATCGGCATTTTCATCAGCGTATTGGCTCAATTCGTAGCCTGCGGCGGTCTTATATCCGTACTGTTCCCCTCGGTAGGCATCCTCCCGGCGATGGTTATCTCAGTTCTCCTGATGGCCGTCTATGTAATCTTCGGCGGCGCCTGGGGTGCCGGTATGGGCGGCTTTGTGAAGCTGCTGCTCCTTTGCCTCGCCTGCTTCTCCGGTCTCATCTTCATATATATCTGGTCCGGCGGCTTCACCGCCCTCTTCGACCTCATCGAGAACAATTTCCTGCACACCAACATCGGCAAGGCTCAGACGCTCATCGGTCTTTCCACCATTGCCGGTCACGAAGATTTTTCCGCCCGCTTCCTTAGTCTTGTAGCCAGGGGCCCCGTGAAGGATATCGGCTCCGGCATCAGCCTCCTGCTTGGTGTCCTCTCTACTCAGACCTATGCTCAGGCCATCCTTTCCGGCAGGAGCCACGAAGCCGCCCGCAACGGTGCCCTCATCAACGCTTTAATCATTCCCCCGCTAGGAATCGCCGGTGTAATGATAGGTCTCTACATGAGAGCCCACTATATGCTCGCCTCGGAAGCCGCCGCCCTCACGGCCGCCGGTCTTCCCCTGCCGGATATGCCTATACTCGAATCCACCATTCAGGCCTTCCCTGCCTTTGCCCTCAATCACCTGCCGCCGGTCTTTGCCGGTGTCATCATCGGCACCCTGTTCATCTCCGTCATCGGCGGCGGTGCGGGACTGACTCTCGGCGTTGCCACCATCATCACCAACGACATTCTTCTGAAGTTCTTCCCGATTAAGTCGGCCGACACTAAAGACGAAAAAGGCACCAATGCCGCCAAGTCCCTTCTGATGATTCGCGGTACTATAATGGCCGTGCTGATTACCGCCGGAGTGATTGGTGCCTTCGTCCCCGGTGCCATCATCAACGACTTCGGCTTCCTGTCCATGGGACTGCGCGGAGCGGTAGTGTTCGTTCCCCTCTCGCTTGCCCTGTTTATGCCGGGAAAGATTTCTCCCCGGTCAATGCTCCTGTCCATCATCCTCAGTCCGCTGGCGGTACTGGCCGCCAACTTCTGCCATCTCCCCGGCGACCCGCTCTTCTACGGAATGGGAATGTCCTGCCTGTGGGCAGTTATTGGAAAAGTGAATAAGTAAAAAACAATTTCTAAAATTTATTCCTTTACTGTTTCAAAATGTCACCCACCAGTCATATAGTCAGTGAGAAGAGCAAATCGGCTGCAAGCGTCGGAGCGCGGCAGTGAGGATGATATCTGCCCTAGAAGGTATCAACCTCGCTGCTTCACCGCCTCGGCGTGAGCGAAGAAGAACTCTTCTCCCCGGTGGGTGCTGATGTATCGGAAGACAGTCAGCAGCTAGGGATGCTGACTGTCTGCAAACCTGACACAAAGGCACCCATCGGGCGAATAAGGAAAGCTAAAGCGCAAACTCCAAGTACGGCATACCTGTGTTCCTGCTGCATTGCTCGTATGTCTAATGCAAAGACCTCTCATGTGCAAAACCGGGGCTCCGCAGTCCATCCCGTCAATGGCAAAACGCTCATTTTTCCGAAATCTAATATCATCATCTCTAAAAGCAGACCCGAGGCTCACAATGTGAACCCCGGGCCTTTTTGCGTGTCACGGAGACAGCACTATTTAACACAATTTCAATCAAAAGTGTGTCAACAAGAACCGTCCCTATTGACAGATTGACATTCCGTCGCTTTTGCGGACAATGTCTAGTCCACAGTCCTTTATACCATATAGCATATATAGAAGAGTATTGGAAATATTCCAATAGCTCCAAGCATCAATGGTATAACAAGTTGTGTTTCTTTGTTATTCAGTAAGTCGACATTATATTTTATTCTCCAAAATAAAATAATGCCTATACAAAAAATGCAAAGACAAACTCTGATAGGTATTAGATAATCAACCACATCAACCATTTGCATATATGTTTGTCTGCCACTTACAGGCCTAGGATGCCATGCTATATGATATATTATAGCCCATATAATACATAAATACGCATAAAAAATGCCTATAATGCCATTCTTGACGCGATCAAAATTAAAAATATATCTGTTTTTTTTCCAAAGACTTGCACCTATAAAAAGAACAGCTATAGCTACACCACCCCAAGACCCGATAACATTGATAAATATATCTTTAGCAGTTATTCCTTTGTATGGCGCTGCCTTTTCTACATGGTCTATTATATCAATAAGAATACTCATGGATATAAAAAGGATAAGGGCACATGTAAAAAAGCGGGATATTGAACTATATGTATTTTTATCCATAATCCACGAGTCCGTTTTTTCTGGTTTGATTGCCGTTTCTGATGAATGATTGTCTAATTGTTCTTTGCCACATATAGGACAATACTTGGTATTATTAGGGAGTTCTTTGCCGCAGTTGATACAAAACACGGTTGTTCCTTCTTTCTCTGCCCCCAAAATTTCAATTTATTTTTATGGGGTTAAAAAATTATATGTCAACAGGAACGGTTTTGTTTGACACAATTCCCTCGCTTCTAAAATTATGCCGACTGTAACATTCCACATTGACACAAAGTCATTTACAAAAAGGTGTACTATTTTGCCTCAGGATTTTTCTGAAAAACACAAAAGAGAATAGCCTGCCACCGAAAATGGCAAAATATCCTCTTTTATCGTGAAATCCCTTATTCCACAAGGCTTTTATCATCTTTGGCATAGAAAAAACACAAAAAAGCAAGTATAAAAAACTGATGATTTGTGGTATAATTTCGACTCAACAGAGATTTACAAGAAGGTACACTTTCTTGCCGTCTCTGTTTTTATTTTCCCCTTTGCTGTACTTTCCTTGCTCCGTTTTTTTACCGGCAGGGCGTTCTTTTATTCTAAATCAACCATATTGGAACGATAAGATTATCTCTGTCTATAGCTCCCAAAGTAGGCTTCATACAGAGAATAGCCCCTTTCCCCCGAGGGACGGATGCTCTGTCCAAAACAGCAAATACCCGCGTCAGCTCTGAGCCGGGATTTGCTGTTTTTTTAATTTCAACAGGATTAAGGATTCCGTCATGCTCCATTACGATGTCGATTTCCTTTGCATCCTTATCTCTGTAGTAGTAGATATACGGCTCTGCTCCGGAGTTAAGATAGCTCTTTGCAATCTCAGATACGACATAGTTTTCGAGAATAGCTCCGTTCATCGCTCCGCACTCCAGCACCTCCGGACTGCTCCACTTAGTCAGATAACAGACAAGTCCAGTGTCATAAAAATACAGCTTCGGCGTTTTTACCAATCTTTTCAAAAGATTATTTGAATACGGATGAAGATAGAAAATTATTCCTAAGGTCTCTAAAATATGCAGCCAGGATTTCGCCTGTACCTGCGAGATTTCCGCCGTCTGTGCCAGCTCCGATACATTTACCATACCGGAGCAGCGTGCTGCAACAGCAGTAATAAACCGCATGAATTTCAGGGAATCAATAGAGTCTGACAGATCGCGTATGTCACGCTGAATATAAGTACTAAGATAACTGCTGTAAAAAATCTGTCGGTTTGTATTTTGCCCGCTGACGATTGCCGGCATAGAGCCGCAAAAAATCCGCTCGAAAACAGCTGGGGTATCAAGCACCTTCCGGTTCGTCATTCTATCCGTTAATTTATCTATATCAACTTCAAAGGGCGTTGTGTCCACACCGTCAATCTCTCCCTGTGAAAGAGAGGTCAAAGACAACACAGCAACTCTTCCCGCCAGTGATTCCTGTACGCCTTTCATCAGCTTAAATATCTGTGAACCGGTAAGCCAAAAGGCTCCCGGCTCATGGTTTTTATCAGCATAAATTTTTATATAAGAGAAAAGCTCCGGAGCGTATTGCACCTCATCTATCAAGACCGGCGGTTTATGAAGCTGCAAAAACATTTCCGGATCTGTTTTCGCCAGATTTCTCTCGTTCAAATCATCCAGCGTTACATAACTGCGAGCTGTACCTTCCATGAGTTTTTGCAGCATTGTCGTTTTACCAACCTGTCGCGGTCCGGTAACTAGAACAACAGGATATTCCTGTGTAACTTGCATTACAATTTTTTCTAGGCTGCGGGATATGTATTTCATAGCCATCCTTCTTTCGGCCAATTTAATGTTTGATATAATAATAGCCGAAATTTACCCCTATTTCAATAAAAAATTTCGGCTGATTTTACAGCATTCATAAAATCAGCCGAAAAGCACCCCCTTTTAGACAAAAAATTCGGCCAATTTTATGTTGCACATAAAATCAGCCGAATTTTTCTTTATCACTTTTACTTCATTGCTTCTGCAATCACTTTGGCTGCTTTTAAAAGCTCAGCTTCGGTGTGGTCTGCCATCAGAGCTACTCTCAGGCGAGCCGTTCCCTTGGCAACGGTCGGATAACGAATGGCCGGTACCATGATGCCGGCTTCCTCTACCGCAGCCGCTACCTGCATTGCCTTTGCCTCATCGCCGATGACGATAGGAATTATCGGTGTCTCGGACTTTGTGGGTACGCCGTTCTCAGTAAGGGCTTTGCAGAACACTTCTACATTGTGCTGCAGGCTGACCACATGCTGAGGCTCTGCCTCCACGATGTTCAGCGCCTCAAGAGCTGCCGCCAGAGTTGCCGGTGCCTGTGAGGTAGAGAATATGAAGCTTCTTGCCTTGTTGACAAGATAATCAATGATATTCTGGCTTGCTGCCGCAAAGCCGCCCTCGGCACCCAGTGCCTTGGAGAGCGTACCCATAAGAATGTCAGGCATGACATCCTCTTTTTTATATCCCTTGTCAATGAAGTATTCCTCGGTGCCGTGACCTTTGCTGCCGATGACGCCGGTAGCATGAGCTTCGTCAATCATGGTCAGGCAGCCGTACTTTCTCCCCAGTGCCACCATCTCCGGAAGATTGACAATATCGCCGTCCATGCTGAACACGGCATCGCTGACGATAAGTCCCTTCTCTGTAGGGTTGGCCTTCAGCTTCTCTTCAAGGTCATTCATATCATTATGACGATAGACGATTATCTTGCCTCGGGAAAGACGGCATCCGTCGATAATGCTGGCATGATTGTATTCATCGCTGAAGATGAGAGAAGTTTCATCCATCAGAGCAGAGATTATTCCCACATTTGCGGTGTAACCGGTATTGAAAAGGAGGGCGGCTTCTCTGCCCTTAAACCTTGCCAACGCCTTCTCCAGCTCACGATGCAGGCCGAAATTACCGGTAGTCAGGCGGCTGCCGCCGGAGCCGGCACCCCATTTCAGCGCGGCATCCGCTGCTGCCTGCTTTACTCTTGGCTCCGTGGCCATATTCAGGTAGCTGTTTGAGGAGAGCAGGAGTCTCGGTACATCGGAAACGGTACCTTCTTTTTCCTTCTCCAGCAGGACGGTAGTTCCCTGCTCGGAGTTCAGTGTCTTCATAGAGCGGTAGAGGCTTGCCTCTTTCAGTCTTTTCAGTTCGGCCTCAATACGAGCGGTTGGATTATTCATTTCGCTTCTTCCCTTCTCTTATCAACAGGGTTGATCCGGTACATTCTCAACAATTACCGGTGTCTTTTCCAGATACTTTATCAGCTCGTCAATATTTCCCCGGCGGCTGTCGCAAATAAACACCCGGCCGCCGTGGCTGTCTCCCATCTCTTTCAAAGGTGTGAGCCGCACATAGCCCGCTGTTCTGGAAGCGAAGTAGCCGGTGATGTAGTCCGGGTCATCAGAAATGCACAGCTCGGCAATCATGCCCGGGCCGTTGGCTACCTTTGTAGCCAGCACCAGAGCCTCACGGAAGTGATTCTTCCCGCTGGCGGTACTGCTCTCCTCCGCATCCATGTAGGTTACACGGATTCCCCGCTCCTTGTCCGGCTCCATTCGTCTGTCAGAGGCCACATCGTAGAGCATAGCGCCCCGCATTACCTGCACGCTGCGCACCTGCCCTATGACTCCCTCAGCCTCCTGCTGAGTAAGTCCCTCGGCCAAAAGCAGCTCCTTCATTATCTCAAATGAGCCTTCAATCGTCTTCGCCGGTCTGGTAGATATAGCCAAAGCCGGAACCCGACGAATCTCCTCCGGAGCAATCCTCTCCAGCTTGATATTGATAAAATCCGGTTCACCGAGAGAATGATGAGCGGCACGCTGGGCAAGTGCCGCTATGACATCACCGATTTTCTCCGTGGGTGCTATACGCTCGGCACCGGAGATGTGACGCTCACCCTCCGAGGCTCGCATTTTAATACTGAATAGTGACATAGGTTCCTCCAAAGTATGTGCTGCGGAAATGAGCAAATGGCCGTCATATCCGCTTTATTGCTGCCCCCAGGGGCTTCACAAGAAACAGCACCGCAGCCGCGGTCATAATCATACCGGGTACGGCTGCTGCCAAAAGAATCATCACATCAACGCCAAGCACCGGGGCAAGTACGCAGCGGGCGGCTGCCGTACCGACCGGCCCGGCAATCATCAGGGCGATTATATGACGACGCCCGAGGCAGACCACAGCTCCTGCTGCCAGGCGGAAGACCATGGCAACGATAACATTAAAGGGAGTGGCAAGTCCGAGAGCCAGCCCAATAACGCTGGCGGCTATACCGGCAAAAAGATAACGGCGAAAGCCGAAGAATGCACACATAAGAACGGCCAGAGGAGCCGACAACTGGAACTCTCCCCCGAAGAAGGGTGAAGGAATTTTGAAGCTGCCTGCCACCAGAAGCACCGCCGCCAGAAGCGCCGCAAGGGATATTTCTCTGGCTCTGCCCCGGGGAGGAGCTATCGCAATAGATTGATTCATCCTATCGTAAACCTCTCGCTTTCAACTGGTTAACGATAAAAGTATAGCGGTTGACACAATAAATGTCAACCGCTGCAGAAAACGAGGTTTACAATATTTACTTGCTGTTCAGAACTGCCTCGGCTGCTCCCATGACACCGATGACAGCATGCTCGAAGGTAAGTCCGCCCTGAAGGAATACATTGTAGGGCTCACGCATGGGGCCATCGGCCGACAGCTCGATGGATGCGCCCTGAACAAAGGTGCCGGCTGCCATGATGACCTGATCGGCGTAGCCGGGCATATCCCACGGCTCCGGAGCCGCGAAAGAATCTACCGGGGAATATTTCTGTATACCGCCGCAGAAGGCGATGAGCTTCTCCGGCGTCCCCAGCTCCACGGCCTGAATGATATCACCTCTGACCTCATCAGCTGCCGGAGATACCTTGTATCCCAGCTTCGCAAAGAGACCGGCCGCAAAGAGTGCTCCCTTTACTGCCTGAGCAGTAACATGAGGAGCAAGGAAGAAGCCCTGGAACAACTGGCGATTGTTGGCAAGGGAAGCACCCAGCTCGTCACCCATGCCCGGAGCCGTCAGGCGATAGGATGCCAGCTCAACAAGCTCTGACTTACCGGCTATATAGCCGCCGGTAGGCGCGATACCGCCGCCGGGATTCTTTATGAGAGAGCCTGCCATAATGTCGGCCCCTATCTGCACCGGCTCGCGTGTATCAGTAAATTCGCCGTAGCAGTTATCCACGAAGCAGATTACATTGGGATTAGCCTTGTGAACGATGGCACAGGCACGCTCAATATCATCCAGAGTAAGCGTAGGACGGAAGCTGTAGCCCCGGGAACGCTGAAGGAGGCAGAGCTTAGTCTCCGGCCTGATGGCCGCTGCCACATTGTCGAAATCAATACGGCCCTCACCGGTGAGAGGAAGCTCCCGGTACTTTACCCCGAACTCTTTCAGGGAGCCGGGACACTCATTGGCATAGCCGATAACGGTCTGCATAGTATCATAGGGAGCGCCGGTCAGAGACAGCAGCTCGTCGTTGGGACGAAGAATACCAAAAAGCACCGTTGCCAGAGCGTGAGTACCGGAAACAAACTGTGTGCGTACCAGTGCCCGCTCCGCACCGAAAACCTTGGCAAACAGCTCATCCACCTTCTGACGGCCGATGTCATCATAGGCATAGCCGGCTGTAGTGTTGAAGTGAGCCTCAGACAGATGAGCCTCCCGCATAGCGTCCAAAATTTTCAGGGTATTTGCCTCGGCAATCTCCTCTACCCGCTTGAACATAGGGGAGATTTCTTCCAATACTTCCTTCTTCAGTGATAAAAGCTCCGCAGAGAATGACATAACAATGCTCCTTAATATTCCTAAAAAAACCACCCGCGAGCCGAAACTCCCGGGTGGTGTATTTGTATAGCTTTGTAACCCGCAGCAATCAGCGCTTGGAGAACTGAGAAGCCTTACGAGCTTTCTTGAGGCCGTACTTACGACGCTCCTTCTCACGGGAATCGCGAGTGAGGAAGCCAGCCTTCTTGAGAGCAGCACGGAGATCTCCGTCTACTTCGAGGAGAGCGCGGCTGATGCCGTGACGGACTGCGCCGGCCTGGCCGGAGATGCCGCCGCCTTCAACCTTGGCGATAACATCGTACTTGCCTACCATCTCGGTGAGTTCCAGCGGCTGACGAACGATGAGTTCGAGAGTCGGCTGACCGAAGTACTCGGCCATTTCACGGCCGTTGATGATAACGTTGCCTTCACCGGGAACGAGACGAACTCGGGCAACGGAAGTTTTTCTGCGGCCGGTGCCGTAGTAACTGACTTGTGCCATTTTCTATTTCTCCTTCCCTATTACTTAGTAAGAGTGATGAGCTCGGGCTGCTGAGCCTGATGCGGATGATTCGGTCCAACATAAACGTTCAGCTTGCGATACATCTGAGCGCCGATGCGGTTCTTCGGGAGCATGCCGCGAACTGCGTGCTCAATGACACGGGCGGGATGCTTTGCAAACATCTCCTGAGCGGAGGTGTACTTGTCGCCACCGGTGTATCCGCTGTAATGGAAGTAAATCTTATCCTGAAGCTTCTTGCCGGTGAATACAGCCTTCTCAGCATTGATGACGATGACGAAGTCGCCGGTGTCAACATGCGGGGTGAAGGTCGGTTTATTTTTGCCGCGCAGAACCATTGCAATCTGGCTGGCGAGACGGCCGACGGTCTGACCCTCAGCGTCTACAACATACCACTTGCGCTGGACATTCTGTGCATTGGCCATGAATGTCGTTTTCATGCGTAATCCTTCCTCTCGGTATTTGCGTTGTTTTCAAGTTACGAAAAGAATCGTGAATAATCTGAGCTGATAAGCGCTCTGTGGGCAGCGGCATCTGGAAGTAGCTGCTGCAGGACCTCTGCTGTAGAGTCCGGGGCTGGTGGAGTCCACAGTCGGTCACACACACTCGATTATTCTATAAAATTTTTCTCCCAGAGTCAAGAGAAAATTTTATTTTATTTACGGCTGTCGCTGATAAATGCAGCGTAGGCCTTCTTTGCCTCGTAGACATCTACCTTGCTGGTAACTTCCCAAGGAGCGTGCATGCTGAGAACCGGCACGCCGCTGTCGATTACATTCATGCCGTAGAGTGCCATGATGTAGGCGATAGTACCGCCGCCGCCCAGGTCTACGCGGCCCAGCTCGGAGAGCTGGAAGCGTACATTGTTCGTATCCATGATGTCACGAATCTGACCAAGATACTCGGCATTGGCATCATTGGAGCCGGACTTGCCTCTGGCCCCGGTAAATTTATTGAATACAACACCCTTGCCGAGATAAGCAACATTCTTCTTATCGAAGGCAGAGGCATAGAGAGCGTCAAAGCCGCTGGAGACATCAGAGGAGAGCATCCGGGAATTGGCCAGCACCCGGCGAAGGGTCAGGTCGCCCGGCTGTCCCATAAGGGCCAGCAGTTCAGCGAGAGCATTTTCAAAGAAGCGGGACTGCATACCGGTAGCACCGACGCTGCCGATTTCTTCTTTATCTACCAGCAGACAGCAGGCGGTACGCTTTACCTTTTTCGTCTCCAGCATAGCCACCAGAGAGGTGTAGGAGCAGACACGGTCATCCTGGCCGTAGCCGAGAATGAGGCTGCGGTCGAAGCCCATCTCCCTCGCCCGTCCCGCCGGAACAAAGGTCAGCTCGGCAGACAGGAAGTCTTCTTCCTCAATGCCGTATTTATCATTCAGGAGCTTCAGCACATTCTTCTTCACGGCGTCCTTTTCCTCACTCTCCAGCGGATAATTGCCGCAGAGGATGTCGAGGTTTTCGCCGGTTACGACAGTAGTAGCTTTCTTCTCCATCTGCTCCTGTGCGAGATGAATGAGAAGGTCGGTAACACAGAAGGCAGGGTCTTTGTCGGACTCACCGATCTCGATCTCTACCACGGAGCCGTCCTTCTTTGCCACTACGCCGTGAAGCGCCAGCGGCAGAGTCACCCACTGGTACTTCTTGATGCCGCCGTAGTAATGAGTATCGAGATAAGCAAAGCCATCGGACTCATAGAGCGGATTCTGCTTCAGGTCAAGACGGCAGGTATCAATGTGGGCACCGAGGATGGACATACCGTCCTCAATAGGCTCACTGCCGATATTGAAGAGGGCAACACACTTCTTCATGCCGACAGCATAAATCTTGTCACCGGCCTTCAGCTTCTTGCCTGCCTTAATAACTTCGTTCAAATCCTTGTAGCCTGCCTTCTCGGCAGCGGCGACAGCGAAATCAGTGGACTCACGCTCAGTCTTGCACTCGCTGAGGAAGTCGATATATCCCTTGGCCAGCTTGTCCAGTGCTTTCTTATCGGCATCGGTGTAGTTCAGCCACGGAGTTTTTTTCTTGGCATCCTTTTGGGCTGTATTTGCCGGCTTTGCGGCCTTTGCTTTACTTGGCATATTTATCCTTCTTTCCTATAGAAACAAGCGGCTTTCAAATCAATTCGCCGTTGAGCAGTACCTTTTCATATACACTTGCTCCTGCCTTGTCGGCGGGATTGTACGGATGCAGCAGGAACTTGTCCACGATAGCGGCAAACTCCTCACGGGTGCAGGCATTGTTGAAAGCATCCCGCATCATAGCACCGCCGGGTATTCCACGGGTGTACCAGGTGGCATGCTTACGCATTTCTCTGGTACCGATATAGTCACCCTTGAATTTTATGAGCATATCAAGATGGCGCATGACCACATCTGCCCGCTGATTCAGAGTCGGTGGCGGCAGCTCTTCGCCGGTCCGATAGTAATGATTGAGCTGAGAGAATATCCAGGGATTTCCCTGCGCTCCACGGCCAATCATTACACCGTCAGCTCCGGTAATATCAAATATTCGCTTCAGGTCACCGCAGGTGCGGACATCGCCGTTGGCAATAACCGGCACCTTCACCGCCTGCTTCACCTTGGCGATAGCTTCCCAGTCGGCATGACCGCTGTAGTATTCTTCTCTCGTCCGTCCATGGACGGCTATGGCGTCCACTCCGGCCGCTTCGGCAATTTTCGCCAGCTCCAGTGCCGTTGTCCTGTCCTTGTCCCAGCCGAGGCGCATCTTTACTGTCAGCGGCAGCTTCGTCGCCTTGCGAAGAGCCTTCAGTATTGCCTCCGCCCGGGGCAAATCCTTCAGCAGTGCCGAGCCGGAGCCGTTCTTTACCACCTTCGGAGCCGGACAGCCCATATTGAAGTCGATGATGGCGAAGAGTCCCAAGCTCTCCACATACTCCGCCGCCTTCGCAACGCTCTCAGGCTCATAGCCAAACAGCTGCAGTGCAATGGGGCCTTCCTCGGGAACCGCCGTCAGCATTTCCAGCGTCTTATCGTTGCGGAAGTTTATGCCCAGCACGCTGACCATCTCCGCAAAGGAAAGAGGACAGCCCATCTCGTGAGCAAGTATCCGGTACGGCGTGTCGGTGACTCCGGCCATCGGGGCCAAAAATATTGGTACGGGAAAATCAAGGTTTCCTATTTTCATTATCAGATATTTCTTTCGTAGAGAACACGGAGGCCTGTCAGGGTCAGGAAGGTATCAACCTCTTCAATCTGACTTGACTCGCTGGCAATCATCTGCGCCAGCCCGCCGGTAGCCACGACCTTCATTTCCTGCTTCATCTCGCCCTTTATCCGGCGGCAGATTTCATCAATCTGTCCCACGAAGCCGTAAATGATGCCTGATTGCATACCGGAGATAGTATTGCGGCCGATTACATTCTTGGGGGTTACAAAGGCGACACGGGGAAGCTGTGCTGTGCGGGAGAAAAGAGCCTCGGTGGAAATACCGATACCCGGGGCAATGACGCCGCCGAGATAGTCGCCATTCTTGTCCACCACATCAAAGGTCGTGGCCGTGCCGATATCAACTACAATCAGCGGTCCGCCGTACTGCTCGAAAGCACCGACGCTGTTTACGATTCTGTCGGCACCGATTTCCCGGGGATTTTCGTATTTCAGCTTTATTCCGGTCTTTATTCCGGGACCAACCACAAGGGGATGATGACGGAAATAGCGCTCGCACATCTTCACCAGCGGTACTACCAGCGGCGGCACTACCGAAGAGATGATGATGGCATCAATGTCCGTCATGCGGATGCCCTGAAAACGGAAAAGGTCATTAATCAGCATACCGTACTCGTCACCGGTCTTCTGCCGGTCGGTGGAAATGCGCCAATGGTGAGTGAGTCTCTTACCATCATAGGTACCCATGACAATGTTACTGTTGCCGATATCAAAAACCAAAAGCATAATAAGCCTCCATGCTTTAATGTTGCTGCCATACGGTCAGCACTTTGGATATTTTACTTACAATTAGTATTTTGCACTGCTGCCGTCAGCATTGCGGGGTCTGATAGAAACATCTCCCGCGAGAACCTTCTTTATTCCCTCGTCAGTCTCAATGAGCAGTGCTCCGTCCTCATCAATGTCCACCGCTGTGCCGTAGAAGGTCTCATTGACTCCGATGACATTTACCAGACGGCCGAGGGTGATGGTGTACTTCCGCCACTCATCAAGCACCGGCTTGAAGCCATCCCGCAGCACAGCCTGATACAAGTCGTCAAAGGCATTGAGGATATGAGCAAACAGTTCCTTCCTCGGTATCGCCTCTCCCTTGGCCATAGCCAATGAAGTAGCAATGTCCCGGACATCCTCAGGGAAGTCCTCCGGCCACAGATTTACATTTATGCCGGTACCGATGACGATATAATTTATCCGCTCCATCTCGGCATTCATCTCCGTGAGAATGCCTACCAGCTTCTTCCCTTCGTAAAGAATATCATTGGGCCACTTGATGCCCACATCAAGACCGTACTTACGGGCAGCCCTTACAATAGCCACTGCTGCCATCAGCGTACACTTCGGTGCATCCTGCGGCAGGAAGGGCGGACGGATGATAACGGAAAACCATATTCCCTTACCATGAGGACTGAACCAGCCTCTGGACAGGCGGCCTTTCCCGGCCCCCTGTTCCTCCGCAACTACTACCGTACCATCCTTCGCTCCGGCAAAAGCCAGCTTCTTTGCCTCATTGTTCGAGGAAGGAATAAAATCGTAATGAATAATATCGCTGCCGATTGTCACAGTATTCAGCAGCGGCTTCAGCTCATTGGGCAGCAGGATATCCGGTGCCTCTCTCAGAGCATAGCCTCGATGGGGCTGGCTGACAATATCGTAGCCGGCCTCTTTAAGTTCATTGATGTGCTTCCACACCGCAGTACGAGAGACCCCCAGTCGCCCGGCGATATCCTCGCCGGAGATGAAACCGTCTCCAACACCTCGCAGAAGTTCCAAAATTTTTGACTGCATAGTGTCACCTTCTTATTATTAACTGCGGTTATTTTACAGTAAAGAAGGCAGCAATGCAAGAACGCGATAATTTTCTCGTAAATTCATAGGAAGAAATTGCCTTGCAATTTCCTGAATGTCTGCATTATAATTAACTACAGTTACATACAGAGGATATTGCTATGAACAATGATACTCTTCAAAAAATAACAGCTTTGCCAACGACATAGCCATGGGCAAGGCAAAAACAGACGATGATGTACATGCACTTCTTGACGATGTTCGGGTCGGACTGGGAGTGGATGTTATTTTTGTGCTGCAAAATGTCGGTCTGAAGTACGACTTTGAATATTCCATCATCAGTACCGGGCAGGATTGCTACGATATCGGCGGTACTATCATGCGTTACTCCCGCCGTGAGCTTTTCCAGGCCATGGCCCAGTACGATGACCGTCAGCAGTGTGATGTCCCCGCGGTAAGCGATCCCCTTGCCTCCCAGTTCTCCTCTGTACTGCGGCAGGGAATTTTCTTCGATGACATCTACTACGGAGCAGTAGGGCTGCTGCGGCAGGAGCCGACGGACTGGACGCCGGAGACAAGGGAGATACTGTCCCGCCTCTCCGATGTTCTGAAGAACTACATCGCCCTCCGGGACTTCCGCAGCAATCTGCGGCGGATACAGAAGGACACCGTTGCCTCCGAGCTGATGCGGCGCTCATACTTCCGAATCAGCGATATTTTTATCAACCGTGACCTCATCGTTGACATTCACCGGGATGCAGGGGAATCCGCATCGGCAGAACTCTCAGCTCCCTTCAGCGAAAACATTGCCGCCTGTGCCGAGAAATATGTTCACCCTTCCAACCGGGCTGTATTCAAGCAGATTCTTTCCAAAGAATATTTGGAAAAGCATTTCAGCCGCTCCCGGGAAAATATTTCCTTCACATATCAGCGGCTGGTCTCCGGCGTCTACCGCTGGGTACAGTCTGAAGTAATCCCCGTAGATGATTACAGCGACACCAATGCCCATGTGATGTGGTTCGTGCGGAACATAACCGAGCAGAAGGCTCGGGAGGAAAAATGGAAGCGCTCCATGCTGGAGCTGAACAGCACCCTTGTGCAAACTCAGAATGCCCTCACCCGGGCGCTGAAAAACAGCAATGAACTGTTCAAGGAGCTCATCGAGCTGCTCCGTACCGCCGTCATCGCCTACGATATAGACAAGCAGGCCGTTATCGTCATGAATGCGGCCGCCCTGAATCTCTTCGGCTACGACTCCATTGCCTCCTTTGAGGGAAAATTCTCCAACCTGAAGCAGCGAATCATCTCCGACAACAGAGATACACTGGAGGATGAATTGTTCTCCACGATGGAAACCTCGGAAATTCTCGACTTTGAGATTACTGTCACTCCCGATACAGAGCACATCATCCATGTGCTGGCCCAGGCGAAAAAAATCCAGCTTGCCTCCGGCACTCGTCTGCTGGTCTTTGCCATGACAGACATCAGCGACCGCATAGAGATGCACCGGAAGCTGCTGCTGCTCTCCAAGACGGATTCACTGACCGGGCTGAGCAACCGCCGCAGCGGCGAGGAGGACATAAACCTCCTGCTGAAGCAGCGCAATCGCGGTCTGTTCTGTCTGCTGGATGTGGACTACTTCAAGCATGTCAATGACGCCTTCGGTCACGCTGTCGGAGACAAGGTTCTTACCGCCATTTCCGGCACCCTCCGCGACTCTTTCCGTCGAGGTGATGTAGTTATGCGGCTGGGCGGTGACGAATTCGCTACCTACTCTCCCTTTGTTACCTCCAGAGAAATAGGGCTGCAGCTTCTTCATCGGCTCCAAAAGAATGTCAGCGAAATCGACATCCCGGAAATGCAGGGTGAAAAAATCTCCATAAGCATCGGAGCTGTCATAACCTCCGATTCCAATCTGAACACATTCGACAATGTGTACAAGAATGCTGACGATGCTATGTATCACAGCAAGAAAAACGGCCGCGGGCAATTCACACTTCGCAGCCAGTAATAAAAATTGAAAGGTGCAAAAACTTCCTAATGAACGATACCCCTATCAAGACCGAAAGAGCCCCTATCTACGATGCTTCTGTCCTGGGACTTCCAAAGATGCTGCTCCTGGGACTGCAGCACATGTTCGCCATGTTTGGCGCTACTATCCTTGTCCCGATTTTAGTAAACGGCTTCTTCCACGGCGAAGGCCTCTCCATACAGGTCACCCTGTTCTTTGCCGGTATCGGCACCATCTTCTTTCATCTCTGCTCCAAGCTTCAGGTTCCCGCTTTTCTCGGCTCATCCTTTGCTTTCCTCGGCGGCTTCGCTGCCGTAGCCGAGCTGAAGTCAGGCATCTTCGCCGGCATGACCTACGGAGAGAAGCTCCCCTACGCCTGCGGCGGAATATTCGTTGCCGGCATACTTTATCTTCTTCTGGCTTCTATTATCAGGGCCATCGGTGTAAACCGGGTCATGCATTATCTCCCGCCGGTAGTCACCGGCCCCATGATTATCTGTATCGGTCTCGGACTTGCTCCTGTCGCTGTAGGCAGCGCCTCCGCCAACTGGCCGTTGGCTCTCATCGCCCTCGGTTCTATCATTCTCTTCAACATCTGGGGCAAGGGAATGTATCGGATAATTCCCATCCTCCTTGGCGTCGTCATCGCCTATTGCTCGGCCTTCCTCTTCCACTCTATGGGCATTACCAATGCTGACGGCAGTCCCATCCTCAATCTTGGTGCTATCAGTCAGTCATCTCTCGTCGGTCTGCCGCCCTTTCAGATGCTGAAATTTGACCTTACCGCCATTTTGGTCATGGCTCCCATCGCACTTGCTTCCATGATGGAGCATATCGGCGATATGAGTGCAATCAGTGCCACCGTTGGCAAGAACTTCATAAAAACACCCGGTCTTCATCGCACCCTCATCGGCGACGGCCTTGCCACTTCTATCGCCGCTCTCTTCGGCGGACCGGCAAATACCACCTACGGCGAAAACACCGGCGTCCTCGAACTCAGCAAGGTCTATGACCCGAAGGTCATCCGCATCGCGGCCGTCTTCGCCATCCTGCTGAGCTTCCTGCCCATCGTCGCTGCGATAATTGCTACCATACCGGCCGCTATCATCGGCGGTGTCAGCTTCATCCTCTACGGTATGATATCTGCTATCGGCATCCGCAATCTGGTTGAAAATCAGGTTGACTTCAAAAAATCCCGCAATCTCATCGTCGCCGCAACCATTCTCGTCTGCGGTCTTGGCTTTGCAAAAGGCATTACCTTCGCTGTGGGCGGCGCTTCTGTCACCCTCACCGGTCTGTCCATTGCCGCTATCGTCGGCACTATCCTCAACGCTGTCCTTCCCGGCAACGATTATGAATTTGGCAACACAGACCACGATACCTATAGTGGTCTAGCAATGGATCCCATAAAGGATGAACAACTCGATACCAAACAAAAGGAGACCAACTGACATGGATTTTACCAACACTGAAAACATCACGATTGCTACTCATCCGCTCATTCGACACAAGATTTCCCTGCTGCGCAGCAAAGAGACCAGCACCAATACCTTCCGCACTCTCGTCAGCGAGATTGCCATGCTTATGACCTTTGAGGCCCTGGCTGATCTTCCCACCGAGATGGTTGAAGTAGAGACCCCTCTGGAGGTCTGCAAGACTCCGATGATTACCGGCCGCAAGCTGGCTATCGTCCCTGTCCTCCGCGCCGGTCTCGGCATGGTAGACGGAATGCTGAAACTTCTCCCCTCTGCCCGTGTCGGTCACATCGGTCTCTATCGCGACGAGGAAACTCACGAGCCTCACTCCTACTACTGCAAGCTCCCCAATCCCATCGAGGAACGACTCATTGTCATTACCGACCCCATGCTGGCCACCGGCGGCAGTGCCGAAGCTGCTATCGACTTCGTCAAGCAGAAGGGCGGCAAGAATATAAAATTCCTCTGCATCATTGCTGCACCGGAAGGACTGGAGCGTCTTCACAAGGCACATCCCGATGTTCAGATTTATGTAGGTATGCTTGACCGTGAGCTGAACGAAAACGCTTACATTCTCCCGGGTCTTGGTGATGCCGGCGATAGAATTTTCGGCACAAAGTAATCGATTTAAGGCTCCCCTTCAGGGGAGCTGTCAGCGAAGCTGACTGAGGGGTAAAAGGATACACATTCATATAATTACCCCTCCGGCCTGCGGCCACCTCCCCTAAATGGGAGGCTCGTATAAGAAAAATAACCGAGGCGCTTGCCTCGGTTATTTTTATGCCATAATTTAATTTTCTGTTTTATTTCTTGCCGGTGCTGCCGCGCTTGGTCATGGGAACATTCTCTTTGCAAAGCGGGCACTCATCGGCGGTGAAGCTCTCAACATTGAGATGGAGAAGTGCCTTGTAGGGAACCTCGCCGAAGCTTACCTTGCCGCCGGTGCGGTCAACCAGCATGCCGATACCTACCGGCACGCCGCCGGCTGCCTTGACTACATCTACTACCTCACGGATGGAGCCGCCGGTGGTAACGATGTCCTCAACGATGAGAACACGCTCGCCCTCATGGAGCTTGAAGCCGCGGCGGAAGGTCATCTTGCCGTCTACACGCTCAGTGAAGATGGCACGGGTGCCGAGAGCCTTGCCGGTCTCGTGAGCCAGAAGGATGCCGCCGGTCATGGGGCCGACAACAGTCTCAATCTTCTCATCGGCAAAGAGCTTGGCCAGCTCCTGACAGAGAGCCTCGGTATACTTCGGCTGCTGCAGGACATTGAACTTCTCTACATAGCGATTGCTGTGACGGCCGGAGGTCAGAAGGAAGTGACCCTCCATGATAGCACCAGTCTTCACGAAAATATCCATAATTTCTTGTTCGGTCATTTTTGTACACCTTCCATTTCTTTGATAATGCTCTCGGCTGCAGCCACCGGATCGGCGGCGGCCCGAATGGGACGACCCACTACGATATGGGTAGATCCGTTGGCAATAGCCGAGGCGGGAGTTGCTATTCTGTTCTGGTCATCGATAGATGCTCCGGCCGGCCGGATACCGGGAGTGACGATAAGGAAGTCATCTCCGCAGGCCTGACGGATAGCCGCCGACTCATAAGGGGACGCAACAACACCATCCAGCCCAGCCTCTTTTGCCAGCTTCGCCAGACGGACTACATGCGCCTCAATGGCTTCGGCCTCTCCAAGCTGCACCCAGTCTTCCGTACCGATACTGGTAAGCACGGTAACAGCTATGAGCTTCGGTACTTCGACCTGCATTTCGGCGGCAGCCTCCCGCAGTCGGGTAACTGCGGCCTTCATCATGGCAAATCCGCCGGAGGCATGGACATTCATCATGGTCATGCCCAGCGGCAGGAGCGAAACAAGTCCTTCGGCAACCGTATTGCCGATGTCATGGAGCTTCAGGTCAAGGAAAACATCTTTGCCCATCGCCCGGAGACGACGGACAATATTTCCGCCGGAGCGATAGAACAGCTCCATGCCCACCTTGTAGTGGCAGACGGAATCTCCCAGTTTCTCTACCAGAGCTATTGCTTCCTCATCGGTCTTTACATCAAGGGCTACAATAAGCCGTTTATCAGCCATAGTCATTCCTCATTTCAAAAAGGATTATCTTCCGATTATTATAGCACAAAAGAAAATGGCTGTAAAAAATGATTTCTCATTTTTTACAGCCGTTTTTAATTTGTTCTCAATGCAGCAGCTTCAACACCGAAGCACTGTTGGTCATGAACATTTTCTGTGCGTACATGGCCAGCTGATTCTGAGTATCGGCGGAGCGAAGCTGCATGATGGCCTTTGCCATATCCGTATCGCTCATATTGGAATCCGCTCCGGTAAGGTTTTCTTCGGAGACAGTGTAATTCGCAGAGGCAAAGCTGAGATTCTGCTGCGCGGCACCGATATCGGTTGCTCCGTCCAGCGCCTTTTTGAGGGCATCATCAATGGTATCGAGTGCCTTCGCCAAGCCCTTTTCAGTATCTACGGAAGACAAATCGATAGTGGAATTTCCTTTGGAGTCTGCCAGCCCGAGAGCCTCAGCTGTCATGTTCCCCAAGGAAACATTGCGGTATCCGTCAACTCCTGCCACCGCCACATTCTTGTCGCTGTTCAGCAGGTCCATACCGTTATACTGAATGGATGCGTTGTCATTGATGGTCTGAAGAGACTGATTTATGCTGTTGCTGATAGTGGTCAGGTCACTGGGCGAATTAGTCCCGTTTGCCGCCTTTATCACCTGCTCTCTGATACTGGTGAGAGCATTTATTGTAGAAGACACGCCGCCGGCTGCCACGGACAGCATTGCATTCGCATTCTGAGTATTCTGATTGGACTGCGCCAGAGCCCCAATCTGTGCTCTGGTCCGTCGGGAAATAGCATACTCCGAAGCGCCATACTGAGCCGTAGGAAACTTCGAACCCGAAGCTATTTGTTTCAAAACGGTATTGTAATTGCTTTTCGTCGTATTAATCTGATTGAGAAAACCTACGCCGCCGATAGCCATACGCCGCACCTCCTGTTAAACTTCTGTACCTTATATCTCCATTATATTCCCTATCGGGAAATACATCAAGTTATTTACTTAGGACTGACAGCCGATATTTTGCTCTTCAGCACCTCGATAGCCTTGTCGAGCTGCTCATTCTTCCCCCGGTCCTCCACTATGTCCGGCGTAATTCCCACGCCGTTGATGCTTCGTCCCTTGGGTGTGAAGTATTTTGCCACGGTGAGCTTCAGACCGTCCTTCGTTCCCGGAAGCTGCCGGATACTCTGGACACTGCCCTTGCCGTAGCTGGTAACGCCGACAATAGTGGCCGCCCCGGTATCCTGCAATGCTCCTGCCAAAATCTCACTGGCGCTGGCGCTGTCACCGTCAATCAGGACAACCATCGGCAGCTCTGCCTTCTCCAGCTGGGAGGTAAATTCCTCCTTGCTGCCGTCCCTGTATACGATTGAAACGATGGGGCCCTTCGGAACGATTTCCTTGGATATTTCCACACAGGTGGTAAGAAGTCCGCCATGATTCAGCCGCAGGTCGAGGATAAGGCCCTTCATATTTTCCCCTTTAAGCTGAGCCAGCGCTTCCTTAAACTCCTTATCCGTTGATGAGCCGAAGGAGGAAATTCTCAGATAGCCGATACCATCTTCCAGCATCTGGCCCTGAGCCGTCTTCACATGAATAAGGTCACGGGTAATCTTAATCTCCTTGTCGGTATACTTCCCTGCCGCCTTATCTTCGTAGCGGCGAACGGTAAGGGTAACATCAGTACCAACCTCGCCGCGGATTTTCAGCGCAACCTCCTCGAAGGTCAGCTCTGCCGCAGGGCTTCCCTCCACGGACACAATCTCATCCTCCGGAAGCAGTCCGGCAGTCTCTCCGGGAGTCCCTTCCATTACGGAAAGGATGACCACCGTGCCTTCACGGTAGCCCATAACAACACCGATGCCGCCGAAAGCCGCATCAGTATGATTTTTCAAATCCTCGAAGCGCTTGGCGTCAAGATAAACAGAGTGCTTGTCACCCAGCGCATTAACCATGCCTGCAAGTGCACCTTCTATCAGCACCTTGTCATCTACCGGCTCCACATACTGGGTGGAAATGTAGTTCTTCAAAGATGCAAACCGGGCCAAATCAAGAACAGTCTGCTGATTGGCTCCGATAAGTGTCATCAGCCCGGCTGCCGTTGCTGCCGACGAAACAAGAGCCGTCGCCAGAACAACTCCGATAAGTTTATATTTATCCTTGAACAAGGGTCATTACCTCTTTTATGGCAGGTATTCCTCCGGGTCCGTCAGCTCACCGTCGATGCGAACCTCGAAGTGGCAGTGCGGACCGGTGGAATTTCCGGTGGAGCCGCAGTAGGCGATAACATCTCCCCGCTCCACATGCTGACCTACTCCTACATTAAGTGCTTCATTATGGCCGTACAGCGTAGTCAGGCTGCCGCCATGGTCAATGATGACCGCATATCCGTAGCCGGAAATCCAGCCGGAATGAATTACCTCTCCGGCTGCCGCTGCCCGGATTTCATCGCCGTAGTCACCGGCAATGTCCATGCCGCTGTGATAGCGGCTGTCACCCCAGATAGGATGGACACGCCATCCGTACTGGGAAGTAATCTCGCCGATAAGGGGCCAGCTCATTCCGCCGGGACCAACCTCGGAGGGGGAGCCGCTGCTGCCTCTCAGCTTCTGACGGATAAGGTTTTCTACCTCACGGGATGCAGCAAGATTTTCCTCGTATGCCCGGTCAGCCGCCTCACGCTCGCTTTCCAGCTTGTCCATTATCGCCTGCTTACGACCGCGGCGCTCGAGAATGTTTGCTTCCCGCTTCTCGGCAACATCAACCAGCTGCTTCTGGTGCCTCCGCTCGGTCTCCAGCTTCTCCTTTGCCTCAATTACTGCGGTACGCTGGGCAACGATAGACTTCACCAGCTCGTAATCCTGCTTGATTATCCTCTTCCACAAATCCATGCGGGTGGACAGGTCACGGAAGTCCTCCGCACCGAAGAGGACATCGATATAGCTTATCTGTCCGTGCATATAAATATCCCGGACACGCTTTTTCAATACAGCTACCCGCTCCTTGAGCAGTTCTGTCTTCTCAGCCAGTTCGGCTTCTGTGGCTTCTATGTTTCCTTCGGTGACATCCAGAAGCTTCTTGACCCGGCGATAGTCATCGCTGGCTACAGCTACCTCGTCATCAATGACTTGAATCTCCGCCGCCACATTTTCCATTTCCTGAGCAGCTATCTCTGAGCGGCGCTGTGCCTCATAGGCTCGCTGCTGGAGGATGGCCAGCTCATTCTCCAAATCTTCCTGCTCACCGGCGCTGACCGGTGTCAGCCACAGACTCGTGGTCATTACCGCTGCTGTCAGCAGAGCGCCCAGCCTTTTCTTACGACTCACTCTCATGGATTCACCTATGCTTTCAGGAACCGCTTGAGAGAGAGCGTACTGCCCAATGCACCCATACAGATACCGGAAACAATAACTACGAAACCGATAGTGTAGATGAATGGGCTTTCCGGAATCAGTGGGAAGAAGGTCAGTGCATCGGTAATGGACTTTGCCACAAAGCGGTACGCTAGACGGAGGAACACCGCCGCAATGAGACCGCCTACTGCGCCAAGCACAATGCCTTCCATAATGAACGGCCAGCGGATAAACCAGTCCGTCGCGCCGACATACTTCATTATCGCGACTTCACGACGACGGGCAAAAACCGTCAGTCGAATCGTATTGTAGATGATAAAGAGGGTGGCACAGACCAGCACTGCCATAATGGACACGCCGATAATTCTCGCAATTCTCGTAATGTCAAAGAGGTGCTGAATGACATCCTGTCCGTAGCGGGCCTCCTCTACTCCGTCAAACTGGCGAATGACCTTGGCCGCAGTAGCTACCAGAGACGGCACCCTTGCCTTAACCTTGTAGGCATTGGGCAGCGGATTGTCGCTGCCGAGAGCCGTTAGGATGTAGCTCTGCTCCCCCAGGCGCTCCCGGAAGTCTTCGATTGCCTTCTCCTTGGAGACATATTCGACAGACTCCAGACCCTGCATTTCCCGCAGCTTGTCGCCAATCTCATCTATCTTCGACTGGCTGATATCATCCTTCAGATACACGCTGATTTCCACCTGAGACTCCAGCGAGTCAGCCATACGGTTCGTATTCATGACGATGACGAGGAACATGCCGAAGACGAACAGCGCTACCGCTACAGTACCGATAGCCGCAACAGTCATCCAGCTGTTTCTTTTCAGCGACAGGTAGGTTTCATGGAGAAAATACTCAAAGGTATTAAGCTTCATAGCCGTATCCTCCCTGCGCCTCATCACGGACAATGCGGCCGCCTTCAATAGCGATTACCCGCTTCTTCATGGTATCGACGATATTTTTGTCGTGAGTGGCCATTACGATTGTTGTGCCGCCGGCATTTATCCGCTTGAAGATGTCCATTATTTCCCACGAGGTAGAGGGATCCAGATTGCCGGTAGGCTCATCGGCGATAACGATGGACGGCTTGTTGACGATGGCTCTGGCGATAGCAACCCTCTGCTGCTCACCGCCGGAAAGCTGCGAGGGGAAGCTCCGGTACTTGGGACGAAGGCCGACAATATCCAGCACCGAGTTTACACTGTGCTGCATAGTCCGCCGGGGAGCCTCAATAACCTGCATTGCAAAGGCCACATTCTCGGCTACGGTTTTTTCCGGCAGCAGACGGAAGTCCTGAAAGATAACACCCAGCTCACGGCGAAGATACGGCACCTCACTGCGAGGCATGTCGATAACATCCTTGCCGTTTACATACAGCTCGCCGGAGGAAGGCAGAACCTCCCGCAGGAGAAGGCGGATAAAGGTAGACTTGCCGGCTCCGCTGGGGCCGACAATGAATACAAATTCGCCCGGCTCAATATCAACATTTATATCATGGAGAGCAACGGAGCCGTTCTCGTACTCCTTGCAGACATTCTTCATGTGTATCATGGTATCACCTTATAATCTATTACTCCGTGTCCGATGGGAAGCTATCATCCCGACACACTCACACATTTTTACATTTTAACATACTTTTCTGAAAATCTTGCATAAAAAAGCGTGAATATAGTCTGACGAGAGCAGGCTTTATTCACGGACAAATTACAAGACAAGGGGATGTAAAAATGACCGGACATTTTTACATCCCCCTGTTGTTAAGCAAAACTTGTATAATCGTCGGCGGCCTTCATACTTCCGCTCTGATAAGCGAAGAGCAGGCCGTAGAGGTCGGTAATTTCCTCCTGAATCGCCATGCCTTCATCGGTATCGGCAACGGTGGCATTCTCTGCCGACAGCTCGATGGTCTCGGCAACCGACTCTATGTCCAGATTGTCCTTCAGTGCCTGACGGACATCGGCAATATTCTGATGAGCCAGCAGTCTCAGACCGCGGGAATTTGATATAAGAGTATAGCCGGAAATACCGGTCTTGGAGTGATAGGCCCGGCAGAAGCCGCCGTCGATAACGATTGCCTTGCCGCCGGACTTCAGCGGAGTCTCACCCTTCTTTACCTTGACCGGCACATGACCGTTGATAATGTGTCCCTTCTCCGGGTCGAGGCCGAACTCCCGCAGAACCATGTCGCAGAATTCAGGCTTGTTAAGGAGCTTGTAGTAGTCATCATTCGGCTCTTCCCAAGTGGACTCGTCATCTACGAACATGCGCTCAAAGGTCATAAACTCACGGCCAGAGGTAGGCGAAAGCCGTCCGCACCAGAGGTACCACATGAAGTCGAGGGCCGCCTGATCTCTGTGCTGCCAGGCCCGGCGGGCTACTGTATCGCAGTAGTCAAAATATTCCTGTCCCTTGTAGGTTCTGCCATCCAGCGTTACATCCGTGAGAGAGCCGTCCGCATTCACCAGTACGCAGCCGTGGAACAGGAGATTGTTGTTGCAGCAGGTGTACATGGAGCCTTTGCGATAAAGGAATTCGATATGGCGGTGCAGAGTCTCGCTCTCCAGGAAGGAGTTGCGAAGGTCTTTGACGATGGCCTCTTCCTCCGGCGACAGCCGCAGAGGATGCTGCGGATCGATGGTGGGGAAGTTTTTCTGATTCAGTTCATAGTGCTTGCCGCCGATTTCGACGGTCTTCTCCACAAAGTCGATGTGGTCAAGAAGTATGCGCTCTTCCATGCGGAAGTCAGGATTTCTCTTGATAAGCTGGCCCTCCAGCTTGAACATGATAATGGATATTACCCGTTCAGCTGCCTTGATGGGAGTCTCGTGAGGATACTGCCGGGCAGCGAGCAGAGTCAGCGGACGAAGGCCTATGCCGTAGCCCTTCTCCAGTACATCGGTGTTGGAATAGCGAAGATTATTGCGGACAACATTGGCAATGCAGGCATCGGAGCCGCAGGCCGCACCCATCCACAGGACATCGTGATTGCCCCACTGGATATCCAGCGAGGGGAACTTCATTATCTTCTCGATGATGGCATCCGGACGGGAGCCGCGGTCGAAGAAGTCACCTACTATATGCATGTGGTCTACTGCCAAGCGCTTGACCAGACCGGTAAAAGCATAGATAAATTCCGGACCGGCATCCACCTGAGCGATTGTCGACAGGAGCTTCTTGTTGTATTTGTACTGCGCCTGGTCCGCCTCCGGTCTTGTACTCATCAGCTCCATAATGATAGAGCCGAAGTGACCGGGGATGAAAGACTTTACCTTCTCCAAGGGGAACTTGTAGCTCATGAGCTTGGTCAGTTCGAGAAGCCGGGATATGTTCAGACGATACCATTCCGGCGTATTCTTTCGCTCTGCCCGCTGCTGCTCTACCTTCTCATGCGGGTAATAAATAAGCGTGCAGAACTCAGCCTTCTCCTCATCGGTAAGGCGGGCGCCGAATACATAGTCAACCTTCTCCTTGATAACGCCGGAGCAGTTGTTCAGGATGTGATAGAATGTATCATATTCTCCATGCAGGTCGGAAAGGAAGTGCTCTACACCTTTCGGCAGGCTCAGCTGAGCCGAAAGATGAATAAGCCGCTCGTAGACAGCCTCTCTGGAAGGATACTTCTCTGCCAACAGCTTCATGCACTTTTTCTTATATGAATCGCTTCTGCCCTCTTGCATGGCGGTCCTCTCTTTCTCCTATACGGGAACGCCGTTGTTCCCGCACCGAAAATTCTATGTATCTGCCTGTGATTTTACCACAAAAAGAAAACATAATGAAGATGGTCCGTTGAAAAATAATCAGTTTGGTGATATATTGACGGAAGTATTTCAAATCTATGAAGGATTTAGCATGACCGAAAAAGAATTTCTCAACCGCGCTGAGGAAATAAAGTCCCAGACTGTCGGCCGTGAGCCTCTGCTGTCCCGCATTCAGCGGCGGCGAAAAAAGCAGCGGCGCGAGCTGGTGCTAATAATTGCCGTATTCACCGTACTGCTGGGTGGCTGGCTGTGGCGCTCCATTGTCTACGCCCGGACTCCAGACTACGCTCTGAAACAGATTTCCGATGCACTGGAAAGCAAGGACGGCGAAAAGTTCGACCGCTATGTGAAGCTGGATGCTATCACCATGGTGGCCTTCGACGACCTGACCACCACCTTGTTTCAATACGACCATTCCCTCACCCCATCTACCCACAAAAAATTCCTTGACTTCTATCAGCACATAAAGCCGCAGCTTGCTCAGGGAACAGCGGAGACAATCCGCCGCTTTGTGTCCACCGGTGAGTGGTCACTGCCCACCGGCGCCGACTTGCTGAAGGGCCGGCAGCTCGGCATCGACTACGACAGATTTTTGGAGCGGAGCCAGCTCAGAAACACGGAGCTGCTTTCCCTTGAATCGGTGTCAGTAAACAGCAGTAAGACGGATGAAGCCGTAGGCAAAATAAAAATCCGTGATAAATATACCGGCACTGAGTTTACCATGGACATCCTGCTGGAGCGTCAGAGCGATGGCCGCTGGTGCGTGATTGCACTGGAAAACTACCGGGATTATCTCTCGGCGGTGACCGACAAGCAGGTGTCTGATATTTCCGCTTACATCGAAGCTACTCAGCCGGTAGTGGATGAGTACAACAGCCGCTTCATCAGCCAGCGTGAACGGTTCCGCAGCATTGTCCGGCAGGGCCGGCCAATGAGCGACATCCAGATTCAGCAGATGAAGCAGCTTGTGCTGGGCGAGACTGTACCTGACCTGAAGGCCCGGCAGGAGAAGCTCAACTCCTTCGACATCAGAGCCGGCAGCCAGTACCTCTCCTCTCTCCGCCGTCAGTCTACAGACCTGACTATTGCCGCCTGGGTCCATCTCATAGCCGGACTTGAAAAGGAAGACTATACAGAGCTGAATCTGGCCGAGACTCTCCACAAGCAAATGCTGGAGGTAGACCTGCGGATTGAGGATGTCATCAATCACAATACCGTAAGTCAGGAAATGCCGGAAGTACCTTAAACGATAAACGCACACGCCTAATGAAACGACAAGGGGCTGTGAAAAATGATTGCTCATTTTTCACAGCCCCTGTTTTACTGCCCTTTAGGTTGAGGTTTGTCTTTGCTGACCGTTCTTGCCCCAGCTTATCTTGTAGAGCTTGTAGGTTTCACGCCGGTCAAACTCCAGATTTTGCTGGCTCTCGGTGAAATAAATATTCTTAACATTGTCGATGGCAAAGCTGTCGGCCCACTTAATGTCAATGCCTACATCGAACAGACTGCCCTTGCTCACCTCATCCTGGAAATCGAACTCCCAGATGCCCTCATCCGGCAGGTCGCCCATAATGAGCCAGGTATCACGGCGCACCATGCCGCTGCAGGGCGCACCGAAAAGAGTCTCGGTGGTTATTGCCTTGCGGCGGGAGTCGGAGGTCAGGTTTTTGTTCAGCAGCACCTTCACCGGAACGGAGCTGATTATATCTCCGCCCATTGCCGAGAAGTACAGCATATCATGCCTGTCCGACAGCTCCAGCGCGCAGACATCCGTGAGCTTGTTGTACACGCCGTTGGGGAAATAAATCATCTGGAAATTCTTCCGCAGCTCCGGTGCCCGGTCGATGGCCCGATAGCTTTCCCCGGTAGCCAGATCCAGCACCAGAATGGCGGCGGCTCCGGAGTCGGAAATAAACGCCTTGTTGGTAATATTGTCTACCCGGATATCCGACAGAAGACTTCCCGCAATCAGAGAGTCGCCCTTAATGGGGTATACCTTCTCCACTGTCGGAGCAGCTCCGCTGATGTCGATAGCGAACACCCGGGGAGTTTTGCCCTCCTCATCGGCGGCATCCGCCCTGCCCTCGTCAAGAGCAAAGAGCCGGGGACCGTTTGCCGTCATAACATAGTTCAGTCTTCGCAGGGAAGCAAAATTCACATCCTGCAGCAGAGGATTTATTGCGCCGTCCTTTACCTCTGCCAGAGAGAAATCCGCCGGCTGGGCTCCCCAGTGGGGAAACGATACAAAGATTCTCCCACCCTCGGTGACAGCCAGACCGGTCATCTGATATTCAGACTCTACGACGGCAAAGATACTTGCATTCTCCTGATTCATGCGGGCCGATCTATTCTTTTCCGCAGCCTGCGCCACAGCAGTGCCGAAGGCGTCATGCCGGTCTGCTGCCGGGGAAATACCCGCCGCCACGGAAAGAGCAGCAAGTCCTGTCACGATACCGCGAGCAATTTTCTTTGAATATGTCATGAGACAACCTCCTTATTATATACCGCTTCTGATTTCATTCAGAAGTCTGTCAACCTGAGGCATGGTATCCAGTCCAAGAGGGATACCGACCTTGCTGCATACAGCCTCCAAAGCCGCATAGACCTCAGCGTTTCTCACAATAAGTTCCTTCATCCTGCCGTACTCCATCACATAGTCATGGAGCATGAGGAATGCCATTTCGCCGGTGCTGACATCCATTTCCACCGGCATCATGAGATTGATATTGCCAGACACCTCATCGTAGGCAATGGCGAACTGCCAGTTGCCAATGTTCCCGTTCTCGTCCATGTGGCCGGTTGGCGACCAGCCATTGTAGAAGAAATCAAAGTCCACTACCCTGTCATTCTGCTTCGCCCTCTTTATCCGCCGGGCCATCACTTCATCGTTGAAGTTATAGCTACGGAAGGACATTTGCGGCTCGACATAGGGTACCGGGCCGGTGACCATCCGATGAAGCTTCTCATCAAAGTATCGGGACAGGCAGTATCCGTCATCATAATTGACCGCAATCTTCTTCTGCAGGTGATCCCGGATTGCTGTCCGAAGCTCCACCAGAGCCTCCATTACTATCTCAGCTTCATCATCCCGCAGAGTCCTGGGTACGGTACGGCTGGCGGCAGAGGCGAAGTAAAGCCAGTTGCCGTCACCACGGAAGGAGCGGCCCAACGCTTTCAGAATCTGCCGATTTTCCTCCGGAACATCCTGCCGGCTTCCCCAGCAGAGCAGATAAGCATCCCGGTCATAGACCACGAACTCTCTCGGCACCACCGGATCCCGGAAGCTGAGTACATCCAGGTCGCACAGTCCCTTCTCGCCGTGATAGAGAGCAATCGTCTTTCCCGTCTTGGCAAAGGGACTCTTCTCAAAGGACACCGCTATCTTCTCGCCGTGAATGCGAAGCTCCAGCATAATGGGCATATACATCTGGTATCCCACCCACGGCTCCATGGCCGCTATCTCTGCAGCCAAGTCGTAGATAGTGTCCCACAGCTTCAGGTTTCGTTCTTCAGAGCTGCCGCTTCCTGATATGAGTTTCTCGTATAAATCCTGCAGTTCCTTTTCCGGGCCGGTCATTTCAGCGCCGTTCATTTCTTCATCTGCTTCTCTTTTTCGTGAGCGTCTTATTCGCTTCATTAGATTCACCTTTTGTATTTCAAACAACTGATTTGCTGTATTTTTTCCGTTTCAGCGGCAGGGTCTGCACCTGCCGACAACTCAGTAATATTTTACTATATGTTTCCGCACCGGGTCAATGGCACAAAACAATCATGTATACAGGAATTATTATGCTTTTCTGTAGAAGATTGATGTTGATATGTGGTATAGTATCAATTATCTTTGTAGCATAGGGGGGATTGTACGGTGAAAAGGTTTCAGCACTTTCTGCTGGCTTCTCTGCTGCCATTGCTTACGCTGGCCGCCTGGCAATACTGTGCCGGCAGCACAGGCAGCTATCTCCTGCCGTCTCCTTCCGCGGTGCTCAGCACCCTTGTGAGTCTGGCCTCCTCCGGAGAGCTGGCTCGTCACATCGGCATAAGCACCCTGCGGGTTGCCGAAGGCTTTCTCATCACATCGGCTGCCGCCATCGGCCTCGGTGTCGCCCTCGGTCTTTCCCCCATCCTTCACCGGATTTTTTCCCACTGGCTCGACTTCTGGCGGCAGGTTCCGCCCCTGTCACTGCTGCCAATGCTTATCCTCTGGTTCGGTCTTGGCGAGCTGAGCAAGCTGGCTATCGTTATTCTCGCCACCTTCTTCCCGGTTTTTCTGGCTACCTACGACGCAGTCAGCCGTCCCAACCGGGATTTGTTGGAGCTGGGCAGCCTCTACGGCTTTTCCCCGCGGGAAACTCTTCTTCAGCTCCGGCTTCCGATGGCATTGCCTGAGGTATTCACCGGACTTCGTATCGGACTTGGCTACAGCTGGCGTTCCCTTATCGGAGCGGAAATGTTCGCCGCCTCCTCGGGACTCGGCTTCCTCATAATTGACGGCGAGGAAATGGCCCGCCCCGATGTAGTGCTGGCCGGTATCATCGCCATCGGTATTGCCGGCTCCTGTGCCGACGCTCTGATGTGGTTTATCTCTCGCCGCTTCAGAGTCCTGCATCCTACCAATGCCATGCGCAACCTCACAGGAGGTCAGCCATGAGTAATATTATCATCCGGGGACTGAGCAAGACCTTCTCCGTCACAAACGGTATCGAGCATGCTGCCATAAATGATTTGCAGCTCACTATCGTCCCCGGTTCATTCAATGTCATCGTAGGTAAATCCGGCTGCGGCAAAACGACGCTGCTGCGAATAATCGCCGGACTGGAGAAGTCCGACAGGGGCGAAATAGAAAACCTTCCCCCTCGGAAAAAGTGCAGTCTCATGTTCCAAAGCCCCCGGTTTCTGCCGTGGCTCACCATCTGGGAGAATATAACCTTCTGGGAGCACGGACATTTCTCTCCCGCGGAAATCGCTGAGGCAAAGGAAAAAGCAAAATCACTGCTGGACACCTTCGGCCTGACGGAGTGGCAAAGCTCCTTCCCCGGGCAGCTTTCCGGCGGCATGGCTCAGCGGGCTTCCCTTGTCCGAACACTGGCCACCTCTCCGCAGCTTCTCCTTCTGGACGAGCCCTTTGCTGCCGTTGACTATTTCACCCGCCTTCGCCTGCAGGATGAGGTTATGAATCTCTGGAAGGCGCAGCCGGAGTCCTCCCCCCTCACCGTCATCTTCGTCACTCACGACATCGGCGAGGCGTCAAGACTCGCTACTCATATACACATCATGGCTCAGGGCTGCATAACCGCTACCCTCCAAAATGATGCTCCATATCCCCGTCCCCTTGCTGCTGACCGCAGCCGACTGGAATCTGCAATACTTTCGGCATTGAATGCCGTAAATCAATAATATTAAAGGAGATACCACCGTGAAAAAAATATTTGCTCTGCTGTTAACGCTCTGCTCCCTGCTGGCCTTTGGCTGCGGCAGCAATACTCCAACCGCCGATAAGGGTGCCGCCCCCAAGCTTACGGCTCTAAACCTCACCTATGTAAAGTCCCCTCTGAACATCCCCTCCATTATCGAAAAGCGCCGCAATGTATTTGAGAATGCTTTCAAAGCAGACGGCATAACAGTAAAGTACAGCGACCTTAACGCCGGCCCCAAGCAGACACAGGCCATGGCCGCCGGCCAGATTGACATCTGCCACGCCCTCGGCGGCACCAGTGCCATTCTCGCTGCTGCCAACGGCGTTGACCTGAAAATTGTCGGCATCTACAGCCGCGCTCCCAAGGCCTTCAACATCATCACCAGGAATCCCAACGTCCGCTCCGTCAAGGACCTTAAGGGCAAAACCGTTGCCGGCCCCAAGGGTACCATTCTTCATCAGCTCCTCATCGCTGCTCTGAAACGTGAGGGTCTGACTATCAACGATGTGAAATTCGTGTCCATGGGCATACCCGAAACAGCTGCTGCCCTCGCCGGCGGCAGTGCCGATGCCGGTCTTCTCGCCGGCCCTGCCGCTCTGAAAATGACTAACGACGGTGCCCGTATCCTCACTACCGGTCAGGGGCTTCTTGATGCTACCATCGTCATCGCCATGCGAAATGACTTCATCAAGAATTATCCCGAGCAGGCCCGCAAGTTCATGGATGCTCACCGCAAGGTAATAAGCGATTACAAGAAGGACCCGAAGGGCTTCTACGGTGATGCCTCCGAGGAAACCGGTCTCACCATTCAGCAGGTCGACCTGATGGCCAAGTGGTATAATTTCGAACCCTCCATCAGTGACAGCGACATAAAGGACCTTGAAGCCACTCAGAACTTCCTCATTCAGACCGGTATGCTGGAGGAAAGCAAGAAGGTCGACATCAGGAAGATAATCACCACTGAAAATCAATTCGGAAAAAAAAATTAGTATATCACCCTGTGAAAGGTAGTGACACCGTGAACTCTTTCGTCTTGAAGGGAAACATCTGCTGCAGCGACACACCGGATAAGCTGAGGCTCTTTGACAACAGCTATCTCGTCTGCCTGGAAGGAAAATGCCGCGGTGTCTTCTCCACCCTTCCGGCCGAATACCAGAGTCTGCCTCTGAAAGACTACGGCCGCAATATCATCATCCCCGGCCTTATCGACCTCCATCTCCATGCTCCTCAGTTTGCTTTCCGGGGCATTGGCAGTGACATGGAGCTGCTGGACTGGCTGAATACTTATACCTTCCCGGAAGAAAGAAAATACAGTGATCTTTCTTATGCGGAGAAAGCCTATAGTATATTCACCGAGGAGCTTCGCCGCAGTGCTACCACTCGGGCCGTTATCTTCGGTACCATCCATCGGGAAGCCACACAGCTTCTGATGGACAAGCTGGAAGCCTCCGGTCTTGTGACCATGGTTGGCAAGGTGAACATGGACAGAAATGCCCCCGACTACCTGACAGAAACAACGGAAAGCTCTGTCAGCGAAACACGCCGCTGGCTTTCGGAGTCACTGGGCAAATACCAAAGGACGAAGCCCATCATCACCCCGCGATTTGTTCCCTCATGCACTGATGAACTGATGACTGCTCTGGGAGAAATCTCTGTTGAGTACCGTCTCCCGGTACAGAGTCATCTATCGGAAAATCTTTCAGAGGTCGCATGGGTAAAGGAGCTTGTTCCCTCGGCAGAAACCTACGGCCATGCCTACGAGAAATTCAATCTCTTCGGCCGTGATGTTCCCTGTGTCATGGCACACTGCGTTCATTCGCCGGAGGCAGAGCTGGCACTGATGAAAAAGAACGGTGTCTTCATCGCTCACTCTCCCGACTCCAACACGAATCTTTCCTCCGGCATTGCCCCAATCAACCGGTACATTCAGATGGGAATGAAGGTCGGTCTGGCCAGCGATGTCGCCGGCGGTGCCGACATAAATATGCTGCGGATGATGGCCGAATCCATCCGGGCCAGCCATCTCCGGTGGCGGCTGGTGGACAGCGAGATTCCCGCCCTGACCTTTGCCAATGCTTTCTATCTGGCTACGAAGGGTGGCGGCGAATTCTTCGGCAAGGTCGGCTCCTTTGAGCCGGGCTACGAATTCGATGCCCTTGTTATCGACGACAGCACAATCGCTACCCCCCGGGAGCTGTCATTCCCGGAGAGGCTGGAGCGGCTTCCCTATCTGGCTGACAGCCGTCACATCCGGGCAAAATATGTCTTCGGTCAGCAGCTTTTCTGAACAATGTTTCCAAAGAAGGAGTGACTACTCATGAGCAAGCTTCATATCGGCTGCCATCTCTCAAACTCAAAGGGCTATCTCGCCATGGGCAGGGAAGCTCTGGAGCTGGATGCCGATACCTTTGCTTTCTTCACCCGCAATCCCCGGGGAGGCAAAGCAAAAGACATCGACCCCAAGGATGTGGAGGCATTCCTTGACCTCTATCGGGAGCACGGCTTCGCCAAGCTGGTAGCGCATGCCCCCTATACCCTCAATCCCTGTGCTGCCAAGGAAAACCTGCGGGAGTTTGCCCGCGATACCATGGCGGACGACATCCGCCGACTGGAATTTACTCCAAACAACTACTACAATTTCCATCCCGGCAGCCATGTGGGACAAGGCACCGAGGTCGGCATTGACCTTATCGCCGACCTTTTGAATACTGTCCTTTATCCTGAGCAGACCACCATCGTTCTGCTGGAAACAATGGCCGGAAAAGGCAGCGAGGTCGGCCGGACATTTGAGGAAATAAGAGCAATCATCGACAAGGTAAATCTCGGCGAGAAGCTGGGAGTCTGCCTCGATACCTGCCACATCTCCGATGCCGGATACGATGTAATCGGCAATCTTGACGGTGTGCTCGATGAGTTCGACCGGGTAATCGGCCTTGGGCGGCTGAAGGCAATCCACCTCAACGACAGTCTCAATCCCCCGGCCTCTCACAAGGACCGCCACGCCAGAATCGGCGAAGGTCATATCGGTCTTGAGGCGCTCAGCCGGGTAATCAATCATCCGAAGCTGAAAGACCTTCCCTTCATTCTGGAGACGCCCAATGAACACGACGGCTACAAAAAAGAAATCGCCCTGCTGAGAGCAGAGCGGGAAAAAGCGGGAATATAAAATTTACAACCTCAAACCAACTGACAAAAAAGGCTATTGCCCGGTGAGCTCACCTGTGCAATAGCCTTTTTTATATCCTATTTTTATTCAGCCAAATCTTCCCGGCTGGTGCAGACCTCTACCTCAACACAGTCGAGAGGACCGGCGATGGGTACCGACGGCTTGCGGATTACGATAGTGGAGGACTTCGCCATGGGCATTGCCTTCAGTATTTCCTGATTTACATGATAGCCCAGTGCCTGCAGCAGCATGAAGCGCTTATTCTCCACAGTATCACGGATGATTGCGTACATCGTGGCCGACTGTACGGCATTCACCGGGTCATCAGCTTCTGCCACGCTGTCATCACGAGTCTCCACTTCTATGTCGATGAAGAACTTCTGTCCCTGCTCACGCTCGTACTCGTACACACCGTGAAAGCCGTAAAACATCATGTTTTTAATGCGAACCTTTGCCATTTCAATCCCTCCAAATATACTGCACCCATTCGGGCAAATTTACTAAATCTAAACCAGTTGAACTATTCGTCACCGGATATGATTTTTCCTGCTTATTTGATTTACAGATAAACAAATATTTCCCTTTACCGCGTGCCAAGTCTGTGGTATCATAAAAAATTATCATCTACAGAAGAACCTCTGTTAATCAACTAATACAGTCAATATAGGAGGCACAAAAAATGACCGCAAAAAGACTTGACCCCATGAGCTTTGACTTCCCCATAGACAAAATGATGGACGGTTATTACGCCGACATTTATTTCATGCGCGAGCAGGAAATTCTTCGCAAAGAAAACTGCACCGACCGGGTTACTCTTCAGATTTTCCAGAGAGACTACGCCGTACTCTGCGGTGTGGATGAAGCTATTGCTCTCATCAAGCGCTGCTCCCACAATCCTGAGTCCATCAAGATCCGCGCTCTCCACGACGGCGATGAGGTAGAGCCCTGGGAAACCATCATGACCATCGAGGGCAATCCTGCCGACTTCGCCCATCTTGAGACCGTCTATCTCGGCATCCTCGCCCGTCAGACCAAGGTTGCTACCAACTGCCGCCGCTGCGTAAAGGCCGCCGGTGACAAGCCGGTGCTTTTCTTCCCGGCTCGTTTCGACCACTATCTCGTGCAGGAAAGTGACGGCTACGCCGCAAAGATCGGCGGAATGGCCGGTATCTCTACCCCGGCAAACGCAAAGGTCTGGGGCGTTGAAGCTGCCGGTACCATCCCCCACGCTCTCATTGCTTCCCTTGGCGGCGACAGCGTAAAGGCTGCCCAGCTCTTCGACAAGTATATGCCCGCCAATGTTGCCCGCATTGCCCTCGTCGACTTCGACAATGACTGCGTAGGCACCAGCCTGAAGGTAGCCCGCGCTCTCGGCGACAAGCTGGCCGGCGTCCGCCTCGATACCTCCGGCACCATGGTTGACAAGTCCCTGGCAGACCAGATGGGTCACTTCCAGCCTACCGGCGTAAATGCCCAGCTCGTTCACAATGTCCGTACCGCTCTCGATGCCGAAGGCTTCACCAAGGTGAAGATTGTCGTCTCCGGCGGCTTTACCCCGGAGCGTATTCAGAGCTTTGAGTCTGCCGGTGTTCCGGTTGATGTCTACGCTGTAGGCAGCTACATCTACAGCGGCAATACCGACTTCACTTCCGATGTTGTCCTTCTCAACGGCAAGAACTGTGCCAAGGCCGGCCGTCGTTACACCGACAACCCGCGCCTTGAGGATGTTGACTGATTATGGGCGACTTCTTCGTACTGCTGCTGATAGCCGGCATGGTTGCTTACGCCTTCGGCAATAGAATATTCACCCGCTAAACTTAAAATAAGGAATATAATCAATGCCTATAAAAATTCCAAATAATCTGCCTGCGGCGGAAACCCTCAGCAATGAAAATATTTTCTTCATGGATGCAGACCGCGCTTACGGACAGGATATCCGTCCGCTGAAGCTTCTCATCCTGAACCTGATGCCCACTAAGGTAGTGACAGAGACCCAGCTGCTTCGTCTGCTGGGCAACACGCCCCTTCAGGTAGAAGTTGATTTCATCTACACAGAGTCCTACAACCCTCAGCATATTTCCTCCGACCACCTTACCGAGTTCTACGGCACCTTCGCCGATGTCCGGCACAAGAAGTACGACGGATTCATCATCACCGGTGCGCCGGTAGAGCAGATGCCCTTTGAGGAGGTCACCTACTGGCCGGAGATAGCGGAAATCATGGAGTGGTCCAAGACCCATGTCTTCTCCACCTTCCACATCTGCTGGGGCGCTCAGGCCGGTCTCTACTATCACTACGGCATAAAAAAATATGATGTTCCCGCCAAGGTCTTCGGCGTATTCCGTCATCATCTCTGCGTTGAACACGAGATGCTCTTCCGGGGCTTCGATGACGAATTCTTCGTCCCCCATTCCCGCCACACCGAAATCCGCCGCGAGGACATCGAGCAGATACCTGCCCTCACCATCATGGCCGAGGCTGAAGACCCCGCCGGTGTCTACTGCGTTGCCAATCTGAAGAGGCGTCAGTTCTTCATCACCGGCCACGCCGAGTATGACCCACTGACTCTGAAGGCCGAGTACGACCGGGATGTCGCCGCCAATCTCCCCATCAATGTCCCGGCCAACTACTATCCTGACGATGACCCCACGCAAATGCCTCAGGTTCGCTGGCGGTCAGTTGCTAACCTGCTCTTTGCCAACTGGCTCAATTACTATGTATATCAGGAGACCCCCTACGAGCTGGACAATATTGTTTCGGCCGAGGATTAATTAACTCCCAACTTACTTTCATTAGCTTTACATATAAACGCGGTATATTTCCCTTAAAAGGAGAATGAATCATGAGCAATTTATCTCACTCTCTGGGAAAATATACCGCAATTTTTTCGCTGTCCGCTGCCTTCATGCTGACTATACTTCCCTCTCACACAGAGGCAGCTCCTACACAGGATAAATACCCGAAGGTTCCCACCGACATTTATCAGTGGGTGCAGGCAAGTCCCCGCACCAGCTATTATTTCAACCGCAAATATATCTGCTTCCAGACAGACGATAAGGGCACAGTCAATGTTGATGTGCTTCTCGTTCCCATTCTTCGTACCTACGACCATATTCAGGTGGCAGACATTATCGCCAAGCGCCGCTGGCATCAGCAGGACTGGGAGGAGCTGGATGAACTTCTGGCTGCTGAGGCAAACCATGTCGTCATCGACAGAGCGAAGCGCACCGTCACGGTAAGAGATTCCATCCTGCTGACGGAGAACTTCGACCATCTCTACAATGAACCGTCCAACCGGGTTATCGAGCTGGACAGTCTCAGCGACCAGTCCCTTGAGCGCCGTTTCTACGAAAGCATTCTTCAGTATGCCATTGATGAGAGCGATACCATTATCGCCAACACCAAGGGCACCATCACCGAGGCTGATAACAAAAAGCTGGCCGCCATAAAGAAGGCTGAAGAAAAGCGCCGTAAGGCTGCCGAAAAAGCAAAGAAAAACGGAATAAAACACGACTATTGATATCATACAGAAGAGACGGCTGCGCCGTCTCTTTTTTATACCCCAATATAAAACGAGGCTGTCGCCAGAGGAAAATCCTCCGGCGGCAGCCTCGCTTATTTTGATTTTACTGTTTACAGCACAAGCTGTCCCCAGTCGGCAACACGGCGGGCAAGGCCGGTAATGGCAGACAGGAGAGCCAGACGGTTGTCACGGACAGCCTTATCCTCGGCCATGACCATGACGGCATCCAGATAGTCGGCAATAGCCGGAGCAAGCGGAGCAAGCTCCTCGACAGCCCGGTTGTAGCTGCTGTTCATCAGGGCAGCGGCTACGCCGGTAGAAACGGCCTCATAGGTCTCGTGGAGATTTTCTTCCTCCTGAGCCTCGTAGAGGTCACGGTCAGGAATACCGGCATTCTCAGCCTTGGCGGAGAGATTTGCGGCACGACCGAGAGCCTCAGCCAGCTTCTCTATCTCCTCCGGACGACGGCTGATGGCATCAGTGAGAGCATTGGCTCGCAGAACGGTGGCAGTGCAGTCATCGGTATCAATAGCAGCGGCGGCAATATCGTAGCGGGTGCCGTTGTCAGCCAGTACCTTCTCCAGACGGAGACGGATGAAATCGGCGAAGGCCTTCTCAACAGCAGCAGTCTTCTCAGCATCCAGCTCGTAGAGCTTGGCAGCTTCCTTGACGATAGCATTCAGCTTCAGGCGCTTATTGTTGGCAACGATGGTCTGAACGAGACCGAGAGCCTGACGGCGAAGAGCGAAGGGATCCTCAGAGCCGGTAGGAATAAGACCGAGGCTGAAAGTACCCACGATGGTATCAATCTTGTCGGCAACGCTGACGATAGCACCGACAGTGCTTTCAGGCAGCTGGCCGCCGGCCTGACGGGGACGATAATGCTCGTCAATAGCATCGGCAACTGCGCTGTCCTCGCCATCAAGCAGCGCATAGCTGCGGCCGATGGTGCCCTCAAGCTCGGTGAACTCAACGACCATAGCGGTAACAAGGTCAGCCTTGGCCAGCTTGGCAGCCCGGCAGGCTGCAGTCTTCTCTTCATCGCTTGCCTCCCAGGCATCAGCGACGACAGCAGCCAGCTTCTCCAGACGGAGAGCCTTGTCGTACATAGTGCCAAGACCCTTCTGGAAATTCAGAGTCTTCAGCTTCTCAACATAGTCTTCCAGCTTCTTCTCCCGGTCTTCCTTGAAGAAGAATTCGGCGTCGGCCAGACGAGCACGAAGAACGCGCTCATTGCCGTGGGAAACCACATCAATGGAGCGGTCGCCGCCGGAGCGGACGGTGATGAAGTACGGCAGCAAAGTACCGTCCTCAGCCACTACCGGGAAATAGCGCTGATGATCGCGCATGGGGGTAACGATAGCCTCACGGGGCAGAGTCATATATTTATCGTCAATCTTGCCGGCGAGAGCGGTGGGCCACTCAACGAGGAAGGTTACTTCTTCAAGAAGAGCCGGCTCAATCTGTGCCTGACCGGGCTTGCCGTTTGCATCTACGCATTCAGCTGCCACTCTGGCAATCTCCGCTTCAATCATGTGGCCGCGCTTTACGGGGCAGGCGATGACCTTCATGGCCTCGCACTCTTCCATATATTTCTTCGGCTCGCTGATATCAAACTGACGGCCGGCGGGGTCAAAGGGTTCGCCCTCAACATTGGAGAGGACACGATGACCGCGGGAAGTACGGCCGGACTTGACCTCAGCTACCTCGAAGGGAACGACTTCCTTGCCGCAGAGGGCAACTATCCAGCGAATCGGACGGAGGAACTTGAAGTCAAGATCACGCCAGCGCATAGTATTGGGCAGCGGAAGAGTATTGATAAGCTCCGGGAAGAGAGTGGTCAGGAGCTCTTTAGTCTCTTTGCCGACAGTGTGAATTTCGGCATATACATAGCCGTCACGCTTGATGAGGTTTTCCGGAGTGGTGCCGGCACCCTTGGCAAAGCCGAGGACAGCCTTGGTGGGATTGCCGTCGGCATCAAAAGCGGTAGCGATAGCCGGGCCGCGGCGCTCTATAGTCTTGTCCGGCTGACGCTCTGCTACATCATCAACGAAGAGAGCCAGACGACGCGGAGTACCCATAGCGTGAATAGTGCCGTGGGAAAGGCCAAGCTCATCAAGGCGAGCGGCGGTCTTTTCACGAAGTGCCCGATAGAGGCCTCGTACTGCATGAGCCGGAAGCTCTTCGGTACCAATCTCAAGAAGAATATCTACTGCCATTTTACTTCACCTCCGCCTTTCTGCTCTTGCCCATCATCGGATAACCCAGCTTCTCACGCTGCTCCAGGTATGCCTTTGCACACATTCTGGCCAGCTTGCGGACGCGGCCGATATAGGCGGTACGCTCGGAAGCACTGATAGCTCCGCGGGCATCAAGAAGATTGAAGGCATGGGAGCACTTCAATACATAGTCGTAAGCCGGATGAACGGCACCTTCGCCGATGACCCGGACAGCTTCTGCTTCATACTTGTCGAAAAGCTCAAAGAGGAGCTTGGCATCGGAGAGCTTGAAAGCGTAGAGGCTCTGCTCGTACTCATTCTGATGGAAGACATCACCGTAGGTGTAGTCACCAATCCACTTGATGTCATATACATTTTCAACGCCCTGAATATACATGGCAAGGCGCTCAAGACCGTAGGTGATTTCACTGGCTACCGGCTTAACATCACAGCCGCCGACCTGCTGGAAGTAGGTGAACTGGGTGATTTCCATGCCGTCAAGCCATACTTCCCAGCCAAGGCCCCAGGCTCCGAGCGTCGGAGACTCCCAGTTATCCTCAACGAAGCGGATGTCGTGGTCTGCTGCATTGATGCCGAGGCGGGCAAGACTCTCAAGATAAAGCTCCTGAATGTTGTCCGGGGACGGCTTCATGATGACCTGGAACTGATGATGCTGATAAAGGCGGTTCGGATTGTCACCGTAGCGGCCGTCAGCCGGACGGCGGCTGGGCTCTACATAGGCCACATTCCAGGGCTCAGGGCCAAGAACTCTGAGGAATGTGGAGGGATTCATTGTGCCGGCGCCCTTCTCTACATCGTAAGGCTCGGCGAGGATGCAGCCCTGCTCAGACCAAAAGGACTGCAGAGCCAGGATCATTTCCTGAAATTTCATGCTGTTTCCTCCTAAATAATACTGGGGAACTTGGAATCTATACAACAATTTTACCGACCGTCAAAATGCTGCCCGACGAAAACCCATTTTCATTCGGGCCGCATTTAGACGGAATTTAATTTTGGAAATAAAAAAATCCCGTCCCCCGTGAAATAACTTCACAGGGACGAGATATATTCCCGCGGTTCCACCCTGATTGGCTTGCGCCCACTTAATTCTGTGATTGTATTGCTCCCGGCTGCCTCTACCCCGATAGCGGTCTCGCACCGTCACCGCCTCGCTGAAGTGGGATATTCCTTCCGTTCATCGCAAGAAGCCGATTCAATCGGCGTCAATAATTTTAGCAAAGGACAACGCCCTTGTCAAATGAATAAGCGGCAAAATTCTCAAATCGTATTATATATAGGTAGATTTTATTCCTTGACTAAAAGTGCCCAGCATGATAAAATTAATTCGATTTTTAGCCGGACGGATGACCTCTGTCCATAGCAATTATCACGGACCGCTCGATACCTTCGAGCCAAGGCCATACGGACAGCCGGGTCCACTGCCGATTGGCGGCTTCGGTCGCCTTATTGATTGAGTTAAAAGCTCAAATTTTATAAGTTGGTTATCTAACCAAATGGTTTCTCGAAAACCTAACAGCGTATCGACGCTTACTTGTGAAACGGTCAATAAGAGGAGAGATGATTTTCTCCTCAATAGAGTAGTAAAAGTAATGGTTGCTATATAGACTCTGACGACTAAAATTCTGACCAGCCCCGGAAGCATAAGGCTTGCCGGCAAAATAAAGGATTTCACAGACAGCGCATACGCCATGCGCTGTTTTTTATTTTGTGTTGTGGTGTGGGGTTGATGCAATGATTGACAGAAAGACACTGGCCAGGATGCCTGAGCAGCAGAGGGCACCTATTTTCGAAGCACTGGAAAGATTCCGCCAGATGCGCGTTGTTCCCTTTGATGTTCCCGGTCACAAACGCGGCCGCGGCAATCCGGAGCTGCGTGACTTCCTCGGCGAGCGCTGCATCGGCATCGATGTAAACAGCATGAAGCCGCTGGACAATCTCTGCCATCCGGTCTCAGTAATCCGTGAGGCTGAACAGCTGGCCGCACAAGCCTTTGGTGCAGCCAATGCTTTCCTAATGGTCGGCGGTACCACCAGTGCTGTTCAGTCCATGATTCTCACGGCCTGCAAGCGCGGTGACGAAATCATCCTCCCCCGCAATGTCCATCGCAGCGTAATCAACGCCCTCGTCCTCTGCGGCGCTATCCCGGTATATGTCAATCCTGAGGTTGACCGCCGTCTCGGAATTTCCTTAGGCATGAAGCGTGAGGAGGTAGAGAAGGCAATCAAGCAGCATCCCAGTGCCGTTGCCGTCCTCGTAAATAATCCGACTTACTACGGTATATGCTCCGACCTGCGGGCCATCGTAGACATGGCGCACCGTCATGGTATGCTCTGCCTGGCCGATGAGGCCCACGGCACCCACTTCTACTTCGGTGACGACCTGCCGGTATCCGCTATGTCGGCCGGTGCAGATATGGCCTCCGTCTCCATGCACAAGTCCGGCGGCAGTCTCACCCAGTCCAGCTTCCTGCTGGCCGGGCCCGGCGTCCATGCCGGCTATATCCGTCAGATAATCAACCTGACGCAGACTACCTCTGCCAGCTATCTTCTCATGTCCAGTCTTGATATTTCCCGCCGCAACCTCGCACTCAGAGGCCGTGAGGTTTTCCGTCATGTCCGGGAGCTGGCTATTTACGCCCGGGATGAAATAAATGAAATCGGCGATTATTACGCCTTCGGTCAGGAGCTGCGGGACGGAAATGCCGTCTTTGACTTCGACTCCACCAAGCTCAGCGTTCACACCCTCGACATCGGCCTTGCCGGCATTGAGGTCTACGATACTCTCCGGGACGACTACGATATTCAGATTGAGTTCGGTGACTTGGGCAATATTCTCGCCTACCTTTCCATCGGCGACCGCGTTCAGGATATAGAGCGGCTGGTGAGCGCCCTGTCGGAAATCCGCCGCCGCTATCGTCGCTCCCCCACCGGTATGCTTAGTCAGGAGTACATCGCCCCCGAGGTAGTGACCAGCCCGCAGGATGCGTTCTATGCAGCTGACATTTCCATCCCCCTCGAGGAAAGCCTTGGCCGTGTCTGCAGTGAGTTCGTCATGTGCTATCCTCCGGGCATTCCTATACTGGCTCCCGGTGAGCGAATCACTCAGGACATCCTCAACTACATACGCTACGCCCACGAAAAGGGCTGTCAGATGACCGGCCCCGAGGATCCGGAAATCAAGCGTATCAATGTATTGAAATAAAGAATGCAAACGGTTTTCTGACAGACAGTCACACCGTAGAATTTTTGGAGGTAATAACCTTGGAAGTCTGGTTCAGTGAATACCATACTCCGGATGTGAAGCTCACCCTGCGGGTGAACAGCCAGCTCTACTCAGGCCAGAGCAACTACCAGCATATCGATGTATTCGACACCCCGGAGTTCGGACGGGTTCTCGCCCTTGACGGCAATATCATGCTCACCGAACGGGATGAATTCGTATACGATGAGATGATTACCCATGTTCCCATGGCCGTTCATCCCAACATTTCCACCGTCCTCGTCATCGGTGCCGGTGACGGCGGTGTCGTCCGGGAGCTGACCCGCTACGATCAGGTCACCCAGATAGACCTGGTAGAAATGGATCCGGATGTTATCGAGGTCTGCCGCCGCTTCCTGCCGGGAAACGCCAGCCGTCTTGATGACCGCCGCGTTCATCTCTACTACGAGCACGCCTTGAAGTTCATCCGCCGCTGTGAAGATATGTACGACCTCATCATTGTCGACTCCAACGATCCCTTCGGTCCCTCCGAAGGCCTCTTCACCCGTGAGTTCTACGGCAACTGCTTCAAAGCCCTGAAAGAAGACGGCATCATGGTTAATCAGCAGGGCAGCCCTTTCTACAAGGAGGACGCCGATGCTCTGCAGCGAAGCCACAAGCACATCGTCAATACCTTCCCCATATCCCGGGTCTATCAGGCACATATTCCTACCTACGCTGCCGGCTACTGGCTCTTCGGCTTCGCCAGCAAGAAATATCACCCCATCGACGATTTGGATGTAGAGCGCTGGAACAAGTTCAACCTCCGCACCCGCTACTATACAACACGGCTTCATCGGGGAGCCTTCTACCTCCCCGCATTCCTGGAAGAAATGCTGGTGGAGGTAGAACAAAATGTTGCCCAATAACATTGAGACATTTATCGCCTGTGATGCCCCCTACGAGGAGGCACAGCTGGTAATCTACGGTGCCCCTTTCGACTCCACTACAAGTTACCGCCCCGGCACCCGCTTCGGCCCCTCTGCCATCCGTCACGAGAGCTTCGGCCTTGAAACCTACAGTCCTTACAAGGACAAAGACCTTACAGATTACAAGGTCTTCGACTCCGGCGATTTGGAGCTTTGCTTCGGCAGCAGTGAGGCTGCCCTTGCCGATATCGAGGAGCGGGCCGACATCATCATGAATGCCGGCAAATTCCCGCTGCTGGTAGGCGGCGAGCATCTCGTCACTCTCCCGGCAGTCCGGGCTGCCCTGAAAAAGCACCCCGACCTCCATATCGTCCACTTCGATGCCCACACCGACCTGCGGGACGATTATCTTGGCGCCAAGCTGAGCCACGCCTGTGTCATCCGCCGCTGCCATGACCTCATCGGTGACGGCCGGATTCATCAGTTCTGCATCAGAAGCGGCGAGCGGGACGAATTCCGCTTTGCCGATGTTCATACAAACCTTCACAAATTTGATTTCACCGGTCTGGAAGAGACAGTCGCCAAGCTGAAAGAATCCGGCGTTCCCGTCTACTTCACCATCGACCTTGACTGCCTCGACCCCTCCTGCTTCCCCGGCACAGGAACTCCGGAAGCAGGCGGCGTCACCTTTACCCAGCTTCTTAAAGCTATCGACCTGGTAACTTCTGCGAATGTTATTGCCGCAGATATAAACGAGCTTTCCCCCGGTCTCGACCAGTCCGGGGCATCTACCGCTCTCGCCTGCAAGGTTCTCCGTGAGCTGATGCTGGCCATCCTCAAGTAAATAAACACATATAAATATATAATGAAGGAGTAGTTAATATGAGTAGAGCCCTTATCATCGGCTGCGGCGGCGTTGCCACCGTTGCCATCAGCAAATGCTGTCAGGTCAGCGAGGTATTCACCGACATTTGTATCGCCAGCCGCACCGTATCCAAGTGCGAAGCTCTGGCTGCCAAGCTGGCCCCCACCACCAAGACCAACATCACTACCTGCCAGCTTGATGCCGACTATGCTGAGAATGTCATCAAAGTCATCAACGAATTCAAGCCTGATGTAGTCATGAATATCGCTCTTCCCTATCAGAATCTCGCCATCATGGACGCCTGCCTGGCTACCGGCGTTGACTACCTCGACACCGCCAGCTATGAGCCGGAAGATGTAAACGAGCCGGTATGGCGCGCCCGCTATGAGAAGCGCGTCAAGGAAAAGGGCTTCTGCGCTTACTTCGATTATTCCTATCAGTGGGAGTACATGGAGAAATTCAAGGCCGCCGGCATCACCGGTCTTCTCGGCACCGGCTTCGACCCGGGCGTTACTCAGGCTTACTGCGCTCACGCCCTGAAGCACGAGTTTGACTCCATCGACACCATCGATATCCTCGACTGCAACGGCGGCGACCACGGCTATCCTTTCGCCACCAACTTCAACCCTGAGGTAAATCTCCGCGAGGTTTCCTCTCCGGGTGCTTACTGGGAGAACGGCCACTGGGTACAGATTCCGGCCATGTCCCAGAAGGGTGTCTATGACTTTGACGGCGTTGGCCCCAAGGACATCTATCTCCTCCATCATGAAGAAATCGAGTCCATTGCCAAGAACATCCCCGGCCTGAAGCGCATCCGCTTCTTCATGACCTTTGGTCAGTCCTACCTGACCCACATGAAGTGCCTGGAGAATGTCGGCATGCTGGGTACTGAGCCGGTCAAGTTCAACGGCCAGGAAATTATCCCCATCCAGTTCCTGCGTACTCTCCTTCCTGACCCGGCCAGCCTCGGCCCCCGCACAGTCGGCAAGACCAATATCGGCTGCATTTTCCACGGCCTGAAGGACGGCAAGGAAAAGACCTACTACATTTACAATGTCTGCGACCATCAGGAATGCTACAAGGAAGTCGGCAGCCAGGCTATCTCCTACACCACCGGCGTACCTGCCATGTGCGGTGCCCTGATGCTCCTTACCGGCAAGTGGAAGCGTCCGGGCGTCTACACCGTAGAAGAGTTCGATCCGGATCCGTATCTGGAAGCCCTGGACAAGTACGGTCTGCCCCGCCGCGAAAGCTACAACCCGGCTCCGGTCGAGATTCACCCCGTAGAGTAAAATAACAAGGAGGCTGCTGCACACCAACCCTGCAGCAGCCCCTTTAATTGTATATAAGCAAAGGAACTATTATGCGTCCACCTTTTCTTGGTCTGAAAGACTACGACATCAACGAATTATTCTCCGACAAGAACATCTCTACTCCCTGCTATGTAATTGACGAAGCTGCCCTGAAGGCAAACGGTGAGAAGCTGACTGCCATCCGCAAAGCTACCGGCTGCAGAATTCTCCTTGCTCAAAAAGCCTTCTCCAACTACGACCTCTACCCCGCCCTTGCCCCCTATCTGGACGGCACAGAGGCCAGCGGCATCTTCGAGGCGCGGCTTGGCCGTGAAGAAATGCCCGACAAGGAAGTTCATGTCTTCTGCGGAGCCTATCGTGAGAAAGACTTCCCCGAGCTGTTTGACTACGCCGACCATATCGTCTTCAATTCCATTCATCAGCTGGCAAAATTCGGCCCGGCAGCCAAAGCTGCCGGAAAGAGCGTCGGTCTTCGTATCAACCCTCAGCGCTCTACGCAGGAAGGTCACGCTATCTATGACCCCTGCGCTCCCGGCAGCCGCCTCGGCACTCCGCGCAATGCCTGGGATAAGGAGATGACGCCGGAGCTTCTCGATCTCATCGACGGTCTCCACAGCCACACCCTCTGCCAGCAGAACTCCGACGACCTGGCCACCACCGTAGAGGCTATCGAGGAGAAGTTCGGCGACATCCTGCCCCGTCTGAAGTGGCTAAATCTCGGCGGCGGTCATCACATCACCCGCCCCGGCTACGACACCGATACCCTTATCAAGACCATCAACCACCTTCAGGACAAATACGGCTTCACTGTCTATCTGGAGCCGGGCGAAGCCTGCGCCATCAACGCCGGCTATCTCGTCACCGAGGTACTTGATGTTCTCACGGAGAGCGCCTTCACCAATGAGGACGAGACCGACAAGCCGATTATCCCGGCCATTGTCGACGCCAGCGCTGCCTGCCACATGCCTGATGTCATCGAGATGCCCTATCGCCCGCCATTGATGGACGCCATCTCTCTTGAAGACGACATCGCCGAGGGCGAAACCTTTGAAGGCTGCGACGACCCGACTCTTGCCAACAATACCGCACCGAACTTCCCATATCGTCTCGGCGGCCCCACCTGCCTTTCCGGTGACTCTATCGGTGACTATGCCTTTGCCGAGCCTCTCAAGGTCGGCGACCGGCTGGTCTTCGGCGACATGGCCATCTACTCCACCTGCAAGAACAACACCTTCAACGGTATGCCCCTCCCGGCAATCTATAAGCTCGGCGAGGACGGCACCGTCACTTTGCTGAAGTCTTTCGGCTATCAGGATTTCAAATACCGTCTCGGAAAGTAATAACCACAAGTCAATTTCTCTACTCAATAAAAATACCCGTCTTGTTCATGCGTTTCAGTTGCATAAACAAGACGGGTTCTTTTTTATAAAAAAGAAGCCCCCCGACACTGCGAGGTGCTTCCCTAAATTTCACTAATCTATTTAGCAGACTGACAAACCATTGGCTGTGGCCAATTCTACAATTCTCTCTGTCGGTAGTTTAGTGATACGAGCAATCATATCCAGAGACAACTTCTCTTTAAGCATATCAAGAGCTACTTCCGACTTTCCTTTCTCTATACCTTCCTGACGGCCTTCTTGACGGCCTCTGTTCAAAATATCCTTTGCCTCGTAATTAAGAATCTTTCCGCCCATGACGCTCTTCACTCCTTCCACAATCAATTCGTTATGTCTAGCCAAGCTGGCAACAATTACATTTACCATCTCTTTTATAGCCTTTTGGCTAAAAGATGTCAAGTCCCCTGATTCAAGCACAAGACTTAGCTTGGTTTCTATTATAGCATATTCGTTGATGATTTCAGCGAGCTTTTCTTTATTATTCCCTACTGCTTTAATCTGTCGTTCCAATACGAATGCATAGAACGGTATCAGGAAATACAGTTTTCGTTCAAAGATGTCGTCCAGTGTATAGCTTTGCATTTTCATTACCGCAATGTCGTAGGACAGTTCTCCGCCGGGTGTTATCATCCGAATGGTCATCTTGTCCTTCAGCTTCTTGCTGAAGCGGAGATACAGTACACCGGTATGTGGGAAGGTGACAGTCAACACATTACCATCGAGTTCCTTCGGGTCAAGAGCAATCTGTGTGTCATATTCAAAGAGTCTTACGAGCATACTGCTGTCACCGGTACTCTGACATTCCAAATGGTACTTTTTATCTGTTTCCCCTTTTACAACAAAACTGCTATCGGTTATTCTTTTCTCTCCCGGTCCGTCCTGCTGATTAAGAAAATGCTCGTTCTGTCCAAAAACAATTTGCTCGTCTCCGCGATAATTTTCCCCGAACATTTCATTTATTACCGGCAGCACCAGCTCCGGGCAGTCATTTATCAATGTATGGAACACATCATCATAAGGGGTTCCTATATATGAGTTCTCCTGCAACATCAACACCTCCTGTGAATATTATAGCGCACGTTCGTTAAAATTCCAAACATCTAATCTATTATCAACCAAAATATTTTCTAAAATTTATTCCTTTACTATTTCAAAACATCACACATAAGCCATATCGCCAGTGAGAAGAGCAAATCGGCTGCAAGCGTCGGAGCGCGGCAGCGAAGCTGATATCTGCCCTAGAAGGTATCAGCTTCGCTGCTTCACCGCTTCGGCGTGAGCGAAGAAGAGCTTTTCTCCCTGGTGGGTGCTGATGTATCGGATGATGCTTAGTAGCTAGGGATGCTGAGTGTCTGCAAACCTGACACAAAGGCACCCATCGGGAACGAAAGGAAAGAAAAAGCGATAACGCCAAGCACGGCATAACTGTGTTCCTGCTGCATTGCTCGTATGTGGCGCAAGGAACCATCGATATAATTGCGCCGTTCATCTTTGATGCATCTTCTGCGTCCATCAACAGTTGACAAATCCTTATGTGGGAGCTACCACACTGCGTATTTGTCGCCCGTCGCTGTACGCACAATCTGCATCAATCTGATACGGCTCATTAATCGATGTTTCCTTGTATACCTCTCATGTGCAAAACCGGGGCTCCGCAGTGTATCCCGTCAATTGGCAAATACGCTCAATATTCCGAAAATGCAATAATGTTATCCCTATAGACAGGCCCGGGGCTCACAATGTGAGTCCCGGGCCTGTTTTGCGTTATATTTTACTCCAATTAAAACTAAGACAGTCTGTAATAAGAAGGATTCTTTCCCTTAAATCATCGTGCATAATAAGGGAATCACGGGCTATATTCAAACTGACATAGGTCAACCTTTTTTTATGCAGAAGTGTTCTTTTTTAGCTATCATCTGCATTCTCATTTCGGAATATTTTCAAAATTTGACGAAGGTTCCAAAAGCATGCACTATTTATGAATATTTCCCTGCTCTGTCAGCCACAGCTTCGCGGCAATTACTCGACGGACGGATTCGTCCACTCTTTCCTGCGTTATTTCTCCTACTCTCAGTGCATCCAGCAGGCCGAGGTATACCTCCTCCTCATGTTCGTACCCATGGCAGACCAGCATGATGTCCACGCCGGCCTTTAAGGCACGAACACCAAGTTCACGGAATGGCGCTACTGCCGCCCCGGCCATTTCCAAACCGTCAGTAATAATCAGTCCCTTGAAGCCCAATTCATCCCGCAGCAGATTGCAGGCCTCCGGCGAAATGCTGGCAGGCAGTTCTCCTGTGAGCTGCGGATACACGGCATGAGTCAACATGACCATAAAGGAATCGTGACAGTCCCCGTTTGCCTTTATGGTCTCCCGAAAGGGACGCAAATCTTCCTCCTCCAGCTCCCGGCGTGATATGTTCACCACTGCCCTGCCGATATGGGTATCCACCTCTCCTTTGCCCAGACCGGGGAAATGCTTCAAGGCATGGACTATTCCAGCTGCCCTGTAGCCATTCGATGCCGCCTGAACAAAAAGTGATGTCTTAGCCGGGTCAGTGCTGAAGTGACGAGCCTTAAATGAGCCCAGGTCGGCCACCGGGGCAAAGTTCACATTGAAGCCAAGACTTCTCAATCTTCTTCCTGTCTTTTCCGCCCAATTCTCTGCCAGCTCGGGGCGGTCGGTTGCCCCAAGTTCCAAAGCTGCCGGAGGTGCTTCTACCACCTGACGCATCCGTGCTACCTGCCCGCCTTCCTCATCTATGGCGATGAATAGGGGCATCTCACCGCTTCCTGCTTCCTGCAGGTCCCTCGTCAGTGCTTCTACCTGCTTCTCGGTTTCAAGGTTCTTGTCAAAGAGAATAATCCCGCCAAAATGGTACTGCTTCAACCGAGAGCTGATTTCTTCATCCACCTCCTGCCCGTGAATGCCGACAATCATCAGCTGTCCGATTTTTTCCTCCGGGGACATCCCGGCCATGAGGTCCTCAATAATGTCCTCCCTGCTGCGAGGGACGATTCCCTGCCCATAGACAGCACTCTGTCCGAAGCCTGCCAGCAACGCCGTCAGCAGCACGATAAGAAAGAAATACATCCTTCTGTTTATCATTTTATCTTTCATCTTCTCAGCTCCATGCATGACAGCCGGCAATCTTTTACGCCGACTATATTCCGTCAATAAACAATTCGCTCTTCTCTATTCTTTTCCCTCTTTTCTCCTGTCACGAATTATGATGTGACATTTTTATTGGCCGGAGAAAATTCACTCTTTTTGAAAAAACGCTTGCTTTTTTCAAAGACCCATGATATACTTACTTCTGTTGTCGGGATGTGGCGCAGTTTGGTAGCGCGCATCGTTCGGGACGATGAGGCCGCAGGTTCGAACCCTGTCATCCCGACCATCTTGCAAAACCACCGCTGATTATGTCAGCGGTTTTTTTGCGTCTCTAACCTCATCCGTCTCGCTTCGCGAGCCACCTTCCCCAGAGGGGAAGGTCATTTGCCGGATTATAGGTGACTCATCCACCACCTTCCCCAGAGAGGAGAGTCTTTGATTAGATTATCGGTGCATCACCAGTTTCGCTTAGCGTGCCACTTTCCCAAAATGGGAAGGTCAAACCCTCTCCTATGGAGAGGGGGGACCGGCGAAGCCGGTGGGTGAGGTTCCTGCAAAAACATAATGATTGTTTGATCTCCGATCGCCTGCGGGCTGTCCCTACAGTTAATCCACTCCGCCAAGCCCTGACGACAACCTCTAAGATACAAAAAATGCCACGCTGAAAAGCGTGGCATTTTTATTTCAGTATTTCTTTGGCCTGCTCTTTGTCTTTTTCCAGCTGTTCCTTCAGCTCCTGAAACGAGGCGAATTTTCTCTCGTCCCGCAGCTTCTCTACGAAGCTGACTCGAAGCCGGCTTTCGTAGATATCTCCGGCGAAATCCAGCAGGTGAACTTCCAGCCGTCTTTCCCGACCGCCGGCCGTGGGCTTGTTGGTGATGGCTGCTATGGCCGGCTGCATTCTGCTGTCGCCTTCCATCGTGGCGTACACAGCATAAGCTCCGTTGGCAGGTATAGCCTGTCTCTCGTCCGGGATAATATTGGCGGTGGGAAAACCGATAGTCCTCCCCTGCTCGTCTCCGTGAACAACAATCCCATCCATCAAGAAGGGACGACCGAGAAGAACTGCTGCCTCAGCAACCTTCCCTGCCTGCACCGCTTCCCTTATCCTCGTGCTGCTGACGGTCAGTCCGTCCTCCGTCTTAGTCAGAGGGAATACGACTACCTGACATTCTTCTCCGGTGAGTTTTTCCGACAGTTCTCCGGCGTAACGGCTCAACAGCTCTGCATCGCCGGCTCCGTGAGCCCCGAAGGAATAGTTCTCTCCCACCATGACAGCAGCAGGACGGAGCGCAGAAATCAATCTCTCGGCGAAAACCTCCGGTGGCATTGCCGCCAGCTCGGCCGTAAACTCCAGCTCCACCAGGAAATCTATTCCCAGCTCAGCCAGCTGCTTCCGCCGTTCATCGCGGCTGATGATATACAGCGGCTCCTTATCCGGAGCCAGCACCGACAGCGGATGATTGGCAAAGGTAACAACTCCTGCCGGTCTCTTCCCTGAGGCCAGTGCCCCGCCGATAATTGTCCTGTGTCCCACATGGAGGCCGTCAAATGTTCCGAGGGCAACGGCTCCACCATGGCAGTCTTTAACAATATCGTTAAAGTTTGTGTAAATCTTCATAGTCACAATATGTACAGCTTTTCCGGGTAAACAGATTCTGTCTCCCAGTCAAATCTACCGATACCGCGGAATACTCCGTCACACCACACCGTAATGAGCTGTGACTCTTCCTTCTTCGCTGCGGCAGTTCCTCTGAGGTTCTCGGCGAATTTCACATCATGGGTGGACAGGCCGTTGGTAAAGGGCTTCAGTCTCGCGGCCGTCAGGTCGTACCTTGGGAAGTGACCGAGATACCTTTCCGGCGGCAGTACAGGCAGGGCGGAAAAATCTCTCTCCCCAATTTCTGCCAGCTCTTCCAAAGAAAAAGCTTCTTTCAGCGGGAACTCTCCGACTCTTGTACGAACAAGGAAGGACATGGTGGCAGGAATGCCTACTGCTCTGCCCAGGTCTGTGCAGAGACTGCGGATGTAGGTGCCCTTGGAGCAGTCAACATCAAGGAGCAGTGTCCTGCGCTCTCTGTCCTCAGCCAGAAGCTCAAAGCGATATATCGTCACCTGACGGGGCGGAATCGTCACTTCTTTATTAGCTCTTACCAAATCGGCTGCCCGCTTGCCGTCAATTTTTACGGCAGAGTAGACCGGTGGTACCTGGGTAATTTCTCCGGTAAGAGTCTTCATTCCCGCCAAAATCTTCTCTGTGGAAGGAAACTCCCAGCCTTCGGGGGCTCTCGCCACAGCGCTGCCGGTATCATCACCGCTGTCAGTCTCTGCGCCGAAGAGCAGCTCTGCCCTATATGATTTACCTACGGCAGCCAAATATTCAATAAAGCGGGTAGCACGGCCTACGGCTATCGGCAAAACGCCGGCTGCTCCCGGGTCGAGAGTGCCGGCGTGGCCAATCTTTTTCGTTTTGAGAATTTTCCGCAGGCTGCCGACCACATCGTGAGATGTGAGCCCCGGCGGCTTCAGCACATTGATGAAACCGTCCAAAGCAAAGTCTGCGGTTTTACTCATGGGCCTTGCCCTCCACCAGTGCGGTGACTGCTTCGATAATCTTAGCCTTGGCAGCCGACAGCGGCTCCTCTACGGTACATCCGGCTGCCCGGTAATGACCGCCGCCGCCGAACTGCATAGCCACCGAGCCCACATCCATTCCCTTGGAACGAAGGCTGGCCTTGCACCTGCCCGGCTGAGATTCCTTTATCATCACTGCCACCTCAACGGTGTCGATGACCCGCACGAAATCAATAAAGCCTTCGGTGCTTTCGATGTCCTTTACCAGCTCATAAGGGAGGAATATGCCGCCAATCTTTCCATCGGCGAACAGCTCCATCGTCTGCACCGCCGCAGCCAGAGCCCGCTGCCTGTCGGCGGGACGGGCGTCCAGCGTCTCGGATATGACACTGGGCTCCGCTCCTGCCTCTACCAGAGCCGCCGCTGCTCTGTGAGTAGCCGGTCGGGTATTGGAGTAGCGGAAGAAGCCTGTATCGGTACAGATGCCTGTATAGAGACAGTCGGCAATGTCCTTCGTAAGACCTTCCTGTCCGGAAAGCCCCACAATCAGCTCATAGATAATCTCAGCCACCGCGGCAATGCGGTAGTCGCAAAAGAGATAGTCCGCCTGCTCATCGTTGGTGCGATGGTGGTCGATGTTCACAGTAGTGACATCCTTGCCCACATACTCGCGGACTCTGCCCACCCGACCGAGGTCGGTATCAAGGACAACCAGCAGGTCAGCCGGTCTTTCCCCGGGCTGTATCTCCGGTCTGTCGGAAATATCCTCTATTTCCTCATAGCCCTTCAGAAAGCGGAAGGCGATAGGCAGACGGTCGTCAAAGACCACCTGTGCCGCCTTGCCCCTGTTCCGCAGGTAATGACACAGACCAAGGGCAGAGCCGATACCATCGCCGTCAGGGCTTACATGAGCGGTGATGACAATGTTCCCGGCCTCCAGAATTTTCTGTCCTGCTTCAATCAGCGTCAGTTTTTGCATTTTCGCCCTCCTGAGAGGTCGTCTCTCCGGTGCCGCCATGAGCCGCGTCTTCTTCGTGAATACGATTGATGAGGCTCTGAATATGACCGCTGTATTCCAGAGATTTATCAAGCTCAAAGGAAATCTCGGGAGTGAAGTGGAGCCGGACCCGCTGGCCCAGCTCACGACGCATAAAACCTACCGCACTCTGCAGGCCGTCCCAGGTGTTCTTCATCTGGTCGTCGCTGCCCATGAGGCTCACATAGATTTTTGCGCTTCGCAAATCCCCTGTCATTTCCACTGAGGTTACGGTGACGAAGCCGATGCGGGGATCCTTCAAATCATAGAGAATGATTTTTCCGGCTTCCTGCTTCATCAGCTCCTGCACTTTTTCCACACGGAGTTGTGACATATTATTTCTCCAATTACTTTCTATCGCTGGCCTGATTCAGGTCATTGATATCAGTAGCGATTTCTTCCATGGTGTAGACTTCCAGGACATCGCCTTCACGATAGTCACGGAAATCCTTTACAGTAAGACCGCACTCGTAGCCGGTAGCGACTTCCTTCACATCGTCCTTGAAGCGGCGGAGGGTATCAACCTCTCCGTCGTAGATAACGATGTTGTCGCGGAGCATGCGAACCTTGGAGTTGTTGGTAATCTTGCCTTCCAGTACATAGCTGCCGGCGATGATGAGCTTGGCGAACTTCATGACCTGACGAATTTCTACGCGGCCCTGAATGACTTCCTTGTACTTCGGTGCCAGCATACCGGACATAGCATCCTTAACATCGTTGATGGCATCGTAGATTACCTGATAAGTGCGGATATCAATCTTTTCAGCGTCCGCTACCTTCCGGGCATTGGCATCCGGGCGGACATTGAAGGCGATGATGAGGGCGTTGGAGGCTGCTGCCAGCATAACATCGGACTCATTGACGGCACCGACGCCGGAGTGAATGATGTTTACCCGTACTTCATCGTTCTTGTTGAGGCCAAGGAGAGAGCTGTTGATTGCTTCCACAGAGCCCTGACCATCGGCCTTGATAAGGATATTGAGATCCTTGATGCTGCCTTCCTGAATCTGCTGGAACAGGTCATCAAGGGATACCTTCTTCTTGTTGATGAGCTGGTTGCGCTGATGCTCGATACGCTTCTCAGCGATGGAGCGGGCAAGCTTCTCCTCGAGGGCGGCCAAATCATCACCGGCAGCCGGAACGGCATTGAGACCCAGTACCTCAACCGGAGTGGAGGGGCCGGCCTTCTTTACACTGTCGCCGCGGTCGTTAATCATGGCGCGGACTTTACCGTAGGTAGTACCGGCAATGATGGAATCACCGATACGGAGAGTACCGCTCTGAACGAGAACGGTAGCAACCGGGCCGCGGCCCTTGTCCAGCTGAGCCTCGATGATGACACCGCGGGCCTCACGGTTCGGGTTAGCCTTCAGCTCGGCTACTTCGGCTACCAGCAGGATGTTCTCCAGCAGGTCTTCAATACCGATCTGCTTCTTGGCAGATACCGGTACCATGATGGCGTCGCCGCCCCATTCTTCGGAGACGATGCCGTGCTCGGCCAGCTGCTGCTTTACATGCTCCGGATTTGCACCCGGCTTATCAATCTTGTTGACGGCTACGACGATAGGAACATTTGCAGACTTGGCGTGGTTGATAGCCTCAATGGTCTGGGGCATTACGCCGTCGTCAGCGGCTACTACGAGGACAGCAACATCGGTTACCTGAGCGCCGCGGGCACGCATGGCGGTGAAGGCCTCATGACCCGGGGTATCAAGGAATACGATTTTCTTGCCCTGGCAGTTGACCTGATATGCACCAATACGCTGGGTGATACCGCCGGCCTCCTGGCTGGTAACGGAGCTGGAACGAATGCAGTCAAGCAGGGAGGTCTTACCGTGGTCAACGTGACCCATTACGGTAACGACAGGCGGACGGAGTACCAGAGACTGGGGTGCATCCTCGATGACCGGAATCTCGGTGGGGTCAACCTCCGGCGGCAGCTCCTCAACGGTAACACCGAAGGAGTCAGCCACAAGAGCTGCAGTATCGAAGTCAATTTCCTGATTGATAGTGGCCAGAACGCCCATGAGCATGAGCTTCTTGATAATCTCAACAGCGGTGAGGCTCATCTTGCTGGCGAGATCCTTAACGGCAATAACTTCGCCGACCTTTATCTTCTTCGGACGGGCGATTTCTGCCTTCTGCGGAGCCTGCTGTACACGACCCTTGTTGTCACGGCCCTTGTTCTTGCCGCCGAAGTTCTTCGGCCCGCGGGCGTTGTTTTCGTCGTTGAAGTTGTTGCGGCCCTTGTTGTCACGGCCGCGGCCCTTATCGTTGGTCTTGTTGCCGTGAGCAGCGTTCTTGCCGCCGCCGCGCTGCTGATTGCCGCCGTTTTCGTTGTCATGACGACGCTTGCCGCCGTTACCGTTGCCGCCATTGTTCTGGGGCTGCGGAGCCGGCTGCTGATTCTGCTGGCGGTTGCCGCCGTTGTTATTGCGGTCGTTCTGCTGACGGCGCTCATTGCCGCCGTTGCCGTTGGCATTGGGACGATTCTCGCGGGGACCGTTGTTGCGGCTGCCCTGACCGTCCTTGCGCTGCTGCTCGCCGCGGTTATTCTGATTGTTCTGATTATTATTCTGGGTAGCATTCTTGGCCGGAGCCTGCTGCTGACGATTTTCAGCCTCTGCCGGCTTCTCCGCCTTCTTCTCCGGCTGCTCCTGCTTCTCGGCCTTGGCTTCCTTCTTCGGTTCTTCCTTAGGCTGAGGAGCAGCAGTTTCCTTCTTCGGCTCAGGCTTTACTTCAGCCTTTACCTCCTTTTTCGGCTCTTCCTTGGGCTGAGGAGCAGCTTCCTTCTTCGGCTCAGGCTTTTCCTCTGCCTTCTTCTCCGGAGCAGCTTCTGCAGCGGTCTTTTCCTGCTTTGCAGCCTCCGGAGCTGCCGGAGCAGCTGCCTGGCGGGCAGTCTTCTTCGCCGGCTTGGCTCCCTCAAGGGCCTTCTTCACTACATCCTGACCGGCATCATCTACACCGGACATATTATTTTTTACATCGATATGATGCTTCTTCAGAATCTCGATAACGGCTTTGGTGTCTACCTTCAGCTCGCGGGCGAGTTCAAATACTCTCATCTTCGACATTAATCCACCCCCGTGTTCTACTTCTTCAACAATTCAGGTGCTGCTATCTTTAGTACCGATTTTTTGAATCCGTTATCCAGCACCGCCACAATGCCTCTGGGGCTTTTCCCAAGGGCTTGTCCTATATCGTCTCGGGTCAACGCCGTTATCAGCGTCACCTCGTTTATTTCGGCTTCCTGCCGATATTTCTTTCTCACTCTGTCCGTTGCATCTTCTGCCAGAATGAGGAGTCTCACTTTATTTTTATAAAGGCTGCCTTCTACCTCAGGGTCGGCGGATACCGCCTTGCCTGCGGCCTGAGCCAGCCCCAGCAGCTGCTTCAGCCGCTGTGTTTCTACCGGGTTCATTCCGCACCTCCGAAGAGCTGTGCTCTTGCTTCGGCCAACTTCTCAGCCGGTACCTGTTCCTTGAAGGCTTTGGCAAACTGCTTTGTCTTTACCGCTGCGTCGAAGCATTCCGGCTTCCTGCATATATAGGCTCCCCGGCCAGGTTTCTTTCCCACCGGGTCGTAGGAGATTTCCCCTTCCGGGCTTCTGACTATTCTAGCCAGTTCCTTCTTGGGGTGAGGCTCCTTGCAGCCGAGACACAGCCTGACCGGAATTTTCTTTACCGTAGCCATGGCTTAGTCCTCCGCAGCGTTGAAGGCCTCCGCTTCACCCATTTCCACGAAGTTCATGGAATCATCGGTTCCTTCTTCTCCCACCTGAGTCTCGCTCTTGATGTCGATTTTCCAGCCGGTGAGCTTGGCCGCCAGTCTTGCATTCTGACCTTCCTTGCCGATAGCCAGGGAGAGATGCTCGTCGGGAACGATTACCCGGGAGATTTTTTCTTCCTCATTGACGGCTACTGACAGCACCCGAGCCGGGCTCAAAGCGTTGGCGATGTATTTTGCCGGGTCAACGCTCCACTTTACAATGTCGATTTTCTCATTGCGAAGCTCGTTGACAATGGTCTGTACGCGCATTCCCTTGAGGCCTACACATGAGCCTACCGGATCGACGCTCTCGTCGTTGGAGTGAACGGCAATCTTGGAGCGCATACCCGGCTCTCTGGCAACGGATTTGATTTCTACCGTTCCGTCCGAAATCTCCGGCACCTCGTTCTCAAAGAGGCGCTTCAGAAGACCCGGATGTGTGCGGGATACAACAATCTGCGGTCCCTTGTTAGTCTTCTTTACTTCGATGATAAATGCCTTGATGGTCTCGCCAACCCGGTATTCCTCACCGGCAATCTGCTCGGAGGGAGCCATCATTGCTGCGGTCTTGCCGAGGTTGATGTAGACATTCTGCTTGTCTACCCGCTCAATCATGCCGGAAACGATATCACTTTCCTGACTGGAGAATTCATCGTAGATGATTCCCCGCTCGGCTTCGCGAATCTTCTGGACAACCATCTGCTTTGCGTTCTGAGCGGCAATGCGGCCGAAATTTGAGGGGGTGACATCTATCTCGAGAATATCTCCCACCTGATAATCCGGGTTTATTGCCATGGCCTCGCCAAGAGAAATCTCCATTACGCTGTCGGTGACTTCCTCAACGATGGTCTTCTTTGCGTAAATGTGGAAACTGCCGTTTTCTCTGTTCAGCTCCACCCGAATATCAGCATTGGTGTTGCTATCGCGGTGGTAGGCATTTACCAGTGCTTCCTCGATTGCTTCATACAGCACCTCAGGCTCTATTCCCTTTCCGGTGCAGAGCATATTAAGCGCATTGATAAATTCTTTGGCCCGCTCGTCTTCCTTCTGTTTCGGCTTGACCTTGCCTTTTCCTCTGCTGCTCTTTATCAAAATCTTATTCCTCCCGAAATTAATTTATGGTGTTTCGCAATGCTATTGCGTCAAATCTCTATGTAAAGGCGTACCCGGGCAATTTTCTTACGCTCGATGTCGCGGCTGGCTTCCGGGGTCTCCCCCTCCAGCAGCAGCCGGCTGCCGTCTTCGCTGAGTCCGATCAGCTTGCCTACGATGGTCTTCTCCCCGTCGATAGGCTCATAAAGAGAAATCTCCACTGCCTTGCCGGCCTCCCGGACATAGTCTCTGTCCTTTCGCAGGACTCGGTCGAGTCCCGGTGAAGAAACCTCGAGGATGTAGGCTCCGGGAACACAGTCCTCCCGGTCCAGCTCCTCATCCAGCTTCTCACTAAGGGCCTGGCAGTCATCAATCCCGATGCCGGACTCCTTGTCAATGAAGACCCTCAGGTACTGCTCATGTTCCTTGACAAATTCTACATCGACCACTTCAAGCTCGCTGCCGGCTGTAAGACGGCGGGCAATTTCCTCTACGCGGTCCTCTACTGCTGCACTTACACTCTTTCCTTTGGCCATACGCATGCCTCCTTTGCATTTTTCAATTAAGCGATATTTCCAAATGGTAATAAATGAAGAGTGGGCGCTAACCCACTCTTCATTCACAAAACATTCACTTATAGCTGAAGTATACCACTTCTCACGGGAAATGTAAACATTTATCACAAAGAATATGAATAAAGTCTGACATTAAGGAAGGATTACATGTGCTTTACCGGTACCGGTCCGCGGGAAAGTGCGATTGCTCCGGTACGGGCAATCTCGATAATCTCATACTCGGAGAGGACTTCACAGAGTGCGTCGATCTTGCTCTCCTCACCGGTAAGCTCAATGACTACATTTTCCGGGCTTACATCGACAATCTTCGCTCTGAAGATATTGACTACGTTGATAATATCGGCACGATTGTCCTTAGTGGCATGTACCTTGATGAGCACCAGCTCACGGCCGATTGATTCAACCTCGCTGAGATTTACAATCTTGATTACATCGATGAGCTTGCCAAGCTGAGTCATAACCTGATTCAGCTCGTGGTCACTGTCGACAGATACCACGATATTGATGCGGGTGACATCGGCTTCTTCGGTATAGCCGGCTGAGATGCTTTCAATGTTGAAGGCGCGGCGGCTGATGAGGCCGGAGACATGAGTCAGTACGCCCGGCTTGTTGTCTACAAGGACAGCGAGAAGATATTTTTTCACTTGTCATTACCTCCCAGCATCATGTTGTCCAGTGCCTCTCCCGGAGCGACCATCGGCAGAACATCGTCATCCTCGGGAATCATTACATCCACGAGAGCGGGGCCTTCATAGTCAAAGGCTTCCTGCAGGACGGCCTGCAGCTTCTCCGGCTCGCTGACCCGATAGCCCTTTACGCCCATGGCTTCGGCCAGCTTCACCAGGTCGGTCTTGCCTTTGAGGATAGTGTTGGAATAGCGTTCCCCGTAGAAGGCGCGCTGCCACTGCGTAACCATGCCCAATACATGATTGTGCAGCACTACAACCTTTACACGGATGTCGTTATCTGCGGCGGTGGCAAATTCCTGACAGTTCATCATGATACTGCCGTCACCGGTAAAGAGGACGACCTGCTTGTCCTGATTGGCCAGCTTAGCGCCGATAGCTGCCGGCAGGCCGTAGCCCATGGTACCCTGTCCGCCGGAGGTGATGAACTTCCGCGGCTCACGGGCATTGTAGAACTGAGCGGCCCACATCTGATGCTGACCGACATCGGTAGCTACGATATCATCCTTGCCCAGCATCTTGCTGACGGTCTCCACAATCTGAGGACCGGCGATTATATTGTCTCTCTTTACATAGGAGAAGGGTTTATCCTGATTGAGGGCTCTTACATGAGCCAGCCATTCGCCGTAGGTCTCGGCAAAGGCAAACTCCTCGGCCTCCAGACTGTCGGCAAAGCGCGGCAGGCTCCAGCCCAAATCGCCCTTTACCTGATAGTCTACCGGCACATTCTTGCCGATTTCTGCCGGATCAACCTCGAAGTGAGCAATCTTCGCCTTGGGGGCAAATACCTCAAGCTTGCCGGTAACACGGTCATCGAAGCGGACACCGATGCCGAGGACCAGGTCAGCCTCAGTCATGGCAATGTTTGCCGCGTAGGAGCCGTGCATGCCAACCATGCCAAGGAAGTGGCTGTCATCTCCCGGCACGCAGCCGAGACCCATCAATGAGCTGACTACGGGGATATCGGTACGAGCCACGATACGGCGAATTTCCTTGGATGTATTGGAGAGGGTAACACCGCCGCCTACGAAGAGCAGCGGCTTCTTTGCCTCTTCGAGAGCAGTGATGACCTGCTCTATTTCAGATTCCTTGCCGGGATTCTCGCCGCGATAGCCCTTGAGGTTTACAGACTCGGGGTAAGTGTAGTCAATCTTCGCTGCGAATACATCCTTCGCAATGTCGATTACTACCGGACCGGGACGACCAGTCCGGGCAATGTAGAAGGCTTCCTTCAAGACTCTGGGCAGATCTTCGACCCGCTTAACGAGATAATTATGCTTGGTAATCGGGGTAGTGATACCTACGATATCCGCCTCCTGGAAGGAGTCCTTGCCGATATAGGGGTTGCCTACCTGTCCGGTAATGCAGACCATCGGAATAGAATCAATATATGCGGTGGCAATGCCGGTGACAAGATTCGTAGCACCGGGGCCGGAGGTGGCAAATACAACGCCCACCTCGCCGGTGGAACGGGCATAGCCGTCGGCTGCGTGAACTGCACCCTGCTCATGTCGGGTCAGAATATGGGGGAACTCCATCTGATAGACAGCATCATACAGAGTGAGAACCGCGCCGCCGGGGTAGCCGAATACTACCTTGACGCCTTCTTTTCTCAGGCTGGTGATGATAGCCTCTGCACCATTCATCAACAAATCAAATCCCTCTTTTCGGAGTAAAATAAACAGGCCGGTGAAACCACCGGCCGAAAGTGACTAGGTTTACAGTTTTACATTTTATCACAAATCATTTCAAAAGGCTAGAGAAGGGCGAATTTTTTCATAGCCGCTGTAAGGGCGGCAATTTTTGCACCGATGTCCTCTGCCATGGTGATGTCGGAAACCACAGCACAATGCTCGGCACCTACCGCAGCTACGGCACCGATGTTATGCTCCTTGATTCCGCCGATGGCAACGAATGGCAAACCTGTCTCCGCGTGAGTGTCTGCTGCCAGCTCGATATAATCAAGGCCGGTAACCGGAGCCGGCTTTTCCTTTGTCTGCGTGGGATATACGGGGCCTGCGCCAATGTAGTCAATCACGCCTTTTTTATATAGCTCAACGGCTCCTGCCAAATCCTCCGGGTTGTGAGTGGAAAGGCCGATGACCATATCCTCTCCCACCAGCTTACGGACTTCCTCCGCCGGCAGGTCATCCTGTCCCACATGAACGCCGTCGGCACCGATGATAAGAGCTAAATCCACATAGTCGTCCACGATGAGAGCCGCTCCGTACTCCTCAGTCAGCTTACGCAGCAGCAGTCCCTCCTCGTACATCGCCCGGAGAGCCTTTTTCTTTTCCCGGTACTGGACAAACTTTGCCCCGGCCTCCAGCGCCGCTCTGACCACCATCAGATTGCCGCGGCCGGCAGACTGGCCTTCGTCGGTGATTACATATACAGGACTCTCTTCAAATCGGGCTATTGCTTCCCGACGGCTCAAAACATTCTTTTCCATTTACACTACCTCGAAGGGGTCAGCGGCGGTATTGTCCGCCATGACCTCGATATCGTATCCGCGCTCTGTCAGTTCCCCGCTCACTCTGGCGGCAATAACCTCGGCAATAAGCTGCTCCGTGGGGAAATGTCCCGCATCTATTACCGGCAGTCCCAGCTCCTGCGCATGACGGGCGTCATGGTATTTCACATCGCCGGTTACATAGACATTTGCTCCCGCGAAAACAGCCTTGTCGATAAATTCCGCTCCGGCTCCGGAGCATAGCGCCACTTTTTTGACAGGCTTTTCTTTATTGCCGAAGGGACGAATAAGGCGTACATGGTCAGCGCCCAAACGCTCCCTCACCTCCTCGGCAAACTCCCGGAGACTGAGCGGGACTTCCGTTTCCCCGACCCGGCCAAGGCTGTCACCCGTATCTGTAATGACAAAAGACTGCAGCGATTTCAAGCCGATTCTCTCAGCCAGAACATCATTTACTCCACCCTCGGCAATGTCGAGATTTGTATGTGCGGCTATGACCGCAATATCATTGGCCAGCAGCTTTTGCAGCAGACGGCCCAGCGGCAGGTCTGTCCGCAGGTGCTTCTGACCACGGAAGATGACCGGATGATGAGCGATTATTAATCCGCAGCCCTTCTCTATGGCTTCATCAACCACAGATTCCAGCACATCAAGGCAGGTCATTATCTTCGTTACCCGGCGGGCAGGACTGCCCACCAGCAGTCCCGGATTGTCCCAGGACTCGGCCAGCCGCTTCGGTGCCCAGCCTTCCATTATGTTCATTATCTCTGCCACAGAGCATTCTTTTTTCATAGAGCCTTCTCCCATACGGTCAGTTCATTTTTCTGCCGGGCATATTCGGGGGACGCCTCGGCATTCTTACCCTGCTCCATCCCTCTGATTGCCCGGCGGAGCTTCGCTATGTTTTCTTCGGCGTATTTCCTCCACAGCTCCGGTGCCTTCTCCCGCAGGAAAAAGCCTGTTACCAGCTGCTCCTCTGACGGAGCAGGAACATCTGCCGCCGCCAGTTCTGCTGCCAGCACAACATAGATATGGCCGTTTTCTTCGGCCATGGCCTCGTCAACGATTTTCCAGCCTGCCGCAAAAATACGACGGCGCACCTCCGGTATGTCCGTCTGGGGCTGGAGGACAATCCTCGGACTGTTGGTCAGGACAGCTTTCCCAGCCGCCAAAATGCTCAGCATCAGCTCGCCGCCCATGCCGGCAATGGTTATCAGCTGAGCCTCGCCAGCTGAAAGAGAAGCCAGTCCGTCCCCCTGCCGCACCTCGACAGTATCCGTCAGATTTTCCCCGGCAACCGACCGGCGAGCAGCCTCGCAGGGGCCGGCATTTTTATCCGAGGCTACCACCTTCTCACAGATACCGCACTTTGCCAGCTCCATGGCCAGCTTGGCATGATCGGTTCCAATATCGGCACCGCATTTATATTTACCGCCGCCGGCAAGGGCCGCTACTGCCTCTAAACGAGGACCTAAATTCATATCTATCTACCTCACAACCGGCCTGCAGCAGCCAGTCATATACTGCTGAAACACGAAACGCCAACAGAGCATTGCCGCTCCGTTGGCGTTTTATTTTTAATCCAGGAAATCCCTCAGCTTGCGGCTGCGGCTGGGATGACGAAGCTTGCGGAGTGCCTTCGCCTCTATCTGGCGAATACGCTCTCTTGTTACGCCGAAGCTCTGGCCTACCTCTTCGAGAGTTCTCGCCCGGCCGTCATCAAGACCGAAGCGGAGACGAAGAACCTTTTTCTCTCTCGGGGTGAGGGTATCAAGAACCTCCTCCAGCTGCTCCTTCAGCAGCGTGAAGGACGCGGCATCTGCCGGAGCCGGGGCATCGTGGTCCTCGATAAAGTCGCCGAGATGCGAATCTTCCTCTTCACCGATGGGTGTTTCCAGGGAAACCGGTTCCTGAGCAATCTTCAGTATCTCTCTGACTCTCTCCACATTGAGATCCATCTTCTCGCCGATTTCTTCCAGAGACGGGTCACGGCCCAGCTCCTGAAGAAGCTGACGGGATACGCGAATGAGCTTGTTGATGGTCTCTACCATGTGAACCGGGATACGGATAGTACGAGCCTGGTCGGCGATTGCGCGAGTTATAGCCTGACGAATCCACCAGGTTGCATAGGTACTGAACTTATAGCCCTTGTTGTAGTCGAATTTCTCGACGGCCTTTATGAGACCGAGGTTGCCTTCCTGAATGAGGTCAAGGAAGAGCATTCCGCGGCCTACATAACGCTTGGCTATAGAGACAACAAGACGGAGGTTTGCTTCGGCCAGACGCTTCTGGGCCTCGATGTCGCCGCTCTCCATGCGCTTGGCCAGCTCTATTTCCTCGTCGGCGGTAAGCAGTGCTACCCGGCCGATTTCCTTCAGGTACATACGAACCGGGTCATCAATGGCTATACCTTCGGGAACGGACAAATCAAGCTCAGGGCCGTCGTCGTCCTTGCCGTCCTCATCGTCGGCCTCTCCGTCAATGTCCATATCCTCGCTGCGGTCTACATCCACAGAAAGACCGGAATCCATTTCCACATCAAGGTCGGAGGAGATTGTTTCATCCGAATCGTCATCTATCTTATAGTCAATCTCAATGCCGTGCTTAAAGAGTCGGGCATAAATCTCATCTACCATGTCCGGCTCAACAAACCGGTTGCCGATAGCAGCATCCACATCATGGTTTGTGAGGCGCTTGTGACTCTGCTTGCCCTTTTGAACCAGGACTTCACAAATCTTGTCCAGCTCCTCGGCCGTGATTGTCTCCTCGTCTCCTGCTCCGAGCATCTGCTCGTCAACGGACCTTTCTGCATCGGCGGCCTTTGCCTCAGACTTGGCAGTCTTTGCTTTCTTTGTGCGCTTCTGCTTGGGCGCCTTTGCCAAAGGCTCCTCTGCCTCTACCTTTGCCAGCTCGCCATCGGTGGGCTCTTCCGTGTCATCAGCGGCAGCGGAATTGACAGCTACTGCCAGCTTATCCAGCGCAGCGGCGGAAAGGGTCTCTGACTCGGCAGCTTCATTTTTTTCCGGCTCCGCGGCAACCTCAGGTTGCTTCTCCGCAGGGGCAGAGACAGACTTCTTTGCGGCTGCCTTTTTCTTTGCCGGTTTCTTCTTTTCTGCGGCAGGAGCTTCTTCAGCCTCTGCTGCATCAACCGCCTCAACAGACTTCTTTTCCTCTGCGGCAGGCTTTTTCACCGGCTTCTTCTTTACCGGTTTCTTCTTTTCTGCGACAGGAGCCTCCTCAGCCTCTGCTGCTGCAACCGCCTCAGCTGGCTTCTTTTCCTCCGCGGCAGATTTTTTTGCCGGTTTTTTCTTTGCCGGCTTCGCCTCTGCCGCAGTCTCCGGCTGCTCAGCGGACTCAGTCTTAGCCGCTGTCTTCTTCACCGCAGACTTCGCCGTACTCTTGGCAGCTGCTTTCTTTGCCGGCTTCTCAGCCGCCTTCTTCTCTGCTGCCTTCGGCTCTTCCTTTACCTCCGGAGCAGTCTCCTTTGCGGCTGTCTTTTTCTCAGCCTTGGTCTCAGCCGCCTTTTTCTTCGTTGCCATCTCTGTCCCTCCTTCCGTTTTCTTGATTTCAGTTGCCCGAGAATTTCTTGCCACTGTCCAGCCCATCCATTTCTTTTTTTAGCCGTGATGCCTCCCGCAGTGCGGCGAGGGCTTCCACTGTATTTCCTTTATGGTCAAGAGCATCGGCTAAGAGCCGCTGCTCCTCATATTTATTCTGCAATATCGCCCGGCGGATAACTACGATACACTCCTCAAAGAGTCCCATAAGGTCTTCTCCAGGGACAGCGCTCATCACCGCCCGGGACAGCTCTGCTGCCGCCGCTTCGTCGAGACTGCTTTCCGACAGCTCTCTGCCGGCCGCCGCATCCTTCGCAAAGGATGCGATAATCCCGCCAATCAAGGGGTCAGGATAATCCTCCAACGGAATTTCCGCCAGCAGATAGGGCAGCGCCCCGGCATCCTGCCACAGCTGACGAACAATCACCCGCCCGGCGCTGCGTACTGACTGTTCAACTCTCACCTTTGAAGCCGTTTTGTCTCCGGCAGCCTGCGCCGTTCCGGAAATCTGCTGACCGCTTCTCACCGCTGCGGCACCGCTGCGGTTCATCTGTCCGCCGCCGGTATATTCCGGCTGAGGCCGATACCGTGAAACACTCTGCGTAATCAGCCCTTCGTCAATAGACAACCGGCCTGCCACCTGACGGACATAAAGGTTAAAGTTGACCACATCATCCTTTACGGAATAAAGCACCGGCAAAACGCTTTTCAAAGCATCCTGCCTGCCGGACTCACTGCCCAGCTGAGCCTGCCCGAAAAGGTAATTCAGCTGATAGTCTACCACCGGCTGAGCCTCGTCTATCAGACGGGCAAAAGCCTCTTTTCCCTGCCGGCGGACAAATTCGTCCGGGTCTTTTCCCTCCGGAACAATCAGCACCTTTGCTTTGGCTCCCACTTCCCGGAGGATGCCCAAAGCCCGCATGGTGGCATTTTGCCCCGCCGCGTCACTGTCGTAGCAGAAATAAATCTCCGGTGCGTAGCGCATCAGCAGTCTGCACTGCTCTCTCGTAAAGGCTGTTCCCAAGGACGCAACTACATTTCTTATCCCGGCAGCCGCCAGAGATATGGCGTCCATGTACCCTTCCACCACTACTACCTTTTCCGCTGTGCGGATGGCCTTTGCTGCCCGGTCGAGGCCAAACAGCATACGACGCTTATTGAACAATGTAGTTTCTGGAGAATTCAGGTACTTCGGCTCACCGCTGTCCATGACCCGGCCGCCGAAAGCCACAATCCGGCCACGCTCATCGGCAATTGGTATCATCACCCGATTGCGGAAGCGGTCGTATACACCGCCCCGTTCACCGTTCTTCACAAGTCCTGCTTCCAGTAGCAGAGCCTCGCTGATACCACGCTGACGAAAAGCCTTATTGAATTTATCAAAAGAATTTGGGGAGAACCCCAATGAAAACTCTGAAATAATCTCCGGCCCGATGCCGCGGGATGCCCAATAGCTCCTGCCAACGGCTCCCATTTCCGTCTTTGTCAGACAGTTGTGGAAGTAATCACGGGCCATCTGAAGAACCTGACGAAGCTGATTGTAGTGTTCGTCCCGCTGCCGCTCCTCCGGGGATTTCTCCTCCTCCGGCAGAGGCATTCCCAGCCTGTCCGCCTGAAGCTTCAACGCCTCAAAGAAGGACACATTCTCCACCAAGGAGATAAACTTAAAGACATTGCCTCCGGCATGACAGCCGAAGCAGTAGAAGAGTCCCTTGTCTCCGTTTACGGAAAAGGACGGTGTCTTTTCCTGATGAAACGGGCAGCAGCCCCAGTAATTGTTTCCCTTACGTTTCAAAGGAACATAGGAGGAAACAACACTGACTATATCCGAGGCCTCTCTGACCCGCTCGATAAAGTCTGTCATGGCGGCGCTTCTCATTGTTCCTCCTCCTTCCGTCTCTCCGGCATCGTCCCTGCACAAAAGGGTAACGGAAGGGGTGATATTTCCGACGCCATTACAATCAATCCGGGACTTTCTCTCTCACTATTGATGAAAAATTCGCCATTTGTGACAATTTTCCTGCTTTTTGTCACTCAAGTCATGTAAATTTTCTTACACAATATATATTCCATACCGAATCACAATATCCTTTTTTTGCAAAAAAACCAAGAAAAATCCCACGCCCGTGAGGTATTTCTGTGATATAATCGAGATAATTTAGCTTATCGGGAATAAGTACATTATTTTTTAAGGACTGATTTTTATGACTTCACTGAAAAAAATTTTTCTTGTCCTGCTGCTGGTGCTGACCGCAGCCGGTACCTTCCTGCTGCCGACGGAAACGGTATATGCAGCCAGACCCAATGTCACTGCCGACAATAAGTACTTCGATATTTCCACCGGCTGCTATGTGCTCACCGGCAATGTCCGGGTGGAAATCGGCGAGCGCATCATAACGGCAAACAAGGCTGTCGTAAATCTCCTGACCATGGAGGTAAAAGGAGACGGCAATATAAATCTGGTCAGCAGTGAAGATGACATCACCTTCAGCGGTGACAGCGTAACGGTGACCGGCCGGGATAAGACGGCCTTTGTTACCGGTCATGCTTCCTTCCGGCAGGGAGAAACTGCCATTGCATCCGACAGTGCCTCCTACAACTGGCAGACTAAGCTGGCAGAATTCCGGCAGAATGTTCGCCTCACCCTCAATGGAAATCAGACCACCCACGTCAATCTGACCTACCATGTAATAGACCGGGCCGTAGTAAATGCGGAACCGGCTCTGTAACTTCACCCATACTGAAAGGAGTTCCCCATGAAGCTCATATCCAAATCTCTGGCAAAAAAAATAGCCGCCCTTACCGCAGCGGTCACCATTATTCCTTCTGCCCTGCTGATTCCGGCCAAGGCCGAAGCCTTCGACATCGGCGGCGCTATCGGCGGCATGATTATGGCCGGTGCTCAGGCCAAGCAGGTCAGCTCTCAGATTGATTACTTCGACGATAAAGGCCGTGATGAATTCTACGGACAAATGCAGCAGGAATACGGTGTCAATGAAGACCCGGAACTGAATGCAAAGGTGGATGAGCTGATGGCCAATCTCACTGAAGGCGTCGGCGCAGTGGACCCTTCCATTTACGATAAACCATACAATTATTTCATCAACAATGACACTTCCTTCAACGCCTTCTGCTCCCTTGGTCACAACATCAGCATAAATACCGGTCTCTTCGACATGATCAACAACATGGACGAAGTAGCCGTTGTCATCGGACACGAAATGGGCCACGGTCAGAAGGAGCATGTAAAGAAAGGCTTTAAGAAGTCCTCTACCCTTTCGATTATCGCTGCCGGTATTCAGGGCGGCTCCTCCATCGGCATTGCTATCTGCACATCAGTTCTGGCCAATCAGGTACAGGCAAACAACATAACGAAGCCCCAGGAACGGGAGGCCGACGCTCTGGCCTTCGAGTATCTGGTAAATACGCCCTACAATCTCGGTGCCACCGCCGCTGTCTGGCAGCGGGTAATCGATAAGTCCGGTGATTCAAAGTCCAGCTTCCTCGGTGCGGTCTTCACCCCCAATGACCATCCCGGTCATGTGGAGCGTCGTGACACCTATGCCAAGACCCTCAGCGCTTACAGCAACGATGTTGTCACGGTAGCCGACGGCACCGTATCGGTAAATGGACAGACTGTTTTCACGCCGGTTGACGATGATGATATGTCCGGTGCAGAGCGCAGCTACTTCGTCGCCGGCAATCTCGCCCGTGTCTATCACAATGCAAAGCCGTCCTCCCTCGCCGCCAGCTCCTACGGCAATGAAGTCTACATCGGCGACACTCTCATCTTCACTGCCTCCGATATGGACGAGAGTGCCTCTGTACTGGCAGACCGCCTGAACGCCGCTCACAAGGCACAGGCTCCGGCGGCAGGAAAGAAAAAGAAGAAAAAATAAGGAGCTGTGAAAAAATGAGTGCTCATTTTTCACAGTCCCTTCTTTTATCTTACTGCCATTCGTCCCAGCGCCACACCGGCCACGCAGCCGATAACGCTTCCAACGGCGTAAGCGGCCGCAGTCACATACTCACCGCCCTCTATCAGTCCAAGCGTCTCCGCCGAGAAGGTGGAAAAGGTCGTAAGGCCGCCGCACACTCCAGTCTTGAAGAACAATCCGCCGCCGGAACTCAGCCGACCATCGCTGATGAATCCGATAACAGCTCCAATGAGCAGCGCACCGAGAATATTTGCCAGAAAAGTATTACAGGGGAAAACGCCCTTAAAGGGGAGGAATGTGAGACCATAGCGCATAGCGGCACCAACGGCTCCACCGGCTGCCACCAGCAGCACATTTGTCAATGTCATATCATTCACCTGAAAAGCAGGTGGTCTGAGAAAACCTCTCCAGCCACCTGCCTGTTTATTTTGTATTACAGCGTGGAATAGGCCAGCTTTGTTTTTGTTGACCTTTCGTAAGCCTTCTTATATTCGCCGCTGATGATATTTTCCCACCAGCTCCGATTATCCAGATACCACTTGATTGTTTTCTCAATTCCATCATCGAACTTCGTTTCCGGCAGCCAGCCGAGCTCCTGGGAAATCTTTGTCGGGTCAATGGCATAGCGGCGGTCGTGACCAAGCCGGTCAGGCACAAAGTCTATAAGCTCGTCACCTTTGCCCAGCGCCTTCAGAATAGTCTTTACCACATCAAGATTTGCCCGCTCATTATGACCGCCGACATTATAGACCTCGCCCTCTCTGCCGCTTTCCAGAATAAGGTTTATGGCCGCACAGTGGTCCTCTACATAGAGCCAATCACGAACATTCTTCCCGTCTCCGTAGACCGGCAATTTCTCCCCGGCAAGAGCCTTGACAATCATCAGAGGAATCAGCTTCTCCGGGAAATGATAAGGGCCGTAGTTATTGGAGCAGCGGGATATTGTCACCGGCAAGCCGTAGGTTCGATGATACGCCAGCACCAGCAAATCAGCCGAGGCCTTGGACGCCGAATAGGGACTGGATGTATGAATCGGTGTGGTCTCAGTAAAGAACAAATCAGGTCTGTCCAACGGCAGGTCGCCATAGACCTCATCGGTAGATACCTGATGATAGCGGCTTATGCCAAATTCGCGGCAGGCGTCCATCAGAACCGAGGTACCAATAATATTCGTCCTCAGGAATACATCAGGGTTTACAATAGAGCGGTCTACATGGCTCTCCGCAGCGAAGTTTACCACTACATCCGGCTTCTCTTCCCTAAAGAGTTGAGCTACCTGCTCACGGTCGGTTATATCACCCTTGACGAATCGGAAATTTGGATTCTCAAGTGCTGGAACTATCGTCTCAAAGTTTCCCGCATAAGTCAGCGCATCATAGCAGATAATCCTGTCTGCCGGACGCTTTTTCAGCATGTAGTAAACAAAGTTACTGCCAATAAACCCGGCGCCGCCGGTTACAATTATGTTCATTTTTTAATCCCCGTAAACAAAGTTCAGACTTTCCATCCGTTCCTTGAGGCTTGGTGCCTTTGCATCCTTATCCGACAAAATTGACGGCTCCAGCGGCCAAACAATACCGATATCCGGATCGTCCCAGCGGATATTTCCGTCACATTCCGGTGCATAGTAATTATCGGCCTTGTACTGGACTTCTACATCCTCAGTCAAGGTGATAAAACCGTGGGCAAATCCCCGCGGTATGTAAAGCATTTTGTGATTTTCGGCAGATAGCTCCGCCCCCGTCCACTTTCCGAAATTCGGTGAACCTTTGCGAATATCCACTGCCACATCAAAAATAGCCCCACGGGTCGCTCTGACTATTTTTGCCTGACAGCAGGGATTTAACTGGTAGTGAAGTCCTCTAAGGATTCCCTTCTCCGCCGAATAGGAGTGATTGTCCTGAACCCAGTTATTCGTTATACCAAACTCCGCCAGTTTCCTTGCAGACCAGCTCTCCATGAACCAGCCCCGGGAATCACCGAATACATCCGGCTCGATAACGAATATGCCCGGTAAACCTGTCTCTGTTACCTTCATTTTCTCTCCCTTAACACGCCCATAAGATATTCCCCGTATTCGTTTTTCTTCAGGGGTGCAGCCAGTTCCTCGACCGCCGCAGCGTCAATATACCCCATTCGATAGGCAATCTCTTCAACACAGGCTATTTTCAATCCCTGGCGTTCCTGGATAGTCTCCACAAAGGAAGCGGCACGCAGCAGCGATTCGTGGGTTCCGGTATCAAGCCATGCATAGCCCTGTCCCAGAGTTTCTACTCTCAGCTTTCCCTGTTCCAGATAAATCTTATTCACATCTGTGATTTCCAGCTCGCCGCGAGCCGATGGCTTGATAGACTTCGCAATATCTACAATGTTGCTGTCGTAAAAATAAAGTCCGGTGACTGCATAATTTGACTTTGGCTCAGCCGGCTTTTCCTCAAGACTGAGGGCATCGCCCTGTTCATCAAAGTCAACGACACCGTACCGTTGAGGATCGCGAACATAATAAGCAAATACAGTCGCGCCCTCTTCGGCGGAAGCTGCTCGCTGCATATTCCGCGCCATATCGGCACCGTAGAATATATTGTCCCCGAGAATCATGGCACAGCCTTCACCGGCAATGAAATCTTCACCGAGAATAAAAGCCTGCGCCAATCCGTCAGGGCTGGGCTGCACGGTATACTCGATATTCAGGCCCCACTGACTGCCGTCTCCCAGCAGTTCACGGAAGTTCTCTGTGTCCCTAGGTGTGGAAATAACAAGAATATCCCTTATCCCCGCCAGCATGAGCGTGGACAGCGGGTAGTATATCATCGGCTTGTCATAGACAGGCATCAGCTGCTTACTTACAACCCGGGTCAGCGGATAGAGCCGGGTACCGGAGCCTCCGGCAAGAATTATTCCCTTTTTTACCACTGCAATTCCCCCTGTGATTAAATTTCTCTACATGATTATACAGCAACAGGAAACAAAAGAAAAGGACTGCCCGAAAGCAGTCCTTTGTTATATGACGAATTGTCATCGGTATCAGAAAGCATCATCTACAACGACGATGGTCTGGTCACGGTTCGGACCGACGGAAACGATACCGAGAGGAATACCGGTAACCTCAGCAAGGCGCTCCAGATAATTGCGAGCCTCAACCGGAAGATCCTCATACTTGCGGATGCCGGAAATCGGAGTCATCCAGCCCTTGAAGGTCTCATAGACCGGCTCAACCTCAGCCAGTACCTTCAAGCTGGCCGGGATCTCGTTAATCACTTCACCCTTATACTTGTAACCTACGCACATCTTGATTTCTTCAAGGCCATCCAATATATCAAGACGGGTAATAGCCATGTAGTCAATACCGGAAATAAGGCCTGCATAGCGTACAACGAAGGCATCAAGCCAGCCGATACGGCGGGGACGACCGGTAACGGTGCCGTACTCATGACCGGCTTCGCGGAGGGTGTCACCAATCTCATTGAGCTGTTCGGTGGGGAACGGGCCCTCGCCTACGCGGGAGCAATAGGCCTTAACGACACCGAACACCTTGTCAATCTGACGGGGGGCAATGCCGGCACCGACAGTAATACCGCCGGAGACCGGATGAGAAGCGGTGCAATACGGATATGTACCGTAGTCAATGTCAAGCATTGTTGCCTGAGCACCTTCGCAGAGGATCTTGTGACCGGCCTTTATCTCATCCTGAATGAGAGCGATGGTATCGCAGACATAGGGCTTGAGACGGCGGGCATAGCCCTGATATTCCTTCAGCAGTGTATCATAGTCAAGAGGCTCCACACCATAGAGTTTCACCAGCACCTTGTTCTTGAGCTCAAGATTTTCCTTCAGGCGCTTGGCAAACTCTTCCTCGTCGATGAAGTCGCAGACACGGATACCAATACGGCTGTCACGGTCTTCATAGCAGGGACCGATACCATTCTTGGTCGTACCGACCTTAGCATCTCCCTTTGCTTCTTCCATAAGTCCATCAAGAAGATTGTGATAAGGCAGAACTACATGTGCGCGATTTGAAATGCGCACGCCGCTGACGTCAACGCCCTTCTCAATCATGGCATCCATTTCGGCCAGCATATCCTTCGGATTAAAGGCTACGCCGTTGCCAACAACGCACAGGGTACCCTTGAAAAGAATACCGGAAGGCATGAGACGGAGCTTGTACTCCTGATTATTAACGGCAACGGTATGACCGGCATTGCTGCCGCCGCCGTAACGGACAACGGCCTCTGCCTGCTGTGCGAGATAATCGACGATTTTACCCTTGCCTTCGTCGCCCCACTGGGTGCCTAATACTGCTACTACTGACATATTTACCACTCCATTTTATTCATTAGGGTTTGGCAGTCATAAATCCGCAGCGGCGGAAATTATTCCCCGTCCCTGCAGCCTATATTTGTGTCCTATCAGATTCCAAAGCGGGCAAAAATCATGTCCACATTCCGGAGGAACCACTGAACATCGAAGACCTCATCAATTTCGGCCTCGGTAAGAACTCGGCTGATGTCCGGATCCTTCTTAACATTGGTATGGAAGTCTTCGCTCTCCAGCCAACGCTTCATGGCATTGCGCTGTACCCATACATAGGCATCCTCACGGAGTACGCCCTTGGAAACAATGGCCAGCATCAGGCGCTGACTGTAGATGAGGCCGCCGGTCTTGTTGAGGTTTGCCATCATGGCATCCGGATAAACCAGCAGCTTGTCGATGATGTTGGTGAACTTCCGCAGGCAGTAATCCACATTGATGGTGGAATCCGGCAGAATGACACGCTCTACGGAGCTGTGAGAAATATCGCGCTCATGCCAGAGAGTGATATCCTCCATGGCGGCGATAGCATTGCCGCGGACGAGGCGGGCCATACCGGCTACGCGTTCGCAGGTAATGGGGTTTCGCTTGTGAGGCATTGCAGAAGAACCCTTCTGTCCCGGGCTGAAGTACTCCTCAGCCTCGCGGATATCAGTACGCTGGAGGTTGCGAACCTCGGTAGCGAACTTCTCAAGGGAGCTGGCAACGATGGCCAGTGTGGTCATGTACTCGGCATGACGGTCGCGCTGGATTACCTGAGTAGCCAGACGGACAGGAGTAAGACCCAGCTTCTTGCAGACAATCTGCTCGATGCGGGGATCAATATTGGAATAGGTGCCTACTGCACCGGACAGCTTACCGACAGCAACAATCTTGCGGGCATGCTCGACACGCTCGATATTGCGCTCTACCTCGGCACTCCAAAGAGCCAGCTTCAGACCGAAGGTCATCGGCTCCGCATGGATACCGTGGGTACGGCCGATGCAGGGAGTATGCTTGAACTCAGCGGCGCGGCGGCGGAGAACTGCATGGAACTTACGCAAATCCTCCAGAATGATATCGGCGGACTTCTTCATCATAACGCCCAGTGCAGTATCCTTTACATCGCTGGAGGTAAGTCCCTTGTGGACGTACTTGGAATCATCACCGACATACTCGGCCACATTGGTCAGGAATGCGATGATGTCATGGTTTGTTACCTTCTCAATTTCGTGAACCCGTGCCAGATCGAATTTTGCCTTTGCACGAATATTTTTTGCAGCCTCAACAGGAATTTCTCCCAGCTCCGCCATGGCCTCACAGGCGCAAAGCTCAACCTCGAGAATTTCCTCGAACTCGTGCTGAAGTGTCCAAATGTTGCCCATTTCAGGATTGGTATATCGCTGAATCATTTAGTTGCCCTCCTAATATTATACCGTGTCTGTCATACAGCATTTGTCTTGCCAGTCATCATATTTCACGTATAACAGGCACGCAAAAATCACGGGTAGAGACATTTCTTCCCTTGCATATCATACCTTTATTCCGCTAAACTGTCAATCAAAACAGACCGTATTGCCAAAAGTATACAAACCCATGCGTCCGCCGCATACGATTCATGCAATATACGAATGCCCTGCTACAGGCGATTTTCATCTAGTTTAGCTAGGATTTTCACATCATCCGGCAGCCTAGCTGCACAGGAGCAAATTGACAACAGGCAGGAAAAATATATGGATATTACTCGCCGCAGATTTCTTAAGAGTCTGCTTCTCACCGCCGGCAGTCTGGCCGTGGCCGGCTGCGGAACATCTGCTATTAAGTCGGCAGCCGACAAGCTCTCCGCCCTGGGAACTTTGGACAGCTCCATTGAGTTTCCCCGCCAGCTGGTTGCCGCCGACAACAGCACCGGCCGGACAATAATGTGGCAGACGAAACCTGGGGCCTTTACCGGTGATGTATCGGTTCTGCTGCGTGATGTCAGGTCCCGGCAGGAGCATCGTTTCCCTGTCCGAGCGGAACGCTTCACCGACGACGGGGAGACTCACGACATATACACTTCCGTCCTCTCTGGATTGAAGCCGGGTACGCAGTACGAATACGCGATTTTCCACAACTCTGACGGCAGCCGTCTCCGTCCACTGATAACCGACGGCGGAGACAGCTTTGAATGCCTCATTTTCCCTGACTCCCAGTCCAGCGACTACAGCGATTGGGAAAAGCTGGCTCAGTCTGCAGCCAAAAGACATCCTGAAACCAATCTCTTCATTAATATGGGAGACCTGGTGGACAACGGCGAACAATGCTCTCACTGGAAAGCATGGTTTTCCTCCCTTAATGGCATCATCGACAGCAAAGCCTTTGCCCCCGTCATGGGAAACCATGAAATGTACGATATTAATTGGAAGGTTCGTCATCCCAGAGCATTCCTGGCCAATTTCTCCGTTCCGGGCAACGGCAGCAAAATAAAATACGGCAGTGAGAACGATAGACAGGATTTTGACCGCTGGTTCTATTCCTTTGACTACGGCAGCGCCCACTTCACCGTGCTGAACACCCAGCAGCAGGAGCTGGTTTCCCTCACAGAGGACGAGGGGCCTTAGGCGAAGAGCTGTACCGTCGTCAGGAGGAATGGCTGAAGAACGACCTCACTTCCACAAGAAAGCGGTGGAAAATCGTCATGATGCATCGGGATGTTCTTCGCTACGGCATCCACAAGCGGCCGGATAGGAAACCAGGCATCGACGAACTGGGACAGAGGCTCATGCCTTTGTTTGAACAGTACGACGTCAACCTTGTCCTTACTGCCCACCTGCACACCTACCGCAACCGGGGCCGCATTTACGACTTTGCTCACGCTGACCGCGGTCCGCTCTATGTCCTCACCGGTGTAGCCGGCAATGTCCGCTATCCCGGACTCTGGATTGACCACAAGCTGGACAAAGTAATCGCCCCACAGCCGGAAACCGACAACTATCTGACCATGAAGGTAACCGGAGACAGCCTGACATTGGAATGTTTCCTGCCTGACGGCACATCCATTGATAAAATTGTGCTATAATACAGGCAGCAGCTGCCAGCTGCGACTCATCTGTGGATGCTTTGCTGTAATCAACAGGTACAGCTATCGACTGCAAGGAGGTTATTATGACTGATTTTCTGATACCGGATTTTCTGAGGAGTTTTCTCAATCCAGATTATCTATACAATGTGCTGATGCCCATATTCGTCATCATTCTTGCCGCATACATCGGCAAGCAGATTGACTCCTTCCTGGCTCACAGTTTTGCAAAGAGTCGCCTCTCCGTATTGGGCGGCAGTGGCTCTGCCGATACCCCAACCCCTTTGGAGATTTTTGTTTTAGCCATGAAGGGGCTTCCCATAAATCTCTGCGTAGGTCTTGCGCTCTATTGGTTTGTCCGCTTCAGTACGCTGCCCCAGTCCGCAGAAAAGCTGATAACCTGCCTCATCTTCACCAACATTGTATACACTATCACCCGCACGGTGGCCAGGGCAGCTGCCCAGATAGTAGACATCAACACAAGAGTGGACTCTGCTCCCAATGTTAAAAATTCTATTCTTATAAATTGTGTACGCTGTGCTATATACGCCATCGGTGTCCTGACTGTACTTGAATATTATCAGATTTCCATCGCCCCCTTCATCGCTGCTCTCGGCGTCGGCGGCATGGCGGTAGCCCTCGGCCTGCAGGATACGATGGCAAACTTCTTCAGCGGTTTCCACATGCTCCTGAGCCGCCAGCTGAAGGTGGGCGAATATATCTCCCTGTCCAGCGGTGAAACCGGCCGCATAACCGACATCACTCTTCGCTACACCAGCATCCTGACTCCCGCCGGCAACGACATCCTCATCCCCAACGCCAAGCTGGCCGGTGCCGTCATTACCAACTTCAACAGACCCCTGCCGGAAACAACCGTCATTATCCCCGTAAGCATAAGCTACAGCAGTGACCTGGAGCTGGTGGAAAGCGTAACAAAGGAACTGACGAAACAAACTATGGACGAGCTGGGGATAAAGCTGATCGGCGACCCGGCCATCCGCTTCACGGAGCTGGGGGACTTCTCCATCAACTTCAATCTCCTGATTACCACCGACAGACTTGATGCTCAGGGCCTTATCAAGCATGCTGTCATCAAAAACCTTATCAACCGCTACCGAAAGGAGAATATCGAAATCCCCTTCCCGGTGCGGCAGATTATTCACTGACAATCCACCGGTTATCCACAAAATATCAGGCAACTTATCCACCGCTGTGGATAAGTTGCTGTTTTTTTATCCACACAATGCCTCCCGCACCATCACTGACTTCCCTTTTTCGGCTCACTTTTTTCTCCACGGCTTATCCACCTCTTATCCACACATTAGGAAAAATATCCCCCTTTTATGGTGGAAAAGTCCGATATGGCTATCCACAACATATTGTGTTTTACCCCGCTTTTTCCCTTGACATACCACAATATGTAGTATACAATAATCCTCGGAATGTTGAGGACGCACTATACCGTCCTACCGAAAAGAAGAGGAAAATCTCATGAACAACGAACCTGCTAATATCAAGAAAAGAAACGGTACTGTCGTACCCTTTGACTTTTCCAAAATTCGCAATGCCATTGAGAAGGCAAATGCCGAATCAACCGACGAAACCCTCAGCGCAGCCAAGCTGGACAAGCTCACGCGAGAGGTAATCAAGCAGATTGCCGATGTGGAGGCTCCCGGCGTTGAGTACATTCAGGATGCCGTAGAGCGGGCGCTTATCAAGAACAACCTCGCCTCTACCGCCAAAGCATATATCATCTACCGCAACGCTCACACTCAGATTCGCGAGGCCGAGACTGACCTCATGGACATCTACTATGAGCTTACCTATCGGGCTGCGAAGGATGCCAATATTAAACGCGAGAACGCCAACATTGATGCGGACACCGCCATGGGCACCATGCTCAAGTACGGCTCCGAAGGCTCCAAGTACTTCATCGACCGCCGCATTCTCCCCAAGGATATTGCCGCGGCTCACACCAACGGCGACATCCACATCCACGATAAAGATTTCTATATGCTGACGGAGACCTGCTGTCAGATTGACCTCATCAAGCTCTTCAAAGGCGGTTTCTCCACCGGTCACGGCTGCCTCCGCGAGCCTAATGACATCCGCTCCTACGCGGCTCTTGCCTGCATAGCAATTCAGGCCAACCAGAACGAAATGCACGGCGGCCAGTCCATCCCGAACTTCGACTATGCAATGGCCGGCGGTGTCGTAAAGACCTTCCGCAAGCAATACTTTGAGCGATTGGCGGAGTACCTTGTCATCACCTGCGGACTTTCCCTCGGTGATGCCCAGCTCCTCTCCAAAGCCATCAGAGATAATATCGGCATTGACATAACTATCAGCAGTGCCGATGCCTTCCGTGCCGCTCTTGTAAAGTGGCTGCCCGAGCATCAAGCAAAAAACGGCTTCCAGCCCATCAGCCCGGAAACTGCCGGCAAGGCCCATGACTTCGCGGCCGAGGCTGCCCTCGACTCCACCGACAAGGCCACCTTCCAGGCGATGGAGGCCTTCATCCACAATCTGAATACCATGAACTCCCGTGCCGGTGCTCAGGTTCCCTTCAGCTCCGTCAATTACGGAACTGATACCAGCCCCGAGGCCCGCATGGTCATCCGCAATCTGCTGAAAGCCACTGTCTCCGGCCTTGGCTCTGGTGAGCCTTCTATCTTCCCGGTACAGATCTTCAAGGTCAAGGACGGCGTTAACTACAACCCAGGCGACCCCAACTACGACCTGTTCCAGCAGGCTATTGAAACCAGTGCCAAGCGGCTGTTCCCCAACTTCAGCTTCCTGGATGCTCCATTCAATCTCCAGTACTACAAGCCCGGTGATTACAACAGCGAGGTTGCCTACATGGGCTGCCGTACCAGAGTCATGGGCAATGTATACGATCCTAATCGGGAGGTTACCTGCAGCCGCGGCAATCTTTCCTTCACCAGCGTAAATCTCCCCCGTCTGGCCATCGAGTCAAAGGGCGATATGAACGCTTTCTACGAGAGCCTTGATGAAGTCATTGCTCTTGTTGTCCGTCAGCTTATCCACCGCTTCAAGATTCAGTCCGCCAAGCTGGCCCGCAACTATCCCTTCCTGATGGGACAGGGCATCTGGCTCGACTCCGACAAGCTGAAGCCTGATGACAAGATTGCCGAAGTTCTGAAGCACGGCACACTCACCATGGGCTTTATCGGTCTGGCCGAAACTCTGAAGGCCCTCACCGGCAAACATCACGGCGAGAGTCTCGAGTCCCAGCAGCTCGGTCTGGAAATCGTCGCCCACATGCGCAAGGCTATGGACGATGAATCCAAGCGTACCGGTCTCAATTTCTCCCTCATCGCCACTCCGGCAGAGGGACTCTCCGGCCGCTTCCTCCGCATCGACCGTGAGCGCTACGGCATCATCGAGGGTGTTACCGACCGTGAATACTACACCAACAGCTTCCATGTGCCGGTTTACTTCCCCATCGCCGCCCACAAGAAGATTAAGGTTGAGGCTCCGTTCCACGCCCTCACCAACGGCGGTCATATCAGCTATGTGGAGATGGACGGGGATCCCTCCAAGAATCTGAAGGCTTTCGAAGCAATCATCAGGGCTATGCATGATGCAGGCATCGGCTACGGCTCTGTAAATCATCCCGTAGACCGTGACCCGGTCTGCGGCTACAACGGAATCATCGACAATGTATGCCCCAAGTGCGGACGAAGCGAAGCGGAACACCGCCATCGCATGATTATCCCCCGCATCTGCTGCGGCAACTAAGAAAGGAAGGACTCACATGACCATCAACGGTACTGTCGTGACTGTCGCCGGTATTGAAAACATTACCGAGCAGGAAATTCTCGCCTACATTGAGCGCATCAAAGAACAGTCTCAGGAAGAGGTTACTGCGTTGGACATCAGCCTAGCTGATGACGGTCAGGTTATCCTTGACTATCAGCTGAGACCTCAGAAGTTTGAGCGTATCCGCCGCATTACCGGCTATCTGGTTGGCACCATCGACCGCTGGAACAATGCCAAGCGGGCCGAAGAAAGCGACAGAGTAAAGCATTCCCTGTCAGCATAAAATGCGTTAATATTGTCTGACGAAAACAAGCTCTCGCACGGCAATCAACATATCGGTACTAGGCTCTGACTGCGTATGCTTACTTGTCAATCGCCAAGTACCGATGTTGATTAACGGTTTTCTTACAGACAATATTAACTTCGAACTCACATTAAGGAAGGAGATAAGAAAAATGGTTAACCATTTTTCTTATCTCCTTTTTCAAAAGGATGAACTCTATGAAAATCCGTCTTGCCGGTTTGGTGGACGACTCCATCGTCGACGGCCCCGGCTATCGCTTCACTGTTTTCGTCCAAGGCTGCCCTCACCACTGCCCCGGCTGTCACAACCCAAAGACCCATGACTACGCGGGCGGATACGAAGGCGACACCGATGAAATTTTTGCCAAAATAATGGATAACCCTTTACTGCAGGGTGTTACCTTCTCCGGCGGCGAGCCCATGGATCAGGCCGTACCACTGGCTGAGCTTGCGAAGAAGATAAAGGCCGCCGGTCTCGACCTCTGGATATATACCGGCTACACCTACGAAGCCCTGCAGGAGAAAGTTTCTCATCCTGCCGATGACCCTCGGAAGGACGAAAACAATGCCGCCGTCCGTGAACTGCTTACCCTCGCGGATGTGCTGGTGGACGGACCTTTTATTATGGAGCAGCGGGATATAGAGCTTTGTTTCCGAGGCAGCCGCAATCAGCGAATTATCAACCTCCATGAATTAGACAAATAAAATGTTTTGCAATTTTATTATTGCCGCGTTATAATAAACGAAAATTGTTACCGAATCACAGGAGTACAATGGTGTACCTGCTTTGTTGTTATGCAAAGCAGGTACTTTTTTATCTGGAGCAAGGCAATGAAATCAGTTAACGAAATAATCCCCCTGCAAGGTCAGAGCCTGTCTGCCGTTACCGGTCTCATAGACGCGGCTTTGCACAGCTCAAATCGCCCGGAAAAGGAGATTAACCGTACCAGACTGACCACCGAGACAATACTGAAAAAATGGCTGCGTGTCTTCCCTGCAGAGGAGTCCCCCCTGCTCCGGCTGAGAGTTTACAAACGCTTCGGCTACATCCGCATCATCCTGCGGGTGGAGGGCAACCCTTTTAATCCGGTCCGCCATGCAGAAGGCAGTCCTCTTGGCTTTTCAGGCTACGAGGATGCTCTGCTGACGCCTATGCACCGTACTATCAGCTACTACTATGCCGACGGTGTAAACGAAGTCGAAATAAAGCTGCCCACCTTTGATGCGGAAAGCATGACCTTCCGCATCTGCTCTGCAGTTGCCGCCGCTGTGGTGCTAGGGCCGCTTTGTCACCTGCTTCTTTCCCCTGATATTGCTCAGCTGCTGGCAGCTGAAGTTACGGCTCCGCTGGTTAAAACCATGCTTGGGCTTCTGAGCGGCGTTGCCGGAGGTATGATTTTTATTTCCCTTGTAGCAGCGGTCTGCAACATGGGTGATGTGTCCACCTTCAGTCAGATTGGCGGCGGCGTCCTGAAACAGATGCTGGGACGAGTATTTCTCGCCACACTGGTGACGCTGCCCTGCGGATTGTTCTTCTTTCAGGTATTGGACTCCGGCTCTGCGGTCAATCTGTCCATTCTAAAGGATGTTTATGCACTGGTGCTGAATCTTGTACCCCGGAATCTGGTCAATCCCTTTGTTAAGGGCGACACCATGCAGATGATTATGCTGGCACTTCTGCTGGGCTATACCATCCTGCTTATCGGTCAGAAGGTCCGCACCCTGGTTACTGTTGTCAATGAGCTGAACGACGTTGTCATGTCCATGCTGAACACCGTCTGCAAGCTTCTGCCGGTAATCGTCTTTCTCAGCCTTTTCAATCTGCTGCTTCGGGGCGATATGGCCAGTCTGCTGAGCCTGTGGAAGATTATGCTTTTCAACTGCGTGATGATTTTCCTTTATCTCGCCGGCAGTCTTATTTACATTACCTACCGCTGCAAGCTAAGTCTTAGACAGCTTCTCGGTGAAATCAGCCCGATTTTCATGCTGGGAGCTACTACTATGAGCTCGCCCCCTTGCCTGCCCCTTATCACCCGCACCTGCAGCAAAGTATACGGCACAGACAAGACCCTTTGCAGCTTCGCTGTCCCCTTCGGTCAGCAGCTGTATATGCCCTTCCATGCCATCAATATGCTCTGCTATATCACCGGTCTAGCGGATATGTTTGGCATCAGCTTTTCCCTATCCACCGCTTGTATGCTGTTTATCTGCTGCAACATTATGGTGTACACCATCCCACCTATCCCCATGGGCATAATGACCGTAGTCGCCCTGATGCTGAATCTGGCCGGTATCCCGGCAGAAGGATTGGCCGTGGTTATGTCGGTAGATTTTCTAATGGCAATGGCCCGTATGTCCGCCAAGGTAGCCGGTCTTACGGCTGAGGTTATACTTCTCGGCCGCAAGGTACAGGCAGAATAAAACAAGCAATTGAGCTGTGAAGAAAGTCTGACGAAAACACACTCTCGCTCTGCGACTCACTAAGCTCTGCCGTCGTTACACTCGGCAATCGCTAAGATCGCATGCATGACACTCACTAAATTCATCCATCACCTCACTCGGATTCATTAAGTGAGTTAGTCTGATTTATCTGCGTAGCGGTACTAAGCTCCTGCTTCTTATGCTTACTTGCAGGTCGCCAAGTACCGACGCAGATAAACGGGTTTCTTACAGACTATTTTCTTCGCAACTATAATAGAGGAAGGGCCTGTGAAAAAATGAATGCTCATTTTTTCACAGGCCCATTTTCCATTTACCCTAGAAGAAACCTATCAGCCTTACCCAGTTGTCATTCTTATTTACGGCATATTCCACTGCAAGGAAATCGTGAAGCCGGTAACGCAATGCCGTTTCTCCCAGTTTTTCACCGTTGCGGTATTCGTAGCTAAGCCGCCATTTCGGCAGGAAATCATAAGACATGCCGTAGGTCATGTGACTGTAATGGAAATCATATCTCAGCTCGCCCCAGACCTTCTGTCCTTTATCAAAGGCATATCTGTATCCGGCGTCAAATCTGGCTGTCGCATCCTGCGGATAGAAATCCAACTGTCCGAAGAATTCATTTCGGCTATTTGGCAGATAACCGGCTCGCAGTCGGAATCTTATATCCCTATCCGAATTGTGGGAGCCTTTCTTCTCTCTATGCCCGATGTCCGCCCAGCCGTCAATCCGCACATGATACCGTTCCGAATCGGTACGACTCATTACGGTAAGCCGCTCGTTACCGGTAATTGTAACCTTAGTCTTGGCCCTGAGTGCTTTAAGAACCGGCTCCGCATCAAGGGAAGCCTCTAAAATCTCAGCCAGCTCCTTCTCATGACGACGAACGAAAGCCACCGGCACGCCGGTCAGGAAATTGACCTTACCCTCGTATTCTTCACGAAAGGCCAACAGGGAAAAATTCGGCAGTGTATCGGAACGCATACACAAGTCCACCGACCGGACAATCGGCACCCGGGGATACACGAGAACACGCACCCGGGATACGGCATCCGCTTCAATATCAAAGTCTGCCCGGAACTCAGGCAAACGCTGATTCATGTAATCGTTCAGTCGTTTTTTCACCACGCCGTTCGTCCAATCGGAAGCCGCTATCGGCAAACCGATCAGGCTCTCCCGGAACACGGTCTCAATATCGGCCAAATCCTGCCGAACCAGATTGGCAATTATCGGGGTGAGTCCTTCCACCTCTGTGGTGATTTCCAAGGAATCTATCGTCGCATCCCATGGTACAAGAGAAACCCTTACCTGTACTGCCCCATCCGCTCCAGAAGAAGCTCCGCAGCTTACACCGGTAACGCTGTAGCCAATCAGCACCTTATCAAATACGCTGCGGATTATCTCTTCATTGGCTGCTCTCTGTCCGGCTTCGGTCACAGTTTCCATCGACCGACCCAGCAGCAGCTGACCGGCAATCGCCTCTATTGTATTCTCCATCCTCCCGCGAACCGTAGGGGGGAGACTACTGCTGCTGACAGTTGCCGTCACAGAATCAACTCTTCCGGCTGCAGCTTCAACATGAGAAAAAGGCAATGCAAGCATCAGGACAAGCCATACTGCCCCTCTTTTCCCCCACAGGAAAAAGAGGGAGAGGAGCCCTGTCCTCTCCCTCTTGGAGATATCGTATTCATCTGTTCTGCGGCAGATAAATAAATTCTTCATTCTTTTTCCTTAGAAGGTACCGCCCATGCTGAAGTGGACACGACCACCCTGGCTGCCGTAACCGTAGTCAAGACGAACCGGACCCATCGGAGTATTCAGGCCGACACCGGCACCGATACTCTGGTGCCATCCCTTCGGCCAGAAGCCGTTCTTCCACGCACCACCGAAGTCAGTAAAGATTGCAAAATCAACCTTCTTTACCAGTGGGAAGCGGTACTCCAATGTACCATAGAAGGTGTGGTCACCGCGGAACTGGTCATCGCGGTAGCCACGGAGGCTGTTCTGACCACCGATGCGGTACTGGTTAGACTCAGGGATATGTCCGTTGCCCCAGCCATAAGCAGCATGGAGAGCAATTACCTGAGCATGACCGACCTTGAAGTAATGCTGGTCGTCATAGGTATACTTACGATAATTGAAATCACCACCGAAGCCGGCGAACTCCAACTGCAGGCTCTGACGGCTGCCGTTCATGGGATTATGAATATTATCACGGGTATCGGTTACATGGTCGAGGATAATGGCACGGGTAGTACCGAAGTTATCCTTAATCCACTGGGTATCACCGCTGCGATCCTTGCCTTCCTTATGCTTTACATAGGAGTCCTTCCTGTTTCGGAAGGTGATGTAATTGGTAACATACTCGGACTGCGGACGGCTGAGAGTGATTTCGCCGCCGCCGTATTTGCGCATGTACTCTTCAATCTTATTGCCATCCGTACCATAGTCGTAATATCTATAGGTGCGGTTGTAGAAGTTAAAGGTAATCGCGGTCTCATGACGGTCAAGCCAAGGCTTGGTGTACATGAAACGCCAACCGTGAGCATCGCTGTCATCACCGGACATTTCCAAGGTCACATTGATGGAATCGCCGCGGCCGCGGAAATTCCTGTCGCCGATACCCAAGAGACCGATAATACCGTCCTGACTGGAGTAGCCGACACCGATAGTGAAATTACCGGTACGCTTTTCAACTACATCGATTTCCAGAACAACAGCATTCAGCTCGGAGCCGGGATTCAGCTTCATGTTGACATCTTCAAAGAAACCGAGGTTGTATACACGCTGCATACCGCGACGAGCCAGCTTGGCATTGAAGGGTTCGCCTGGCTTCTGACGCATTTCACGCAGAACTACCTTATCCTTGGTCTTCTTGTTGCCCTTAACGGTATAACCTTCCAGAATACCCTCGTTGATGGTAATCTTCAGCTTACCTTCCTTATTGATATCAAGGTCGCCAATCTTAACGAGAATATATCCGTCATCATGGTACTTGGCATCAATAGCCTGAACATTCTCATGCAGCTCACGGGTATTGAGTACCTTGCCTTCCTCGGCCTTAATCATCTTCCGGAGGTTTTCTGTGGTCTCAACAGTGTTGCCGACGATTTCCAGACTGGTAAGGCGAGGATTTTCCATTACATGATAGGTAATGACAACGCCTTCGGGAATTTCCTTAATGGTCGGATAAAGATCGTAGAAATAACCGGTATTATAAATGGAGTCTCTGTCCTTATCTACGGAAGCCAGCGTATAGATATCGCCGGGGCGGGACAGGACAGCCTGACGGGCATAGCCTGCAGTCTCCTCACTGATACCCTCGATATCTACAGCAACAATCGTCCGGCCTACATACTTGCCGAGACCGGAATTTACGGTCTCCTCTTTCGGACGGGACTTTACCCAGCTGTCAACAGTCTGATTCTTCGGAGCAGGACGATCCTCACCGGCAGCTGCCACCTGAGAAGTCTGTCCGTCGCTCTTGCGATTAATCGCCTGGGAAACGGCATCATCACTTACCTGAGATACGGTTGCCTGATCAGCCGGCTGAGGAATACCCTCCTTGCCTTCCTTTAGGAACTCATCAATACCGCTGTTATCTACACGATTTGCTCCGGAAGAGCCGCCGGGAACCATCTGCGGTGCAGTACCGCCCTGACGGTCAAAGACCAGCACATCACGAAGAGCCTGCTTTTCCTCCTCGGTACGCTCAGATTCCACCTTACCGGTCTTATTTTCTTCCTCAAGTGCAGCTTTAACAGTAGCAGCCAACTCGGGGTCTGCCGGTTCAGCCGCCGCCGGAGCAGCCTCAACACTGCCGGTCGGCTGTGCCTCTGCCGGTGCAGCCAATACGGCATTCGGCATAAAAGCCGCTGCTGCAATTGCTGCCGAGCAGGCAAATTTTCCAAGACCCAAAATTTTTTCAGTAATCAAAACCTGTACCTCCTATTGCCGAGTCATCTTCGGCTTCATCGGGGTTTATACGCATATATACTTATCGAGTTATTTTACCATAGATTTCTTCGCCGGTAAACCGATTTGAAAAAAATTATCTTATTATTTCCCGAAGCCTTCACGGCAGCTCAACCCGGTAAAACGCCGCGTACATGGTAGGCAGCACAAGAAGGGTCAGAGCTGTTGCCACAAAAAGCCCTGCGGCAATGGACACCGCCATAGGTCCCCAGAAGGCCGAGGTCATCAGCGGTACCATACCGAGAATAGATGTCCCCGCTGTCAGCATAATGGGGCGAAAGCGTATCATTGCCGAGCTGATAATCGCATCATAACGGGACAACCCCTCCGACTCATGCCGCTGAATCTGGTCAATAAGGATTATACTGTTGCGTGCTATCATTCCGGAGAGGGAAAGAATGCCCAATATGGAAACGAAGCCCATAGCCTTGTTAAACAGCAGCATGCCGGCAGTGATACCGATAAAGCCGAGCGGAATCGTGAGAACAGTCATGGCTACGGTTTTGAAATCCTTTTGGAGGAATACCAGCAGCGACAATATGACAACTGCCATTACCGGAATCGGCTCCATCAGGAACTTCATAGACTTCATGCTGTTTTCCAGCGCACCGTCAGCCTCAATGATGTAGCCTACCGGCAGCTCATCAATAATGGGCTTACACCCGGCCAGCGCCTTCTTGGCCGCATCGTTGGCCGTACCGCTGCGGATGTTCGCCTGAACAGTAATCGTCGGCAGACTGTTTCGCCGCCAGATAGTTCCCTCCTCCATATCAAAGGATATCTTAGCCAGCTGCCCCAGCGGAACATAGCCAGCCTGTCCAAGCGATACCGGCAGCTGCTCCAGCGAGGAGATATCCCGACGGTCGCGCTCCGACAGACGAACCTGCATATCGATGGTGCGGTCGCCGCGGTAATACTGCGCACAGGTCACACCGGTTATCTCGCTGTATATGGTCTCAGCTATCTCGGCACTGCCGATTCCGGTCTGCCGCAGCTTATCCTGATCAAGCTCCAGTCTGATGACCTTCGTCTTTTCATTCCAGTCAAGGTTTACTTCAAAGTTATTGGGGTCAGCAGCCACCACATCTGCGACCTGCCCGGCTATCCGCCGCACTTTATCCCGGTCGTAGCCGCTGACTCGAATCATGATAGGATAGTCAGCGGGCGGTCCTGTCTGAATAGTCTTCAGGGATGCCCGAACATTCGGGAAGTCCTCATTCAGCAGCTTGTCCAAATCAGCCTGCAGGGACTTTCTGGCCTCTACATCCTTTGCCACAATGACGAACTGACCAAAGCTGTCATCCGGCAGCACCGGGTCAACCGTCAGAACAAAACGGGGAATGCTCTTCCCTACATATCCGCTGAAATTATCCAGCCGTTCCTGCTGCTCCGGCTTCTGAAGATACTCCGTCAGCCGGGCCATCTCTGCCGCCACCGCTTTCTTGGAGGAACCGGCCGGCAAACGCATATCAAGAATTATCTCCGGGCGGAGACTCGGCGGGAAAAATTCCTGTTTGACAAATTTCAGTCCGACTATGGACAGCACAAACAATCCGGCGGTGCCGGCCAGCACAAGAACTCGATGTGCCAGGAACTTCTCAAGGATATCGCGGAAGATGACATAAAACTTCGTCTGATACATTGGATTGTCCAGCGTCGTCTCTTCCTTTGCCTCTCCCCGCTTTCCTTCATCGTCTGTTTTGATAAGCCGTGACGCCAGCAGAGGTGCCACAGTGACCGCGATTATCAGCGACAGCAGCAGCGTCGTCGTGATAACCGGGAACAAATCCTCACAGAACTCAGCCGCACTGCCCTTACTGAAGGCAACCGGTATAAAGCCCGAGCAGGTTATGAGCGTACCGAAGAACATTGGAACAGCGGCCTCCCGGAACATGGAAGCGGCCGCCTTAGCCTTGGACATTCCCTGCTCCAGCTTCAGGCTCATCATTTCCACGGCGATTATTTCGTCATCTACCAGCAGTCCCAGGGCCACCACAAGAGAGCCCAGGGAGACCTTGTGCAGGTCGATACCAAGGGCGTACATGACACAGAATGTTCCGAAAAGAACCAGCGGTATGCAGAAGCCTACCACCATACCGGTGCGAAGGCCAAGCGACAGGAGGCTCATAATCAGGACGATTATTACGGCCTCTCGCAGAGAAGAAACAAAATCATCAATGGATGCCTCTACCACTGCCGGCTGGTCGGCTACTCTGTCAACGGACAGGCCTACCGGCGAATTTTCCTGAACATCTTTTATCAGCGCCGTGAGGTCTTCGCCCAGCTGCAGTACATTTCCGCCCGGTTCCATCGACACGGCGATGCCCACGGCCGGCTGACCGTTGAAGTACATCAGGTCACTGCTTGGCTCGGAGACACGACGCTCGACCTTGGCAACATCGCCAACCCGAAACACTTTGCCCCCGGCACTGATGGGGGCATTTTTTATTGCCGTCAAATCGGGGAATTTTCCGGTGACACAGATATAGATGTTGTCCGACTCCGTGTCCAGCATGGCCGCCGGGGCAATGGCATTCTGCTTCTTGAGCTGGGCTGCCACTTCCCGAGGAGATATCCCCAGAGCTGCCAGCTTTTCTCTATCGGCCTCGATATATATTTTTTCGGTCTGAGCGCCTACCAGCTCTACCTTCTGAACACTGTCCAGCTGGAGGATAAGGCGGCGTACCTTCTCCGCCTCGGCTCTCAGCTCCTCCAGACTGTAGCCGTCACCGGTGACAGCATAGAGCGAGCCGTACACATCATCAAACCTGTCATTGTAAAAGGGGCCGTATACGCCCTCGGGCAATTCCCTTTTTACATCTTCGCCGAAGCCTCTCACATCGCGCCAGGAAGGCCGAATAATATCTTTCGACGGCGTTTCCTTCAGCTGCAGATAGACATTGCAGTTGCCGGCTCGGGTAACGCTCTTGATGTAGTCCAGATTCGGCAGCTCAGAGAATTTTCTCTCCAGCTTGTCTGTGACCTGCTCCTCCATCTCCGCTGCCGACGCACCGGGCCAGACCGCCGTAACAACCATCGTCCGCACGGCGTAGGCAGGATCCTCCATCCGCCCCATTCGGAAGAAGGAGAAGATACCAAAGACAACGGTGACCGCGATGAAATACCAGACTACCACCCGGTTCTTCAAAGACCATTCACTAAGATTTATCATGGCTTATTCCCCGTCTGGCCGCTTATCCGTACAGTTTCATCCTCCCGCAGGCGATGGACGCCCTTGATTACTACCTGTTCTCCGGCCTTGATGCCGCTTATCTTCACTTCGTCATTTCCGGCCGCTATTATCTTTATCGGTACCCGGACAGTCCTGCTGTCACGAACTACCCAGACCTGAGGTGACTCCCCGTTCTGATAGACAGCGGACAAGGGAATCGTATATACATCCCCGCCGTTCTTTGACTCCGACAGCCCGGGCAATTCGACCGAGGCCGTCATCCCAAGTGCCATACCGCTGTTCTGCTCTTTTATGGCCACCCTGACCCGATAGGTTCCGGAGATACTGTCAGCCATAGGAGCTACCTCCCGCACGACACCTTCCATTTTTTTGTCGTTGCCGGCTGACCACAGATACACCACAGCCTTATCGCCGACCTTCACACTGGCGACTCTGGTCTCCGGCACATTTATTTCCGCTTCCAGCTCATCGGTCCCTACCAGCGTAAGAATACTCTGACCAGCAGCCACCACCTGGCCCGCCTCTGCAAAGAGAGACGCCACTACACCGTCCCGGTCTGCCTTCAGCTCTGTATAGCTCATGGCATTGCCGGCTTCCGCCCGCTGAGCCTCTGCCGCTGCCAGTGTCGCCGCAGCGCTCTCATACTGAGCACGATAATTATCATAAGACACCTGACTGATAGCACCCTGCTCAGCCAAAACTGCAAAGCGACGATAATTCGACTCGGCCAAATCATAGGCCGCCGCGGCCTTATTTACCGCAGCATCCGCTTCCCGCAGCTTCTGTCCCACGTCCTTCGGATCAATGGTCAGCAGCACCGCACCTTTTTCCACCCGGTCTCCCACATTGACAATCCGGTTATTTATCTGACCAGCCACCTGGAAGGACATTCTGGTTTCATAGCGTCCTTTGATAGTGGCGGCAAACCGTCCCACTGCAGTTTCCTGCCGGCTGTCCCCCACCTTCACTACCGCTACGACACGCTCCTTCGGAGCCTCTTCCTTCTTCCCGCCGCAGCCGCCGGCAACCAGACCAAAACCGACTATTACCGACAATGCTGCCGCTGCTATTAACCGCTTTTTCATACCCGCCGCCTCAATTATCTTCAACTAACCTTATGGATATTTTTTAAGTAGGAGGCAATCCTCCTACTTAAAATAAATCAGTCTTCCACCCGAGCCGGTGTCCGACCTCTATTCAGTTCCTTCTTCGCCTGCTCAAGAATATTCAGGGCACTGCCTACATTGCCGATAAGGTTATCAAAAACGGAGTTGGCATAGTTATCCGCATTCTCCTGAAGCTGATAAGCGTCCTTCATGGTCCGCTCCTTGATTTCTTTCTCCTGAGCCAGTGCCTGCTCCACAATCTGACGGGCTCTGGCATCGGCCTCCTGCTTCACGGCAGACTCCTCCACAATCTTGTTGGCATAGGCCTTGGCCTCACCGACAATGCGATCAGCCTCCTCCTGTGCCCGGGCCAGCATATTGTCACGCTCACCGACAATTTCAGCCGCCCGCTTCAGCTCATTAGGCAGCTCACTTTTCAAATCATCAATAAGGCGAATCAAATCCAGCTCCTCTATGAGGCACTTATTGGTAAACATCACATGCTTACTGGACGCAATGAGATCTTCGATTTCATATAAAATATCACTGACTGCCATTATCTTCCCTGCTTTCCCATATATTATAACTCAAATTGACATTTCCTGGCGCCGCTTCACCAGTGCTCTTGCCACACACTCCGGCACCAAATCGCCGTATTGACCGCCGAAGGTGAAAATCTCCCGGATACAGGAACTGCTGACAAAAGCATAATCCTGTCGGGTCAGCATAAACACCGTATCAATATCCGGTGCTATATGCTTCAGGGTCTGAGCCTGGGTAATCTCATATTCATAATCCGTGACGGAACGCAGTCCCCGGACTACCACCGTTGCTCCTACCTCATGAAGATAGTCCGGCAGCAAACCGGAAAAGGCGCTCACTGTAAGATTTGGAATATGAGCGGTAGCCTCCTGAATGAGCCGCACCCGCTCCTCATCGGAGAAGAACGGCTCCTTGCGGATATTGTGGAATACTCCCACAATAACTTGATCGAACATCTTCGCCGCCCGCTCAAAAATATCAATGTGGCCGTTGGTCACCGGATCAAAACTGCCGGAGCAAACTGCCTTTGTCATCTATGCTTCCTCTTTTCTGCCTGCGGCTTTTACCAGCAGCAGGATTTTTGTTGTCTTGCCGTAGCTTAGCTCCCGTACTGTTTCGAGACCATCAGGCGGCAATATCGTCTCCTCTGCCGCCACTTCGGCACAAACCACGCCGCTGTCTGACAGGAGATTTCCCTCGGCAATCAGTCCCAAAACCTTCTCCGTAAGCCCTTTCTGATAAGGAGGATCAGAGAAAATCAGGTCGAAACAACGGCCCTCGGCAATCAACCGTCCCAAGGCTGCCGTCACATCACCGGTTATTACCTCCAGCTGCTCGGAGAGATGCGTGGTCTCCGCGTTCTCCTTTATGAGCCTGCCGGTGGCCTTATCAATGGCTGCCGCCGATGCAGCCCCCCTTGACAGTGACTCCAATGCCAGCGCCCCTGTGCCGGAAAATATATCCAGTACGCGGCTGCCGGCGATAACCTCCCGGGAATTCAGTACAGAAAACAGCGATTCCTTAATGCGGTCTGCCGTAGGCCGGGTGCTCATCCCCTTCGGGGTCTTCAGATGTGTCCCTCGAGCACTTCCGGCAATAATTCGCATCCTCTCCATCTCCTGCCGATAATCATAGGGTAATTCAATGGTATATAATCCGTGATATTATATCACAAAGCATAAAATATGGGAAGATTTTTAATAAAAGAAGGCTGCCGCCCTCGGAAAAACCGACAGCGGCAACCTTAGTGTGTATGTATCGTTGCTTGAGTTTTTATCAGAAGAAGAACTCAACGGAACCGAAGATACGGTTGAGTTTCGGATCGCCGGACTTATTTGCATTGCCATGGAAGTAAATGAGATTGCCGACGATATTCTTGGCGAGGGTGACCTCGGTACCAATCTCAAAGCCATGATAGCCGCGCTGTGCACCATCATAGGTCGGAGCAACAACGGCAAACTTGCCGAGCTTACGGTAAGCAGCCCAAACGCCGTAGGAGCCGGCCTGATCCTGCTCAGCGCCGCGATACTTCAACTCAACAGTGTATGCATCTCTTTCCTTCTTTTCTACATTCTTGTTTCCAGTATTGCGAGCATAAGCACCAGAGAGAACAAGCTTGTCAGTAAATTTGTAACCGAGACCACCCTCGATTATTTTTGCCTTCTCATTTTTATCAAAGCCTTTCATATGGTGGTAGCCAACACCCCAAGTGAACTTCTTCTCCTGGTCACCAAACACTTCAATTCCCATATAATTGGTGGTATTGCCCGTACCAAATGCATCCTCATCGATGTCGCTAAGGTTAACACGACCTGCACTTACAGCAGCATTAACATTGCCGCCGTTGTAGTATACCTGAGCACCGGTGACGCGGCCATCCCACATCATGCCGCCGTCGAAGTTGGAGTCGTACTGAATCTTACCGAGCTTAACGGTGAACTTGCCGTACTCGCCTTCAGCCCACATACGGTCAACCTTTACGGTCTTGACATCTTCACCGGTCTTAGTGTTGCCTTCATAATCCATACGAGCCTTGATGGTCCAGTTCTTGTTTACAGTCATTTCCGGCTCGAGACGAAGAATAAGCTTGTTCTCGGTTTCCTTAGGCTCACCCTTGACACGGTTGCGGCTGTACTCATACTTCAACTCGCCCTGCCACTTAACATTGTCAACCTTCTTCTCGAGGGCAGAAACGCGAACGCCGAGGCTGTTCAGTTCGTCAGCAAATTCAGCGGCCAGCTTGTCAAGGTCAGCGCTCTTTGCATTCTTTGCCATGGCTTTGGCAACCATCTGAGCCATCTCATAGCGGGTGATTTCCTGCTCTCCGCGATAGGTACCGTCGCCGTAGCCATCAACTACGCCATCGGCAGCCAGATTTGCAATGGCATCATAGGCCCAGTGGTCAGCCGGAACATCGGAGAAAGGATTGGCAGCTGCAAAAGTAGTGGATGCAGCACCTACTACCAGAGCGGTAGTCAGAGCAGATACAAGAGATTTTTTCATTGTAGAAATTCCTCCTAAAAATTGCACCCTCCCGATATTTTTCAGGAGAGTTGGTACTTCGGCGAATTTCTCTTAACAAAGAATCTCCACAGCAGAGTGTCCATGTTTCCTCCCGTTTTATTCTTTTTAAGAAAAATTCCAAATTGATTATATCAATAAGTTATTCTATTTGCAAGTTATTTTTATACCATAAAAGCAATTTATATCTATAACCATATATGTCGTGCGGCCAAAACTTGCAACATTCCCGTCCTTACTGTATAATGTGCAATGTTTTCAGTATTCTTCATTCTTAAATATCTAAGGAGATGTATTATGTCCGGTTTATTCAAAGCATGGAATTCCATCAACCTGGTATTCCGTATCGCCTGCGGTCTTATTATTGGTACCGCTCTCGGCGTCATGGTTCCCAACAGCCTGTCGATTGTACTTCTCTTCGGTACCCTCTTCGTCGGTGCCCTGAAGTCCATCGCTCCCATCCTTGTATTTGTGCTGGTTATCAGTGCCCTCTGCCGTAAGAGCAGCAACGGTGTCGGTTCCCGCTTCAAGACCGTCATCATTTACTACACTATAAGTACACTGGCTGCCGCTCTCATTTCCGTTATCGCCAGCTTCCTCTTCCCGGTAAGCCTCCAGCTCACCGATACTGTAAAGCAGGCTGCCCCCGCCGGCGTCGGCGAAGTCCTCATCACCCTGATGAAGAACGCCGTCTCCAATCCGGTCGGCTCCCTTGTAAATGCCAACTACATCGGCATCCTCGTCTGGGCCATCATCATCGGTCTCGCCCTGAAGGAATACGCCAGCGAGCCTACTGCCAACATGATGGGCGAAGTTGCCGAAGCTATCGGTCAGACCGTCCGCTGGGTCATCAGCTTTGCTCCCTTCGGTATCATGGGTCTTGTCTATGACTCCGTTTCCACCAGCGGTATGAGCATCTTCACCGACTACGGCAAGCTGCTCCTTGTACTGGTAGGCAGCATGTTTATCATGGCACTCCTTTTCAATCCCCTTCTCGTCGCCATGTCCCTGAAGCAGAATCCCTATCCTCTGGTTATCCGCTGCCTTCGTGAAAGCGGCCTTACCGCCTTCTTCACCCGCTCCTCCGCAGCAAACATTCCTATTAACATGAATCTCTGCGAGAAGCTCGGCCTGAATAAGGATCATTACTCCGTATCCATTCCTCTCGGTGCCACCATCAACATGGACGGCGCAGCTATCACCATCACCGTTATGACTTTGGCTGCTGCCAACACTCTCGGCATTGCGGTTGACCTTCCCTCCGCCGTAATTCTCTCCGTACTGGCTACCCTCGGTGCCTGCGGTGCTTCCGGTGTCGCCGGCGGCTCCCTGCTCCTTATCCCCATGGCCTGCTCCCTCTTCGGTATCTCCAACGATATTGCCATGCAGGTCGTTGCTGTAGGCTTCATCATCGGCGTCATTCAGGACTCCGTTGAGACCGCTCTCAACTCCTCCAGCGATGTTCTCTTCACCGCTACCGCTGAGTTCAAGGAGCGCATTGAAGACGGCGAGAAAATCGACCTTTCCGAAATCGCTTCCCGATAAAAGCATCTTAGACATACGAAGACATACAAAAGGCAGCCGCAAATTTGCGGCTGCCTTTTGTAATTCCAATTAACAGTAAAAAAACGCCCTGCTAATGCAGGGCATACCCGAATCACGCCATTACCCACCTCGCCCCAATGGGATTACCCCCGCGCGTGCCGGGCGCACTTCACAAGTAACGGTGTCAGCGGAATGACCAGCTTGTCACACAGTCTTTCGATAGCCCACTGGTTGACCTGTCGCATATCCTGTGACTTGTGCGTGTCTTTGTTATTGGTGTAGCCGGGATTGTCAGCAGAGTATCTTAGCCCAACTTCGGGAGCTTTCGGCACAAGCCCTTTGTAATACTTATCATAGTAATCATCAAGAGCCATACTGTAGGCTTTTAGGATTTCGTGCTTGTCGGTTACAAACTCGGATATTTCTCCGACAACATATCGTTTACCATTTCCGTTCTTTGTTCCTCCGTCAGCTCCGGACAGGCGATTGCCGCCAATTCCAGCATTTCTTTCCTCGGCAGCGGCTTCGCCCCTGTCATTTTGCTCATTGCCTCTCGTTGCTGTGCGTTCATCCGGTATGCGGCTGTCATACTCAAAGCACCTCCATCCGCACATTATTTGTATTGCCATTTGCCTAACTTGCGGGGCATCTAGTGGAAGTCCTGCTATCCGCAAATTGTTAAACGCATAGTATTTGAGTCTCAGTGCGGGATTACCCCCGCGCGTGCGGGGCGTACTTCATGCCGACAATGGTCTGCTGGGACTGCTCGGGATTACCCCCCGCGCGTGCGGGGCATACGACAGCGTCGTTTTGCCGACCCCGCCCTTCCAGGGATTACCCCCGCGCATGCGGGGCGTACGAGGGCGTTATATTCAGAAGTGCCGCTGTTGAGGGATTACCCCCGCGCGTGCGGGGCGTACTTTTTCGCAGCCAGGTAAATCTGCTCCGGATCGGGATTACCCCCGCGCGTGCGGGGCGTATTCCAATTTCAAGAGTATGGAAGACAAAAAGAACTTGACGAGCGACCGCAAGAGTCCTCGAAAGAGGTTTCCCATGCGGGTTGCATTGCAAGTTCTTCGTATGTAATAGTAAAGATTTTACTTGAAAATGTCAAGAATTGGATTCCACTCACGTGCCAAACGGATTGGAACTAAGATTCATGTATATTGACATTTCTATTAATTGGCAGTACACTGCCACATAGTGCCCCCTCCGACAACAGAACTCGGGTTGTCGGTAGTATTAGCGAACCGTGCGAACACTTCCGCTAAGTTGGGGGTATTTTTTTATTTCTTTTTCTACTTGTTCACAGGGATTACCCCCGCGCGTGCGGGGCGTACACTAAAAAATCCCGTAGTATCGGCGCCTGCAATTGTAAATCCCTATTTTTTATTCACTTTTCTTTTAGCACATCATATACCGCTTTTAACGCTTTGCAATCGCTCAAAGCTCTATGATTCGGCTTTTCGACCACTTTGAATTCCTCGACAATACTGCTAAGTTTTTTCTTTCCGCCGCCTGCACCGGTGACTTTAGCGTATATTTCCATGGTATCCAAAAATTCATTGGTCAGCTGCGGCTGGTTATTCACCATAAATGCGTGATTTAAAAATCTTAAATCAAATCTTATGTTATGCCCGATAATGACATCATGTCCAATAAAATCTCTTATTTCCTCTGTTAAAGAATTTATACTGCATTCTGCTTCATCTAGCATATCATTAGTAATCCCCGTTAGGGTTTCTATGGCTCTAGGGATTTTCTTACTGGGCTTGACTAATCTCTGAAATTCTTTTACCACCTCGCCCTTACGCACTCTCAGCATTCCTATTTCTATGATTTCAGTTTTCAGTTCACTTAGTCCTGATGTTTCTATATCAATAATCACATAGTTTTCCGGATATGTATTGGAGACATTTCCTCGCTCAACCTGAGAGAGAGACTTTGTTTTACCCAATTTTCTCCACTTTGCAGCCTTGCTGAATCCCAGCCTCTTATCATTACTTTCTACAGGCTTAGGCTTGCTCGGCTGCAAGACCAGTTTCAATCCATCAAAATCGACAATTTCATTCTCACTGTTATGGATACAAAAATTCATGTGCTGTTCATTATTTGCACTATAGACCAAAGTAGCCCGGCCATCTTTGATGTTATCCGTTATTCTTTCCCACAGGCGTTCTCTGACTCTCGCACTCACTCTGCCAACAAACACTCCCGTATTTATTTCCAGCAGCCATTTTGTCAGGTCTCCCCGCAGCGATACAGGACAATTTGTTAATGATATGACAATCATTCAGATACCTCTACGGATAATGCTAATTCCTCCCCATCAGGCGATATATCTTTACCGTATGATATTCCGTTCTTAACAGTGCCGCTCTTCTCATCCCAAAGATCTACTATATCACTAAATGTAACATCTATATCTTCTGAGTCCGTCAGCAGATAATGCAGGTCTTTTACAATTCGTTCTAGCAGATGTTTTTCAGATATCAAATTCCTGACCGACCTCCGCATTTCTCCGGATATGTCTTCAAGATTTTCTGAAGCTATCTTAAACGCTGTAGGAATCACGAATTCAGCCTTGTACAAATCCGCAATATCGTAGACAAATGAGCGTTCATGGCCTGTGTGAACAAAGCCCAGTCCGGGAGAGCATCCCAATGCGACAATTACGCTGTGCGCCAACCCATATAGGCAAGCTGTTCCGGCAGACAACGCCTGATTCACTGCGCTTCCGCCTTCAAAATCGTCCGGGTCGTATTCTCTTCCCGTCCATTCCACATTGTATTGCTTTGCACTATTGCGATACACTCTGCGAACTCTGGCTCCTTCTTTTCCTCTTAGCTGCTGCATGGTCAAGTCGGAAACATCATCATCCGGGAAACGCATCTGGTACATCTTTCTGGCCACCGCCAGCCGTGACCGCACATTTGTCACCAAAGCTGCCTGAGTTGTCAACAGGGAAGATGAGTGCGTAAGCGGACTTCCCGATGCATAGTAACGCACTCCCCTTTCCCCTGTCCAGATTACAGTCACCCCGACATTTCCAAGAAGCTCCATCGCTCTGTGTGTAATAGAAGTCCCCGGGCCAAGCATAATGACACTTAGCGATGCTGCCGGTGCATTAACAGTTCCTCTCTCGTCCGTTATACTCACAGCACTATCATTCTTATTGACCAGACACCGCTCAACATACAGGAAGGATATTCTCTCCTTGATTTGCGGAAGTTCCTGTATTTCAGCCTTTTTGGCACCCACATAATCCTTTTTCATACTCTGCCCAATGTGAGCAAACCGCATCCATAGGATTTTGCCCTGCCGATACCGTTTGTCAATGCTTTCTTAAACATATCCTCATCCGTGATTGTTAAAATTCCTTCGTAATCGGCTGTGTGCAGAGTTACCTTCTTGCCGTTTCTAAAAAACCTTTTCACCCCACGCTGCACGACAGAAAAGGAATCGAAAGAGACGCCGATGGTATCTGCCCGCTTTCTCAGCCATTCCTCCTGATATTCTATCGTCACATGGGGGACGACCTTGCCCCTTTTCCCGGGTTCCACATTGAGGCTGACTACAGGATTGGCACAAAGTCGGAAGCGGTATCGAGCACCTGCCTTCAGCGAGTCCAGCAGTCCCTGATAGTCCCTGCATTCGCCTGTGTCACCATCATATCCGAATTGCTTCACAAGCTCGGCAAAATCAGGCTTAGCCTGACTGAGCAGCAGTAAATATGGCTGATTCTGAAGATAATCAAGCCGCCAGAGCTTCCTGCTCTGATCATCATCGGCAAAGCATCCCTCTACTGATGCATGAATAACCTGCGGGGAGCTGAGAAACTTAATTGTATTCCTTTTGTTATTGTTTATTCTCACTCTTGAAAGGTACATTCTATCCCTCCAAAATCGCAAACGGGTCATGCTCTGTATTCCTGCATTCCCCCACCGGGTATTCATCTCTACAGACTGCGCTTATCAGAACCTTTTCCCGCACCACATCGCGATAGCCGTACCGCCGCCTGACAGGATTGAAGCTGACCGGCACATCATGTACAGAATAGCCCGTCTCTCCGTCTACAGCATCTCTCATGATTTCCAAATAGGCAAGGTTTTTCCGGGGCGCTGATTTCCTGTACCACTGGGCGGCAATCCAAGGCTCTTCCGCCAAAGCCTGCCCCAAATTCTTTTCACGCATACCTAGAGAAACGCGGCCGGAGGCAGGACAGGAGCGACGGCCTAAATACAAAGGGAAGGCAGGATGGCTCAATGCCTCATCTATCTCCTGCAAAAACTGAGTCTCTCCCTCCAGTCCAACCAAAAAGGCCGCGTCATATAAGTAGTATCTGTTGGTTACCCAACTGCTATTTTGTGCCTCGGAATGTACCATGTGAAAGTCTCTGCCCAGCTTGCCTACCTGGTCAATCCTGACGCCAAACTTCATGCCATCAAATACATCGAGTGGTTCATCTCTGCGCATCCCCATAGCCGCGGCAAGCATACCAATAACACCGCTGCGGGTTGGCTCGGTATGAGTGAGTCTGTTGTCAAACATACTCTCCGCTCCCCAGGACTGCATTGGTGCTGCCAGTCGTAACAGCAATGTATTCATAGCCTTACTCCTGCGCCATTACGGCAAAGTATTTCTGCAGATTTTCTTCCATTGAGGCATACAGGGTTGCCATGTTTGTCTTTTCTCCGTGCCCTTCAAAGCCAATCGCCCATGCCATAGCCGGAGCTGCCCCATAGTCATCATAAACCTTGTTTGCATATTTGGTCAGCCGGTCAACGGAGGACTGCGAGTATCCCTTGTCACCCGCTTTAACCGGCATTTCAAATGCTCCAACAAGGTTTATCGGCTGGTCTGTCCGCAAAGTTACCAGTACAGCTTCGGGAAGAGTACGATTGGCAAAGGAATTCTGTTTCCCTGTAGGCATAGAGGTGACAAAGGCTTTGATAAATTCATTAACCGCCTTAACGGTTATCTCCGCTTCGCCGCCCAGTTCACGGTAAAGCTCATGGACTGCTACGGTTGCATATCTGTACAGTGTTGCAGAGTTAAACTCCGTAACATCAATCATGGCTGCGCCGGCAGTTCCTTCCTCTGCCATGTCGTCCAGCGCCGTAAAGTAGTCATATTCATTATCTACTCTGTGTGTGGAGATGCTGTGGGCAATCTGTGAACATGCGTCTGAGTTAAAATCCGGGTTGCTCGCCATCATGCGCCCGAACAAAGCAATATCTACGCTATGATGGTCTTTTACATACTTATGTACCTCTGATTGCATCTCCTTCTTCTCATCCGATGATATCTGTTTCTTTTTCAAATTTTCTTTATTATTTATAGCAAATTCTGCTAACTTGTATGCCTGGCCTGCTCCAATAAAGAACAGTGCATCTAATTCATTAGTATCTTTATCCAGTTTAATTTTCTCATCTTTTTTTGCTCCCTTTCTTACAAAGAAACCTTCTACGAGTGCTTTTGCTAAAGCTACTGATTCTTCTGCTCCCAACGAATCCTCAATTTTCTCTATATTTTGTGCAATCAAATCCACAACTTTTTTCGTTCGTAAACCCAGCTCTGATTCCTGAAAATTATCCGTGAGTTTATATCTCACAGCCCTTTTCCAACTCTGTGAAGATACTCTGGCACGCTGTACGCCCCCGTATACTGCCGTCTTGGGGCTCCCGGTGTCATCGCGGTTGATGCAGCTCGGCGGTACAGTCTGAATAACATGTATATCTACATAAATACGATTCTTCTTTTCCATCATTAATCTTCCTTTCTGCTTTCCATATAATAATCTCTGCCCCATGACAGCAGAACATTTCTCCGGCTTTCTTCTGTCTGTACTCTATATAAATCAAAGGCAAACCCCGGATAGTCCAGCGTAAGCTTTTCCCTTTTGCACAGCTTGATAAGGCTTCTCGCATGCACAGACAGCTCCGTCATGTCTTTGGCAGAAAGCACCTTGTTAAATCGTCTCTGCACTGCCTCTGCATCACCGGGCTTCCGCAGCACCAGCTTTCTTATCATGTGTCCAAAGGAGTTGCGATTGCTGACTGCATCATCATCCTCCTGCAAGCCGCTGCTGACGCAGCTATCAATTCCCTGTTGATGCATTGCATAAAGGGTGATAGCCGTGTACATTGCCTTCTCTATTTTTCTCTCGGTGTCACCGTAGTCGCTTATGGTTTCATCCGGCAGAACAAACCCCAGCAAGTCCGGCAATTCACCCATGTCTTTGCCTACGCCTCTCCTTAGCTGAGCCATTACTGCCCTTGACTCTTTAAGCTGCATTATCTTTGCACGCATATTCTTCAGGATTCTTTCTTTCAGCTTATCCATTTTCTGCCCCACCTCCCAATTCTTTCACTACACTTCCTATGAATACTCGATGCGCCGTAAAGACATCCATGCCTCCTTCTCTTATATAAATATTATTTACACCACAGTCGTTCACTAAGTCATCACCAATTCTCAGCAAAACACTTTTGGCTATATTCAGCCATTCCTGTATTTTATCAGCGACTTTATCCTCGTTTGCATTGATTGACAGCAGCCATTGCCTAAAATGACTGTTTAATTCTGCATATCCTTGTTCTCTGGCCTCTTTCCTTGCTCTATCTCTTATCTTTTTCTTATTTCCCTTTGTCTCTTTCTTTACCTTGTTAGCAGAATAGCCGTCTATTAGTACTATCCTGGCTGCAAGATTACCTAATTCCTCAACAGCTTTGTCAACCACCCCTAACGCTATCACTATTTCCAAGACCCATCTTTTATTAAACGATTCAATCAAATCCGCACTTATATCCAATGTATCTTCTACATAATCCTGAATCATCTTCGTAGCACTTTTACCCTTGAAGTGTGCGCCTATCATTTTCAGTCGTATAGTACCGGAAACGATTCCTTCATCTTTGAGTATTTTTTGCCAGTATACAACTCCCGGCATCAGTACATCTTCATTCTCACCAGTCCCCAGCAACGAGGAAAATTCCCTCCACATTTGTTTCTCCGGATCAGGTTTCCGTGGGATAAAGCCAATTTTTTCATTACGTTTCCATCCAGTCATAGTCTCATTTATAAGAATTGCTTTCTCTGCTTCGCCAAAATAGTCTCCCATAGTTGAAAGATACCCTACGACCTTACCATTTTGTCGTTTTAATAGAATCCTCCTTGACTGCATAGTCAAGAGTTCTTTCTGTGCTCTGGGTTGTGCAATATGATTTTCAATTATACCGCATACAGGGGTTTCCCAAAATGCTCCTTCAGCCACCCGCCCATCGGCAAAGATTTCGTCCCACTGGTCAACAAGCACGAAGTTCAGCATCAGTGTCTCAAAAAGGCTTTTTCCTTCAACTAGAATTAGGCCAAGTTGCCCTAGATACCCTACACCTTTTGGAGTTGGATTTTTTGCTGCATTATCATCAAATCCGTTAAGATGGAGCAGCCACCGTGCCGCTTCTGCATAAGACAAAGAACTTTGTCCTTCTCCTATTCTCATTGGTGCCAACCTTGATTTGTGCTCACTTTGAAACAATTCACCAATCAATCTCGCTACAGGTTTAACATTTTTTTCTTTTCCTGAGTTATTTTCTTTTGCCTTTTTATCGGAACTGTCCATTGCCTGACGAATATTGGCTAACTGATAAAAGGGCGTCTCGGGATGAAAGAGCCAAAACCGCTCTCTATACTCTTCCAAATATTGCTCAATGACTTCATACGGAAATTTTTTGTTCTCCCATAGGGCTTTCCAAAGCTCTACCGCATCATCCCTATCCTCGATATCATCGGTCACAAATGCTGCATGCATAACCGCCAACAGCAGCCTCATAACCGCAACATCCTGAGTCGGCAGTTCTCCCGCTAGTCCTCTGTATTCATGGGCATGAGCAAACAGATCAAGCAATGATACTTCCTGCGTCACATTGCCCCTTGTCCTGACCACAATCCACGGCTCATCCAGCAGATTAAATTCTTTCTCCAGTTCCTCCATTATCATCACTCTCCCTCAATATAGAGTCCGTACTTCTCATTATAAACCAATGTTTTATCCAGCAGAATGGTTTTCAAATCTTCATCCAAGACTAGGAATAATTCTCCATCCAGCCAGCAGGAGCTGTACCATTGATCCAGCCTGTCTTCCAAAATCAGCTTTTCCAACGCCGATATAGTATTGTTCATATTCCAAGGAGCCGCGAAAAGGCTGGGCAATGCCACCGAACATCCGGCTATAGCCTTTGCCAATCTATCCGATGGCACGCCTGTAATTTCCTTATCGGGATACTCCATCAGCCAGGGGACGGTATAGTATCTGCCGTCATTCTTTTTGACAACAACCACTACTTGTACTGAGTCACTTGCATCCCTTACTGTAGCCTCTGCACGTTTACCTGATTTATCGTCTTCCTGCCTAGCTTTCAACCAACCAAACATGCTGCCTTTTTTCAAGTTAGGCTTTTTTATTTGGAAAGTTGCTGCCCGACCGGTCTTAGCTGCAATTAGCTCTTGGTACTTTTTCTCAGCCGATAGGTAAATATCATCAACAGTATTTTGCTCTGCGTATTTTGACAGATTTCCCCTAGCTAAATCATCATACCTTTTATCATAGACTCGACTTACCAAGAGTGGAATGTCCTCCGGCAGATTGACCGTATCTTTTAGAAAGGCTCTTGTTTTTAACAAAAGATAATCTCCATAAACCGCAGTATTACCTTTCGCAAAATATATATCGTTCTCTATTCCCATTATATAGCAGACCGGCTTCTGCATTCTGACAGGCCGAGACTCCCTTTCGTGTCTGTGAAGTCGCCCCATTCTCTGAAGCAGCAAATCCATAGGGCAAATATCTGTAAACAGTACATCAAAGTCAACATCAAGTGACTGTTCCATTACCTGTGTACCGACCACAATCATCTTTGATGGTCTGCCCTTATCACCTGGCCCAAGTTTCCCGCGTATAATCTGCTCTTTGCGAACGCGATCGGCACTTAGAAATCTGGAATGGAGCAGGTAAACATGCTCTGCGCCAAAAATCTCTTCCAGCATCTGAGCCGTCTGCTGTGCCTCGCTTACCGTGTTGCGGATAATACCTACACATCCGCCTCCAGACAGCAAACTTCGTAAATTGTCTGCCAAATTTTCTGTATCAATAATTCTCAGTTCAACGGTCAGATTACGGCCGGAGGCTGCAGGCTCTGCTTCAAATATAGTGTTCCCATCTGTATAGCTTATAAGCGGGTATTTCAAAGTCTCCTGTTCGGCGTTCTGCTTTTCATTCTTTACAGATTTTCCTCTCAGTAGAGAGGCCAATAAATTTTCCTTCTTCTCTTTGCTTCTATGAGCAGACCCGTAGGCATCAAGCATTGACTTCCGCCTTGCGGCTGGCAGTGTAGCCGAAAGCAGGATAACCGGAACATGATATGCTCCCAGCCAGGAAAGCACTAGATCAAGGTAGCTGCTCATATAGGCATCGTAGGCGTGACATTCATCAATAATGACGATTTTATTGGCAAGGCCAAGATGCCTCATGGCCAAGTGCTTCATTTTCAATCCGGCCATGAGCACATGATCTACCGTTCCCACGACAAAATCAGCCAGCATCCCCTTCTTTCGCCCGGCAGTCCAGTCGTTGACTATTGCCGATGGTCTTGATAAATCATCATTCTCTTCATCGCAGAGAAGCGAATTTATTTTTATTCCTTCGTAGTCCTTGTTGAAGCCGGATTTTCCATGCGCCAAAAAGACGGTACGGCTCACGCCGGAACGAAGTGCTTCTATCCACTCTATAATGCGAGGAAAAATTCCGTCGCTTGTTGCCTGTGTGGGCAGCGCAAAATATATTCCTCCCATACCGGTTCTCCGGGCAATGATTTCTGCGGCAACTAATGCAGCCTCAGTCTTTCCCTCTCCCATGGGAGCTTCTATGATAAACAATCCCGGATTACATACTTCGGCTGCCTTTTGCACCGCACATTCCTGCAGCGGTCTGGGTGGTCTGCCAAATCTTTTCTGAAACAATTCTTCCATGGAACAGTCAGAGGAAAAAATTTCCGTGCACGGAAGACTCAAACAGTCCCAGGCTTTTTCGGCTCTTTTGTTCAACTCTTCCTCTGAGATTTCTCGTCTCATTCTATTCAGCAAAGGGAAATAATCTGTTCCGCTGGCAAACCAGTCAGCCATTATCAGTAACCCTGTCAATAACACCTGCGCTGTGAGCGATACCTTACCGATAGGCAGACTCTCTAACTCTGCCCGCTGTAAACCAAATCCGATTAATTCTTTATGAACAGAATCCCATACTTCTTCACCAACGCCTGTGGCATCCGGGTAGTTATCTGTGCGCTCAACTAAGACTGCTTCGTCAGCTGGCTTTCCGTGATGTCCGCCGATTATTACTCCATAGCTGCAATCCAAACCGGCACGCTCTAAAATTCTCTCTCCGATGATGGCGTGGGTAAAGCTATTATTTATGCCGTTTTTCTTTACCGATACATTTAGCCCGCTATCTGCTATTTCATCTACTATATCAGGGAATCCGGCCTTCGCTGCCTTTATCACGAAAACAGGCGAGGCTTTGCCTATATCATGCACCGCTGCTAAAAATGCATAAACTCGCCCTGCGTATTGCAGCTTCTCTTCTATGCTCTTGCCGGAAGCAAACTCCATGCCGTTTGCTATTTCATGCTTGGTATGCTTTGGTACCCAGTTGTGCCAAATCAACTTTGCAACTTCGCAGGTGTCAAAAAGATGCACCCACAAAGGCAGCCAATAATCCGGCGTATCTTTTGACAATTTTCCCCATAGGTTTTTCGTCTTTTTTGAGATATGAATTACTTTATTCTTTTCATCAGTCATAAAAGCAATCTCACCTATTTCCATCAAAGCTATTATGAACATTAACGCATTGTTACCATTCCATACAAGGCCAGAATAGTAATCAGCTTAGTTTTATTATTAATATACCACAAACCTCCTATTTCAGAGGTACATTATTCGTACAGCAATCAAATTCTTAGTAAAGTCAATATCAAAAACAAAGTACAAGATCCCCCTTTATCGTCTAAAAAGGAGCTGCCCAATACGGACAGCTCCTTTTGTCATTCACAATATTTTTCTTACTTTTTCTTGGACTTTTCCTTTTTCTCCGGCTCTTCTGCCTCATTCACTTCCTTCAGTGCATTGGCCAGCAGGGCGTTGGTTTCACGAGCCGCCTCGACGCTGGCATTGAAGTATTTGAACTCCGGGCCGTCAAGGTTGATGTCGACTATCTTCTCGGCTCCGTTCTCGCCGAGGACGACCGGTACGCCGATGCAGACATCCTTATGACCATACTCGCCATCGAGATATACGCAGCAGGGAATGAGCTTCTTGGCATCGGTAACGATTGCCTCTACCAGAGTAGCTACTGCCGCGCCGGGAGCATACCAGGCGGAGGTGCCGATGAGCTGAGTGAGGGTCGCGCCGCCCTTCTTCGTCTCTCTTGCCGCATCAAGGATAGCTTCCCAGTTGATGATATTGGTGACGGGAATGCCGCGGTAGCTGGCATACTTAATCAGCGGCACCATAGTCTTATCATTGTGTCCGCCGATGACCATACCCTCTACATCGGTGAGGCTGGCATCAATTCCTTCAGCCTGCAGAGCCTTGGTAATGTAATACTTGAAGCGGGCGCTATCCAGCATACCGCCGAGACCCAGCACCTTGTTGCGGGGCAAACCTGTAGCCTTCATGGTAAGGTAGGTCATGGTATCCATGGGGTTGGATATGATGATGAAGATGGCATCGGGAGAATACTCTCTGGCTTTGCCTACAACATCCTTAACGATGGCAGCATTGGTATCGATAAGCTCCTCACGGGTCATACCCGGCTTACGGGGAATACCGCTGGTGACAACTACGACCTTTGAATTTGCAGTTGCGGCATAGTCGTTTGTGACGCCGGTAACCTTCGTAAAGGAGCCTAAAATGGTGGATGCCTGATTCATGTCCATGGCCTTGCCTTCGGCGTAGCCCTCGCGGATATCCAGCAGGACAACCTCACCGGCAAAATTTTTCTGAACAATAACATTTGCAACTGTGGCACCTACATTACCGGCACCGATAACCGTAACCTTCATGTTCTTTACCTCCCTGTTATATTCATTGTATTGAAAATTGAATTTACATTTTTGACCGAACCTGGGCAATGCGGGCCTCTACACCATCGAAAAATTCCGCCGGCACAGCCAGATTATTGTCGATACCGGTCCCTATCTCTGTGTCGGTGCGGTTCTCTCCGTGGTAGTCGCTGCCCCCGGTAGCCATGAGATTAAACTTCTCGATGGTCGCCGCCGCAAAAGCCCGGTCATCATCAGTATAGGACGGATAATATTTCTCCATTCCGTCAAGACCCATATCCACCAGAGCAGCAATGCTCTCCTCCTGCTCCTGACGGCTCAGTCCCTGCAGGCCGATACGCTTGTGGAAGTGAGCCAGAGAAAGCACACCGCCGGCCTTGTGAATCGCTGTGAATGCAGCTTTGGGCGCGATATCCATATTCAGTCCCAGATAGTCAAGGGCCGAATAGATATATTTATCCCACAGAGGCATTACCTTACTGTCGGGAAACCGCCTTGTAATGCAGCGCATGATGGCATACACATCAAAGGCCGAGGTCATTGAAGCCTTGACCTCCTCTACAGTCAAATCAAGGCCCTTGTCACGGACGAAGTTCACGACCTCCTCCATGCCCCGCTCCTTGTTCGCCCTTATCATGCGGTAGAGATTCTTGAAAGCGTAGCTCTCACGGTCGAAGCCGTAAGCCACCACATGAATGCGGCGGCTGCGGAAGTTCAGCGTCAGCTCCATCCCCGGCAGAAACCGGACACCCATCTCCCGGGCAGCAGACTCCGCCTCATCAAGTCCGTTGATAAGGTCATGATCCGTCAGGGCAAAGCCTGCCATCCTCCGCCGCTTCACCAGCTCTACCAGCTCCCGCGGCGTATAGGTCCCGTCTGATATTGTCGAATGAACATGGAGGTCGATAAGCCCCTCCGCCGAAACACTAATGTTGGACATTTTCAGAATCCGTTCTTTGTTAACCATTACGAAAAATTTGCTAAAGTTAATATATGTTACATTATACTAGCTTTTATAAAAAAAGCTATCTAATTTTCAAAATTTCTTCGACTGATGAATCCTTCTTTCACCGCTGCAAAGAAATCGTATACAGACTTTGCCGCCGCTGTGTTCATCCCCGGTGCCGCTGCCAGCTCGTCCTCACTGGCCTCACGAATCTTCTCCAAAGTACCGAAGTGCTTCCACAGTGCCTGACGGCGTTTGGGGCCGATGCCCTGTATATGGTCGAGGATACTTACCAGATTGCGCTTCTTCCTTATGCTCCGATGATAAGTGATGGCGAAGCGGTGAGCCTCATCTCTCAGCCGCTGCAGGAGATAAAATGCCTGACTGCGGCGAGGCAGCTCTATCGGATCAGAGGAGCCTTCTGTAAATACCAGCTCAAACTGCTTGGCCAATCCGATAACCGGAATATCCGTATGCCCTGCGCCTCTGATGATTTCCAACGCTGTATTCAGCTGCCCGAGGCCGCCGTCCACCACAATTAAATCCGGCTGATTTTCGATGCTGTCTTTTCCGTAGCGGCGGGTCAGTACCTCCCGCATAGATTGGAAATCGTCGTTGATGCCCTCGGTGGTTTTCAGCTTGTAGCGGCGGTAATATTCCTTCGCCGGGGCACCATCCTCAAAAACTACCATCGAAGCGACCGACTCCGATCCCTGAATGTGGGAAATATCAAAGCATTCCATCCGATGCGGGATATTCCTCAGCCCAAGGAATCGCCGCAGCTCCTCCACCGCTCCTACTGTTGCCCCGGCCTCCCGGGTCAGCTTCTCTGACTCATCCCGGAGATACTTGGCTGCATTTTCCGCCGCCATATCCACCAGTGCTTTCTTCGTACCCCGCTGCGGTACTCCTACCGCTACCCGGCTGCTCCGCCGGCTTTCCAGCCATTCCTTCATCACCAGTGTTTCATCCGCCGGCAGCTCCATCGGCAGCAGGATTTCCCGGGGAATGAATACAGCCTGCTGATAATACTGTCCTAGGAAAGCGGATAGTATCGCTTCATCGGTCTCATCCTCGCCGCCATTCAGGAAAAACCTTTCCCGACCGGTGACCTTGCCGCCCCTGACAAAGAGAATAACCACGCAGGCAACGGCAGTCACATTGCTGCGGGCCAGCGCAAGAATATCCTTGTCTCCTTCCAGCCCCGGAGAGTCGATGTTCTGCTTCTCGGCTACCTTTCGTACCGCCGCAAGCTGGTCCCGGAGGACAGCCGCCTGCTCAAACTCCAGATTTTCCGCTGCCGCCTCCATGCGGGATTGAAGATTTTTCTCCACATCATCAATGTGACCCTCTAGAAAGAGAACCACCGATTTTACCATGGCACCGTATTCTTCCCGGGAGATATGACCGATACAGGGAGCCTGACAACGCTTTATATGATACTCCAGGCAGGGACGCCCCTGCTCCAGATGCTTGCAGGTTCTAAGAGGAAAGAGCCGTCTCAGCAGCTTTAGGCTCTCATGGACAGCGCCCACATCTGCGTACGGCCCGAAATACCGCCCGCCGTCCTTCACCAGCCGACGGGTTATCAATACCCGTGGATAGTCCTCTCCCAGCGTCACTTTCACATAGGGATAGGTTTTGTCGTCTTTCAGACTGATATTGTAGTGAGGACGATGCTTCTTGATAAGATTGTTTTCGAGGATGAGTGCTTCTACTTCGGAGCCGGTCATTATCGTCTCGAAGTCCGCCACATGAGAAACCATGGCCCGCACCTTCGGCGAATGATTCCGCTGACTGCGGAAGTACTGCCGGACTCTGTTCTTCAGCACCACGGCCTTGCCAACATAGATTATCTTGCCGCTGCTGTCCTTCATGATGTAGACACCGGGTGACTCCGGCAGCTGCTTCAGCTTTTCTGCTACCAGCTCCGGCAGCTGGATGTGGTATGGATCAATGCTTTTTTCTTCTGCCATGATTTCACCTCCTTATTTTCATTATACAACAAAACAGGCTGCCGCATAAATACAGCACCAAAGCCTCCCCTGTAGGGGAGGTGCCCGCAGGGCAGAGGGGTAACAGAGCAACACTGACACTTATTTCTATTACCCCCCAGTCACCTTCGGTGACAGCCCCCCTGAATGGGGGCCTTTGGGTGTTATGCAACAGCCTTTATTAATCAAATTTTATTTTTCCAGTCGCTCCAATGCCCGGTGAGCAATGTCGTGACGATAGTAGGCATCCTTGAAGGAAATCTTGCCGACGCCTTCATAGGCCTTGGCAGTCGCCGACTTGATGTCAGCCGCACGACCGACTACACCGAGAACTCGACCGCCGTTGGTGACCTTTACGCCGTCCTTCATGGCAGTACCGGCCTCGCAGACATTACAGCCTGCTTCTCTGGCTGCATCAAGCCCGGTGATAGCATCACCCTTGGCATAGCTGCCGGGATAGCCATTAGCGGCCATGACGACACAGACTGCGGCATCGGAAGACCACTTCACCTCGGTCTCAGCCAGCTTGCCGTCAACACAGGCCAGCATAACTTCTACAAGGTCGCTGTCCAGCAGCGGCAGGACGACCTGAGTCTCCGGATCGCCGAAGCGGCAGTTGAACTCAATAACCTTGGGGCCCTTCTTGGTAATCATAAGACCGGCATAGAGGCAGCCGACATAGGGCTTTCCCTCATTCTTCATGCCGGCAATCATCGGGTCGAGAATTTCCTTCTGTACCTGCTCCATTACCTCGGGAGTAATAACCGGGGCCGGTGCATAGGTACCCATACCGCCGGTATTGGGGCCCTTATCGCCATCGTAAATGCACTTGTGATCCTGAGAAGGAATCATGGCCTTGATGGTCTCGCCATCGGTGAAAGCCAGCACACTGGCTTCCTCGCCCTCAAGGAATTCCTCCATTACGACTCTTGCTCCGGCCTCGCCGAAAGTCTTATCCTCCAGCATAGAGGTGATGGCATCAAGAGCCTCATCAACAGTCTGAGCGACTACAACGCCCTTGCCGGCAGCCAGACCGTCGGCCTTTACAACGATAGGCGCACCCATCTGACGGACATAGACCCGGGCGCGGGAGGCATCGTTAAATACTTCACAGCGGGCCGTAGGGATATTGTAGCGGCTCATAATCTTCTTGGCGAAGACCTTGGAGCCTTCCAGCTCTGCTGCAGCCTTGGAGGGGCCGAACACCTTCACACCGCCGGCAGTCAGTACATCGGCAACGCCCTCGGTAAGAGGCAGCTCCGGACCAACAACTACAAGACCGATTTCTTTTTCCTTGGCCAGCTTCAAAATGGCTTCACCATCGGTAATGGAGATACCTTCAATATTTTCGGCTATCTCACCGATACCGGGGTTGCCCGGCAGAGCATACAGCTTGTCGCAGAGCGGGCTGGCGGTCAGCTTCAGAGCCAGCGCATGCTCACGGCCGCCGCTGCCAATCAACAAAATATTCATTGCTTCTCCTTATTTCTCAACCTGTCCGGCCAGATAAGCCTGAATTGCATTGTCATAATCTGCGGTATGAGCGAAGGCCTCCTGAGCCAAAGTCATACGGATCAGACCGCTGGTAACGCCGTCGGCCAGAATAGCATTGGCAACTTCATCATAACGCTTCGGATTGGTGACTACGGTAACGAAGCGGAAGTTCTTAGCGGCAGCACGAATCATTGCCGGGCCGCCGATGTCGATATTCTCAATAGCATCGGAAAGAGTGACATCCGGCTTTGCGATGGTCTCCTTGAAGGGATAGAGGTTTACAACGACCAGATCGATACCGGTGATGTTATGCTCTTTCATTGCCGCCACATGAACGGGATTGTCACGGACAGCCAGAATACCGCCGTGAATATAGGGATTCAGGGTCTTTACGCGGCCGTCCATTATCTCGGGGAAGCCGGTGACATCACTGACATACATTACGGGGATACCAGCTTCCTTGAGGGCACGCATGGTACCGCCGGTGGAAACAATCTCAATGCCGGCAGCGTGGAGCTTCTTGGCGAATTCCACTACACCGGTCTTGTCGGAAACACTGATGAGGGCTCGTTTGATTTTCATGTTCATCCCTGCCTTTACATTATGATAAATTTTCGGAACAAAATTTTATTTGCTTATCCTGACACAACGGCCGTCGATGGTCAGCTTCCCGGCCAGGAACAGCTCAATAGCCCGCGGATACAGCTTGTGCTCCTGCACCAGAACTCTGGCTCCCAGACTGTCTTCATCGTCGCCTTCTTCAACCGGTACAGCCGCCTGAAGAATGATGGGGCCGGCATCCATATCCTCTACAACGAAGTGGATGGTACAGCCGGACACCTTCGCACCGTAGGCAATGGCGTCACGGTGGGCATGCGCTCCCTTGAATGAAGGCAGCAATGCCGGATGTATGTTCAGAATCCGACCCTCATAAGCCCTGATGAATTCTGCGGTCAGCAGGCGCATGAAACCGGCCAGGCAGACGAGCGTAACGCCGTATTTCTTCAGCTCGGCTAAGAGAGCTGCATCGAATTCCTCACGGGTGGCAAACTGCTTTCTATCAACGCAGACAGCCGGTATATTTGCCTTCTCAGCCCGCTCCAGTGCCATGACACCGGGCTTGTCGGTGATAACAACGCCGATAGGTGCCTTTATCTGACCGGACGCAACCGCATCGATAATGGACTGGAGATTCGTCCCACGGCCGGAGCAAAGAACTCCGAGAACTTCCCCCGCCATCAGGCGAAGACTCCGCCGGTCATGGTGACCTCATGCTCACCCTTGGTAACCTTGCCGATTACGAAGGACTTCTCGCCGCGGGCAGCCAGGTCAGCCTGTACGGCATCAGCCTGCTCAGCCGGAACGATAACAATCATGCCGATACCCATGTTGAAGGTACGGTACATTTCTCTCGGTGCTACATTGCCCCACTTGGACAGGAGACCGAAGATAGCCGGTACTTCCCAGGCAGCCGCGTCAATGGTGCAGCCCATATCCTCGGGAAGCGCACGGGGAATATTCTCATAGAAACCGCCGCCGGTGATATGAGCCATGCCGTGAATGTCGAACTTCTCGACCAGCGGCAGAACAACAGCCGGATAGAGGCGGGTGGGAGTCAGGAGAGCATCACCGATGGTCTTGCCCAGCTCATCGATGTACTCGTCGCCCTTCATGCCCTTGACTTCAAAGACGATTTTACGGACGAGGGAATATCCGTTGGAATGAACGCCGGTAGACGGCAGGCCGAGGATAACATCCCCTTCCTTGACCATGCTGCTGTTAATCATCTTGGACTTCTCAACGCAGCCAACGGCAAAGCCGGCAATATCATACTCACCTTCCGGATAGAAGCCGTTCATCTCGGCAGTCTCGCCGCCGATGAGCGCGCAGCCGGACTCCTTGCAGGCACCGGCAACACCCTTTACGATTTCAGCTACTGCTTCGGGATCGAGCTTGCCGACAGCAAGGTAATCCAGGAAGAAGAGAGGCTCAGCACCCTGAACGACGATATCATTTACGCACATGGCCACGGCATCCTGACCGATGGTATCGTGCTTGTTCAGAAGGAACGCCAGCTTCAGCTTCGTGCCTACACCGTCGGTACCGGAGATCAGCACTGGCTCCTTGTACTTTGCTACATTCAGGGCAAAGAGTCCGCCAAAGCCGCCGAGGTCACCCATTACCTCCGGGCGATAGGTTGCCTTGACACAATCCTTGATGAGAGTAACGGAACGATTGCCTGCATCAATGTCTACGCCTGCATCGGCGTATGTCAACTGCTTTTCCATGATTCACCTCTTATTAAACCTGAGCGGCTACGCGGGCAGACTTTACTGCCACTTCATCAGCCAGCTTCTGGCGATATGCTTTCATCTTCCCGGCCAGCTCAGCATCGCCCACGGCAAGAATCTGAGCTGCGAAAACAGCGGCATTCTTGGCACCGTTGATAGCCATTGTTGCCACCGGAATACCGGAAGGCATCTGGACGGTAGCAAGGAGTGCATCAAGACCGTTCATCGGGGATGCATTGATAGGAATCCCGATAACCGGCTTCGTAGTATAGGAGGCGATAACGCCGCCCAGATGAGCAGCTGCACCGGCGGCTGCGATAAAGAGAGCGATTCCCTTCTCATCTGCCGACTCTACAAACTCCTTTACCCGCCCGGGGGTACGATGGGCGGAAGCTACCTCAACTACCGGCTCAATGTCGAATTCCTTCAGCATATCGGCTGCCGGCTTTACAATGGACCAATCGGAATCGCTGCCCATAATGATTGCCACTTTCATGGGGTCATCTCCTGATTCATACTTTTTATATTTCCTAAAAAAGAGCAAAATTCTCCGCTTTTAATAATAAAGGAAACCCCGACTAATGTCAAACAAAAGACCAACCAAAAGCTTTCAAATAAAGTCTTAACATTAAGGAAGGGGCTATGAAAACGGCAAACCATTTTCATAGCCCCAAATTATTTCATATTTTTATCTCTTGAGAATTTCGATGATTGCCTCACCGATTTCGTCAGTCTTGGCAGTACCGCCGAGGTCCGGAGTGAGGGTCTTCTTCTCCACGAGGAGAGTCTCGATAGCGTCGATAATCTCCTGACCCCAGTCATTCATTCCCCAGTGGTCAAGCATCTGAGCGATGGACCAGATGGAGGCCAGCGGATTGGAAATCATCTGACCGGCAATATCCGGAGCGGAGCCGTGGATAGGCTCGAACATGGAGGGATACTTGCCCTCCGGGTTCAGGTTTGCACCGGCAGCGAGACCCATACCGCCGGCAATAGCCGCACCAAGGTCGGTGAGGATATCACCAAAGAGGTTGGAGGCTACGACAATCTGGAAGCGCTTCGGATCCTTTACGAAGAACATGCTGGCTGCATCAACGAGGAGAGTGCTGGTCTTGACCTCAGGATACTCCTGACCAACCTCTTTGAAAATCTGATCCCAGAAGACCATGGAATAGCCGAGAGCGTTGCCCTTGGAAATGCTGGTGAGGGTCTTGCCCTCTTTCTTGGCCAGCTCATAGGCATAGCGGATGACACGCTCCGTACCCTTACGGGAGAAGACGCTGGTCTGGAGAGCCATCTCCTGCGGAGAATCCGGATAGAGGCGGCAGCCGACATTGGCATACTCACCTTCGCTGTTCTCACGGACAACGACCATGTCGATATCCTCAATGCCAACACCGGTGAGCGGACAGGGTGCGCCCTTCAGCAGCTTGACAGGACGGAGATTGATGTACTGGTCGAAGCCCTTGCGGAGCTTCAGCAGCAGACCGCCCAGAGAAATGTTGTCCGGAACGCCGGGATAGCCGACAGCACCGAGATAGATGGCGTCAACATCCTTCAGAATATCCAGAGCATTCTCCGGCATCATTTCACCGGTCTTGAGATAATACTCGCAGCCCCAGGGATAGTCGTCATACTCTACCTCAAAGTTTGCCATTTCAGCAACAGCAGTGAGAACCTTCTTGCCTTCCGCAAGGACCTCAGGGCCGATACCGTCGCCGGGGATAACCGCTACTTTGTACTTTTTCATTATATTCCCTCCTGTTTATTATTGACTGAATTATTCGCCGATGAGTAATTCACCGGCAGCAGACAGGACTCAGTCCTTGTCCAGCTCCTTCAGCACAGCTGCCATCTCATCGAGGAAATGTCCCTCTACAGTTTCAATGTCGCCTCTGTCGCTGGCATCCGCCAGACGGTGATCGATAGGAAGACGACCAAGCACCGGGATATCGTACTGAGCCACCACATGAGCCAAGTGACTCTCACCGAAGATGTGATGCTCCTTGCCGCAGTCGGGGCAGCGGAAGTAAGACATATTCTCCACTACGCCGAGGATGGGAATATCCATCATATTCGCCATCTTCACGGCCTTCTCAACAATCATGTTTACCAAATCCTGCGGGCTGGTAACGACGATGATGCCGTCAACAGGCAGCGACTGGAAAACCGTGAGCGGCACATCTCCGGTGCCGGGAGGCATATCTACGAACAGGTAATCAACATCTTCCCAGATAATCTCCTGCCAGAACTGCCGGACGACGCCGCTGATAACCGGGCCGCGCCAGACGACCGGATCGGTCTGATCCGGCAGCAGCAGATTCATGGACATGATGTCAATGCCGCCGTCGCTCTTTAAGGGATAGGCTCCTGCCTCATTGCCGCGAATCTCACCCTTCACCCCGAACATTCTCGGAATAGAAGGACCGGTAATATCCGCATCGAGGATGCCTACATTGTACCCTGCCCTGCTCATCTCTACCGCAGCCAGACCGGTGACCATGGACTTGCCTACGCCGCCCTTGCCGCTCATGATAGCAATGACATGCTTTACCTTCGACAGCTCATTGGGGGCCAGTACCGGCGGCTCACCGCAGCCGGCCTGACTGTTATTCTCACCGCAGACATTTCCCTGCGGTGTCTTCCTTGACGGACAGTCTGTGCCGCAGCTGCTGCAGTCGAAATCACAGCTTTCGCTCATTTTATTCTCTCCCTTATGAATTAAATCCACACTTATGATTTGATTTTATCACTTTTCAAGTCGTTAATCAAAATATAATACTGAATACATCCGCCATTAACGAAAGCAAAAAATTGGGGTCTGTGAAAAACGCTTAATCATTTTTCACAGACCCTGTCTTATTGTATATACGGTTGAATAATGCTTGTGCAGTGTCCGGGCAAATCAGTTCGATTTTTTATCCAGCATATAGCGGCGGATAATGGCCAGGTTCTGGAACACCCTCAGACCGAAGGCTATAAGTGCCACCATGTACAAGTCCATACCCAGCTGATCGCCGAGATATACAAGCACTGCTGCCAGCAGGGCATTTACCACGAAGCCGGACAGGAAGATGGTATTGTCGAATTTCCCATCCATATCGGCGCGAATACCGCCAAACACCGAGTCAAGGGCAGCAATCAATGCTACGGAAAAGAGCCTTGAATATGCCACCGGTATGTCCAGCGGACATATCATGCCCAAAAGTATGCCCACGGAAAGGCCAACGATGGAAATAATCATTGTGCACTACCTCCCGCTGCATTCCCGCTCTTTACGGACTCTCCGGCACCGCCCCGAGCTATTGGCTTCGCATGACGGAAGGGTGACGGCCCGTTAAAGGGAGGTACCTCTACCGAAGTCCGCGGACTGATGGCAGTCTGAATACCCCAGACCTTCAGAGTATCGACAACACCGCCGCGCATCTTCAGCGCATTTTCCAGCGTCGTCACTTCACCGATGGCAATGATTTCAAAGGGAGCCGCCGAGCGGACATTGTTTACCGACAAGGTAGGTCCGGCACAGCGAATCTCCGAAGTAGCGGTCAGCCTCTGTCCATTCAGAGAAATCGCCTCGGCTCCGGCAGCTCTCAGCTCATTCACAACTCTAAGAATATCCTCGTCGTGAATGACATAGAGATTCATGTTCTCTCCGGCCTTTGCCGTTTTCCTGCTGTCATCAATAGTAATCACAAGACCGGGGCCGGTGAGTCCCACCAGTCCTGCCGTCATTTCCAAATCGGACAGATTTGCAACCCGGCTCTCCTTTTCCTGCCGCTCCGTCACTTCCCTGAGGGCTGCTCGCAGAGTGTCACGCTCTTTTTCCGTGTCTATCAGTCGGGCAGACAGCTCCTCTATACGCTGGAAGGGCAGCGACTCCTTCTGGACAAGAGTTGCCCGGAACTGCAGAGTCAGCAGCAGGCCCAGCACCATGGAAACAAAGGCCAGACCTATGCGGTTCTGATTTTCCGAGTTTATCACGTCACCGATTTTATTGAGCATTTGCTTTGCCCTCCTTATCCTTTGAAGGGTTATGCTGTTCGCTCTTCACTGCCTTGTCTGCCGGTTTGTCCCCGGCTGCCGGCTTATCCTGCTTTGTCTCGGCAGCCGCCGGCTTCTGACTGTCGGCCTGCTTCGGCAAAGCGGGTGCCGTATTCTCGGCCTTGGACTCTTCGGTCTGAGCCGGTTTCGCAGTCTGATTTGCCGTCATTGTCCCATTCCCGCCGGTAAACTGAATCGGCGCGCTGTTCTCCTGACGCAGCTTGACAAACGGCGTATCAAAGCTCAAATCTATATACTCCATGGGATGCTTAGACAGCTTCAGCTCTGCCAGAAAGTCACGGCAAATCTTCGCCTTTTCCTCCGGCCTGTCCAGCTTTCCCAGACGGATTTCCGTCCGGTCCGGAGTGAGGCAGGTAATATGCTCCGGATTGGAAATATTCACATAGGACAGCGAAGCGATAGCCTGCGGACCAATATGGCCAAGGAATGCAGCAATATCCCTGATTGCCTGTTCCTTCACGCTGTCGCTGATATAAAGGTCATGAACCTTCATGCCCACAAGCTGAGGCACCTGATGCTGGGCCGGCGTCCGATAAGCCGCCAGTACAAGTCCCTCCCGGTCAATATCAATATATCCGTAGTCACAGGGAATATTCAGCACCGGCTGCCGCTCCGTCACCTGAATCATCAGTCCGTTGGGAAGCAGACGTTTCACCTCTGCCCGCTCAATCCGCAAATCCTTCATCAACAGAGTCTTTGCATCCTCCGGAGACACCGACAGGATATGCTGGCCCCGATAGACCCCGGCCATACGGCAGACCTCTTCGGCTGTCACATAGCTGTTGCCTACTACCTTTATCTCGTCGAGATTGAAAAGGGGCATATACTTGAAGGCCGCCATTGCCAGCAGTGCCAAAAGAGCTGCCTGCCAGGCCAGTTTGCGGCGGCTTCTGCGGCGGTGCCGCAGTCTTGTTTCGTCCTGGTCCCGGGTCTCAGCTTCCTGCTTTTCCCGGTCTGCCTCGGAGATAGCATCGCCGTAAATCGAATCCAGCTCCCGCTCGATTATGTGCCAGTCGTAGGCCTTTGTCTTGTCACTTATCCTCTTATCCGACACAAGCTGCCTCCTTTCCTATTTTCCCTGAAATTATCTGCCGGTACCCTCGCCGCCTCAGACCTCTTTCTGAAAGCCCGCCAACTCCAGCAGTCTTTCGCAGAGACTTGTAAAGTCCATGCCCACTGCCGCCGCCGCATCGGGGACAAGGGAGGTCTCCGTCATACCGGGAACTGTATTAATGTCGATGGCGTAAGGCGTATCGTCCTGCCCCAGCATGAAATCAATCCGGGAAATCCCGGAAAGATCGCAGGCGATAAAGGTTCGCTTTGCCAGTTCCTGTACCCGCTTATTGGCGGCCTCGCTGATGCGGGCAGGAATTATATGGGTGCTGGCACCCTTCTTGTACTTCGTTTCATAGTCGTAGCTGCCGGTAACGGTAGTAATTTCGATGACAGGCAGTACCTCTGCCCGTCCGTCACCACCCCACACAGCCGCAGTCAGCTCCGGACCCTCGATGATTTCCTCTGCCAGTACGGTCTTGCCGTAGGAAAAAGCCATTTCCAAGGCCTCAGACAGTTCCTGTCGGTCGGCTGCCCGATAGACGCCGATGCTTGAGCCCTGCTCCGCCGCCTTAACGATTACCGGGAAGGAAAGGCGCTTCTCCACCCGGGCAACCTGCTCCGCCCTGTCCTCATAGGAAAAGAGGGACACCGCCGCCGGTGTCGGTATGTCGGCAGCCAGAAGCACAGACTTGGCCGCACATTTATCCATCGTCACCGATGAGGCCAGCACACCGGAGGATGTATAAGGGATGTCCAGGCAGTCCAGCAGGGCCGCCAGTCTTCCATCTTCCCCGTAAGCTCCGTGCATCGCATTGAAAACGATAGCCGGCTCCTCAGCCAAAATCTGCTGCTGGAAGCTCTTCGGCTGAAATTCCAAACCTACTGCGTTATAGCCTTTTTCCTGCAAGGCCTTTAATATTGCTCCGCCGGAACGGCGGGAAACCTCGGCTTCAGACGAAGGTCCGCCCATTACGACGACGATTTTTCCCTGATTCAATGCCATGATTATCTCTCCGCCTCAAGCATCTCCAGCAGCTCTTCGCCGCTGTTCACAATATCTCCGGCTCCCATCGTCAGGACAAGGTCGCCCGGCTGTACTATCTTCGCCAGTTCTCCTGCCACATCGGCCCGGTTTTCAACATATACAGGCTTCATCTCTGTCTGAGCCAGTACCGAATCGTAAATTGTCCGGCCGCTTACTCCCTCGATAGGGTCTTCTCCGGCAGAGTAAATTCCGTTCAGCAGAAGAATATCCGCACCCTTGAAGGCCACGCCGAACTCCTTCGCCAGAAGCTGCGTGCGGCTGTAGCGGTGGGGCTGGAAGGCTACGATAAGCCGTCCCGGCTTCGTCTGCTTTGCCGCAGAAATCGTGGAGGCTATCTCCGTAGGATGGTGGGCATAGTCATCAACAATCCATACGCCCTTCACCCTGCCCTTTGTCTCAAAGCGGCGCTTAGCTCCGTGGAACTCCATCAGGCCGGCTGCCGCCTTCTCGAAGCTGACGCCCAGCTCTCCGGCTACCGCTATGGTGGCCAGCGCATTGCGGACATTGTGCAGACCGGGGATAAGGAGCTTTGCCTTGCCAAGCATTTCGCCCTTATAGCTTACATTAAAGGTTGTCTCGTTTGCTTCGGTGACAATATCGCCGGCCCGGTAATCGCCGTCCTCTATACCGTAGGATACTACAGTCCGATTGACCTGTCCGGCAATCATTTTCGCTACCTCATTGTCGTAGCAGACCACCACCCGGCCGGTCTTCTCGTCTACGGTCTCCATAAATTCCTTGAATGCGGCCTGTATTTTCTCTACCGTACCGTAATAATCGAGATGGTCATCCTCTACATTGGTTACTACCGCAATGTGGGGACGGAGCTTCAGGAAAGAGCCGTCACTTTCATCTGCTTCGGTGACCAGCACATCGCTCTTACCCAGTCTGGCATTGCTGCCGAAATCACGAACAACGCCACCTACGACAGCCGTAGGGTCTACCCCCGCTGCCGTCAGCGCTACGCCGAGCATAGAGGTCGTGGTAGTCTTGCCGTGGGCACCGGCTACGGCAATGCCCTTTGAAGCATTCAGGAGAAATGCGTTAATGTCGGAGCGATGGAGTTTCTTTATCCCCAGCTTCTCTGCCGCCAGCACCTCGGGATTATCCGCGCGAATAGCCGTGGAAACGACAATGGCATCCACTGCCTTATCTATTACATTCTCGGCCCGATGCTCAGTATAGATTTCTGCACCAGCCGCCGCCAATTCCCGGGTAAGGGGCGTATCGTGCAAGTCAGAGCCGGAGACTGCCCAGCCCTTGTCCAGCAGAATATGCGCCAGAGCGCTCATGCCCACGCCGCCGATACCGATAAAATGCAGTTTCTTAATTCCCGAAAGCATTGTGATTTCTCCCCACATCATTACTTATTAAAACCGGTTTTCACTATTTTCCGGCAATGCCCATTACTATGTCAATAATATCCTTCGCCGCCTGAGGCTTTCCCAGCTTGCGGCTGGCCTTAGCCATCTGCTTCAGCTGCTTCTCATCGGACAGCAGCTCATCCATGACCTCCAGCAGCTTTGCCCCGGTCAGCTCTCTGTCCAGAATCATCCGACCGCCGCCGCCGTTCACTACAGCCATAGCGTTATGCTCCTGATGATTCTCTGCCGCATAGGGGTAAGGCACCAGTATCGCTGGGATACCACGGGCTGTCAGCTCCGCGATGCCGGTAGCACCCGCCCGGAACACAGCCAAATCTGCCGCCGCCAGAGCCAGCGGCATATTGTAGAGATACGGCACCACGCTGATATTTGAGAAATTCTCATGGTCGATGCCGCGGTCTTCCAGTTTGCGTATCGTGTCTTCGTATCCCGCGGAGCCGGTCACGTGAAGTATCTGCACCTTGTCATTTTCCGCGTAACGGTCAATGACATCAATCATGGCATTGTTCAGACTGCGGGCGCCCCGGCTGCCGCCGGAGACCAGCACCGTCAGCTTGTCGGCTCTCAGACCCAGCTCCTTCAGTCCCTGCTCGCGCTTGGCCGCCATGACCTCATGGCGTATGGGGTTACCGGTATACACCGTCTTTTCCGGCGGGAAGGATTTCACCGCCTCGGTAGTTCCGGCCGCCACCTTTGTAGCGAATTTCCCCAGCAGCTTGTTGGTGATGCCGGCCACGGCGTTCTGCTCCTGAATGAGAGTGGGAACTCCCAACAGGGAGGCCGCCAGCAATATTGGGCCGCAGACATAGCCGCCTGTACCGATGGCAACATCCGGAGCAAACTTCCGGACGATATTCATTGCCTCCAAGGTGCCGAGTCCTGCCTTGACAGCCCGCCACAGATTCACCGGTGTAAGCTTGCGCTCAAAGCCCTGTATATCCACCGTGGAAAAGGGAATATCCTCCTTGGGGATAATATCCGCTTCCAGGCCTGCCGATGTTCCTACATAGAGGAACTCGGCCTCCGGTCTGCGCCGCTTTATTTCGTTTATCAGGGTAATAGCCGGATAGATATGACCGCCAGTCCCGCCGCCGGAAACAATGATACGCAAGATAATAACCCCTTATTTTAATCCATTTACGATTTCCTTGAACACCTTGCCCCGATGTTCAAAGCCGGTAAACATATCGAAGCTGGCACAAGCCGGAGACAGGAGAACCACATCTCCGGGCTTCGCTGCACTGCGGCACATCTCGACGGCTCTGGCCATATCATAGCCGGCTTCAAGAATATCCTCCTGAGCAATGCCGCCCTTCAGTGCTTCGCCCTTGAACCGCTCCGCAGCCGCACCAACCAGGACCAGCTTGCTGCACTTTGCCTTTACAAGCTGCATGAAATCGGTAAGGTCGGTCATCTTATCATCACCGCCGGCAATGAGAAGAATCGGTTCGTTGAAGCTGTCCAGCGCCTTCACTGTAGAATCGGTATTCGTGGCCTTGGAGTCGTTGTAATACCGTACTCCGTCAAGCTCTCTGACCGGCTCGATGCGATGCTCTACCGGCATGAACTCCCGCAGCACCTTATTGATCAGCTCGGTATCCACCCCGCCGAAATAAGCAATAGCGGCAGCCGCCAGAGCATTCTCTACATTGTGGCGGCCCTTTATATTCAGTTCCTCTGCCTTTACGAGAGATACTTCCTTCTCTCCGTCCCGGATTGTGAGGACATCCCCATTCATAAAGGCTGCGTAGTTTTCATTTTCCAGCTTATCCACGGTGCTGAAGGGGCAGACATTTATGCCCTTATCTTTTGCTCTGGGGATACTGTTCTTCGTCAGTTCGTCATCGAAATTCAGAACGACAAAATCCCCCTCCTCAGCAGTCTGCTGAGCAAATATCTTCTCTTTCGTCGCCTGATAAACCTCCATCGTCCCATGACGGAGCAGGTGGTCAGGAGTGACATTCAAAATCGCTGAGATATGCGGATGGAAGTCATCCGTGGCTTCCATCTGATAGCTGGAAATCTCAGCTACCAGTGTGCCGTCGGCACCGATACGCAGTGCTTCATCCACCAGCGGCGTACCGATATTGCCGCCGACACCAGTCTTATCCTTGCCGTATTTAGCGGCAAACAGCTCACCGGTGAGGGTGACGGTAGTAGTCTTGCCATTGGTACCGGTGATAGCATAAAGCGGAGAAGCCGCCAGATGATAGGCCAGCTCTATCTCACTCTCTACATCTATATTCTTCTTAAAAGCCGCCTGAATGAGCGGTACCCGGCAGGGTACGGCGGGAGAAGCGATAACTCTCGTCACTCCTTCCAGCTGCTCCTCGGACTGAGGCCCAAGCAGAAGCTCAACTCCGGCATCCTTCAGCGGAGTCAGGTCATCAGTTATCTTATCCTCGGTCTTGCTGTCACTGAGGACTACCTCAGCGCCCATTTTTCTGGCAGTGAGCGCAGCTGCCGTACCGGAGATACCGGCACCGATGACGAGGATTTTCTCCCCGGCGAAATTTTCCTGTAATTCCTTTTCCATGACTGTGTCTTCCAATCCTATTGTGTCCTTTTACTTAATGATTAAAGCCAATGCCAAAGCCGCAAATATCACACCGGCTGTCCAGAATGTGTAGACGACTCGCGTCTCGCTCCAGCCGCCCAGCTCATAGTGATGATGCAGCGGGCTCATGCGGAATATTCGCTTGCCGCCGGTCAGCTTGAAATAGGTGACCTGCATCATTACCGACATGGCCTCGGCCACGAAAACGGCGCCGACTATTACCAGCAGAAGCTCGGTCTGAGTGAGGATAGCAACTGCCGCCAGAGCGCCGCCCAGCGCCAGTGAGCCGGTATCGCCCATGAATATCTTTGCCGGATGGTGGTTGAACACCAGGAAGGCCAGGCAGGCCGCCGATACGGCCGCGGAGAAATAAATCAGGTCCTCGTGTCCGGTAATATATGAAATAACGGCATAGGCCGCCGCTGCAACTGCTACGGTTCCGGAGGCCAGTCCATCGAGGCCGTCCGTAAGGTTTACCGCATTAGTAGTACCTACCAGCACGCAGAGAACGAAAGCGTAGTAAAGACTGCCGAGGTCGCAGACAACATCTGTCACCGGAATCCAAACGGTAGTCTTCAGGCCAAGGTAGTTGTGACCGATATAGATGACTACAGCTGCCATGATTATCTGAGCCAGCAGCTTCTGCTTGGCGGTAAGGCCGAGATTACGTTTCTTTACCACCTTTATGTAGTCATCGGCAAAACCGATGGCAAAATGACCAAGCATGACAAATATCGCCAGCAGTGCCTCCGGCTGGAAGCCATCGAGAACGAGAGTACCGATGGCAATGGCCGGTATCATCATCAAGCCGCCCATCGTTGGGGTTCCGCTCTTTTTCTGATGGCTGGCCGGGCCTTCATCACGGATGCTCTGTCCGTACTTCAGGGCATGAAGCTTCGGTATGAGGTACGGGCCGGAAACAAGTACCAGCAAGGCGGTAACCGTCATTGCTATTGCCAGACCTACCGCTATCGATGCCCAATATATATACCAACTCATTGTAAAGATTTCACACCATTCTTAAAACATATCGATTATCTTGTCCATCTGCATGCCATGCGAGCCCTTGAAAAGGATGGTATCTCCATCCTGACATATCTCCTTGAGCTTCGCAGCGGCAGCCTGATGGTCGGGAGCTCGGAAGACCTTATCGGCTTCAAGCCCGGCCATAACAGCGCCTACGGCAACAAAGTAACCCATCTCTCCCCGGGTGATGATGTAATCAACACCGGTCTCCACGGCCTTCTGCCCCACCTTCTTGTGCGCGGCAACGGAAATATCACCCAGCTCCAGCATATCGCCGAGGACTGCTATTCGACGGCTGTCTTTCGCGGTTTCCGCCAGCGTATCCAGAGCCGCTTCCATGGACATGGGGCTTGCATTGTAGGCATCATTGATTATCTTCAGCGTGCCTACCCATTTTATCGTCTTTTCAAGGCACTCGAACCGCTGCCCGGTTGCCTTGAAATCCTTCAGAGCCTCAATCATTTCCGTCGGGTCAAGGTGCAGTGCGTAGCCGGCTGCCAATGCTGCCAGCGCATTGTAGATATTATGACGGCCGGCCAGCGGAAGCTCTACCGGATATTCTTTTTCATCACCGGCAAAGACTGCGGAAAACTTCGTCAGGAACCCTTCCGACTCGATGGATTCCGGCAAAGCCCGTACTGTGGTCTCGTTCACAATGCCATAGGTGATGACCTTCACCCCCGGCTTGGCTTTCTCTGCCATAGCCGCTACGAATGTATTGTCACCGTTGAGGATAGCTGTGCCGTTCTCCGGCAGGGCTTCGATGAGCTCCCCTTTTGCCTTGGCGATGTTTTCCAACGAGCCAAGCAGTTCCATGTGGGTCTCTCCCACATTGGTGACGATACCGATGACCGGCTCCGCCACCGCCGCCAGCTGCTCTATCTGGCCAAGACCGCGCATACCCATCTCCACAACAGCCGCGTCATGGTCGGCATCAAGCTGCAGGAGGGTCAGTGGAAGGCCTATTTCATTGTTGAAATTTGCCTCGGTCTTCAGTGTATTCAGGGCAGAGTTGAGAACGCAGGCCGTGAGGTCCTTGGTAGATGTCTTGCCGTTGGAGCCGGTTACTGCCAGCACCGGGCCGGCAAAATACCGACGATAGGCACGGGCAATAGCCTGATAGGCAATGAGAGTATCCTCAACCTTTATGACTACCGGCAGTCCATCGGTCTTTTCCGACGGGCAGTCGCTTCTTACCAGAACAGCCGCTGCTCCCTGCTCCACGGCCTGACGGGCATAGTCCGCTCCGTCAAACTTCTCGCCCTTCAGGGCTACAAACAGCGCACCGGGAACAATCTTCCGGGTATCGGTAACGACGGCGGCAAGCTTCGTATCGGGGCTGCCCTGCAGGGTACCGCCCACGACCTCAGCTATCTCTCCCGCCGTAAATTCATGCAATGCTTCAGCCATTATCAGAGTGCTCCTCCCATAAGGGCCTCACGGGCCTGCTCACGATCATCGAAATGGATTGTCTTGTCCTTCAAAATCTGGTAATCCTCGTGCCCCTTGCCGGCGATAACCACCATGTCCCCGTCCTCGGCAAGCTTTACCGCCCGGAATATGGCCTCGTGACGGTCTACCAGCACCTCGTACCGCTTGCCGGCAATCTTCTCCTCCACGCCGGGGACGATTTCGGAAACGATGAAATCCGGATCCTCGCTGCGGGGATTGTCACTGGTCACGATTACAATGTCGGCCAGCTCAGCGGCAATGCGGCCCATAATCGGACGCTTCGTCCTGTCTCTGTCACCGCCGCAGCCGAATACTACGATGACCCGCTTCTCGGCAATCTCTCTGGCGGCCCGCAGGACATTCTCCAGACCGTCCGGAGTATGAGAGTAGTCAACCACGACGCCAAAGTTCTGTCCCATATCAATTGCTTCAAAGCGACCGGGGACACCCTTGAACAGCGGCAGATTTTCTTCCATTACCTTTACCGGTACGCCCTCGGCCATAGCACAGCCAAAGGCAGCCAGTACATTGTAAACATTAAACAGACCGGTAATTCTCAGATTAACCTTCACCTGACCGAACTCACCCTGTACTGCGAAGCTGGCTCCGGTGCCGGTGAGCTTTATATCTACAGCCCGGAGAGATGCACTCTCATCCTTCACGCTGTAGGTTATATGACCGCACTTGGCATTATCCAGCATCACCTGTCCGGCCGGGTCATCGATATTCACCACAGCCTTTTTGTTTGGCTTCCTGACGGCTCCGGAGAGGCTGGCAAAGAGCTTCGCCTTCGCCATGCAGTAGTTCTCCATCGTCCCATGGTAGTCGAGATGATCCTGCGTCAGATTGGAGAAGGCGGCGGTATCGTACTCGCAGCCTTCTACCCTGCCCATATCAAGAGCGTGGGAGGAAACCTCCATTACCACATGGGTGATACCGGCCTTGTACATTCTCGCCAGCAGCCGCTGCAGGTCGATAATGTTCGGCGTAGTGTTGTGGGTGGGGATGACCTCATCATCAATCATATTCTGAATGGTTCCGATAAGACCTACCCGATGACCTGCCGCCTGCAGAAGATGACGGACAAGATAGCTGGTGGTAGTCTTGCCGTTGGTTCCGGTAATACCAACCATCCGCATCTTCACAGCCGGATAATCGTAAAACCAGGGAACAATAGCCTTCAGGGCCGCATCCATATCCGGTACAGTCAGCACCGAAACATCTTTCGGCAGACCTGCCTCCTCAGGAGTCTTTGCAGACAGCACCGCTGCAGCACCGTCCTCGATAGCCTTGGGAATAAACTTGTGACCGTCTACATGCAGGCCCTCAATAGCCACGAACAGGGCTCCCTCGGTAACCTCACGAGAGTCCTGCACTATATCTTTTATTACCGCATTGGGATTTCCCGTCAGCTTTGCTCCGGGTACTCGCTTCAAAAGCATGCCCAGCGTAATATTCATTTTCACTGCCTCCTTATATCGACAGTACGGCAATGTACTGTTCTTCCGAAATTATTATTATATTACCGTTTATTGAAAATAACACGGAAAAATTTTCCGACTCCTATTAATATTAAAAAAGGGGCGGGGATTTCCCTCCCCTACTCGTCAAAAGAAATAGGATTCAATCTGAAAGCCACTCATTCTGTTTTCGGTTTGGCGGTCTTGGCGGTGTCTCCCTTTTCTGAGGAGAAGTACGCACTTTCCGGGACAATCATTCCCAGCTTGGCAGTAGCCAGTTCCTTGATACGCTGAGGAGATTTCAGATGGGCAATCTCCACCCGTAGTGCCTCGTTCTCCTTCTCCATTCGGGAAGCCTGACGGCGAAGTTCAGCCATCTGATAGCCGCGCTCCGCGCTGATTCCCCGATGTATAGCCAGTCCCATGGAAAGGATGGCAATGAGGACGAACAGCACGAGGCAGCGATTGCGCAAATCAGCATTTACCGTTGCCGCCGAGGGTCGCTCCTCCTCACGGGAACGGGGTCTGCTGTCCCGCTTCAGTGACGGCTCACTTCTGAGCGCATCATCTACCACATTTGGCAAATCACGGTAATGATAAGCTCCCGAACTGCTGTAGCTGTACCGGGCGGCTCCATAGGTGCCGTCGGCAACCTCATATTCTTCATCGTAGTCGTATTGGTCATCCTGACGCCAACGCTCCGCTGCCATAATTTCTACCTCTCCCTGATACATCAATTTATCTTATCTGCTCATCCCTGAGCAGTGCTTTACAGCTTTCTTGCCCGTCTCAGCTTTGCGCTGGCGGCTCGTGGATTTGCTTCTATTTCTTCCTTGCTGGGCGGCATCGCCTTCCCCAGCAGCTTTATCTCCGGTTTATGTCCGCAGGTACACACCGGAAGTGACGGCGGGCATATACAGCCCTTTGCCAAATCCCGCAGTGTCTCCTTGACGATTCTGTCCTCCAGCGAATGGAAGGTGATGACGGCTATTTCACCGCCGGGCTTCAGAGCCTTCACGGCTGCCTCCACCGCTCCCCGCAGAATACCAAGCTCATCATTTACTGCAATGCGTACCGCTTGGAAAATTCGCTTGGCCGGATGGCCGTTCTGCTCCCGGCGCACCGCCTTGGGAATCGCCCGCTCAATTATATCCACCAGCTCCCCGGTGGTCTCGAAGGGCTTTTCCTTCCGCCGGGTCACGATGAATTCCGCTATACGCTTCCACCAACGCTCTTCGCCGTACTCCCGGAAAATCCGCCCTAGCTCATCCTCACTCCAGTGATTGAGGATAACTGCTGCCGAAAGCTCCTGCCGGGAATCCATTCTCATATCCAGAGCCGCATCCCGCATATAGGAGAAACCCCGCTCTGCAGTGTCCAGCTGATGACTGGAAACCCCCAAATCGAAGAGGACTCCGTCTACAGAATTTTCTTTCTCCAGCCCCTGTCCCTGCAGAATTGCCGGCAGGTGGGAGAAATTATCGTGAACGAGGTCTATCCGGCAGGTCACGCCCTGCTCCTTCAGCTCGTTCAGGTGCTTCGTTGCCGCCTCGATGGCATTCGCATCCTGATCTATGCCGATGAGGCGTCCCTGCGCCGACAGCCGGGCCGCCATCCGGCCGCTGTGTCCGGCACCGCCAAGGGTACAATCAATATATATTCCATCGGGATTTGTCACGAGAAGCTCTGCCGCCTCCGGCAGCACACTCACATGATGAAACTCCATCTTCCCGCTCCTTTGTCACTCCCGACTTCACACTCTGTCAAATGCCAAGCTCCGTCAGAGTCTCGGCAATCTCTGTCACAGACGGAGTCACAGCATCACTGTACTGCTCCCACTCAGTCTTGGACCATATTTCAACCCGGTTTGATACACCGATGAGGACAGCCTCCTTCTCCAGCTTCGCATAAGCCCGGAGATTGGCCGGTACCAGGAATCGTCCCTGCTTATCGCACTCCGTCTCCCGCGCTCCGGCGAAAAAGAAGCGGACGAAGGAACGAGCCTCAGGCTTTGACAGAGGCAGCTTTGCCAGCTTCTCGGAAAGCCGCTGCCACTCGTCAGGTCCATAGACGAAAAGGCAGTTGTCAAGGCCCTTCGTGATGACGAACGAATCTCCAAGCACGGCGCGGAAATCCGCCGGCAAACTGACGCGTCCCTTCGCGTCCATAGAATGGGAATACTCCCCCATTAGCATCGCTCGTCACCCCCTTTGGGGACAGTTTACCACAATTCACCACTTTATACCACTTTTTTATATAAAAATTCCACTTATGACCGAAAGTCCTATATACTTTATGAAAAATCTCCTGCCTTTTCCCGAGATCCGCCGCTGCTTTCACTCCGGTCACGGGATTTTGAAAAATTATTAAAAATTTTCAAAAAACATTTGACAACGAATTACCACTGTGGTAATATACTCCTTGTCGACAGCGACACGGCCCGGTAGCTCAGTTGGATTAGAGCGTTTGGCTACGAACCAAAAGGTCGGGGGTTCGAGTCCCTCCCGGGTCACCATGACAATAACCGGTAGATGTTTTCATCTACCGGATTTTTTGTATTCTAAATTATTTTCACCCCTCCGGCCTCACTTCGCTCGGCCACCTCCCCTACAGGGGAGGCTCTCATATTCCGAAAAGACAAAGATTGATGAGTCCACTATCATATAATCGACTCCATAACCTTCCCCTCTGGGGAAGGTGGCAGCCGAAGGCTGCCGGATGAGGTTTCAAAGGTCCCACTGCAACCACGGGATAAAAAATCAGGGCTGTCACTATGATGAAACTTCATCACAGCGACAGCCCCATTTTATTTACATTCTAATCTTAGTAGTTGGCTTCGCAGACCTCAAAGAAAGCCTGAGGATGAGCGCAAACCGGGCAAGCAGCCGGAGCCTTGGTGCCAACGACGATGTGACCGCAGTTGCGGCACTCCCAAACCTTGACCTCGCTCTTCTCGAACACAGCCTTGGTCTCTACATTCTTCAGAAGCGCACGATAGCGCTCCTCATGATGCTTCTCAATAGCTGCAACCATACGGAACTTTGCAGCCAAAGCCTTGAAGCCCTCAGCCTCAGCAGTCTTGGCAAAATTCTCGTACATATCAGTCCACTCGAAATTCTCACCGTCTGCAGCAGCAGCCAGATTGGCACTGGTATCGCCAATAAGCTCCAGTTCCTTTGCCCACATCTTGGCATGCTCTTTCTCATTGTCGGCAGTTTTCAGGAAAAGTCCGCTGATCTGCTCATAGCCTTCCTTCTTTGCAACAGAAGCAAAGTAAGTGTACTTATTGCGTGCCTGAGATTCTCCGGCGAATGCTGCCTGAAGATTCTTCTCGGTCTCTGTACCTGCGTATTTGTTTGCCATCATCAATACCTCCTAAACAGTAACACAAATTATTTTAATATGCGATATTATATAACATCCTTCCCTTCATTTCAAGTGCAGGGGGTAGTTCCTATTTCTTCTCAGCTCATGCGGCAGGCAGGAAACCTTTTCATCAGGAACCCACAGTAACCGCCGCTCAGAAAATGCCCAGAAAATGCTGAACAACCAGAGAAACTACAGCCACGCCAAACCAGCAGCACAGGCCAAGGAAGATAGGCCTCAGGCCATTCTTCAGCAGCGCCGCAAGATTAGTATTCAGACCGATAGCTGCCATAGCCCATATAATACAGAATTTTCCAAAGGCCCCCAATCCCTTGGACAGCTCCGCAGGCAGCACACCGGTGGTATTGACGACAGAGGCCACCACAAACCAGAGGATGAAAAACGGGAAGATACTCTTCAGATTGAAATCCCCACCCTCTGCCTTTTTCTTTTTCGCCGTGATTACCGCAAAGGCAAGACAGATGGGTACAATCATGAGTGCTCTGGTCAGCTTGACAATGGTAGCATAGGCCCCTGCCTCCTGGCTGTAGGAATAGCCGGCCGCCACTACAGAAGAAGTATCATTTATAGCCGTACCCGCCCACATACCGAATCCGAAGTCGCTCATGTTCATGTAGTGACCCAGCGGCGGGAAGATGAATACCGCCAGCACATTGAAAAGGAAAATGGTCGAGATAGAAAAGACTATATCCTTGTCCTTAGCCCCGATTACCGGTGCTACCGCCGCAATAGCCGAACCGCCGCAGATTGCCGTGCCGGCACCGATCAAGGTGGTCGTATCCTCCGGCAGCTTCAGCAACCTGCCGACACCCCAGGCAATGCCAAAGGCTGCCAGCAGCGTAAATATCATCACATACAGGGACTGAGATCCGACATTCAGTACATGAAAGAGATTCATCTCAAAACCAAGCAGAATAATGGAATACTGGAGAACCTTCTTGCCGGTGAAGGCGATACCCGGATTAAAGGATTCCGGCCGAGGAAACATAGCCACCAGTATACCCAGCAGGATTCCGAACACCGGCCCTCCCATAATGGGATACATTTTACCGAGAAAATAGGCCGGTATAGCCAGTGCCAATGCAAATAAAGTGCCTTTTATGTGTTCCTTTTTCATTTCTTTCCTTTCCTTTTCGTTAGACATTTTCCGTCAGCGAAATTGTATAATTCTGCGGCTGACGATGATATTATAACAAATTTTATGCATTATGTTCAGATTTTCCTGACGAACACATCATATATCTTGTCCGCTATTCAAAATTTAAATATTTTTAGAAAACGAAGTCAATCGTACTTCATTTTATTGCCTCACCGCAATTTTTTGATGTATAATAATAGAGTTGTGTTTTTTCACAAAGGTTTATTGACTTTACAGATAGAAAGTGATGGGAAAGTATGAAAATCGGCTTCGACAATCACAAATATTTAACAATGCAGTCTCAGCACATTAAAGAGCGAATTTCCAAATTCGGCGATAAGCTGTATCTGGAATTCGGCGGCAAGCTGCTGGATGATTACCACGCCTCCAGAGTACTGCCGGGCTTTGCTCCGGATTCCAAGCTGCAAATGCTTCTGCAGCTGGCAGACCAGGCCGAGATGATTATTTCCATCAACGCCGATGATGTTGAGAAGAATAAAGTCCGTCATGATTTGGGCATCACTTACGATTTGGATGTTCTCCGTCTCATCGGCGTATACCGGGAAAAGGGCTTGACCGTTTCCAGCGTAGTCATTACCCAGTACAAGGGGCAGAAATCCATCGCCGCCTTCCGCAGCAAGCTGGAAGCTGTAGGCGTGAAGGTCTACCTCCACTATCCCATCGCCGGCTACCCCGCCAATGTGGATTTCATCGTCAGCGAAGAAGGCTACGGCCGCAACGAATATGTGGAGACAACTCAGCCACTGGTAATCGTTACCGCTCCCGGCCCCGGCAGCGGTAAGATGGCCACCTGCCTCTCCCAGCTCTATCACGAAAACAAGCGCGGCGTAAAGGCCGGCTATGCCAAGTTCGAGACCTTCCCCATCTGGAATCTGCCCCTGAAGCATCCTGTCAACATGGCCTACGAGGCTGCTACGGCAGACCTGCAGGATGTGAATATGATAGACCCCTTCCATCTGGAAGCATACGGCGAGACCACCGTCAACTACAACCGTGATATAGAGATTTTCCCTGTACTGGAAGCAATCTTCGAAGGCATTTACGGTTATTGCCCCTATAAGTCTCCTACCGACATGGGCGTCAATATGGCCGGCAACTGCATCTGTGACGATGAAGTCTGTCAGGAAGCATCACGGCAGGAAATCATCCGCCGCTATTTCCAGAGTGCCACGAGAGTAGCTCTCGATGAAGCCGACAGTCAGGAGGTCTATACACAGGAGCTGCTGATGAAGCAGGCAAAGGTCGTCCCCGCTGACCGCAAGGTAGTCGGCACTGCCCGCTCACTGAGGGAGCAGACCGCCAGTGAAGCTGCCTCCATGGAACTGACGGACGGCCGGATAATAACCGGAAAGACCAAGAGCCTCCTCGGCCCCTGCTCCTCTGTGCTGCTGAATGCCGTTAAAGTGCTGGGCGGCATCAACGATGCCATCGACCTCATTTCCCCCACTTACATCGAGCCGATTCAGGTACTGAAAACAAAATATCTTGGCAGTAAAAACCCACGACTCCATACGGACGAAGTGCTTATTGCCCTGTCCATGTGCGCCGTAACCGACCCCAACGCAGCTAAGGCACTGGCTCAGCTGCCCAAGCTCAAAGGCTGCCAGCTCCATGTAACAGCCATGCTGTCAAATGCTGACCTCAATGTATGCAAGAGACTGGGCATCGAGCTGACCAACGACAACGCCGTGACACTGGATTATTAATATTTGCCCACGATAAAAGGCCTCCGATTTCTCGGAGGCCTTGTTTTCTTTATACAGAAAGGGTAGCGGATTAACCGTTCCCTTTATTTATGTTCTGCATCGTCGTAATCATTCGGCTTTGGATATGCTCTTCCAAGAGTTTTTTCAGCGATATCTCCTACGACACTGGAAATAAAATCCAGCTTGCTCTCCAGGCGTCTCATCCATTCCTCGTGCTCCTGCATTTTTTCATACAAAGCGAGTTGGTTGGCTTTGAGCTCGGTAATACAATCCATAGTTTCAGGAGCAAGTTTATCTAAGACAACATCTAGGTTGTCCGTCCCAATTGTCATCTGTAGGCGAGAAGATACAAGACCGATAGAAATATTTTTATCCTTTATTGCATCTTTGCTGCGAGGAGCCGGTCGTGTGGGCTGCTGGGGCTCCGGCTGTTTAGGCGGCTGCGGCTGCTGAGGTTCCTTTACATCTTCTGCCTCTTTGCTACCACCAAAGAAATCAAATATCGCCATAATCAATTGTCCTTTCTTTTGATAGAGTGACTATTTACTTTTATTACATTCTATCATCATTGTATTTTCCGGAATTCGGAATATTTGCGTAATATCATATCAACGCAAATTGCTTAATTCCAAGTGTAATTATCTTATAACCCTGTGTATCATGTATAGCTAAGCTCGTATAATTCATCAGGGCAAATATCCTGCCCATCCGGCCAGATTACAGTATATCCATCAGTGGAAACGGATTTGAAATAAGCCAAATCCCTCAGACGTCCATACCACTCGCCTTTTATATAAGGCTTGACATCAAACTTTTTCTCTTCACCATTATCAAATTTCACATCGATAATATAGTCATCCTTCGGAACTACGGCGATAGATGTCGGTCTAAGCATAACAAATACCTCCTTATCTCAAAGGGTCAATCTTGAAGTAGCCATCGCCATCTGAAAGCATTCTCCAATTGGCAGCCAATTCATCTTCATGAATTGCCATCCATCCTTCGAGCATTTTCAGCTGCTTTGTGGGGAAATCGCCCTCCAATATTTCGCCATCGAGCGCTATTACGATTTCATATTCTCCGTACAGAGCATGAATATGCGCTTTATGATGTTTCCCTCCGCGCTCACTCTACATCCTCACTATAATACCAAAAAACATTGACAATGCTGGCATAGGTCATTACCTCCAAAGTCTTTTGTTTATTATACCACAAGAGCTCCGCAATGGCTCTTTTTGTTTTCCGGACTCATCCTTCCGGCAGGTCGTGACCTTCACTATCCTGAACTCCCAGCTAAAGGAATTCTACGACGGGGCATCAGTTACGAAGAAATTCAACCTCAATAGCTACATAGAGCTGATAGTTGTCTGCCTAGTCATGTACGTCCTGATAAAGCAGATACCGCATGTCAACAGGGACAGTTCTTTTCGACACACTTTTTTCGTCTTTTTTTGCTATTCCATAACTTTGCGCCATCACCTAAAATTTTCCAAAATTTCTTCCTTCAGTATTTCAAAGTATTGCATAGAGAGCATATCGTCAATGAGAGGAGCAAATCGGCTGCAAGCGCCGCCGCGCGGCAGTGAAGCTGTTATCTGCCCTAGAAGATATCGGCTTCGCTGCTTCACCGCTGCGGCGCAAACGAAGAAAAGCTCTTCTCCCCGGTGGGTGCTGATGTATCGGAGGACAGTCAGCAGCTAGGGATGCTAAGTGTCTATACCCCGACACAAAAGCACCCATCGGGAGTGAATGGAAATCCAAAGCGAAAACGCCAAGCACGGTATAACTGTGTTCCTGCTGCATTGCTCGTATGTCTATGCAAAGACCTCTCATGTGCAAAACCGAGGCTCCGCATTTTATTCCGTCAAAAGTCAATACGCTGATTTTTCCTAAAATGCAATAATGGTATCCCTAAAGACAGGCCTGGGACTCACGATGTGAGTCCTAGGCCTGTTTTCTATGGCGTTTTTGAACCGATTTAATCCACCACCGCCTGACGGCGATCCTCCGCCCTTGAAAGAGGCGGACTAAAACCTAGTAATACAACATATTGCAAGGACAGAAGCAGCATTTATTTATTCCGGCATTATGTTAAGTGGTTGAATAAGTTCTTTTTTATAAAAGCCCCCCGACTCTGACGAATCGGGGGGCTTGATTTTACTGGTGCGATTGGGCGGAGTCGAACCGTCGACCCTCTGCTTAGGAGGCAGATGCTCTATCCATCTGAGCTACAACCGCATATTATATTGTCTGACGGGATTTCCCGTCTCACAGAAGACGCCGCTCCCTCTTGGGAGCGGTGTTTCTTTATCAGCTAGATTATTCAGCGCCCTTTTTGATGCCGAAGATGAGCTCATCAAGCAGCTCGATAAGCTGATTGATTTCCGGCTTGGAAATCTGTCCGCTGGCACCAAGCTCCTCGCCCTTGCGGCGCATTTCCTCGTTGATGAGGGAGGAGAAGAGGATAAGCGGTACCTCATGGAGACGGTCGTTCTCACGAACCAGCTTCAGCAGGCGATGACCGTCCATCTGGGGCATTTCGATATCGCTGACAATGAGGCGTACATAGTCATTGATGTCGCCGTCCTTCTCAGCCAGCTTCTCCAGATATTCCCAGGCATACTTGCCGTTGTTGAAGTCCTTGACATACTCGTAGCCGGACTCATGGAGAGTGGATACAAGCAGCTCACGAAGCAGCGGGGAGTCCTCTGCAACGACGATGTGAGCGCCTCTGCGGCGGGACTTGATGTCCTGACTTGCTTCATCGAAGGTGGTGAGCTTGGCGTTGATTTCCGGATTGATTTCCGCAATGATGGTCTCGAAGTCAATCAAGAGGACAATCTTGCCTTCCATCTTAATAAGACCGACGACGCGGGACTGGTCGCCAACCTCGGGAGCCGGCTCCATGTCGCGCCAGGAAATACGATGAATACGGGAAACATTGTCTACAAGGAAGCCAATGTTGTAGTTGTTGATTTCGGTAACAATGATATTTTTCGGGCGGACATCACCGGCAACATTGAGGCAGCGGGCCAGATTGACCAGCGGCATAGCTCTGCCGCGGAGGGTAAACAGTCCGTCTACATAGGGATGAGCCTGCGGCATGTGGGTAACAGGGAATGCAGCAGCGGTGATGACTTCTCGTACCTTTGCGACATTAATACCGTAGTTTACACTGCCGATATTGAACTCAACGATTTCAAATTCGTTAGTACCGGTCTCCAGCAGTATGCCTTTTTTATCAAGATTGGTTTCTGCCATAGGATTCGCCCCCATTAATATATTTCAAAAATTATTGTGCAAATCAAAGCCTTGCTTAGTTATACCTATTATATTATATTCTTTATTTTATGAAAATATCCTGCAAATTATGAAAAATTTCTTAATCTTGTCCAGCCGTCTGTCTGCTCAAGAACGCCCTCTTTGATTAAGTGTCCGAGAGCCCGCTTGAAGGCGGCCTTGGACAGATGGAACTTCATCCTGATGATGTCCGGCGGTGTGCTGTCATCGTAGGGCATACGACCGTTGTGTTCCTTCAGGTGGCGCATTATCATATCCGAGTCAGTCTCCAGCGCAGTCTCCTTGATAGGACGGAGAGAGGCGTTCAGTCTGCCGTCATCGCGGATGAAGGTGACTCGCGCCGATACTACCTCACCTACCCGCGGCCTCTGGGGAATTTCCTGATGGTCTATGAACACTATATAGCGTTCACTGCTGAACATGAAGGCGCCCTTCTCGGTGATATTGTATATGGCACCGGTGACGGTATCGCCCCGCTTCACTCCGGCGGCAGGCTTCGATGCCCGGCGGATTTCGTCGTCTACTACCATAGTGGTAGCCAGTCGGCCTGATTTGTCGGTGTAGAGCTTCGCCCAGACTACCTCTCCCACCTTGGGACGGCCACGCATTCCCGCAAAGGGCATGAATACGCCGCGCTCCGCTCCCACATCCACGAAGGCACCGTTCTTGTCCACATTGATTATCTTCAGACGGGCAATCTGACCTTCCTTCAGCTGCGGAACCCGCATGGAGGCTGCCAGTCGGCCGTTGGGGTCGCGATAGAGGAAGACCTTCAGTTCCTCGCCTATCTCGACCGGTCTTGTCTGCTGGTTGCTGTGGAGAAGGATGTCATCGTGGTTACTGCCGGTGCCTGCATCGAGGAAGGCTCCCGGCTCACCGATGCGGTCTACTCTGAGAGTAGCCACTGTTCCGGCCTTGTACTCACGCTGGATATGGTTCGCCGCCTCGGCTTCGTCCATGAGAGCGCTCAGTCCCTCGGCTCTGGGGCGAGAAAATCTTTTTTCCATATTATTCCTCGTAGGGGATAAGTTCAGCCTCAGACCAGAGGCTCTCCAATGCGTAATACTCGCGGGACTCGTCAAGGAAGATGTGGCATACGGCATCGCCGTAGTCCAGCAGTACCCATGTAGCGTCCTGGTAACCTTCCTTGTGGTAGAAGGGGATGCCCAGCTCGTCCAGCTTGTCCTCTACGCTGTCCGCAATGGAGCGGGCCTGAGTAGTGGAGCGGGCAGAGCAGACTACAAACCAGTCCGTAGACGGAGAGAGTCCGTCCATATTCATAAATACGATATCTCTTGCCTTCTTATCAGCGCAGGCAGCAGCAATGACCTCTGCCAGCTTTCTGGTATCCTGTTCAACCATTTCCTTGGTGATTTCCGGTTTTTCGGCTACTTTCAATTCAATTCCCAATTTATTTTCCTCCGTCTTTCTTTTCTTCCTTATTATCTTCTTCAAATGCCTTGGGGAACAGCTCCCTCATTCGGCTGTCGATAGCGACTTTATCCGGCTGCCAGTTAGCCCGGCCGTCATTCCTGACCATGCCCGGCAGCAATATAGTCCGGGGCTTAGTTTCCTTCGCCCGGTAGATTCCTTCCCGCAGCTCCAGAGCGTCCCACATTTCGCCGTTTGTATCCAGCTTGCGCTGCAGGTAGCTCACCAGCCCCGGCAGCTTCAGCAGAGTCATCGGCTCTGTGAGCTTCTCACAAAGGGCCCGCAGGAATCCCTGCTGCCTCTCGACACGGCCGATATCACCCAGCTCACCGCCGCGATAGCGCAGGAATCGCATGGTGTCCTGCCCATCGAAATGACGATACCCTCGGTCAAGGCGTATCACCAGCTCCTGCTCCGGGTCCTCGTAGCGCATAGGTTCAGGCACATAGAGGTCTATGCCGCCCAGTATATCGATGGCATGAGCCGCCGTTTCCATGTCCAGGCTCACATACTGGTGGATTGTTATCCCCAGCATTTCTCTCACGGCCCGCTCGATTTCCTTCGTTCCGCCGGAGCTGTACAGGGAACCGATAGGGACGGTGACCTTCACCTTTTCGTTCCCGCCTGCCGGCACCGTCACCGCTGTACCGCGGGGAATGGCCACATACACAATCTGGCCTGTAGCCTTGTCCATAGACGCTACCACCAGCGTATCAGCTGCCGGGCTGCCTGTTTCTATACCGTTGCCTATTCCCAGAATCAAGGTATTGTAGTAGCCGTCAAAGCGGTGATCCCAATACTTTTCCCTTTCGGTTCGGCGGGTCAGATATTCCTCATACTGGGCATGACAGTCATTGTATATGTTCCAGCTGACTCTCAAGCCATGGTATCCCACCCAGCCTACCAGCCAGAGGCAAAGAGCAAGGATGAGCAGCCGGAAGTACCTGATTGTCGCCCGGCGGGTTTTCACCTTTCTCAGCTCTTTGATGTTTCTGTCGGTGTGGCTTCCGGTTTTGGTCTTTTTTGAAGTCTTGTTAAACATTTTACCCTGTTGTTACATTAGGTGCATAATTACTTCGTTTCTTGCTACCACTGTATCCGGATGCATCAGCCCGTGCTTGGAAAGCACGAAGGCCAAGGTCTGGTCGAAGCCGGCCAGCAGCATTTCATCCAGCGATACTGTCTCTGCCAGCTCCCGCAGCTTCCCTACTCCGGGATAATCCCGGTTTTCTTCTATCATGTCCGCAAAGTAGATGATTTTATCCAGGTCGGTCATTCCCTTGCCGCCAACCGTATGGCGGGCGATAGCCTCCAAAACCTCCCGGTCGGTGACGCCGTACAGCTCACCGGCCCGGCTGGCTCCCACCGGAGCATGCAGCATGAAGGGGATAACCTGCTCAATGGGAGATACGGTTATCCCCCGGTGGTAGGCTTCATCTATGAGCTTCTCCTGCGGAAATTCTCTGGCACAGTCGTGAAGAAGTCCGGCCAGCTCCGCCTTGCCCTTGTCCACGCCGAAACGTTCTGCCAGTCTGACGGCAGCCTTTGCCACACCCAGACTGTGCTCGTAGCGGGACGGCTTCAGGCGCTTGGCCAGCTCCGATTTCATTTCATCTATGGTCATTATTTGTAAAGCCCTTCTTTGTATATGTAGTCCTCCACAGCGGGGGGGACGATGTACTTTATGGAAAATCCCCGCTTCAGCCGGTCCCGTATATTCGTGGAGGATATCTCAAGCTCCGGTGTTTCCAGCCGATGAATTCTGGCGCTGCCAAGCTCACCGAAGTATTCCTTGATATTGTCAACATTTGGCAGGAAGCCCGGTCTGGTGGCGGCAATGAACTGGCAAAGTCCCAGCAGCTCCTCAATCCTGTCCCATGTGGGAATCTCAGCTATTGCGTCGGCACCGGTTATAAAAAACAGGTCGGTATTCTCACCGTACTGCCGTCTCAGCTCATATATGGTGTCGATAGTATATGACGGGCCGGGGCGGTCCATCTCTATGGACGACACATCGAAGTGAGGATTCGAAGTCGTGGCAAGCACCGTCATGAGGTAGCGGTGCCGGGCCTCCGTGACCTGCTGATCCATCTTGTGAGGAGGCACTGCAGCCGGAACAAAGATGACCTTGTCCAGACCGAACTCATCCCTCACCGCTTCCGCCGTCATGAGGTGGCCGACATGGATGGGGTCGAAGGTACCGCCCATGATACCGATTCTTCGCGTTACTGCTTTCATTTCACAATCCCCTCTCAGGGCTCCGGCGGCATAGTGAACATGCTGCTGACTACTGCAATGATAATTCCAAATAACGCATATATCGCAATTGCCGAGACAACGATGATGATGATTGCTTTAGCATAATCCACATTGTCATGATGCCCCTTCTCGGTGGCATTGTCCTGTGCAATAGTACGGGCATAAGCCTGAGCGGTCTGCAGCGGAGAATATTTCTCTCCCTCGGTGAAGTCACTCTGCTGCTCCAGCTCTTCCATGGTAAGCTGTTTCACCTTGGACTCCGGCTTTTTGTAATCGCTTCGGTTTCGCTCCGGGCGCTCCGAATCAGGCACGCCCTCATAGAGCCACTCTTCCATCTTGTTCATGCGAATCTGTTCCTAACTTATAATACAGTCATTATCTAATTTGACCGTTACCGTATATCAGATACTTTTGTGAGGTCAGCTCCCGAAGTCCCATGGGGCCTCTGGCGTGAAGCTTCTGGGTAGAAATGCCGATTTCCGCACCGAAGCCGAACTCAAAACCGTCTGTGAAACGGGTCGAGGCATTCACATACACCGCGGCGGCGTCCACCTCCGCCTGGAAGCGATGAGCATTGACCAGATCCTTCGTGACGATAGTCTCGCTGTGGCCGGTGTTGTAGCGGTTGATATGCGCTATCGCCTCAGATACATCGCTGACTACCTTTACCGACAGGATGAGGTCATCGTACTCGGTAGCCCAGTCCTCCGGGGATGCGGCATTCATATCCGGGACGATTGCCAGGCATTTCTCGCAGCCTCTCAGCTCTACACCTTTTTCCCGGAGAGCCTTCGATACCAGCGGCAGGAATTCTGCGGCTACGGCTTCGTGTATCAGCAGAGTCTCCATAGCATTGCAGACGGAGGGACGGGAAGTCTTGGCATTGACGATGATATTCACCGCCATATCGAAGTCAGCCGAGCTGTCCACAAAGGTATGGCAGATACCTGCTCCGGTCTCGATGACCGGTACCGCCGAGTTGGCAACTACCTTCTTGATGAGGCCAGCTCCGCCTCGGGGAATGACAACATCAATCAATCCGTTGGCATGGAGCATGGCATCGACGGCACTGCGGTCGGTGAAGTCGATAAAGCCCAGCGCACCTTCCGGTACTCCTGCACCGTAGGCAGCCTCTCTGAGGACATTTATCACTGCCAGATTTGATTTCAGCGCTTCCTTGCCGCCTCGCAGGAGGACAGCATTGCCGGATTTCAGGCACAGGCCGGCTGCCTCGGCTGTAACATTGGGACGAGCCTCGTATATGATGGCAACGACACCCATAGGCACCAGTACCCGGCGAAGCTCCAGCCCGTTGGGGCGAACTGTCGCGAAATCTCCCTCCCCGATAGGGTCAGGCAGGGCCGCCGTGGCTCTGAGGCTGTCAGCCATTCCCTTTATCCGCTCCGGCGTCAGCAGGAGCCGGTCGATAAAGGATGATTTTATTCCGTTTTCGCGGGCTTCTTTTATATCTTCTTCGTTTGCTGCCAATACCTGCGCTGCCTTTTCTTCCAGCAGGTCTGCCATCTTCAGCAGTGCGCTGTTCTTCACGGCTGTAGGCAGTACGGCCAGCTTCCGGGAGGCTTCCTTCGCCTCCGCAGCCTTTTCTCTGACGATTTTTTCAATATCCATGGTCAAATCCTTCTCTTCCATGCAGACAGTATTACAATCTTTAGGACACACTAATCCAAAATTATTATCTCACGACAAGCAGGCCCTTGTCAACGAAAACCGCCTGTGCCGACAGGCTTCCCGACACAAAAAAAGAGAGGCCGAAGCCTCTCGTCTTTGCTGTCCGTTACAGTACTCTGCGAGCACCGATATAGGTCTCTACCCAGTAATCATCGTAGAGGCTATCGATAGTGACGCCGCGGCTGGAGGAGGCGTGAATAAATCTGCCTTCGTCCAGATAGATGCCTACATGGCTTGCGCCGTAGGTATAGGTGGAGAAATATACGAGGTCTCCGGTGCGGAGCTCACGCTGCTCCAAAGGAATACCAATCTCATACTGGTCATCGGCTGCTCTCGGCAGGGACATGCCGCAGTTTGCGAATACATACTGAACATAGCCGGAGCAATCAAAGCCGTAAGGGCTGGTGCCGCCAAATACATACGGTACACCGATGTACTGGATGGCAGACTGGACGATTCGACGAGCAACATAGTTGTTGCCGCGGCTTACTTCCGGCATCTGCCGGCCGCCCATGAGCAGGGAGTAGGTGGTCTGTCCCACCATACCGTCAGCTTCCATACCGCGCTTCTTCTGGAAATCCTTTACCGCTTCTACGGTAGCCGGGCCGTAGTCACCGTCGGCAACTACATCGTAGCCGAGACCGGCAAGCACGCCCTGGAACTCTGCAATCTCTGCCCCCTGGTCGCCTACCTGGAATGCAGAAGCTTCAGCAGAAGGAGTCATAGATGTTAAAGACAAAGCACATACGGCAGCGCCCAGAAAAGCAGCGCATTTTTTCCATGAAAAGAACAATTGGGATACTCCTCTCTCTTGACCTGCGAGGTTAGCTGACGGGTTGGGCCGGAGAAACAGCCTCGGCAAATGCCGTTCACCCCAAATAATTGGTTCCCCCGCTCCCCGGGCGGATTCGGTACTAAGCCCGGACAACACTAACTATTTATTTCAAACAGCAGCTATCACTTGCGACAACTGACTGAGATGCACGACCGTGAGCACTCAATAAGCCGGGTTTTGTTCCGCAAAAGCGGCGATGATCATTTATCTGGACCGCCGGTTACCCGACGGCTCAAGCAACCAACCCGGAAGGCTCCGCGGGCCGCATCATCCCTTCCCTACTTGGTCTTGCTCCCTGTGGGGTTTATCAGGCCACCCGGTTACCCGGATGCCGGTGCGCTCTTACCGCACCTTTCCACCCTTACCTCAGCGGACTGAGGCGGTTTTCGTTTCTATGACACTTTCCGGGGATCACTCCCCCCGGCCGTTAACCGGCACAGCGCCCTATAGAGCCCGGACTTTCCTCATGTATCCTTGCGGATACCCGCGATCATCTTTTGTACTCACGAAAAAGCGTATTTATTATATCATTTATCAGGGTCCCTTGTCAAAGTCACCAACTGGGACTTCCGGGAAATAAAATGAGCCTTTACGCCTCGGCGCACAGCCCCCCGGCTACCTCGCGGCACAAACGGCTGATCGCTTATCGCTGCTTCCTTCCGGACCTGACGAGATTCACGAGGCCGCCTTGCGCAAGACCTGGGCGCTGTGAACCGAGCCGGAAAGGCTCCAACATTCACAAGCTTATCACATTGCCTTGGAATTTTTCTGAAAAAGAAAATTACCCCTAAAAAAGGGTAAAAAAATGGCGGAGAGTGAGAGATTCGAACTCTCGATACAGCGTTCACCGTATACACGCTTTCCAGGCGTGCTCCTTCAACCACTCGGACAACTCTCCATGCTTGACTCACAAGATATATTCTATTGTCGTCACAACATTAGGTATTATATATTATGACTCTTTATTTGTCAACGAAAAAATCACAGAAATAATAAATTTCTTGGAAAATAAATCAGGAGCCCTCCGAAGAAAGCTCCTGCAATCAGATTTCTTAGAAAATAGTGATGGGGGGAAGGTATTCTTCCTTGGCCAGAATGAGATACATCTCGCCGCAGTTGGCCGTCACCTTCACAATCAGCTTCTGAGGCTGCGGTGCCGCCGGCATCTGTGCAGACCTGGGCATCTCCAGATCGACCTCCAGATGCTGACGAGCCAGCTCAACAGCGTAAATACCGTTGATTACATTCAGCAGCTCGCTGACGCTGTCCACTGCCATGTCATTCAGGGCCGGGATGTCCTCTCCGCTGTAGCTGGAGGCCAGACCGCAGAACGGCTCATCGGTAGCCGCCACACCTGCTACGAAGGGCTGGTCACCGTCAATACGCTGAGATACGGCGTTGTATTCCATGGGCATAATGCCAAGGGCGTAAATCGGATTTACTCCTTCTGCCCCGGCGATAATCGCAATGTCTCCGGTAAATCTGTCTATGGAGTCCACGAAGCTGCGGACATATCGGCTGAACAGCTCCGTCTCCGGCTCAAATTCTGCACCGGCTTCCTTCTCAATAACAGCACTGACAGGACAGGGGCCGTTATCAAATTCCGCCAGCAGCTCTACCAACGTCTCCGGCGAATAGATACCGTCATCCAGCAGAATCTGAAGGAAATTCAGGCCTACATCGCCGTTATCGGTACGGATAGCTGCCAAACCTGCTTCATCGACGATTTTTGCTTCCAGCAGCTTTGCCTCTGCATCCTTGTCGCTCAGGGGCAGCAGCTCCAGGAACAGCTCTGCTCGGATGTCGCAGGTACGAAATGCCCGTACTGCGAGGGATGCCTCAGTCTTTGCCGCACGCTTCAGCAAAAGGCGGATATTGTCCTCCGCCATTTTATCGGTGTTGAACAGATACTGAGGGAAAAATTTACTATTCATCCTTGCCCACCTTCTTCCTGATGGAGCTGACAGCCTTCTCCAGCTGAGAGGTGCTATAAGGCTTCTGAATGAAATCAAGGACACCCATCTTCAGGGTTTCCATGAGTTTATCGGGAGTTCCTACAGAGGAAAGCATGACAATGGGAAGATCCGGATTGATTTCCTTGAGAACCCGCAGTGCCTCCATGCCGCCGACCTCGGGCATGACGACATCGAGAAAGACACCGTCGGGCTTGTACTGGAGCTGCTTCATTATAGCGTCTTTGCCGTTCTCGGCCTGCACTACCTCGCAGCCAAGCTGTTCCAGATCAGTCTTGAGTTTCTTCCTCAGCAGCTTGGAATCATCACATATAAGGATTGTTAATTTGCCTTCCATTTATTACCCTCCCCTCTCTTACCCTGCCGGGTAATGAGGTGTATTCCGTAAAACGCTTGCCTTTGTCTTCGTTTATTTATAGATATTGAATATTATAACACAAAATTCTTTTACAATACAATATTAAATCATGACTTAATCATCACTGATGTCTGAACATAATTCTCAATGATGTAGTCGGTTTCCGTAGGCTCCGGCACAGGCTCCGGCTCTGCCTTCTCGCCCTTTGCCTCCTGCTCCCGGCGCTTTCTGTCCAGCTCCTCGGCTCGCTTGATGGCCTTCCTTATTTCCTTCTTCTGATCCTTTTCGCTCATGAGGGGAGGATTGGCCGCCGGCTCTGCGACGATATGGTTGTTGGAGTAGGTCTGAAGCACCCGGCGAATCCTGTCGGCAGTGGTTTCCTTGTCCTCCAGGTCCATCATGGCCGACTCCAGTACCTGCCGTATCTGGACGAGACCGCCGCCGTGGAGGTCTATATAGAATTTACCCTCCGGCCGTGCCTTCGGTATGATGTATGGCACCTCTACCGTAAATTTCTCACCGCGATAAGGCTTGACCACAGTCCGGAAGGTGATTTCCTCTCCCGGCTTTGCCTCCGGCTTGGACGGGGTTGCCGAAATGAGCCGGGCTGTCCGCCGCTTCGCTTCGGTGGTAATCTCTACATCTATGCCGTATATATCCGACTCCTCCTCACGGTTTGCCGTGATGAGGGTGATGATATTGTTCAGCTCGGCAAAGGCTGACAGGCCGCCGTCATCAACTGAGTAGAAAAGGTTCGACCTCTCGATGTCGAGGCTCTTTTCCTCCGGAGAAGCATCCGGCGGAGCTTCTGCCGCAAAGACATTGGACTTGATTTTGAACTTCACCCCGATGGTAGCCGGGGCGCCGCTGTCACAGGTACGGGCGATTGCCGCTACCGGGATAGCCGCCGAGACTGCCGGCAGTAAATCTTCATCGTAGGCACACTGGGCCGTAAAGTACATCTTCCGGTTCAGCGAGCGGTCTACTACCTTCAGCTTAATGGGTACAGTCGTGGGGTATACTCCCATGATGCCGGCAATGCCGCAGCCACGGTCCTGATTAATCCGGCCGATAATGCTGCCAACATTGGCCAGCTTCATGCCGTCGGTTTGTCCGTTGACAGTACCGATGACCGTAGCATCGGTCATGAAGAAGTTCGTGTTACCCTTGTGGGCAAAGGAATGACCAAAGGCGAGTATTTTGCTGCCGTCGACAGCCGTTACCGTACCGGTGGCTCCCACGGTGAAGTCACCGTACACAGCCGCTACGCCTACCGGGCTGCCCGGCTCCAGCTTCGGGTCGAAGTCGATGGACACAGGGCCGGAGGGCTCCCTCACCTCGATGAACTGCTCAGTTTTGCTGTCATCGGCTTTCTTATAGCCCGGCTTCAGCTCCACCTTGTCAAGAATATTCTTTTCCTTGGTTTCTGCCTTTGCCTTATCCTCTTTCTTGTCCTGCTTTTCGTCGGATTTCTTTTTATCCTGCTTTACTTCTGCAGCGTCCTTGCCGTTCTTATCCTTGCTGTCCTTCTTGTCTGCCGGTTTCCCGTCTTTATTTTCCTCCGGCTTTTCGGCAGCCTTTCCCTCTTTCTGCTCCGCGGGCTTTTCCTCAGCCTTACTCTCCGGCTTGCTCTCAGCTTTGCCTTCAGCCTTGCTGTCATCCTTGACCGGCTCGGCCGGCTGGACACCGGCTACACTGCCGCCGGCCAGAGATATGCCCATAAAGGGCTGCAAATCGTAGCCCAGCGGCCCCAGCTTCCGGGCCAGTATGTCGGCAGCCGCACCCTCAAATCCGGAAATGAACAGCTTGCGGCGCTCTCCAATGTAGCGGGACTTCGCCTCGGCAGCATCCTCTGATTCCACAGTGGGCGCCGGTACCTCCTCGGCCTTCATATATCCGTCGGGGTGCTTGTCATCCTTTACCACCGGGGGAACGGCCTCCGGCTTCTCCTTCTTGGCGCCCGACCTCATATCCTTTGGCAAATCGCCGATGACGCCTTCCTCCGGCTTTTCCTCAGGCGCCTTCTTACCGTCAGCCGCCTTGCCATCCTCGCCGTTAGCCTTTGCCCGCCGCTCCTTCCGCAGCTTGGCCCGCCGTTCTCTGGCTTTTTCGGCCTTTTCCCGTTCTTCAGCCGCCTTCTTTATATCTATCTTCTTGTTCTTACGGTTGGCCTTGGGGTCCGGCATATTCCATATCTCCATCATGTCCTCAATAGGAGTAATCAGGAACATATAGGCATCCATATCCTTGAAGGTAGCCGCCGCAGCACCTACCAGCCGTCCGTCGATATAGACAGGGCTGCCGCTCATACCCTGCAGTACGCCGCCTACCGACTCCACCACGGGGCCGGAGGCCCGGGCGAGAATCATCCGGCGGGAACCGCGGCCTGTACCCAGCACGCCTACGATTTCTACATCGAAGGACTGTATCTCGCCGTCGCTGTCCACTACCGTATATGCTTCGCCGGTCATACCCTTGACCAGCTCCGCTGTGGGCATGATTTCCGGCATAGCGGCTGCTGCCGGCAGGACGCCCAGCCACAGAGAACCGGCAACCGCAATCCCGGCAAAGGACTGCGACAGGCGGCGGGCCAGCGTATTCTTTTTCAGATTATAAAAAATGCTTGTAATTGACATAGCTTTTCCTCATTAAATTTATTTATTTTCTAATTATACATCATTAGCGCGGATTACTCAAATAAGAATACCATTAGAATCTGAAAGTTCCCGCATTAGCTCCCAAAGAGAAAAAATCATTGCCTACTATACTGTGATGGAGTATGATAATGGCGATGGAATGAAATCTGCCGCTGCCGGTTTCATTCCATTAGCATTCAGCGGCCATTATTGCCGTGTCATCTGCTCAACTAACTGCGAAGGGACTGTATCATGTCGGATAACAGCACCACAGAAATAAAAAAGCTGCGGCCTCTGCCGCAGCTGTACTTCAGTAAAATAATGCGGGCCATTGTAGAATTTCAGCTTATCGAGGATGGGGACAGGATACTGGTAGGCCTTTCCGGAGGAAAGGACAGCATTCTTCTACTGTATGCTCTTGCCACCATGCGTTCCCGGTTAAAAAAGAACTTTGAGCTTCGCGCCTTCACGGTCAATCCCCAGTTCTCCCCGGATTTCCAAAAAGGGCTGGACGCCATGGCTGACCTGTGCCGCCGTCTGGATGTCCCCTACGCCAGCCGTGAAGTGGACATCGCCGGCACCATTGCCGCACAGGGAGACAAAGACCGCTGCTTCACCTGCGCCTTTTTCCGGCGGGGTGCAGTAAACCGCTATGCCAAAGAAACTGGCTGCAGCAAGGTAGCCTATGCCCATCATCACGACGATGCTGTAGAGACGCTCATGATGGGGCTGCTGTCCTCGGGACAGATTTCTACCTTCCTGCCAAAAACTTATCTGGACAAAAGCGACATCACGGTAATCCGCCCTCTCATTTATCTGCGGGAGCAGGAAATCATCGATGCCCTGCCAATCCACGGCATAACCCCAGTCAAGAGTCCCTGTCCCTACGACGGTCACACGAAACGACAGGAGATAAAGGAGCTTATCGCCCGTCTCACTGCCGATGACCCGCTCCTCTACGATCGCCTTGGCGCTGCCCTCCGGGAGTCGGCGGTCGGTGACCTGTGGCCACGGGCAAAGACCCGGCAGGAAATGTACAGTACCTATCAGGAATATGTGAAAGGACAGAAAGGATAAATTGAATAAGAAAGCACTATACCTTCTCGCCTTTGCTCACCTGTGCTGTGACCTTGGCCCCGGCGCTCTGCCGGCAGCTTTGCCCTTTCTCGCCACTGCCTACAATCTGGCGTACACGGATGTGGCGGGACTGATGTTCGCCTCATCGTTTCTCTCCAGCTTCATTCAGCCCATATTCGGCCATATTGCCGACCGGACGGAAAAAGGATTTCTTATCGGCAGCGGCGTGCTGGTATCACTTGTTTCCTTTGCGCTGCTGGGCAGCTTCAGCGACTACGGTCTGCTCTTCGCCGCCATCACCGCTATGGGTATCGGCTCGGCTGCTTTCCATCCGGAGGCTGTTCGTCTGGTGAATGTCCTCTCCGCCTCACGGCCCGGAGCCGGTGTCAGCATATTCTCCGTAGGCGGCAATGCCGGCTTCGGCATTGGCCCCCTGCTGGCTGTATTCTTCATTTCCACCTGGGGACTGTCAGGGCTGCAGTTCTTCGGTGCCCTCGGTCTGCTGATGGGTATCGGTCTGCTCTTCATCGTACCGAAGCTGAAGGCATCCGCCCAGAAGCTCCTGGTGGAGAAGCAGGACATCGCCGGCAAAAGCGGCGGCCTCACCAATGACTGGTCCTCCTTCTGCCGCCTTACCGTTGTCATTATGCTCCGCTCGGTAGTAATCTGCGGACTTTCCGGCTTCCTGCCCCTCTTCTGCATCCGGGAGCTGGGCGCTACTACCGCCGCCGGCTCCTCTACCCTGTCGGCTTTTGCTGCCATCGGCATCTTCACTACTCTCGTCGGCGGCCGACTGGCTGACAGAATCGGCTATGCCCATGTTCTCCGCTACGGCTGTCTAGCTATGGTTCCCATTCTGGCGGCTATTGTCTGGGGACATCAGCTAATGCTGGTCTACGCACTGCTGCTGCCGCTAAGCTGTGCCATACACGGTGTTTACTCCTCCTTTGTTGTCCTCGGTCAAAGCTATCTGGCCAGGAGCATAGGCTTCGCCTCTGGAATAACCATGGGACTTGCCTTCTCGGTAGGCGGTATAGTTCTCCCGGCCATCGGCTGGTTTGCCGATGAATACGGTCTCCTGCGGGCCATGGAGCTGCTGGTGCTTATCTCAGCCGCCTGCGCCGCCGCCAGCCTGCTGCTGCGGGAGCCGAAGAAGGCGGAAGGATAATTCTGCCTTGAAGCTGTCCCTTGTTTTATTCCCGCAGAAATAATGATATAATGACAGTAATTTGAATCCGAAATAAGCTTAACAACGAAAGCAGTCCCCCTCAGTGTAAAATAGGCTCTATGTTCATGAAGGAGGTATTTCTATGGAAAACAACGCTATGACTCTTGAAGAACGCCGGGAGAAGGTAGTCTCTCTGGCTATCGAGAATTTCAAGAGCGGTCTCAACTGTGCCGAGTGCGTCTACGATGCCCTCATCCGGGCCGGCGAGCTGGATGTGGCTCCGGAGACACGGGCTATGGCTATCGGCTTCGGCGGCGGCATCGGTCTCTCAGGCTTCACCTGCGGTGCCCTGTCGGCGGCTGTCATGGCCAACGGTGCTGTCTACGGCCGCCCCGACCCATGGAAGGTAGACCCGGAAGTCCGTGGTCACGAAATCGCCGAGAAATACTATCGCCGCTACAATCACATCGTCCACGACTTCCAGGAAGCCAACGGCGGCGTCCTCTGCCGTGACATCTGCAGCAAGTACGAAGACTGGCACTGCAAAGACCGTCGGAAGATGTGCATGAAGATGATTGGCGCCACCGCCGGCATGGCCTTTGACTACCTCCAGATGGACAATGAGAAGGCCTTTGCTCTCCCCTACTATCCGGGAAATATGGGCGGGGCTGAATAAGCTGCCAACAAGATAAAAGACTGCCGTACTCTGCATACCAATGCATTGTACGGCAGTTTTTAATTTTCTTTTATCCTGCTGAAATGATATAATATGGTATCACTTTTGCAAAGGAATACTACATGATATATCGCTATACAGTCCCAACGGAAATTGAATCAATAGAGGCGAGAACCTTCTGCACCCGCTATATCGGTCTGTCCCACCGGCTGTGGAAGCGGCTGAAATGGGACGGCAGGACAACTGTAAACGGCGTGGAGGTCAGAGTGGCTATCACCACTCTCCACGGCGGTGACGAATTCATTGGCGAGCTGCCGGAGACAGACAATCTGAAGCCGGCGCCAGACGATGCCGTTCTTCCGGAGCTTGACATCGTATACGAGGATGAGCGACTCCTCATCCTCAACAAGCCAGCCGGCCTTCTCGTCCATCCTACCCCACGGGAGCCAATCTCCTTGCTGGGCGCAGCTGTGCTTCGCCGCTATCGGGAACGGGGTGAGGACAGTATCTTCCACCTTGTCCATCGGCTTGACCGGGACACCTCCGGACTGCTTATTATTGCCCGTCAGCCCCAGGTACAGAATCAGCTGATGAAGGACGGTGCCAAGTGCTTCTCCCGCAGCTATCTAGCGGTTATTCCCGGAGAAATGTCGGAGCCTGACGGCACCATAGACCTGCCACTTGGCCCGAAGGACGGCAGCATCATCGAGCAGTGTGTCCGTGATGATGAGAAGGGCAAGCCGGCAATCACTCACTATCGGACTATCGCTGTCAATGAGAACAGCGGGCAAAAGCTGTCATTTCTTGATATCGCACTGGAGACAGGCCGCACGCATCAGATACGAGCCCACTTCGCTCACCTCGGTCATCCCCTTATTGGTGACGACCTGTACGGCCCACCCCGGGACGAAGACTGCCCCATCGCCAGACAGGCTCTCCATGCTTACAAGATATCCATCACCCAGCCGTGGAAGAACAATGAAGTGCTGACCCTAACGGCCCCGCCGCCGGATGATTTGCAATCACTTATTGAAAAATTCTTTCCGCAGACAGACTTGAATAGAATGTTTGAAACCAGTACAGAGGAACACCATGATAAACAGGATTAAACAGTACAGACTGCAGGCAGGACTCACCCCGCAGGCCATCTCCGCCATGTTCAAGATTCCCTACGATACCATCATCAAGTGGGAGAAGGAAGAGCTGTCCCCGCCCCCCTGGGCTGAAGAGATGGTGGTCAATGCCCTCATGAAGAAGTCAAAGACTGAGAACGACCGGGCCAAAGCCCGCTTCAAGCTACCGTATATCCGAAGTGATAAGACACCGGAAGAAATAGCCGAGGCCAATGCAGCCCGCCGCTGGGTCAATCCAACCCGCAACTGCCCGCTGCCGGAGGTAAAGCCTCCAACCGAGCGGATAATGCCGCTGACGCCGAAGGCCGCTCCCCCCGCTTTCCCCCAGCGCCCGGCCAATCAATTCACCGCCCCGGCACCCCGGGAGAAAAAAGACATCAGCGCCATCCTAGCTGCAGCAAAAGCCGCGGCAGAGGACTACGGCGACTAAGCTTTTAACAAGGCTACAAAACCACTGCAGCCTTTTTCTTTTTACTTGATTTTCACAGCAGGTAATATATAATATAGTTATATATTACTACGAGGTGATGAAAGATGCCTACAACAACAGTACAAGTTCGCATGGATACTACGGTCAAAGCAGACCTTGAAATCCTGCTTCAGGAAATGGGCCTTAATATGACTACCGCCGTGAACCTATTCGCAAAGGCGGTAATAAACTCCGGCAAAATTCCTTTTGAGATTACCGCCAACCGACGACTTTCCTCCGAACTTCAGCAGGATCTGGAAGATGTGCGGCAAAGACGAAATCTGAGTCAGGCATTTGCATCAACCGCAGATTTGAATAAGGATTTAGGACTGTAGTTATACTCTGTTATTGACCAAAGCGGCAGACATGGGGAGCTAGGATTCTAAGAGGTATATATGTCAGATAAATCAACCACAAAAACGACAGAGGTATTGGATACGAAAAAGGAAACCGACAACTCTGCCAAATTCTACAGCCAGAATAATATGCAGCATCTTCGAGCTGCCGCCAAAAGAATGGATAGCGGTCAATTTAAAATTCACAATATAAAATAGCTGCGTGACCGTGCAAACCGCACAGAGTCACGCAGCTATTTTATATTCAATTAAATTTACAACTTGCGCGCTATTCACGCAAGTATCCACAAGGATTAAGGACTCCGCATTTTAAGCACACAACGACAACGAACAAAGAATCTATCCATTGATAAAAGACATTATATCTTTCCTTCTTAAAATTTCGTCAATCTCATATCATAGTTATTCCATTATTTGCCGATATTTTCTTTTGTCCAACACAGGTCTCTCCCTTACTAGTATCCTTGGCTTATATCCCGCGAATTCTGTTCGAGAAAAATAAATCTTCCGGCAATTTCACTAAAACAACCTAATCGTATTGGGCACTATAAGGTTATCACTAAAGAATATGTACTCTTTAGCTTTTCGTGTTCCTTTTGCACTGTATGTAAACTCCAAAAAACTACTGCGATATTCCCCGTACAAATCTGCAATCAAATCGCACATATCATAAGTTACAATCCACTTTCTCGTACATTTTTGAATAGCATCTCTGAGACATATATGATCTTTTTCCTGATATGCATTCATATACAATTTGCTACCTTTAAAAACATACGGCGGATCAAAGTTTATAAACGCTTTATAATAATGTCGAAGTACTGATGGAGCAATAAACTCTATTGCATCAAGATTATACAAATCAATATGGTCTTTTCTTTTATTGATAGCAAAAATTTTGCTAACTAGTTCAGATCTATTAAAACGAGCATCTATCTTATAGTTTCCAATTTGCTTTTTCCCACCAATTACCCCACCCATTATAACACCAGAAATATTCGTCCGGTTCAAGAAAAAGGCTGACTTTGCCAACTCTATTGATGGAACATCGTGCAAAGTCATATAAAGGTTCCTCTGATGCTCCCACTCCTCTATAGTCAAGGGAACCTCCATGATAAACTTACACAATTCCTCTGGCGACTCTAGAATCATCTGCCATATTGCATAAATAGCAGGATCTGAGTCATTAATCACGATTCGTTTTACATCATTTTTAAATAATAATTTGAGTGCCAGACCAGCCCCCCCAGCAAATGGTTCAATATATGTGCCATGTAGATTGTTCGCTTCTATAATGGTTTTTACATAGCTATATAATTTCGTCTTCCCGCCGGGGTAACGTAACGGCGTGTATGTCTGCGGCATTTACATAGCTCCTTTCCATCATAAATCTATTTCCATTCGTTAGGATTAATTTCGTTATACATAGCAACTTTTTTAAACAGTTTCTTTAAATCACAGTAAAACTTATATATGGCACCCCTATTTTCTTCGTTATGTAACCAGTGCTTAAATAATAATTCAAAAAACGTTTTTTCAGCATTAAATAACTCCTTTACAAACACTCTACGTTTCTTGTTTGTTTCCCCATTTTCGCTTTCTCGGCTAAACTGCATCCATGGTTCGTAAATGTGTTCCAGATAATACGGTTTTCCATACCCTTTATCTACTATTACAGGATCTGTCCAAAAAGCATCATCAGCATCATATATAATCCTGGCATAGTCTAAAAGGAGCAATTCCGGAGATAATTTACATGATGTACCGTGCTCGTTCTTTCCCGGGAGCGCAACAATACAACTGGATATATCAGAATCATGATCTCCATCCAAAACACAAATAGCGCCCATCGTCATACGAAGCATTTTACTATCTTTAAAAATACCGGTCAGACTGTCAGCACCAATACTGACCCCTACTAAGTATAAAAGACTATGAACAACCGCAAATTCTTCTGGTTTTTTTACAACAAAATAATCCAACATCATTCTTAGTAAACATCTAGCTTCCTCATCCTCTGTGAAAATTGGAATAATTTTGTCCTGATATATGTTCTGCCTTGTCAGAGAGCTTAAATGCATTTTTATTTTATAAAAGTCAGGGGCATCCATCTTTGCAACATTCGTTATATTATCTAGGAGGTAAATAACATTGTCTTTTTTTTCAAGTAAATCTTTTATGACCGCCATGCTATGTGTTGTAAAGACTGCCTGAATTTTATTATCTTCACAATACTTTCTCAGAACTCTTAATACTTTAATCTGGTATGCCGGGTGTAGTGTAGCATCTAGTTCGTCCACAAGCAAAACACTTTCTATTTTACGCTGCGACCTTATGGATTGGTAATAATATTTCAAAGATACAATAGCCACAAGTATAATATATAGGTTATCTTCTCCGGCTGATATTGTGTTAGAATCTATACCTTCTGAATTACTTGAAAATTCAGCCCTCGTTTTTAAATCACCCATTTGCTGTGCAGAACTATATGTGATTTCATAGTGCGTAAATTGTCTGTACAGCTCATTAATCTCATTTTGGTATTCAATTGGAAGCTCCCTGCGTATACCTTCAATTGCTTCGTCATTTTGGAATTCTCCATAAGGAACTAATCTTGACAGCCCAAGATAAACAACAGGGCAATATGGCAATTTTTCGTGAGCCCCTCTCTTGTAAAGAGGTTTTATTGCATACCGTGTATTTACTGGGGAATTATGTCGTCGGAAACCTAGAGATTCTTCTCCCCAATAATCAACGTTGAATAGTACACCACTAACCCCGTGTGCGGGATCATTGTATTTCTTATCACCACGGGTAAGAGTCTCAACTTTAGGATTTGTCACAGCGTTTACAGCATTTATGACTTGTAAACATTTCTTATCATTTAACCAATTACAACTACTGGTAACAGCCTGAAGTGAATTACTAAACAAATGCAGTAAAGATGTTTTACATGTACCATTAGTCCCTGAGATTCCGTTTAACCCTGGTGTGAATTCTAAATCTAAGTCGTTGAGTTTTCGGTATTGTGTGATGTGTATTTTTCTAATCATTCTGATTCACTCCGCACGCCACAATTTACTCATTTCTTTGAAAGCACCATCTTACGACCGTAAAACCACATATTCACTTGTCGGTTATGGCTATCCAATTATTGTTTATTCATTCATCATTCCCATATAGTGACCGTCTTATAGCATCTCGATAAACATTTCCTTCTGGCAAGTCCATCGAAGAGAATGCTTCCTGAACTTTATAAACTGTTGTACAATGTTCTTCTGTAATACCTAATGGAACAATCTCGCCATCGGCAATGTCAGAAAACTGACACATATAATCGTATGAAATGAAGTGGATTGATGCCGGCAGTGCAGGAAATTTAGGAACTTTATCTTTTCCACCAAGCCTGTTCAAAACGTGCTCATAAACAGGAGAAGGGCACACAAAGTAAAGTCCTGTACGACATAAATCCTCTCGTTGCAGTACCTGTCCTTTGTATATAAGTTGTGGGATAATTCTTTTCGATACATTCTCCCAATTAAATCCAACTGTATCTGCATTAATTAATCTATCCTTTAATAATGCAGCTCTTGCTTCTCGATAGTTTCCTGTAGTATCTATAGTTTGAACTTCAATAGCAGTTAATTCTACCAATTCACCTGTTTCATCCAAAAGTGCAAGAACCCAGTCAACAAAATATGACCCTGTTCCTTTCCGCTGGGGCAGTCGTAACTCTCCACCCCATCCATGTCCAAAAACAGCAATGGCGCCACCTTCGACTTTTGCCTTATCAACAGCAGCACGCCCAGAATATAGATTATAATCCTTTTTAAACGCCATTTTTGCTATTGTTCTCAGCATTTTATAATCATCAGCATATATTCTTATCGGACAACAAATAACATTAGGTGATTTTGCCGAACTCAGGTGTATGGAGCAAACACCAGATACGGTTCGATCTCGCGATAGAACTTTTGTACATTGTGTCCCCAGAAATGGGCAACACTTTTTATTTGCTGCACTTATGGCAGTCGCAGAAGAATCCTCCGCTCGATACCCGAAAAATTCAGATATATATCCAGCCATATTACTGTACCTCCTGTAAAATAGACTTAATTGCAAGCCCAACAGCCTCTGCTAACAATGGAGGAACTGCATTTCCAACTTGAGCGAATTGCTCTGCTTGCGACCCTGTAAAGATATAATGATCTGGGAATGACTGTATTCTTGCCGCTTCTCGAACAGTAAATGACCGTTCTTGCTCGTAATGAAAAAAAGCCCCCCAGTGCGGATCACACTTTGTTAGTATTGTAGATGCAAGTCCGTTGGGTTCAACCCTTCCATACCGTTTCGTGTGATCTGATTTTCTTGCCGACTGCATCCCTTTCGGCAACATATGATCCGGTATGTCCGTCCAATTACCTCCTGGCTTTATAAACTTTAAGCGCTCCAAATTTATTTTTGAAAGTTTTGGAGCTTCATGATTATAGACTCCGCTACTTCCAACGCGTAATCTTCTCTGATAATCACACAATGGATCACACATATACTCCTTTATTGCAACTCCCTTTTCACCAGCCTTAAGAGGTGGCAAATCTCCGATGGCCTCTTGAACTGTCGTAAAACGAGAAGATGCCATTTCTGATGGATATTTCACCAAAACTTGTCCATCAAAAGTTGTTGCAAAATTCGGTCTTATTGGTGCATGATAAATCGGTTCCGGAAATGCCATTGTTGGTATATCTTTTCCTCGCACCCCAATAATAATAGCTCTCCATCTCATTTGAGGCACACCATAATAGGCAGCTCCAAGAATCCTAACATCAGCTCCATATCCTAATTCTGCAAGAGAGTCTAAAATTGCATGTAATGTGGCTCCATGTTCAAAAGAAACCAGTCCAGGAACATTTTCTATAAGTACAGCTCTAGGCTGAAAAGCTTCCACAAAGCGAAGATATTCTTTAAATAAATGGTTTCGTTGGTCGAACACGCTTCTGACTGGAGCATTTATTGAAAACCCCTGACATGGGGGACCACCGGCTAAAAGATCCAACTCGCCTTTTTGTAATCCAAGTTCCTCTCTAATTCTATTGGCATCCAGTGTGCGAATGTCAGCGGTTAATACTCTTGCAGACGGATGGTTTTTCTTGTAGGTCTCAGCATATATTGGGACTATCTCTGAGGCAAAGAGCCCATGAAAACCAGCTTCGGATAACCCTTCTGATAAACCGCCAGCTCCGGCAAAAAGATCCAGCATTGTAAGAACATTACTATCCATCCTATATTCACCTCAACAGATTTTGTAGGTTCTACTTCTTTCTGGTATAATCCAAACGCAGTTTAATTTCGAGCAATGTCCATACAACCACACTCGCAGCGAATTTGAACCTTATGCTCAACAATCTCCTATATTTTTCCTGCATCTTATACAAATATATATCTGTTCACAAGACATCTCTAGTAAGGCTTGTTACATAACAAACATATATATTGTATTCGTTTAAGTGAATTCGGTCAAGTACCTATAGCACATCTTTAATTATAGGCTTTTTCATCAATATCACTCTCTACCATTTTTTAGAAAATAACGACGCTGCATCATTATTGCGGCGTCGTTTTTTATGCGAAAAGCCATCACTTTGCAATAATACAAAGTGATGGCTTTTCCTTATAAACGCACTATTAATCCTTGAAGTTTGCTATCTTCCTCATATTCCCCTGACGGTCATACTCATAATATAGGGCCCAGCCTTCAAGAGACTTGATAAGAGCGTTTTGCTCCCAAAATTCCATTTTTACTAAAACCTTGTCCCCGGGATATAGTATCTTCGATGATTTTTCCTCGCTAAAATCAGGTTTGTCCGGATTGTTGGCTATACCATTATACCCCTTCAGCGGCTTTTCCGGTTTTACCACGTTCCTTCCCTCTTTTTTGAGGGCAAACCGATTGAAATGCAGCTCCTGCTTCTCCTTGCTTACATTTTCAACAATGCATGATACATAAATACCGTTATACGGCATTACTTTGTCGTATTTGTGCTTCAGACTCGTTACCGTATATTTGAAACAGTTGGCCTGGTCTTTGCGTGCTGCCTCTGCCGCCTGTTTCTTTTTCTCCTGGGCATGCTGTTCATTTTTACTATTCTGTTGTGTTTTCTCAACTGTTTGCTTTGCTGCGGGCTTCGTTTCCGACCCGCATCCTGTGACAAGCATAGCACTTAGCCACGCTGTTAATAACACGCAGCAAGCCTTTTTCATCATTTTCACTACTACCCATCCCTTCTTCAATCAGAGATTTTCATTGCAAAATAATGCGACTGTGTATTACAGACACTTATCTTTATCAATTATTCTCTATTATATTCAAATTTCCTGCCTTTCCGTACAGGTTATATCCTGTATAGGCGATAAAAAAATCGCCGCAATTATGCGACGATTTTTTGAAATATTCATTTAAGGTGCAGAGCTTTAGCAGCTGCTTCCTGTTGGAGTTCGCGTTCTTCAGCCAGTTCCTTCATGCGTTTCTTATGGGCTGCAGCACGCTTTTTCCGTTCTGCCTCGATTTCCTTTTCCAGCTTGGCCTGAGCTTCGCTGTTCAGCTTCCGTTCCTTTTTGCGTGCTTCTTCCCAGGCATTACGCTCTAGGCGCAGCTTGGTCTGCATCTCACGCTGTTTCATTTCCATTTCCAGCTGGCGGTTCGTCAACTCTGAGGTCTGTCCTTTGCGCTTTATATATCCTTTGTAGTAGATATATGCACCGGTCAGAGGAAAGCATACGAAGCTGAATATGATCCAGAAATTGCGGTACGGTACTTCATGCTTCCTGGAGTCCTTTATTACATAATAACAGCAGCAGCAGGCACAGATAGTCCGCAGCCAAGGCAGCCAGGGCTGAATTTGTTCATAAGTCACTGCATTTTACCTCAGTGGCCCATGCGCTGCTTGTCTGCCAGAATATTATAGTAGGTTTCCTTTTCGCCGATTTCTTTCTTCGCAGCAGCAATCTGCTCGGGGTCATCCATCTTTTTCAGTGCTGCACGCAGATCATTGATTTCCTGACGAAGCTCAACCATTTTGTTGCCTGCGACAGGTTTCATGATATCTGACATATAAATCGCTCCTTTGAAAAAAAGGCATCCTGAAGTTCAGGATGCCTTTCTCATTTTTCTTAGTGTGCTTTACCTGCAAGCTCCAAAGTCTTGAGACGCCCCTGGGCGCGTTTCAAAGCGCCGATAACCTCTGCCATGTCAACATCGGCAGGAGGATTATCAATTTTAGCCTGAGCACGCTCTAAAGCAGCTTTAGCTCTGGCGGCATCTATGGCATCAGCAGCTTCGGCCGCAGTGCTTAAGATGGTTGCTTTGTTCTCTTTAATCTCAAGGAAGCCACCGTCTACAAAGACATAATGAGTGTTGTTGGAGCCGTCGCGATATTTCAGCGGGGCCTGTGCCAAGGCAGCGACCATGGTAGCGTGGCCCGGGTAGATACCCAGTCCGCCGCCGGTGGTCTGTACCTCGATGTACGAAACCTCATCAGTCTGCAGAACATAAGCATCAGGAGAGAGAACATCCATCTGCATTATACCTGCCATAAGCTCACTCCGCTTTCATGCTTTCAGCTTTAGCGATAGCCTGGTCAATGGTACCTACCATGTAGAATGCACCTTCCGGCAGGTCGTCGTGCTTGCCTTCAAGGATTTCCTTGAAGCCGCGGACGGTTTCCTTCAGGGGTACATACTGACCCGGGGTACCGGTGAACTGCTCACCAACGAAGAACGGCTGGGAGAGGAACTTCTGAATCTTACGGGCACGAGCAACGGTGACCTTATCTTCTTCAGAAAGTTCTTCCATACCGAGAATAGCGATGATATCCTGCAGTTCCTTGTAGCGCTGCAGAATAGCCTGAACGCCACGGGCAACCTGGTAGTGCTCCTCACCTACGACCAGCGGGTCAAGAATACGGCTGGTGGAGTCGAGGGGGTCAACTGCCGGGTAAATACCAAGCTCTGCAATGGAACGGGAAAGGTTAGTAGTTGCATCCAAGTGGGCGAAGGTGCCAGCCGGAGCCGGGTCGGTCAAGTCATCGGCCGGTACATATACTGCCTGTACGGAAGTAATGGAGCCTTTGCTGGTAGAAGCGATACGCTCCTGAAGAGCACCGATATCGTTGGCCAGGGTCGGCTGGTAACCTACTGCAGACGGCATACGGCCGAGCAGTGCGGATACCTCAGAACCTGCCTGAATGAAACGGAAGATGTTATCTACGAACAGGAGCACGTCCTGACCGGATACATCACGGAAATACTCTGCCATCGTCAGACCGGTGAGGCCTACGCGCATACGAGCTCCGGGGGGCTCGTTCATCTGGCCGTATACGAGGCAGGTCTTGCTGATAACGCCGGACTCCTTCATTTCGCCCCAGAGGTCGTTACCCTCACGGGTACGCTCGCCTACGCCTGCGAATACGGAGTAGCCGCCGTGCTCAGTAGCGATGTTGTGGATAAGCTCCATGATGAGGACTGTCTTACCAACGCCTGCACCACCGAACAGACCAACCTTACCGCCCAAAGAGTACGGCTCGATGAGGTCGATGACCTTGATGCCGGTCTCAAGAATCTCAGTAGCAGTGGACTGTACTGCGAAGTCCGGAGCCGGACGATGAATCGGCCAGTAGTCAGCAGCGTCTACCGGAGTATCATCATGGTCAACTGTTTCACCTAATACATTGAAGATACGGCCCAAGGTGCCGGGGCCGACAGGAACGCTGATCGGAGCGCCTGTATCCTCTGCCTCCATACCGCGTACCAGACCGTCAGTGGAGCTCATAGCAACAGTACGGACAACATCGTTGCCGATATGCTGCATGACCTCAGTGGTCAGATGAATCTTGTGATTATCTCCGACGACACCGTCGATATGGATTGCGTTATATATTGCAGGCAGGGCATCTGACGGAAACTTGATGTCGACAACCGGGCCGACGACCTGTACTATTTTACCAATCGTACCCATCCGTTAATTTTCCTCCCCTTATGCTTGCGACAGAGCTTCCGCTCCGCCAACAATTTCGTTAATTTCACGAGTAATGCCTGCTTGGCGAGCCTTGTTGTATGAAAGCTCCAACGATTTAAGTAAATCACTCGCATTGTCGGTAGCCGAGGACATTGCTGTCATACGGGCACCGAGCTCACTGGCTGCAGACTGCATGAGTGCAGCGTAGATGACATTCTTTACATAAGCCGGCAGCAATGCACCAAGGAGGTCATTGGCTGTAGGCTCGAACAGAACACTGCCGATTTCTTCCGGACCGTCATCCGGGAAGGCCTCACCGATCTTAGCACCGGTACCCTCCGGCGGCAGCACCGGCAGCAGCTGAACTGTTTCCGGAGTATAGGACAGAGCCGATTTGAAGTGAGTGAAGATGAGTTTTACTTCATCTACCTCACCGGAGACAAACGCCTGAATGGCTGCGTTGCCAATCTGCTCAGCGTAGTCAAAGTTCGGCTTATCCGACAAGCCGAAGAAGCTTTTGCCTATATTATAACCACGATGTTGGAAGAACTCTTTTGCTTTGCGGCCAACCGGCAGTACCTCTACTTCACCGCAATCTGCCATTTCGGCTACGGTGTGCTTCAGTACATTGGAGTTGATAGGACCGGCAAGGCCCTTATCAGCAGCAATGACCACAAAACCGGTTTTCTTAACCGGGCGTGCCTCCAGCAGCGGATGGTCGCTGATAGAAACCAGCTTGGCCAAAGTGCTGTCACTGAGGGAGGTCTTCAAAAGAGCTTCGATTTTATCGGCAAAGGGGCGACTTGATGCGGCTTTTTCCTGCGCACGACGCAAGCGGGCAGCGGCGACCATTTTCATAGCCTTAGTTATCTGTTGGATATTCTTTACGCTGCGCATGTGTCGATGTATTTCGCGTGGATTCGGCATCAGTCACTCACCTCTTTCCGTCAGAGGCTACAAAAGTCTTCTTGAATTCTGCCAGAGCAGCCTTCAAGGCTTCTTCGTTCGAATCAGTAATCTTCTTGTTGGCGATGATGTCCTTCGCTACCTCAGGAGCATTCATATCCATGAATTTGAAGAGCTCAGCCTCGAAGCGGTTTACATCGGCAACAGGAACATCGTCGATATAGCCGTTGGTACCGGCGTAGAGGGAGATAACCTGCTTCTCTACCGGCAGCGGAGTGTACTGAGGCTGCTTCAGGAGCTCGGTCATGCGGATACCGCGATCGAGCTGTGCCTTAGTGGCTTTATCCAGGTCGGAGCCGAACTGAGCGAATGCTGCCAGCTCACGATACTGGGCAAGGTCCAGACGCAGGGTACCTGCAACGGACTTCATTGCTTTAATCTGTGCGGAACCACCTACACGGGATACGGACAGACCTACGTTGATAGCCGGACGGATACCGGAGTAGAACAGGTCGGTCTCCAGGTAAATCTGACCATCGGTAATGGAAATAACGTTTGTCGGAATGTAGCCGGAAACGTCGCCTGCCAGAGTCTCGATGATAGGCAGAGCCGTGATGGAGCCGCCGCCTGCAGCGTCGTTACGACGAGCAGCACGCTCCAACAGACGGGAGTGCAAGTAGAATACATCGCCCGGATAAGCTTCGCGTCCGGGAGGACGACGGAGCAGCAGGGACATTGCGCGGTATGCTACAGCGTGCTTGGAGAGGTCATCATATACGCAGAGAACATCCTTCTTCTGGTCCATGAAGTACTCAGCCATGGTAACGCCGGCGTACGGAGCAAGGTACTGCAGCGGGGCGCTGTCGGAAGCGGTAGCTGCTACAACGATGGTGTAGTCAGCAGCGCCGTATTTCTCAAGGGTACGGGTGAGGCGTGCAACGGTAGAAGCCTTCTGACCGATTGCAACGTAGATGCAGATAACGCCCTTGCCCTTCTGGTTGATGATGGTATCGATAGCAACAGCGGACTTACCGGTACCACGGTCGCCGATGATGAGCTCGCGCTGGCCGCGGCCGATAGGTACCATGGCATCGATAGCCTTGATACCGGTCTGGAGAGGTACATCTACAGACTGACGGTCTGCAATACCGGGGCTCTGTGCTTCGATAGGACGGGTCTCAGCGTACTTGATGTCGCCCTTGCCGTCGATAGGCATACCCAGCGGGCTGACAACACGGCCGAGAAGACCTTCACCGACAGGAACTTCCATGAGCTTGCCGGTACGACGGACAACGTCGCCTTCCTTTACGGTGGCTTCGCCGCTCATAAGAACGATACCGACGGTATCTTCCTGCAGGTTCTGAACCATGCCGCTTACGCCGCCCTTGAGCTCTACGAGCTCACCGGCCATAGCGCTGTTCAGACCGGTAACGGTTGCGATACCGTCACCGACTTTGCCGATGATGCCGACTTCTTCGAGGTCAACATCAAGGTTTGTTTCACTGACGGTCTTGGAGAGCGCATCGGTGATGCTGGCAGCGTTGGAGAGGGACTGACCCTCAGCGCTGGCCTTCTTCATGCTCTCGCTGACCTTTTCCATCTGACGTTTCACGCTGGCGTCATAAATCTGGTCGCCAGTCTTAATGATAGAACCGCCAATAATGGAAGGATCAACAGTGGTTTCCATGTATACCCGATAGCCGAGCTTCTCTTCGAGAGTCTTAGCTATGGAATCCTTTTCAGATACAGTCAATTCCTTGGCAGTGGTCAGGACAACGGGGATAATGCCGTTGCTTGCAACCTTGCCGAGTTTCTCTGCGTCAAGCTTGAGACCTTCAAGGCTCTTCATGACGAGATCAAGCTTTTCATTGTTAGCCATACTGTATCCTTCACCTCCATTTTCATTTCAATAATAATGCCTCGGCTGAGGCCGTGATTTTGCGGTTCTAAATTAGTTCAAAACAGCATCAGCGGTCTTAGCAACGAGAGCCTGATCCTCAGCGGAGTCGAGCTTCTGGCTGACAACCTTGCCTGCGATTTCGGTAGCAAGAGTGATAACCTGCTTACGAACATCGGCAAGAGCCTGCTGTTTCTCATTTTCAATATTCTGCTTTGCGGCAGAAATCATCTGATCCTTCTCAGCCTGAGCCTGAGTACGAGCCTCAGCCTCGATATTCTGAGCATTCTGAGTTGCTTTTGCTACGATAGCAGCAGCCTCATTGCGAGCCTCTTCCATCTGCTTGGAGTACTGAGCCTTCAGCTCTTCAGCCTCAACCCGGGTCTTCTCAGCAGAATCAAGATCGTTAGCAATGCGATTGGAACGCTCATCAAGCATGTTCATAAGCGGCTTGAAAGCGAACTTGCCCAAAATAACAAGAAGAATGATGAAATTCACAATCTGCGCAAAAAATGTCGCATCAAAATCTACCAATTTCAGCACTCCTTTACTTTTGCAAATCTGTATCCCGTCACTGGAATTACTTTACGAACGGATTTGCAAATACCAATACGATTGCGATAACGGAGGAAATAATAGGAATGGACTCGATAAGACCAACGGAAATGAACATGTGAACCTGGAAGTTAGAAGCCTGCTCAGGCTGGCGAGCAACGCACTCGAGGAATTTGGAGGTAACGGCACCGTCACCAGAACCTGCGCCGATAGATGCACCGGCACCGATAAGACCTGCTGCAATAACAGAAGCAGCAATAATGATAGCCTGTTCCATTTTAGATACTCATCCTTTCATTTTACCTATGAAAATTTCACGAAGGAACCCCTTCTTAATGCTCGTGGAACATCGGGGCAAAGTTTACGATGGTAAGCATCGTGAATACGAAGGCCTGCAGGAAGCCAACGCAAAGGCTGAAGAAAACCCATGCGTCCGGAGCTACCCAAGGCGCCATCTGATACAGAATAATAAGCAGAATTTCGCCGGCAAGGATATTACCAAAGAGACGCAGAGACATCGTGATAGGCTTTGCCAGTTCTTCGACGATATTCAGCGGCAGCATTGCTGCAAAGGGCTTGAAGAAGTGCCCGAAAGCACCAAGTCCGTTACGATAAATACCAACGAGGTAATTGACAACCATGACCATGATAGCCATACTGAAAGCCACATTGACGTCATTAGTAGGTGAGGTGAAATGAACCATGTGCCCACCAATCTGCGGCAGCAGACCAATTTCGTTGGAAACGAAAATGAAGAAGAACAGCGTCAGCAGGAAAGAAGCAAAAATCTTTTTGCCCTCTTTGCCCATGTTGCCTTCCATCAGTCCGCAGAGCCACTCAACAAGCATCTCCAGCATGCACTGTGCACGACCCGGAATGAGTTTTGCACCGCTTCCGAGTGCTACCAGTACCAATACGCAGATGAGGTCAGCAAAAGCAATCATGTAGATTGTCTGCATGTGAACCGTCATCCCCAGCGCATCGATGTATTGGGGCAGATAGTGAATGATTTCGTTGCTTGCCTGTTCAGCATTTCCCATATTTGTTCTCCTTTCCTCACGATCCGGTGAAATTCATCGTTTTGGATTCGTGAAATATTGTAGGTTTATAAAAAAACATATATGAAGTGCAATGTAGCCGAGAAATGTTTCCGCAACTCTCAGCCCAAGACACAGCATACCAATAATAAGCGCGCAGCCCGTTATCAGTCGGCAGAAATATATCTTCCACCGCTGCTTCTTGCTCTCCTCTATCGGGATTGCAAGTCCCTGCACAGTGCCCGCCAACAGGATGCCCCCGTCAAGTACGCCCCACAGCACGCCGCCGGCCAGAGAAATCATCCCTGCGCCTCTGCCTGTGATGAGGCTCCCCAGAGCAAAAATAAGCAGGCCGATGGCCACCTGACGAAGCCAAACACGCGTTAAAAGCTGTTTAATCTCCTCATTTGTACGACCACTGACATCCAGCATTCTCTTCGCTCCAGAATTGAAAAATCTAAAAAATTGACAACCTGCAACAGCTTGATTAAGCCTCAAACATCCCTATTTTTCGGGTAAACATACTCCAAGGCATAATCCTTTATCTTCTGTATTATAGCCAACTACTTCTTTTTTCGCAATAGCTTCTGAACATTTCAGATAGAATTTTTCAGAAAATCTTCATACAGTTTCAAATCAAAAACTTCTCGTGAAACTCCGCTCCATTTCAATCAGAAATGAAGGCTGAAAATTATTCTATGATGCCCTGCATCGCTGTGTAAATTGTGATATTATACACTATTATAAGGATGTGAATATATGAAACTGATATTGCCTCAGCTCACCGCCGAGCTGTCTCCTGCAGTCTCCTGCGACGGCAGCATCCTCATCATGGCCGCTGGAGGCCGCCCTCCTCAAACCAAATGGCTGCAGCAGACAGTCACCGGCACCGGTACCTTATGGGCCATCGACCGGGGCATTGATGTCTGTCATCAGACCGGGCTTCTTCCCCATCGGCTCATCGGCGATGCCGACAGCGCCGACGGAGACAGCTGGCACTGGGCAGAGCAGCAGGGTGTCCCCATAGACCGTTACGCCCCTGCCAAAGACCTTACGGATTTCCAGCTTGCTCTTGAGCTTTCCCGCCGGGACTTTGAGCAGAGCTTTCTTATTGTCACCGGTGCCTTCGGCGGCCGCCTCGACCATGCCTTCAGCCTTCTCTATTCGCTGGTCGGAGACGGACGGTCCGGCTGTCTCGCCGACGAGCAGGAGGTGCTGCTGCTGCTTCGTGGCGGTGAGTCTGCCGAGATAACGCTCCGAGCCGAAGCAGCCGACAGCCTCTCTGCCCTGTCGCTGCTGCCCCTCGCTCCTGTCTGCCGCGGCTTGTCCCTCTCAGGTGTCCGCTGGCCGCTGGAGGACACCGTGCTTACCCAGCAGCTTCCCTACGCTGTCAGCAACGAGCTGCTGCCCCAGACAAAAAAAATCTCCGTCAGCCTAGCTGACGGAGTAGTTGGTATCTATTTTGTTTTCGGTTCATTGACGGCTTAGACATTCATGAATTCACGCTGACGAAGAGTTTCATACAGGACAATGGCCGAAGCCTGTGCCACATTGAAGGACTCCGCTCCGCCGGCCATAGGGATAAATATCGTCTCGGTCATGTCATCATCAAGAATGTCTCTTGATACGCCGTTGCCTTCGCTGCCAAAGACAATCATTGACGGCTCCTCAAAGTTCACCGCCAGATGCGGCCTTGCTTTTCGGTCGAGAGCCGTGGCAAAGATGTGAAGTCCATTATCCGCAGCGAAGCTCAGCAGCTCTGCCGCCGTCATATTGACAATCGGCAGACGAAAGATAGCTCCCATGGAAGCCCGGACAGTCTTATCACCGTACACATCAGCCGTACCGGGCAGGAGAATTGCTCCGGTGGCTCCTACCGCCTCGGCGGTACGAAGTATAGTCCCCACATTGCCGGGGTCCTGCACCCCATCCAGCACCGCTACCAGCGGTGCCTTTTTTGTGTCCTGTCCACGGCGGATTACATCCTGCGGCTCAGCGCTTCTGCAGTTCACTACAAACAGTACCCCCTGAGGTGATACCACCTGCGCCGCTTTCTTATATACTGCCTCCGGAGTTTCGTACAGTACGACTCCAATCTCATCAGCGAGAGCCGCCAGCGCTGCTCCCCGCGGAGACGCCAGCTGCTCCGGCGTGATGAGCCCGAAGCGAATCGTCCATTCCCCCTGCTCCGCAGCCTTCAGTGCCTCTTCACAGAGGCGGGCCCCCTCGGTCACGAAGGCCTTTTCCTGCTGACGGGTCTTGCCCTTAGCCAACGAGGCCGCCAGCTTCACCTTGCTGTTGGTAAGACTCTCAATTCTTTCCATAGTAACCTCATGCAGTAAAAAGGGAGCCGCCATAATGACAGCTCCCTCAATAATCAATCTGTATTACAGATTTGCCTTGGCAATCTCAACGAACTTGCTGAATGCAGCAGCATCGCTAACAGCCAGGTCAGCCAGCATCTTGCGGTCAACAGCAACGCCGGCCTTGGTCAGACCGCAGATGAAGCGGCTGTAAGCCAGACCCTGCGGACGAACAGCAGCGTTGATGCGGGCAATCCAGAGGCGACGGAAATCGCCCTTCTTGGTACGACGGTCGGCACGAGCATAGCTCAGAGCCTTCATTACTGTCTCGTTGGCTTTCTTGAACTGCTTGCTGCGAGCTCCACGATAGCCCTTAGCGAGCTTTAAGATTTTTTTATGGCGAGCATGAGCCGTAACGCCTTTTTTAACTCTCGGCATTGTAATTTCCTCCTAAAATCAATAATTAAGCGTACGGGAGCATGTCCTTGACGCGCTGGTAATCGGATGCGACAACAAGAGCAGCCTTACGCATGTTGCGCTTACGCTTCGGGCTCTTCTTCTCCAGGATATGGCTGTGATAAGCCTTCTTGCGCTTGAATTCACCGGAACCGGTAACCGAGAAACGCTTTGCAGCGGCACGGCGGGTTTTCATCTTCGGCATCTGTCATTTTCCTCCTTTATTCTGGGCCTTAGGCGCCAGAATCATTATCATATTACGCCCTTCAACCTTGGCATCCCGCTCAATAGATACGAGATCCTTCATCTCCTCGGCGACACGGTCGAGAAGATTGCGTCCAAGATCCTGATGCGACATCTCACGGCCACGGAACATGATGGTCACCTTGACCTTGTTCCCTTCCTCGATGAAACGCAGGGCATTCTTCAGCTTTACCTCAAAATCGTGTTGTTCGATGCTGGGGTGCAGCTTGACTTCCTTGATAGTGATAACCTTCTGCTTCTTCTTGGCTTCCTTTTCTCGCTTCTGCTGTTCATAGCGATACTTACCGAAGTCCATAATGCGGCACACCGGCGGGCGAGCCTTCGGGGCTACCTCGACGAGATCCAGGTGCTGATCCGCAGCCATCTGCAGAGCATCACGGGTCAGCATTATTCCCAGCTGCTCTCCTTCGGCGCTGGTTACGCGCACTTCGCGGATATGGATTTCTTCATTGACCCGTAAATTGTTCTTGCTAATGGAAAAACACCTCCAAAATATAAAACGGGGCAGCATAAGCCACCCCGAAAATCACAGAACTATGTCCGATACTGTTCAATATCAACCTACCGACTGTTCATCGACCGGTGAGAAGTGGTGACTTCTGCTTTACTACCGGATGATAATACCATGCCGGATGATGTTTCGTCAAGCATTATTTTTCTGAAAACTGGAAATAATTCGTTCCCACGATGCGGCGGAATACAGACTTGCAGTCCGGACAGCTGAAGTGGTCAAGAACATCATCAAAGGTCGGCTTGCCGTCTACAATTCTCACCGGCTGCCCTTCAATATACTTCATGGAGCCTCCGCAGCGAGGACATTCGCAGCGACCGTTCTCATTCTTCTTCAGCTCCATGGGAGGGAGATCCCCGGTGGACTTCAGCACGCGCTTCGCTGTATCGGCCCCGTCTTCTTTGTCCTTCTTCTCCTCGCTTACCTGCGCCAGCGCCGGGCTGCTCTCCGCCGATGACACTACTGCCGAAAGCACCTCAGACGGCTTCTCCTGCGTATCACCGCCGACACTGCTTGGCGTATACCAGGCCAGCGTATGGCGGGTACCGGATATTATCGCTTCCCGATACAGAGTATCACAGTCTTCACAGTGATAGGTCGCCTCGATACCTTCGGGCATCTTGCTGCCTTTGGGTACCGCTTCGCCGTCAAACTCCGGCACCATGAGGCGGCCGCACTGGGGACAGAACATCTTCGCACGGGCGATCTGCTGCTCGCCCTCAGATATGCGCTCTGCCGGCCGGGCGCTTTCCGGCTGCTTCTCCAGCGGGAAAACATCATAATAACCGGTGTTCATTACTTCCCGGTAAAATATATTACAGTTGTAGCACTCGTATTTCGCCTTGGCATTATCCATGTCCAGCTTGCCGTTGACGATACGGACAGCGCCGCCGTCTACGAACCGCAGATTCTGATTGCACTGGGGACAGACAAAACCATTTTCGTTCTTTTGCAGTTGCTTCAAAGCCATTCAAATCACCATGGATTAAAATAAAATTGATGAAAACTGATTAGTTTGACGAATTACTTCAAACCTTACTCATTATATAATTTATTTCCTAAAAAATAAATACTTTCATTAACCAATAAGCGGGTATATTTTCCTAATTACGGCCAGAATTTCCTACAATAATTTACCCCTCAGCTCATCGAGAATAGCTCCGGCAATGTTCTCCGCCGCTGCCGGCTTTGCCAGCTTAGCTGCCGCTCCCTGCATTGCCTTCAGCTTATCCGGTGATGTTATTGCCTCTGCTACAGCACTGCCGGTAGTATTGTCTCGTCCTACCCATATTGCCGCCCCTCGTCTTGCTATATAGACGGCATTTTCCGTCTCAGGGCCGGGAATCGGGCTGTGCAGCACCATCGGCAGGCGCAGGGCCAACGCCTCGGTGATGGTAAGGGCACCCGGTTTTGACACCAGCAGAGTGGAAATACGCATCAGGTCGTGTACCCTGTCAGTATATCCCCACACTTTTATCCCATGATGGGACTTCAGGGCTATCTCCCTGGCTGAGTGCTGCAGCTCATCATTCTTGCCTGCCACTACCAGCAGTTCCAGCCGCTCCGGTACCTTTTCCAGCTCCCGGAGAACCTCAACTACTCCTCCCAGCCCGAGGCCGCCCCCCATCAGGAGAACTACCGGACGGCTTATGTCCACATGAAAGCCCGCCGCTATTTCCTCTCGCGTTCTTGTATCTTCTGATACAGATATGGGTATACCTGTGACATATACCTGCTCCGGATCCAGTCCTGCCGCTATCAGATCCGTTTTCATCGTCTCTCTGGCGACAAAATATTTATCAATGTGCTGATAAATCCACATCTGGTGGATAGAATAGTCGGTAATCACCGTAGAAGCGCTGAAGCCACCACGCCGCTCATCAGACCTGTACCATGAGACTGCACCGGCCGGGAAAGGATGAGTGGACACTATTACATCCGGTTGATACTTCTTCAGCAAGGCTTTAATATCCGGCTGGGTCAGTACCGATATCAGACTTTGGATAGACAGCCCGCCGTATCGTCCGCCGCTGAAGCGGTACATGAGATTATAGAGGTTCGGGACGAATCTCAGCATCAGGAGATATACATTCTTCATAAAAGCATTCGCCCAGGAGGTACCCCAGCGTGTAAAGTCTACGATAGAGATACGAGAGCTGGGGCAGAGCCGTGTCAGCTCCCTCGCTACCGCCTCGGCTGCTTTCACATGACCGGAGCCGATGGATGCCGTGAGAATCAGGATAGACGGAGAAAGCGTCGTCGTTAAATCCTTTGCCTCGGCAGCAATGCCAACGGCATCATTGTTCATAGAATCCGGCACACGCTTCACTCCCCTTCGGTTCAAAAATTTCATTGCATAGACACATATAATATAGATTTTAATCTCATTTTGAGATACAAGCAATAAGAAATTTATAAAAATATTGACAGTAGCAGTGGAGGTCTATATAATGTAGTAATGTTGTCGGGGCATAGCGCAGTTTGGTAGCGCACCTCGCTTGGGACGAGGGGGTCGCAGGTTCGAATCCTGTTGCTCCGACCACAAGTACAACCCGTGATACAGACCCACTTAGCTGTATTGCGTGTATTAAATAAGTGGGCGATTAGCTCAGCTGGGAGAGCGCCTGCCTTACAAGCAGGATGTCAGCAGTTCGAACCTGTTATCGCCCACCATATATGCGCCAGTAGCTCAGTTGGATAGAGCATCGGTCTTCTAAACCGAGGGTCGGGGGTTCGAATCCCTCCTGGCGCACCAGTAAAATCAAGGCTTCCTGTTCTTCGGGAAGCTCTTTTTTATATCTTTGGGGTTTATTTTGGGGGTTACAGCAGGCTGACATCCTGCGGCGTTTAGGAGGTCACAATATGACGAGAAAGATCTATTCCTGCATTACAATTCAGAAAGAGCTTGAGACCACTGCAGAAAGGCTGGGCTGTAAAGATAAGATAACTTACCTTGACCCTATTCTCCACAGTGACCCGGCCAAGATGAACAAAACCCTGCAGGAAATAATCAACAGCAATGCTGATGACGAACAACCGGCCGATGAAATAGTCATTTGCGTATCAGGCTGCGGCAAAGCAACCTGCAACCTTGTGGCCAGCACCTGTGATATAATCGTTCCCCGGACAATGGATTGCATCGACATCCTGCTCAGCGGCAACGGACAGCCTCGCCCTAAAGGAGCAATCTTCGTTACTGCCAGCTGGATAAAGCACATGCAGTCATCTACTATTTGCCACGAAAAACTGATTGCTGAGAAAGGCTATGATGAAGCAGCAAAATTTCTCCGACAGATTTACAAGGGATTTACCGATTTCTATATCATTAATACGGGAACATACGATATGGCCCCTGTCTGTGACTATATCTCGCCCCTGCTGAAAATACTTGACGGAAGATTAATCGAAATCCCCGGAAAATTCCAAGTACTGGAAAAGCTCCTGTCCGGCAACTATGACAAGGATGTAATCCACATCAGGAAAGGGAATACTCTCCTTATAAGTGAATTCGACGGTCTGCGCCCGGCTGAAATAAAAAAATGACCTAGTATAAAGGGACTGTGAGAATGAGCAATCATTCTTCACCGTCCCTCTTTTATTGGCAAATCAAACGAAGAAGTTTCCTCCCGGGTTATTATTCGCTGCCCTTCTGTCCAAAAAGGCATAAAAAAACCGAAGCAAAAGCTTCGGTGAGAACTCATCTGGTGCGGTTGATGGGACTTGAACCCATACGTCTTGTGGACACTACCCCCTCAAAGTAGCGCGTCTGCCAATTCCGCCACAACCGCAATAAGATATTAAATTTTATGCACCTTCATAAATAAAAAATGGTGCGGTTGATGGGACTTGAACCCATACGTCTTGTGGACACTACCCCCTCAAAGTAGCGCGTCTGCCAATTCCGCCACAACCGCATCAGAGAGATATTATGAAGTTTTATATGGTGCGGCTGAGTGGACTCGAACCACCATGATGTTGCCATCACTAGCTCCTGAAGCTAGCGCGTCTGCCATTTCGCCACAGCCGCATTAACCCTTACGGGAAACCATCTAAGTTTGATTGGTGCCGAGGACCGGAATCGAACCGGTACGATTGTTACCAATCGGGGGATTTTAAGTCCCCTGCGTCTGCCAGTTTCGCCACCCCGGCATTATTGGAGCGGGTGATGGGAATCGAACCCACGTGGCCAGCTTGGAAGGCTGGAGCTCTACCATTGAGCTACACCCGCAAAAATCCAAATGGAGCTGGCGAGAAGACTTGAACTCCCAACCGGCTGATTACAAATCAGCTGCTCTACCGATTGAGCTACACCAGCAATAATAGGATGGTGCCTCAGCGCAGAATCGAACTGCGGACACAAGGATTTTCAGTCCTTTGCTCTACCAACTGAGCTACCGAGGCATCTCACATATATAAACGGCTTTCACCGTTTTTGCCGATGGCGACCCGAATGGGACTTGAACCCATGATCTCCGCCGTGACAGGGCGGCATTCTAACCAACTGAACTACCGGGCCATATACATAAACACTTCCGTGCTTATAAACAAAATGGTGGGCGATAACAGGTTCGAACTGCTGACATCCTGCTTGTAAGGCAGGCGCTCTCCCAGCTGAGCTAATCGCCCACTTATTTAATACACGCAATACAGTTAAGTGAAGCTGCATTACGGATTATACTAATGGTGACCCACCGCGGAATCGAACCGCGAACCTACTGATTAAGAGTCAGTTGCTCTGCCAATTGAGCTAGTGAGTCAGAATCGGTTATCTAGATCAGAGCTTTGGCTCTGACTTAATCTGGTGGCTCACCCGGGACTCGAACCCGGGACCCCCTGATTAAAAGTCAGATGCTCTACCAACTGAGCTAGTGAACCGCATTTGGCTGGGGTAGATGGATTCGAACCATCGAGTGCGGGAGTCAAAGTCCCGTGCCTTAACCGACTTGGCTATACCCCAAATACCCCAGGGGTAAACTTGGCTCCTTGAGTAGGACTCGAACCTACGACCGATCGGTTAACAGCCGATTGCTCTACCAACTGAGCTATCAAGGAATGAAATCAGCGGCTATCTATCCTCCCGGGCCGTCTCCAGCCAAGTACTTTCGACGTG
>JAUNIB010000006.1 GCA_030523645.1 Selenomonadaceae bacterium
TACATCCCCCCTACCGGGTACCCCTCCGACAGCCTGCGGCAGACACCTACCCCAGAGCGGAAGGTTTTTATACCGACTGGTGGTTACTCATCCGTCAGCCTGCGGCTGACACCGTCCCCAGGGGGGGAAGGTCTTTATACCGACTATCGGTTACTCATCCCGCAGCCAGTGGTTGACATCTTTGGCAAGCAGGCCGAGGACACCAGCAGCGTGACCAGGATCTCGCTGCACAGCGTGCGTGGTTTGCACCAGACTTGCAGACGCATTGAGTACTTATTCGCATCCGGTAAAAGCTGAATCCCAAAACAAAAGCCCCCGCTCATGGCGGAGGCTCCTGACTATATGGGGTTAATTGTTGTGTGCTGATTTAAGGGCGTCCTGATTACTTATCAGCTTCGATAACATTCTTCTGGTAGTCGAAGCATTCATCAGCGACATCCTTGGCAAGTACTACCAAGCAGATGAGGTTCGGGATAGCCATGAGACCGTTGGCGGTATCGGAGAAGTCCCAAACGAAGGAGAGAGTCATGGTAGCACCGATGTAGGTGATGAAGGAGAACAGTACGCGATAAGCGATGAGAACGGCGCGGCTGGATACGAGGTACTCAAGGGATTTCTCACCGTAGTACTCCCAACCGAGGATAGTGGTGTAAGCGAAGAGTGCGAGGGAGAGGGAAACGATGTATTTGCCGTAGTCACCGAAGACAGTGGAGAAAGCGCCGATGGTGAGGTTTGCACCGGTGAGGAGCTTGCCGGTAGCCGGGTCAATCTGACCGAGGCAGCCGGAGCAGACAACTACAAGACCGGTGAGCATGCAGATGATCATGGTATCGAAGAAGGTACCGGTCATGTTTACATAGCCCTGACGGGAAGGATGGTCGGTCTGGGCAGCAGCAGCAGCGATAGGAGCAGAACCAAGGCCAGCCTCGTTGGAGAAGACGCCGCGGGCAACGCCCCAGCGCATAGCCTGGAACATGCTGGCTACGATAGCACCGCCGACACCGCCGGCAACAGCGTCAGCTGCGAAAGCCATGCGGAAGATTTCAGCAACGCCGGCCGGAATAGCGGAGGCGTTCATTACGATAACAACGATGGATGCACAGAAGTAGAATACAGCCATTACCGGAACGAGAATGGAAGAAACCTTACCGATAGACTTGATACCCTTTACAAGAACGAGGAGGGAAAGAGCGGTAAGGAGAATACCGGACATCCAGGTGGGAAGTGCGAAAGAAGTCTTGAGAGCAGCGGCAATGGAATTGGCCTGAGTCATGTTGCCGATACCGAAGGAGGAGATTACTGCGAAGATTGCGAAAGCACCGGCAAGGAAGGAGCCGAGGGCTTTGTTGGAGAAGCCATTCCTCATTGCGTACATCGGACCGCCGCACATCTCGCCGACACTGTTTGTTTCGCGATACTTGACGGCGAGTACGGATTCAGCGTACTTGGTGGAAAGACCGAAGGCTGCGGAAATCCACATCCAGACGAGAGCACCGGGGCCGCCGAGGACGAGGGCGGTGCTGACACCGACGATGTTGCCGGTACCGATTGTTGCGGAGAGCGCGGTCATCAGGGACTGGAACGGGGTAATATCACCTTTGTGGTTGTCCTTTTTCTCAAATATCATTCCAACCGCATAGGCGAGATTTCGCCAGGGCAGGAACTTGAGACGGATGGTCAGGTACACGCCGGTACCAACCAGGAAGAAGAGCATTACAGGTCCCCAGACGAAGCTGTTGACCTCACCCATAAGTCGTTCGATTTCAGCCATGTTAAAAACCTCCAAAATGTCCTGTGGTATAATGAATAAATGAGTAAAAATAACAGCGGCCTTTGTTTTATCTTAAGCCGCGTTGCTATGGACGCAAGTATAAAGGCAAAAAAAGCGGCTGTAAATACCCTATACTTAAAGATACTGTATACAGCAATACTCTTAAATACAAGGCGGAAAATGGCTAATGATTTTAATTGTTTTCTAAAAAGCACCTAAAATATAAAGATTGCATACATAATTCTTTTTCGTGCATTGAATATTGCCGGTGACACGTAGGGCTTTTGGGCTTCTTTTTGGCAGCAAATGGGTAAAAAGGTTAATGTGAAATTTGAAAAATCGGACAAAAAGGATAATTTTCCTACTTTCACGGGAACAGAGATTGTATTATAATTTAGTACACGACTGTGAAAAATAGTTTTGCTGAGCATCCTGTAATTTTTTAAGTGAGAGATTTGCTATGGTAAATGTACCAATTAGAAAACTGCGGCCCGGTATGATTACTGCCCAGAGTATATACAACTCCAAGGGCGGCAGCTACCTTACCCGGGGAATTGCAGTTAATGATCAGTATATCGACAGACTGAAGAAACTAGGGGTTCAATCGCTGGCTGTTACCAGTGTGTCCCCGGAGATTGCCTTGCCTCCGCCGCCGGATGTGGTGCAGGAGCAGACAAGGGTAGAGGCTATCCACAGTGTATTCAGCTGTTTTGAGAGCATGAAGAAGGGTATGCTGAAGGTGGAGGATGTGGAGAAGTCCTCCGAGAAGATACTGGTGGATGTCCTGAACAGCAAGGGAAGTCTTGTTCAGCTTACGGACATCAGGACCCATGATACATACACCTTCGCTCACAGCGTCAATGTGGCGGTGCTGTCGGCTATGCTGGGTATGCACCTCGGCTTCGAGAAGAATGAGTTGCTGCTGATAATAAAGGGAGCAATGCTTCATGACATTGGCAAGGTAGCCGTTCCCGGAGAGATACTGACAAAGGCCGGAAGACTCACCGACAACGAAATGGCGGTGGTGCGGCTTCACCCGGAAGCTGGGTATCGGCGAATAATGGCCTCCGGCATCGCCGATGCACCAATCCTGGCGAAGATGGCAGCGCAGCATCATGAGCATATCAGCGGCAAGGGTTATCCGAACCGGCTGATGGGCAAGGACATTCATCCTTATTCCCGCATTGTTGCTTTGGCGGATGTTTACGATGCCCTGACGGCAAACCGTCCTTACAAGCAGCCTTACCGTCCCCATGTGGCTCATCGTATAATGACGACCTGCTCGGTCGGACAGTTCGATGAAGAACTGATGAAGAAATTCTTCAACACGGTGGCTCTGTATCCGGTGGGCACGGTAATGAAGACTAATTTCGGCTACGGAATTGTCCGGGAAACCGCCTTTGGCAAGACGGCAGTCCCGACTGTCATCCTCTTTACCAATCGCGACGGAAGTCTGCGGGAGACACCGAAGGTGGTCAGAATGACTGATTTCCCGGAGGTAACGGTGGAGAGTGTGACCGAGGAGAAGGATCTGTTCCCGCTTATTCTCCAGCTGAGGGTAGACCCCAACATTTATTTGAAGGCGGATGCCGACAGCTACCCGGAGATAAAGAGACTGTCTGAGCTGGGCTAATTGATTGTAAAAACAGCGGCTGTGAACAGCGTGAGTACATCACACTGCTCACAGCCGCTTTCTTTGCGGGCAGAGTCATAGGAAGAAATTGCCTTGCAATTTATTGAATGTCTGCATTATAACGGCTTGAGCCGTTGAATGCGAATAAGTAGAAATTGCCTTGCAATTTCCTGAATAACTGCATTATAATGCAGTTATTCAGGAAATTGGGGTATTGTTTATTATTTTCCCGGAGCGGAATGTCTGGGATAATGTGAATATGGCTTTCAGCCGTTATTTATTCTGAGTTTAGGGAGGTCTTCCATGAAATACACAGGAGAGAAGCAGCAGACTGTTGCCGGCGAGATTGTATTCTCCGGCGTGGGGATTCACTCCGGCAAGATTACGAATCTTGTCATCAAGCCGGCGGAGGCCGATACTGGTTTGAAGTTTCGCCGCGTGGATTTGCCCGGCAAGCCGGAGATTCCCGTCTGTGCGGAAAATGGGCAGGAGTCGGCACGGGCGACTACCTTGGTTAAGGACGGAACGGCAGTCTTTACCGTGGAGCATTTTCTCTCCGCCCTTCATGCCCTGAAGGTGGACAACGCCATTATCGAGATGGACGGGCCGGAGCCTCCGATTCTTGACGGTGGTTCTCTTCCGATAGTGAAGGCTGTCAAGGAGATGGGATTCACTCAGCAGGAGGCAGACCGCCGCTATGTGACAATCACCGAGCCGGTGACTGTCTATGGTGACAAGGATCACGAGCAGATGGTAATAGCCCTCCCCGCCGAGGATTTCCGGGTGAGCTTCACTTCCGTAAATCCTCATCCGCTGGTAGGAATCCAGTTCTGCGATGTGACTGTTGACGAGACCGGCTACGAGCAGGAGATTGCCCCTGCCCGGACAATCGCTTACGAAAAAGAAGTAGAAGCGCTCCATGCAGCAGGTCTGGGATTGGGAGGCTCTCTGGAAAACACTATAGTATACAATGATGAGAAGTGGCTGACGCCGTTGAGATTTCCCGATGAGCTGGTAAGGCACAAAATTCTTGACCTTATCGGTGATTTGAGAGTGCTGGGACTGGTTAAAGGCCATTTTATCGCTGTGAAGTCCAGCCATGCTCTCAACGGACGGCTGGCGAAAAAAATAGCTGCAGGGCTCAACGGTTAAATTGGCGTTGCAATTATATGAATAATTGCGGTATAATACATCTTTGAAGTAGTGTCTTTTAATTTAGAAAATACACAATCATAAGGATAGAAAACGCGTAATTGAGAGGAGAGTTAAAGATGATAACATTAGATGTAAAACAGATTCAGGAAATTCTGCCCCATCGCCCGCCTATGCTGCTGGTAGACAGAATTATCGACCTGGTACCCTTCAAGTCCGGTATCGGTATAAAGAATGTCACTTTTAATGAAGAATTCTTCCGCGGTCATTTCCCCGGCAATCCTATCATGCCCGGCGTCCTCATTCTGGAGGCAATGGCTCAGGTAGGCGGCATTGCCATGCTCTACCCGGAGGAAAACCGCGGCAAGATTGCCCTCTTCGGCGGCATCGAGAATGTAAAGTTCAAGCGTCAGGTCGTTCCCGGAGACCAGCTCGTAATGAAGGCTGAGCTCATGCGTGTACACGGCAACTACGGCCGTCTCCATGCCGAGAGCTTCGTTGATGACCAGTTTGCGGCTCAGGGCGACTTCATCTTTGCTCTGAAGACGAATGACGAACTGAACAAATAACACTGAAATAACGAGAAATTCAGTGGATGTTTGACGAATTTGCAAGAAAATAAATAAATTTGCATGATTTTGCCCGGAAATCATGGAATATAGCGCGTTAAACTTTGGACTATAGTGCGACTATATTGATGAAGGGAAAGTCTGTAGCTGGAATGGTACAGAACTTTTGCCGAGCAAAGGAAGTGCATACGGAAATGGAAAATGAAATGATAGCAGCAGAAATACATCCAACAGCGATAGTCTCGCCATCAGCGAAGATTGCGCCCGGGGTAAAGATTGGTCCGTATACTGTTATCGAGGACGGCGTAGAAATCGGTGAGGGTACGGTCGTCAAAGCACACTGTGTCATTACAGGCAGAGCAAAAATCGGTAAGGACTGCAAAATCCTGCCGGGTGTATATATCGGTGAAGAACCGCAGGATTTGAAATACAAGGGCGAAGATACCACGGTGGAAATCGGAGACCGTACCGTTATTCACGAGTGCTCCATTATCCACAGGGGTACCGAAGAGAGTTGGGTCACCCGTATCGGCAGTGACTGCCTCCTGATGGGTGCTACTCATGTGGCTCATGACTGCCAGATTGGCAACCGGGTCATTTTGGCTCACGGCTCTATGCTTTCCGGTCATGTCCTCGTCGGAGACAATGCCATTATCGGCGGCAAGACCGGTGTTCATCAGTTCGTCCGTATCGGCCGTAATGCAATGGTCGGCGGTATGAGCCGTCTCACCCAGGATGTTTTGCCCTTTACTCTGGCGGAGGGGTATCCCTGTACTACCTTCGGACTCAACAGCGTTGGACTGAAGCGGGCCGGTATGTCTGCCGAGACCCGTCAGGTGCTGAAGAGTGCCTATAAATTATTGTTCCGCTCCAAGCTGCTGGTGGCAGATGCAATCAAGCAGATGAAGGAGACCCTGACTCCCTGTCCGGAGCTTGAAGAGTTCATCAGCTTTGCCGAGACTATGGAGCGCGGTTTCTGCCACGCTCGCAGCGAGGGCAAGGGGAAGTAAAGATACGGAAATCAACCTGAACCGAAACAGAAAGGGCGAAGCCGATAGGCTTTTGCCCCTGTTTCGGTTGATGTGGTTTTATATTATCGCTTATTATTATTAAAACGGCTCCATAGGAGCCGCGGGGGGAAGTTTTTGATGGAGAAAGTCGGACTCTTGGCCGGTGTCGGTCATCTGCCGGTAGAAGCGGCACGGATGGCGGCTAATTTCGGGCTGGAGGTTTATGCTGTGGCACTGCTTCCCGGCGTAGACGAGGAGCTCAAAACGGCGGTAAAGGATTGCGCCGAAATCAGCGTGGCCCGGATCGGTGAAATCATTGACTACTTGAAGGAAAAGGAAGTCACCAAGGTAACGATGCTTGGAAAGGTTACCAAGGAGCTGCTTTTCTCCGGGGGACTGCAGCAGCCGCCTGATGAGACGGCAATGCGTATTTTGGCTTCCCTGCCGGATTATAAGGACGATACGATAATGAATGCCTTCGTTGCCGAGCTGGCAAAGAACGGCATGACAGCCTTCGACCAGACTATGCTCATAAGGATGCTTCTGCCCCAGCCGGGAGTCATCACGAAGCGTGAGCCCAGCGAGGGAGAGAAGGCCGATATGGAGTTCGGTCTTGAGCTGGCCAGAGCTATCGGCGGTCTCGATGTAGGTCAGACCGTAGTAGTAAAGGACAGAGCAGCGATGGCTCTGGAGGCCATTGAGGGTACCGACGCCTGTATCCGCCGCGGCGGAGAGCTGGCTCGCGGCGGCGCAGTTGTCTGCAAAGCAGCGAAGCCAAATCAGGATTTGCGATTTGATGTGCCCACGGTAGGTACCGCGACCATTGAGAGTATGATTGCCTCCGGCTGCAAGGCTCTTGCAATCGAAGCAGGAAAAACACTCCTCGTCGATCGGTCAAAGGTTATAGCGCTGGCAGATGAAAATGATATTGCCATTGCGGTGATTTGATCGAAAAAGACGCGGCGGGCAAAAGGGTTATCCCGATTGTCCTCGCGTCTTTTTGTGCATATTGATGAGTGATTTTTTCAGAGTAATTTTGGTTGTTTTTGTTAAATTTAAGCGGTGGGAGGCGGAATAAATGAATGGGCAGAAGCCATTGAAAATCATGTTTTCCGCCGGAGAACCATCCGGTGACCTTCACGGCGCCCGCCTGGCGGAAGCTATTCGCAGTATTTCTCCTGAGGCGGAGCTTATCGGCTTCGGCGGAGACAAGATGCAGGGGGCCGGTGTAAGGCTTATAGAGCATCTGCGGGAATACAGCGTCATGGGCATCTGGGCGGTGCTGAAGAATCTGAGGAAGATTCTCCGACTCATGTCGCTCCTGACGGAAACCATGGAGCGGGAGAGGCCCGATGTGCTGGTCATCATTGATTATCCAGATTTTAACTGGCGTTTGGCAAAGCGGGCGAGGGCGCTGGGCATAAAGGTGTTCTCCTATTCACCGCCGTCAGCCTGGGCCTGGAGAAAAGGCAGAGCAAAGAAGTGCGGCGCGCTGGCCGATGAGCTTTGCGCTCTTTACCCATTTGAAACCCCGGTCTATGAAAAAGCCGGAGCCAATATTAAGTTTCTCGGCAACCCTCTGGTGGATACAGTAGTGCCGGATTTGACTGAGGAAGAAGGTCGGAAATTTTTCGGAATTACCGAAGAAATGCGGCCGGTGCTGCTGCTGCCCGGAAGCCGCAGCCACGAGATAGAACTGCTGCTGCCGGTCATGCTTGGAGCGGCAGTTAAGCTGGCAGAAGCTAAGCCTCAGACTCACTTTTTCCTGCCGGTGGCGCAGGGCCGCAGCGAGGCTGAGATGATTCCCCTGGTGGAGAAGGTCGGCCTTCGGGACAGGATAACCTTTACCCATGAGCACACTTATGATTTGATGGGACTGGCAGAGTTTGCCATTGCCACCAGCGGTACGGTCGTCATGGAGGCGGCACTGCGAAATCTTCCCTGTGTTGTTCTCTACCGATTCGGAGCATTGGCCGCTTTTATCGGACGGCTGGTGGTTCACATCGATAATTTCAGCCTGCCCAATATTCTCTTAGGGGAGAAATTGCAGACTGAGCTGTTGCAGGACGATGTTAATCCGGAAAAAATTTTTGCCGAGGCAATGCTTCTCTACAGGGACGGAGAGCGTCACGACTACGTGAAGGCCCGTCTGCGGGATGCAGTGGCTGAGCTGGGCACGCCCGGAGCAGCAAACCGTATCGCGGAAGAAATCGTTGCCTGTGCGAGATCCAACAGATAAAGAAAACTCCCTCACTCGGAGGTTTATATATGAAAAACTATCTGCGGCTTCTTAACTATATAAAGCCGTATACGAAAACAATAATCACCGCTATTTTCTGCATAATTGTGGCGGCGGCGTCAAATCTGTATGTTCCTTGGATTATCAAGGATATGATTGACAAGGTACTGGCAGAAAAAGATATGGAAATGCTCAACTACATTTCCATCGGTATCGTTGTGGTATTCCTGATTCGCGGAATATTCTACTTCGCACAGAGCTACCTTGTATCCTTTGTGGGACAGAGGGTAGTCATTGATATCCGCGGTCAACTGTACCGGAAGTTCCAGCGGCTGCCTTTGGCTTACTACGACCAGCACCGTACCGGTGAGCTGATGAGCTACATTTCAAACGATGTAGCAGCCCTGCAGAATGCAATGGTTGATAAGCTCATCGAGCTGATAACGGAGTCGTCGATTTTTGTCGGCTCTCTGGCGATGATGTTTTATCTTGACTGGAAGCTGTCTCTGCTGACCTTTGCAGTTGTTCCCATGGTCGGTCAGGCCATGAAAATTTTCGGTCGGAAGCTGAAAAGGGCCGGTACAACGATACAGGAGAGACTGGCCGATATGACGGCTCTGCTGCAGGAAAGTCTGGCAGCGGTGCGGGTAGTAAAATCCTTCGTCCGTGAAAATCACGAGATCGAGCGTTACGACCGGGAGAATGAGCGCAACTTTGAAGCGGCAATGCTGAACATCCGTCTCATGAGTATGCTGACACCGACGGTAGAATTTTTGGCAGCGCTGGCTGTTACCGTCATTGTCTGGTTCGGCGGTTATGAGGTAGTAGAGGGCAGGATTACCGCTGGTGCATTGGTGGCATTCCTCACCTACGCCGTCAATCTGGCCAACCCGGTAAAGCGCATCAGCCGTGTATTCGGTACGCTGCAGCAGGCTATGGCGGCTGCCGACAGAGTTTTTGCGGTAATGGATTTGCCGGAGACGATTTCCGACAAGCCGGATGCAAAGCAGCTGCCGAAGGTCACCGGCCGGGTAAAGGTGGATAATGTAAGCTTCAGCTATAGTGAGGACGCTCCCGCCGTCAAGAATATTTCCTTTGAAGTAAAGCCCGGTCAGATGGTGGCTTTCGTCGGCCCCTCCGGTGCGGGCAAATCAACTATCGCAAATCTCCTGCCCCGCTTCTACGATGTGACGGAAGGCTCCATCACCGTGGAAGGGATGGATGTGCGGGATGTTACCCTCAGCTCCCTCCGTGAGCAGATTGGTATCGTACCGCAGGAGACGATGTTGTTCTCCGGTACAGTGTGGGAGAATATCCGCTACGGTCGTCTTGATGCCACCGATGAGGAAATCGTGGAGGCAGCAAAGGCGGCAAACGCCGATGAATTCATTCGTCAGCTCCCCAACGGCTACGATACGAAGCTGGGCGAGCGTGGCGTGAATATTTCCGGCGGCCAGCGTCAGCGTCTGTCTATTGCCAGAGCGATTCTGAAGGATCCGCAGATTCTCATCCTGGATGAGGCTACCAGCGCTCTTGATACCGAAAGTGAGAAGGTAGTACAGGCGGCGCTTGACCGTCTGATGGTTGGCCGTACATCCTTTGTTATTGCTCATCGCTTGTCCACCATTTTCGGTGCCGACAGGATACTGGTACTTGACCACGGCGAGATAGTCGAGGACGGTACGCATGAGGAGCTGCTGGCCAAGGGTGGTCTGTACAGCAACCTCTATAATATTCAGTTCAATAATCTTCAGCAGGGATAAATGATGCATTTACTGTACAATTTGGCGGGAATCCTGATTGTAATACTCATAATACCGGTATTTCTAATCAGAGCAGTCCGCGAGCGGGGCTTCATCGAACGCATTCGCCAGAGTATGTTCGGTCTTCTGCCGCCCGATGCCATTGAGCGGGTAGCGAAGAAAAACTGCATTTGGGTACACGCTTCCTCCGTCGGAGAGGTAGTTGCGGCCAGCCCGCTTATCAAGGAGTTCCGGGCGGAGTTCCCGAAGAGTCCGATTCTCGTTTCCGTTGTTACCAATAATGGCTACGAGATGGCAAACCGCATCATCAAGGATGCCGACAGTATAATATATTTCCCACTTGACCTGCCCTGGTTTGCCGGTCATGTTCTGAGGAAGATAAGCCCCCGTGTCTTCATGCCGGTTGAGACGGAGTTGTGGCCCAATTTCCTGCGGGCCTGCCGCCAGATGAATGTCCCGGTTATGATGGTCAACGGACGAATTTCCGACCGGTCGGTAAAGCGCTACCATCTTCTTGGCACAATGCTGGAGGATATGATAGGCACCGTCAAGAAATTTGCCATGCAGTCCGCAATTGACTGCGAGTATATCATCAGGCTCGGTGCAGATCCCCGTCTCGTTGTCAATACCGGCAACACGAAGTATGACCAGACCTATACGGCAGTAAGCACAAAGGTAAAGAAGCGCCTCATCAGTGAGATGGGACTGCAGCACAGCGATGGTATTCTGTTGGCTGGCAGTACCCACAAGGGTGAGGAGCAGATGGTGATAGACGCTTTCATTCAGCTCCGGAAGGTAAAGCCGAAGGCTTTCCTTATCATTGCTCCCCGTGAGCTTCTTCGCGGCGGACAGGTAGAGGAGCTGGTAGAGAAGGCAGGTCTTGTCTGCGCCCGTCGTACCGAGCTGAAGAAGAAACCTTCCACCGGCCATGATGTCGTCATATTGGACACCATCGGCGAGCTTGGACAGGTCTACAGCATCGGCGATGTCATCTTTGTAGGCGGCAGCCTCATTCCTCACGGCGGTCACAATATCCTTGAGCCGGCGGCCCACGGTAAGGCCATTATCACCGGCAGCAATATGTTCAACTTCAAGGAGACCCATTCCCTCTTCTCCGGACGCAATGCCTGCATTACCGTAAATGACGGGGCTGGCCTCACCGCAGCAGTCCTTGAGCTCTTCGGTAACGATGAGAAGCGCAAGGCTATGGAAGCGGAAACCCTGGCTATTATAAATGAGAACCGGGGTGCGGCCAGAAAGTCGGCCGTAATCCTTCACGACTTACTGGATGAGGTGGAGGAGCGGAGACGCCAAAGCGGTATTATTCACGCTACGGAGAAAATCGAGAATTTCCAAACCTATTTCTTCCAGCTCGTTCATGAGCGGAGTGTTCACGGTTTTGTTCTGAATGCTTTTGTTTCATTCCTGCACTTTGCTTCATTCGTATACGGCGGTCTTGTCAATCTGAAGCTTGGCGGCTACAAGCACAAAATTTTCAAGCAGAAGAAGCTGTCCTGCTTCATCATAAGCTTGGGCAACATTACCGTCGGAGGTACCGGCAAGACCCCTACTGCCCAGCTCCTGGCTCGTCAGATTCGGGATATGGGCTACCGGGTAATCATCCTGAACCGCGGCTATCGAGCCAGATGGAAGGGCGAGGTAGGTGTCGTTTCTGACGGCTGCAAGCTGTATATGGACGCATCAGAGGCCGGTGACGAAGCCTTCATGCTGGCTCGCCATCTGCCGGGGATTCCGGTGCTTATCGGCCCCGAGCGATTTGCCAGCGGCCGCTATGCCATCGAGCATTTCGGTGCCGAGGTTGCTATTCTTGATGACGGCTATCAGCACTGGCAGCTTTCCCGTGATTTGGATGTAGTTCTCATTGACGCAGTTAATGTATTCGGCAATGGATATATGCTGCCCAGAGGTACGCTCCGCGAGCCTATAAAAAATCTCGACCGGGCCGATATCTGCCTTCTGACGAAGGTTGACCAGGCTGCCGGTCAGTCCCGTGAGTACATCCGGGGCAAGATACAGCAGTACAATGACCATGCCCTTGTAGTTGAGTCCGTTCATCAGCCCCGGTCCTTCGTGGATTTGAAGACATGGAATGAACACATCGGCGGCGGAATTGATATTTCCGAGATGAAGGGAATGCGGATTATGGCGGTTTCGGCCATCGGTAATCCCACCTCCTTCGAGCAGACTTTGGCACAGATTGGTGCCACTATCGTAGAGAGTCTGCGTTACCCTGACCATCACAATTACACTGCCCGCGACATGATAAGCATCATTGACCAGGCGCGGCGGCAGGATGTGGAGGCTATTGTCATCACAGAGAAGGATGCCGTCAAGGTGCCTCAGCCGGCGGTGCTGGCCGAGTCTGACGATATGCCGGAGATTCCCATTTATGTTCTCAGCATTGAGGTTAAGCTCAGAGACGGTGCCGAGGACATGATTGAGTTGATCAAGAACAGAATTCAGGAAAAAATAGGTCCGGCAAAGCCGGAAAGTCTGCCGGTTTCCGATGAGGAGAAGCCGACGGAGGTTTTTGCCGCTGGGGATTCCCAAGAGGAACAGCCGGAGGAGGCTGCGCCGGAAGATAAGCCACAAGACAGTGGAGAGGAAAAATAATGAAGACATTATGTGTTATCCCTGCCCGTTATGCGTCAACCCGTCTGCCGGGAAAACCCTTGGCCGATATTTGCGGCAAGCCAATGATTGTAAGGGTTTATGAGCGGGCTGTTCAGGCAAAGCTGATGGACGCAGTTGTTGTTGCCACCGATGATGACAGAGTAAAGTCCGCGGTGGAAAATCACGGCGGTAAGGCTGTTATGACTCGTGTGGATCATGCTACCGGCACGGACCGTCTCACGGAGGTTGCGACTACTGCACCCTATGACGAATATGACCTCATCATCAATGTACAGGGTGATGAACCTCTCATTGAGCCCGGACTTATTGATGAGCTGGCAAAACAGTTTGAAGGCGACGACAATCTGATGATGGCTACTGTCAAGACTGCCATTACCGATGAAGAGGAACAGAAAAACCCCAATAATGTAAAGGTTGTCACCGACAAAAACGGCTATGCCCTCTATTTCTCCCGGAGTCTCATGCCTTATCCCAGATATGACAAGGGGGTACCGGTGTATAAGCACATCGGCATTTATGCCTATCGCCGTGACTTCCTTTTGAAGTATGCGGCTATGGCTCCGACTCCGCTGGAGGAGACGGAGGCTCTGGAGCAGCTGCGGGCGCTGGAGAATGGCTACAGGATTAAAGTCATTGAGACGGCGCACAAGTTTGTTGGCGTTGACACACCGGAAGATTTGGCGAAGGTCAACGAGATATATGCAAGCTTGAATTAAGATTAGCAGTCAGCGTACAGCCAAAATAAGACCTTTAGTCAACGCCGGTTCTTAGTGATTGACGAGCGCAACGAATTCAGAATTCAGAACTGCTGCGTTGATTGCAGAGCGCAAGCGTGTTTTATGCGGCTGGACGATGACGGGTTACAGGTACTATGATTATAGAAAGGCGGAATGAAAATGAACACTGTTGAGATCCGCGATTTTTCCATTGGCAACGGCGGCCCCTTGACCCTGTTGGCCGGTCCTTGTGTCCTTGAGGAGCAGGAACGCTGCCTGCTTATCGGCGGAACTATTAAAGAGATATGCAAGAAACTTGGCGTAAATTATGTATATAAATCCTCCTTTGACAAGGCAAACCGCTCTAGCTATTACGGCTTCCGTGGGCCCGGTCTTGCCAAGGGACTGGAGCAGTTGGCAGCCATCAAGAGGGAACTTGATGTTCCCATCGTTACCGATATTCACAATGAATTTCAGGCAAAGCCGGTGGCTGATGTAGCAGACATTCTTCAGATTCCGGCGTTCCTCTGCCGGCAGACTGACCTGCTCCATGCAGCGGCACAGACTGGCAAGGTAGTCAATGTAAAGAAGGGTCAGTTCCTTGCTCCTGCCGACATGAGCAATGTGGTAAACAAGCTCATCGAAAGCGGAACCCAGAAGATTCTTCTCACCGAGCGTGGAGCCACCTTTGGCTACAACAATCTGGTAGTAGATATGCGCAGCTTCCCCATCATGCGGAGTTTTGGATATCCGGTCGTGTTCGATGCTACCCACAGTGTCCAGATTCCCGGCGGCTGCGGCACCTCCTCCGGCGGTCTGCGTCAGTACATCCCAAATCTGGCCAGGGCTGCGGTAGGTGCCGGTGTGGATGCTCTCTTCATGGAGGTCCACGACAATCCGGAGGAGGCAAAGTGCGACGGCCCCAACAGTCTCTATCTCGACAAGCTGGAAGAGCTGCTGGAGGAGCTGGTAGCCATCCACGAGATAGTCAGAAAGCATAAGGCTGAGTAAAATAGAAAAGCGAAGCTTTTCTTACCTCTATGTGAATATACCGAAGAGAATAACAGGTGAGCATTGTGAAGGATTCCATCAAGGAAAAAGCAATAGAAACAATAAAAATGGAGGCCGCAGCGGTAGAGAAGCTGGCTGCCCGCATCGATGACGAATTTGCAGCCGCCGTAGAGGCAATTCTCGCTACAAAGGGCAGGGTCATTGTCACCGGCATGGGTAAATCCGGTCATGTTGGCTGCAAGATTGCCGCCAGCCTTGCTTCAACCGGTACGCCGGCCTTCTTTCTCCATCCGGCGGAAGCCTTCCACGGAGATTTGGGAATGGTTACAGAGCATGATATTATAATTGCCATTTCCAACAGCGGCGAGACAAATGAGATTATCAACATCCTGCCGGTGATTCGCCGAATCGGGGCGAAGATTATTTCTCTCTGCGGCCGGCGGGAATCTACCCTGACGAAGAATGCAGACTTCTTTATTGATGCCGGAGTGGAGAAGGAAGCCGGGCCAATCGGACTGGCACCCACCTGTTCCACCACGGCGGCATTGGCTATGGGTGATGCTCTTACGGTAGCGCTCCTTGCTGAACGCAATTTCACCGCACAGGACTTTGCCGTATTCCATCCCGGCGGCTCCCTTGGTAGGAAGCTGCTTCTGCGGGTGGGAGATGTGATGCATAAGGGCGATGATAATGCAACTATTGAGGCAGACAAGCCGGCCCGGGAAGCGCTGTTCCTCATGACGAAAAAGGGCGTAGGAGCAACCAGCGTTGTGGACGACAACGGCCGCTTCATCGGTCTGGTGACAGACGGAGATATTCGCCGCAGTCTGGCCAAGTCAGCGGCTTTCCTGGATGAGCCGGTGTCCGCTCTTATGACAAAGAGTCCTCTTACTATCACTGAAGACAAGCTGGCAACGGCGGCAATCTCCATGATGGAAAAGCATGAGCCGCGGCCGGTTACCGTCCTTCCGGTAGTGGATGAGGATAACCGCCCGGTAGGCATTATTCATATCACAGACCTCATGCGGCAGGGAGTGGTGTGACATGGATATGGAATTTGACAACAACCTCGGAGAGGAAGATATCCTTCTCCGGGCTGAAAACATAAAAATGATTGTAATGGATGTGGACGGTACCCTCACCGACGGAAAAATTTTCGTAGGCAATGAGGGAGAGCTGATGAAGGGCTTTGATGTGAAGGACGGACAGGGTATTGTCCTCTGGCACAAGTCCGGCAGGCAGTCAGCCATCATCACCGGCCGCAGCAGTCAGATTACCGACATCAGAGCGAAGGCTTTGGGGATACAGCATATTTATCAGGGGCGGGCCGATAAGCGGGCTGCCTTTGAGGAGCTGAAGGAAAAGACCGGCTTTGATGATGACGATATTTGCTACATTGGCGATGATCTGCCGGATATTCCGCTCCTGTTGAGGGCCGGTTTGGCGATTGCCGTTGCCGATGCCACAGAGGAGACCAGAATGGCTGCCCACTATGTCACCGAGAGTCCCGGGGGAATGGGAGCAGTAAGAGAAGCAATAGAGCTGATTCTCACTGCCCAGGGGCTTTGGGAAGAACGACTGGCAGAGTTCTACAAATAATTGTTATCTAATGGCGATAGGAGAGTGAATGGGCAATGATGTATAATGTTTGTATGCTCGTGAGCAAGCTGATTTGCCTTTTGCCTCACTCGATGATTCTTTCCTTGGGGAAGGCATTGGGAATACTTTACTATAAAATAATCAAGAAGCAGAGAAATCTGGCAGTTAAGCAGATGATGCCGGCGCTGGGACTGGACGAAGCGGAAGCTCACAAGCTGGTGCGCGAGTCTTTTATCAACATGGGCCGGAACGTGCTGGAAATACTCTATATGCCGCGTCTGGCTAAAGAGGGGCTGGATAAATTCATCGAGATAGAGAATCTTGATAGAATGAGGGATGCGCTGGCTGAAGGTCACGGCGTTGTAGTTCTTACTGGACATGTGGGAACATGGGAGTGGCTGTCGGCAGCTTATTCCTTGAACGGCATGCCGGTAACGGCCATCGCTAAGCCTCAGCCGAACATTGACTACACCAGAGCCCTTGACGATTTGCGGGCGACCATCGATGTGGAGATATTCTCCCGAGGGACCAGCGAGCTGCTGGCTGCCGGCCGGGCATTGAAGAAAGGAAAAATCCTCGGCTTCTTGGCAGATCAGGATGCGGGCCCCGGCGGAGCCTTTATTGACTTCCTCGGCCGAACAGCTTCTACCCCTATGGGGCCGGCGGTATTTGCCAGAAAGTTTAATTCTCCGGTAGTGCCGTCCTTTATCATCCGCCAGCCAAACGGCAAGCACAAGGTTCTTATATATGAGCCGCTGCGCTACGAGGATACCGGAGATCCGGACACCGATCTGCTGAGGCTGACAAAGAAGATGACCGTTATTCTCACGGATGTTATCAGACAGAATCCTACTCAGTGGCTGTGGTTCCAGAAGCGCTGGAATACACCGCCGGATATGAAGCAGGAAAAGCATCATACGGTTTTGAAGACAGAGAAGAGAAAATGATGATGGATAAACTGAAAGAATTGTCTCTTGTACATAAAGCGATTTTGGTTATATTGGCGACTATACTGGTGGCTGTTGTCTGGGCAATCTTTGCCGTACCTGAGCTTCCGACCGCGGAGGAAGCAAAAAAAATGGCTCAGCGAGCCAAAATCATGGTGTATGAAAACAACACCATGAAGGAGGAGCAGAACGGTAAAATTATCTGGGAGCTGAAGGCTAAGCGTACAGAGATGAGTTCGGAAACGAACAGTGCCAGATGTGAGGGGCTAACAGGCCGCTTCTACATGGACGACGGAACTGTGGTAGACGGCAGTGCTTTGGGCGGCGGCTTCGACGGAAAGACGAAGGATGTCTTTTTGGAGGGAAATGCCGTTATTGTGACCAATGACGGACGAAAGATTACTGCCGATAAGATTACATGGAAAGCTGCGGAAAAGAAAGCAATAGCCGAGGGTCATGCCCACTTGACAAAGAAACGATAGTTTATGGTAAAATGAAGATTGGACATTTCGGAGGGAATGATTATTATGAATAAAACAGCACGACGGTTTTCCCTGCTTTTGACAGCCTTGAGCATTGGAGCCGTTACTGTATTTGCTGCTCCTGCCCCCAAAGGACCGTCGGAGCTTATTGCCGATACAGTAACCTATGACATGAAGAACGATGTTATGGTTGCTAAGGGAAATGTAGTCATGATTACTACCGACGGCAAGGCTACCGGTGACTACGCAGAGTATCACAATAAGACAGGATCAGGCAAGGTTATTGGACATGTAATTGCCGACAAGGGTGATGCTCACATGGAATGCAATGAGTTCTATGTAGAGGGTCAGAGTCACTTTACCGCCGTTGGCAATGTTAAGGCAAAACAGAAGGATAGAGCTTATGTTGGTCCAAAGGCAGAATTCTTCCAGGATCAGCAATATGTCAAGATGGAGCAGGGTGGTACTGTCACCGGCAAGGACGGCAGCATAACTGCTGACTTCATGGAAGGCTGGACTGGGCAGGAACATTTCATCGGTCGTGGAAACTGTCACATCGTCAGTCCTTCGAAGAACTTTGAAGGCGGCGGCGACAATGCCGAATATTGGGGTAAAGAGGAAGGCAAGACCGTTCTCACCGGCAATGCGTGGGCAATGCAGGACGACAATATAATGAGGGGCAAGGTTATTACCGCACTGCTCAACCAGAAGCCTGCTGAGTAATCCGTAATTATCTATAATATGAAAGGAGCGGGGCAGCTTGCGCATTGAAGCGAGGAACCTCGTCAAAACATATAATAATCGAAATGTAGTAAACGGAGTCAGCTTTGATGTCTCCACTGGCGAAATCGTTGGATTGCTTGGACCAAACGGTGCCGGCAAGACCACTACATTCTATATGGTCATCGGATTGGAGCGACCTTCGGCCGGTGAAGTTTTTGTTACCGACAACGGTGTCGAGTCAAATGTGGCCGGTATGCCTATGTGCGACAGAGCAAATCTGGGCATCAGCTATCTGGCGCAGGAAGCATCTATCTTCCGGAAGCTCACGGTAGAAGAAAATCTCATGAGCATTTTGGAGACAACCGATCTGCCTCCGGAGGAGCAGAAGCGGAAAATGGAGGAACTGCTGGAGGAGTTCAGCGTTACCCACCGTCGTCACGCCAAAGGCTCGGAGCTGTCCGGCGGTGAGCGCCGCCGCGTAGAGATTGCCCGGTGCCTGGCTCTGGAGCCGAAGATAATAATGCTGGATGAGCCATTTGCCGGTGTCGATCCTATCGCAGTAGCAGACATTCAGAACATGATTCGCTACCTGCGGGACAGGGGTATGGGCATCCTCATTACCGACCACAATGTCCGGGAAACTCTGAAGATTACTGACCGGGCATATATTCTCAACGACGGAGAAATACTGGTGGAAGGAACAGCCGGAGAAATCGTCGAAAACCCGCTGGCCAAGAAGTATTACCTGGGCGAAGATTTCAGCCTGTAAGGAACCAGCCGGTTAGATATAGAAGAAAAATTTCGGCAAGATTCAGAAAGATTGGAAACTTATGAAGCTGCGAATTCTTGATAAATATTTATTTAAGGAAGTCTTTATGACCTTCCTCTTTGGCATATGCGCTTTCTCGGCCGTTTTCATAGGCTCGGGAACGCTGTTCCGCATAGCGAAGTATATTACTGACTATGGAGCTACTTTGCCTATGGTCGTAAAGATTTTCGTCTACAGCCTGCCTACGATAATTATCTGGACATTCCCGATGTCCATGCTGCTGGCCTCCCTTATGACCTATGGCCGCATGTCCGGATCCAGTGAAATCACGGCTATGAAGTCCTGCGGCATCAGCTTTTACCGCATTGCGGCTCCGGCTGTTGTATTGGGGCTGATGGTGAGTCTGTTTTCAATCTGGTTCAACGAAGAAGTTGTCCCTCGGGCAAACAGGGCCTACGATAATACCGTAGAGTATGAGATTAAGGGACATACCGCTCCGGCAAGTCAGGAGCATGTCATCATCAAGGAGATTAGCAGCTCCCTTATTAAACGCATTGTCTATGCCCGCCGCTATGATTCCAAAACGAATCGCATGGAACATATCACCATGCAGATGTTTGAGGAAGGCAAACTGAAGACTGTAGAGAATGCAGCCTATGCAGAGTGGCTGGGGGATTCCTGGCTCATGCATGACGGCGTTATCTATGAAGTACAGGATGACAATGTTAAGGCTCACAACTCCCGCTTTGATACCCAGCTTCTTCCGGTTAATATGACACCGAGAAGAATAATGGAGTCGCAGAAAGAGATGGAGGAAATGTCCCGCAGCGAGCTTCGCGAGCAGATTAAAATTCTCCAGGAGCAGTATGTAGATACAAAGAAGCTGGAGGCTGAGCTGGCGCAGCGCTACACTGTGCCGATGGCCAGCCTGATATTCGCGCTGGTGGGCGTTCCTCTCGGTATGCAGCCGAACCGTCATTCTTCTTCGGCCGGCTTCGCTCTCAGTGTTATCATCATCTTCAGCTACTATGCCGGTATGGTTATGGCATCGGCACTTGCCCGCGGCGGCGCATTGCCTCCGACCCTTGCAGTTTGGCTGCCTAACCTTATCAGTGGTGCGGTAGGATACCATCTGGTAAGAAAAGCGGCAAGATAATCGGTTCGATTTGAAGTTCTCTCTTATGGAGAAATGACATGTATGGTATTGCATTAATTCTTGTTTTGACAATTGCCGGCGGTGCCATTGCATTTATCGGTGACCGTCTAGGGACGAAAATCGGCAAGAAGAAGCTGTCCCTCTTCGGTCTGCGTCCGAAGCATACATCTACTCTTGTGACTATTGCTACCGGACTGCTCATTACTATCACTACCTTTGGTATTATGGCTGCGGTCAGTGAGAATGTCCGGACGGCTCTCTTCGGCATGGAGAAGCTGAACAGACGAATGGCAGAGACTCAGACCAAGCTGAGCGATGCCAATGCGCAGCTGGGAAAGGCTCAGCAGGAAACTGAGAAGTCCCAGGCAGCGCTGAAGAAGAGTCAGGATGATGTAAATCGGCTGGCGAAGCAGCAGAATGAACTGGAAAAAAGGACGGCTGATCTTCAGTCGGAAAAGACCAGGCTCCAGTCTGACAACAGCCAGTTGAAGGAAAAGAATACCGCAATGGAGGGCGACAACGCCCGCCTGAAGAAGGAACAGGCCGAGCTGGAGAAGCAGACCGAATCCTTGAAGAACGGTCTTGAAGCCATGCGCGGCGGAAGTATCATTTTCCAGGCAGGCGAGGTCATTGCCAGCGGAGTTGTTCCAAAGGGGCTTGATGCTGCCGGGGTAAAAAAGGCCTTCAATGAAATCATTGAAGCAGCCAATCAGGAAAATCTGCTCCGCATGGGTTATGTGGCAAGTCAGCATCCGGAGCTGGCCCGTGTCCAGCTGTCTCAGCAGGAGTATGACGAAGCTGTGGCCAGCATGACCTCCGACGGGGAGAAGAAAACCGGCGGCAAGGGATACGCCGTCCGTATCGTTGCCTTTGCCAACATGGTTCTCGGTGAGCCTGTCCGCTGCGATGTAGAGGTCTTTGAAAACAAGCTGATTTATCAGCAGGACGAATTCGTTCACGGTATGAAGTTTGAGAATGCCGCCGGACTGAGCCGGGAGGAAATCGAAGGTCTGGTGGGACGATTCTTCCAAGAAATCAATATAGTTGCTTCTGAGAAGGGTGTCGTGCCTGATTCTCTCAGAGGCTCTGTCGGTGTCATCGACGGCAGCCAGGTATACGAGATGGTTGAAGCATTGGAGAAGCTGGAAGGACCAAGTGTCCTGCTGGCTTATGCACAGAGTGATACCTATACACTCGGTCCGCTGCGCCTGAAGCTGGGCATTGGCCGGCTGAACGGTGCATTGGGTCTCGGCAATGAAAAGAAATGAAAGAGGGACTGGGAAAATGAGTAATCATTTTTCCCAGTCCCTTTCTTATAGGAGATAGTATGGAAAAGATATTGGCAGTTGATCCGGGCAGAGACAAGTGCGGCATGGCCGTACTCGGCATCTCGGGAGAAATAATCTTTCATCAGGTGATAGTCACCGGGGAGCTGGAGCAGAAGGTAATGGAGCTGATGGAGAGGTTCGCACCGACAAAGCTCGTCATTGGCGACGGCACCACAAGTCAGGGAGCAAAGGCACGACTGGAGAGTATATTGCCGTCACTCCCGATAGAGACAGTAGACGAATATCGGACGACCGATGAAGCGAAGCTCCTTTACTGGGAGCTGAATCCCCCCACCGGATTGAAGAAGCTCCTGCCGGTGACGATGCTGACCCCGCCGGAGCCGGTGGACGATTTGGCGGCGGTAGTTCTTGGCCGACGATTTTTGGCAAGAAAATAACAAAACCATTACGAATTTTATAGCTTTTTTCTGTTAAAGCTTGTATAATAAGACAATGCGGAGTTTTTCCGCGGAAATTTTTGAATTAGTTACAGGGGGAAGAGAGCAATGTTCAAATCCGCTAAACTCAAGAAGCTTTCTCTGGCAGTAGCCACCATGCTGGCTGCAGGCATTATCGCAGGCTGCGGCGGCGGAGACAAGAAGGCTGACGCTCCGAAGGCTGATGCCAAGAAGACTTATAATGTCGGTGTTGTCCAGCTGGTAGAGCATCCGGCTCTTGATGCTACCAATAAGGGCTTCGTAGACGGCCTGAAGAAGCGCGGCATCGAGAAGGACAAGAATCTGAAGCTTGACCAGCAGAACGCTCAGGCTGACCAGTCCAACCTGAAGAATATCGCAACCCGCTTCGTCAACAACAAAGTAGACCTCATCTATGCTATTGCTACTCCGGCCGCTCAGACCGTAGCCAATGCAACCAAGACTATTCCTATCGTCGGCTGCGCTATCACCGACTATGAGAGCGCCAAGCTGGTCGAGAAGAATGCAAAGCCGAACACCAATGTTACCGGTGCCAGCGACATGAACCCCATCAAGGAGCAGATTGACCTCCTCGTGAAGATTGTTCCGAACGCCAAGACCATCGGTACCATCTACACCTCCAGTGAAGTAAACTCCGAAATTCAGATCAAGCTCATGACTGAGTACGCCAAGAGCAAGGGCCTGAAAGTCGAAGTTGCTACCATCTCCACCGTAAATGACATCCAGCAGGCTGCTCAGAGCCTCATCGGCAAGGTTGATGCTTTCTATGAGCCGACCGACAATATCGTAGCCAGCGCTATGCCGACCCTCACCGCTGTAACTACCGCTGCCAAGAAGCCGGTAATCTGCGGCGAGCCGGGCATGGTAGACGGCGGCGGCCTCGCTACCTACGGTATCGACTACTACTCTCTCGGTGTTCAGGCCGGCGACATGGCTGCCGACATCCTCGAGGGCAAGAAGAAGCCGCAGGAGATGCCGGTTCAGACCGCAAAGGACCTTTCCGTTGTTGTCAACAAGGACGCTGCTGATGCTATGGGCATCAAGCTGCCGGATGACATCATGAAGGGTGCCAAGGTCGTTTCCACCAAGAAGTAATAATTGAAGCGAAAGCACAATTAAAGCACAGAAAAGGCCGGTGCACCGCGCAGGTAGCGGCGTGCCGGCCTATTTTTATAAGTTCGGGTGAAATACAGTGGATTTAGTAATTCCAACAATAGCGCAGGGCCTCCTCTGGTCCATTCTTGCCATTGGCGTTTTCCTTACATACCGGGTACTGGACATTGCCGACCTGACGGTAGAGGGCAGCTTCCCTCTGGGTGCAGCTGTCGCCGCCTCCATGCTCACAGCCGGATATGACCCCTATGTGTCAGTCATAGTGGCAGCTTTTGCCGGTATGCTTGCCGGTGTTGTTACCGGTATCCTCACGACGAAGCTGAAGATTCCGGCTCTGCTTGCCGGTATTCTCACCATGATTGCCCTCTACTCGGTGAATCTGCGTATCATGGGCAAGGCAAACCTCTCGCTCCTGCGAGTAGATACTATCTTCTCTCTGGCCTCATTCATCAGCGAGAACCGGGAGATGGTCACCCTCGTGGTGGGCCTTACTGCAGTCGCACTCGTAGTAATGGCGAATTACTGGTTCTTCGGCACTGAGATTGGCGCTGCCGTCCGTGCCACCGGTGATAACCCGAACATGATTCGAGCCAACGGTATTGATACCGATGCCACCATTATCCTCGGCCTTCTCCTCAGCAACGCACTGGTTGCTGTCAGCGGCGCCCTCATCGGACAGGACAACGGCTTCGCTGATGTAGGCATGGGTACCGGCACCATCGTTATTGGTCTGGCTTCCGTTATTATCGGCGAGGTGCTGTTCGGCACCCGCAACTTCCTGAACTGGCTTATCTCTGTCGTTATGGGCTCCATCGCCTACCGCGTTGTCATCGCTGTAGTTCTCCAGATGGGTATGCCGCCGAACGACCTGAAGCTCTTCACCGCCGTACTGGTCGCCATTGCGCTGGCAATGCCGCTGCTCAAGAAGAAGCTGAAATCAAACCGGGAGGTGGCCTGATATGCTGAAAGTCGAGCACGTATTCAAGACCTTTAACCCCGGCACTATCACCGAGAAGAAGGCCCTGAAGGACCTTTCCATTCATCTGGCTCCCGGCGACTTCGTTACCGTCATCGGCGGCAACGGTGCCGGAAAGTCCACTATGATGAATTCCATCTGCGGTACCTTCCTGGTAGACAAAGGCTCCATCACCATCGATGGCACCGATATTACCAGCTGGCCGGAGCATCGACGGGCGAAGTTCATCGGCCGCGTCTTCCAGGACCCGATGATGGGAACAGCTGCCGGTATGCAGATAGAAGAAAATCTGGCTATTGCTGCCCGCCGCAACCGTCGGCCCACCTTTGCCTGGTCCGCACCGGGCAATCAGCGTGAGCGCTTCCGTGAGATGCTGGCATCTCTCGGTCTCGGCCTCGAGAATCGTCTGGAGTCTAAGGTCGGCCTTCTCTCCGGCGGTCAGCGTCAGGCAGTCACCCTCCTGATGGCCACCATGGCAGAGCCGAAGCTGCTCCTCCTGGATGAGCATACAGCCGCGCTTGACCCGAAGACCGCGGCCAAGGTACTGGAGATAACCAACAACATCGTCACCGAGCGGAAGCTCACCACCCTCATGATAACTCATAACATGAGAGATGCACTGGCTCTCGGCAATCGCCTCGTCATGCTTCACGACGGGCACATCATCATCGATGTAGCCGGTGAGGAGAAGAAGAACCTCACAGTCCCCGACCTTCTGAAGATGTTCGAGAAGGCGGCCGGCAGTGAGATGACCAACGACAGGCTGCTTCTCTCGTAAAGATTCTCGGTATACATATCCGCAGGCAGTTTTGCCTGCGGATTTTTCTTGCCTTTTTTTGTAAATGAAGATAAAATTGTAATTGATTATCTGTATCTGTGACAAATTTGGAAACGGTAAAGTATTATGATTGATGTTCAAGAGAAAAAGGACAAAGAGAGTCAAAGAAAGGCGCGCCTGCTCGTTTATGCGCTGGCGGCTTTCTATATTGTAACCTATGTGTGTACGGCAGTAATCAATCGACTGGTTGTTGTGGGTATACCCATGAACAGCATTGTCGGTGTGGATATCAGCGTCAATAGTCTGTCAGGTACACTAGCAGCGCTTGGCGGAGTTGCCTGCCTTGTGATGACAGTTGTAGACTGGAAGCGGGGCGGCAATATCGCCCTTGGCTTGATAACTCTCTCGGCAGTTTCGGTAACGGTGAGAGTCTTATTGGAAGGGAATCTGAATCTGCTGGCCGGTACGGCAGCCTTTATCATGTACTTCCTCTCTGTCTGTCTGTGCCGCTACGGTATGAGGCGGGCTGAGGAAAGAGCGAACAAGGACTACCTTACGGGACTGGACAATCGCCGCAGTTTGATAAATGACCTCGCGACGTTGACAAAGCGGGGCAGTCACTTTGGCCTGTTGTATCTTGATCTTGATAATTTCAAGTATATCAATGATACCTTCGGTCACGAGGCTGGTGATCAGGTGCTGATTGAGGTATCTGAGCGCTGGAAGGAGGCTCTGCCTTCAGAGGCATCCATTTATCGTGTAGGCGGCGACGAGTTTATCGCTCTGGTGCCGAAGATTGAAAACAAGCCGGCTGACTTCCTCACCGGACTCGCTGGGAAAATGATTGATGAGGTAAGTACCAGAAAGTTCGGTGGGCAGCAGGGTGATAAGTATATCACCACCAGTATCGGTATTGTCCGCTATCCGGTGGACAGCACAGAGTCGGAGATGCTTGTTCGCTTTGCGGATGTAGCCATGTATCAGGCAAAGAGCTCCGGCCGCAACAAGTATGTGGTCTTTGATGAGTCGATGAGCCATCAGATAACCAGAGAGTATGAGATGGAGGCAATCGTCCGGGAGGCTCTCGACAAGCAGTGGTTCTATCTCGTTTATCAGCCGCAGTTCTCAGCCAAGGAGAAGAAGCTCAGAGGTTTTGAGTCCCTGCTTCGTCTTCGCACCGACAGCGGCGAGTTCGTCAGTCCCGGTGAGTTTATACCGATAGCAGAAAAGAGCGATTTGATATACGCTATCGACGAGATGGTTATTCGCAAGGCCACCCGGGATTTCCGTGAAGTATTCAATGCAGAGGGCAATACTCTTACGCTGTCGGTAAATATTTCGGCCAAGCATATTGTAGAGCCGGACTTCGTGGAAACTGTCAGAAGAATACTGGAGGAAGAAAACTTCCCGATAAATCACTTTGAAATAGAAATAACCGAGTACTGCATGGTAGAGTCTATGGAAAAGGCTGTTGAGGCCATGCACCGGCTGAAGGAGCTGGGAATCGTCCTGGCAATGGATGACTTCGGTACCGGCTATTCTTCCATGAGCTATCTCTCTCAGATGCCGATAGATGTGCTGAAGATTGATAAGAGTCTTGTGGATAATATTTATGAGGACCAGAAGGAGAATCAGTTCGTAAACATGATTATCTCCATGGGTCATATCCTTGGCGCAAGCGTTGTTGCCGAAGGTGTCGAGGATGAGTCTCAGCTTTCCCTTATTCGCAAGGCAGATTGTGACTATGTTCAGGGCTACATCTGGGGTCGTCCTTTGGAGCTTGACCTGGCGATGGAGCTGGTGGAACAGAGCAGAAAGCAATAATGATAATAATAAAGAGTCCGCTGCATGATGCGCAGCGGACTCTTTTACTGTGAGAATTTCTTGAGAGAGTCTTCGAGAAGAATTTTACAGGGAGATGGTCAGCCGGGGGACTGCATTTCCGCCGGTGGCGGAAGTCATGGCAGCGTCACGTGCTTCCTTCAGAGAAATCTGATTGTAGAGGCAGGCCTCTACGGGGGAGATTTTTTTCAGCCGGGTGGCGGATTCCTGGTAGAATACCAGCGAGCCGTCGGTATTGTAGATGGTCTCGGACAGGGAGAGCCGGAGGACATTCTCCCGGTCGAGGGAGGTGCGGTCTGCATTGACTGACTCAACGATAATGAACTTGGCACCCATCCGCTTGGCGGAGGCGATGCTTTGTGCTACAGTCTCCTGCTGGTCGAGGGTGAAGACTGCGCCGGGATACATCCGGCGAAGGGAATCGGTAAGAGCCTCATCCATATAGAGCTGGTCAGCGGCCAGCTTGTTGTCGAGATTGAAGGAGATAGGCGCTACATAAATTTTTGTGTCGCCTTCCTTTACCTGAGGAGCAGGGTAGGTGGCAGCCTTGTCAAAGAAAATGTGAAGGGCAGAGTCGAGATAAGTGGTCATTTCATGAGTAGAAGTGTCGATAGTCTTAGACGCAGTCCAAACCTTCTTCTCGCCGTACTGCACGTAGTCATCCGGAGCTTTGTTCAGCAGATTTGATATGGCATCGGTTCGCATGGTGATGCGAGTGAGCGGGAGCCGGTGGAGGTAATAGCTGCCAAAGGTTACATTGCCTACCGGGGGAGCGCCGAAGGTAACGACCTCCAGCTGCTCTCTGGGGACAGAGAGATTCAGCAGCCGGGCGCCGAGGATGGTAGCGAGGGCACCGCTGTCGCCGTGGCCGACGATGGAGAGCTTCATATTAGGATTTTGTTTCAGCTCATCAGCCAGCTGATGTCCGACGATGTTTCCGTTTGCATCCGGAGAGAAGAAGAAGGAGGTGACCCTCAGGTCGAAGCCGTGATGAACTTTCGGCTCGATTATCTTGCGCTGGGCGGTGGAGGTTGCTGCCTCGGCGAAAGGATTGCCGCCTTCGAAGAAGACGGGGGCCAGCTCGCTGAGATTTGCGGAGCTGCTGAGGGTGGGAGTGCCGCGCATCACGATTATTTTGTTGGTGATGACACCGTTATCGTCTTTGGCCGTGATGATGTTGTACTCGGCATTGCCCTTGGGAGAGTCCAGCTGTACAGAGGATACATCGTATCCCATCGTCTGCAGAGTATGGCGGGCTGCTTCGCCGATGTGGTCATCTCTGGAGACCAGAGCGGCCCATGCGTAAAGAGTGTGGGAGCGAATCTCGGCAATCTCCGGCAGCATGTCGTCGGCAGCAGCGGCGGCACAGACCGGGGTGAAGACAGCAGGCGCAGGAGTGAGAGTAGAAAGACCGACGGCGCAGCAAAGGGCGACGCCGGTACGAAGAAGTCCGGATGTGAATTTTGTTTTGCTCATAGCAAACCTCCGAATAGGATATTGTAATGAAGAAAATTTTTCGCTTTCTTACATTATATTATATATGACAAAATTTTTACAGAGTCGGAAAATTTTTTTATCGCTGCGGCGTGAAATTCAGAAATTTTTCCTGATAAGCGGCAGCTGCGGGGGAAAGCTTTCGTTTATGGCGGAGATGATATACTGTCATTGAGAATGAGTAGGAAATTAATCGCATAAGGCATAGGATAAAATACCCAAATAATTTATAGATGATTTGTATACATAGTGGAGAGGGGTAAAAACAGTCATAACAAAGCCTAAATCGCAGAAAATGTGTGATAAATATTGACGATTTTCTTGATATGAAACACGTGGGGCTGTGTAAACACAAAACCGCATAAAATAGGTGTTGACATGGTATATTGCCGATGATATTATATGGAAGTGCCTGATTTCGGGCGCTAGGTATGTCCAAATGGGAGTGAGTCAGATGACGCCGGAGTCAATCGTTGATGCGCCGCATGTTACCGGGATAAAGCAGGTAACGAAAGCAGTGCAGAGAGATGAAGTGAAGCAGGTTTTCATAGCTTCCGACGCCGATGAGCGGGTTACCCGCCAGCTCAGAACTCTCTGCCGTGAGAAGTCCATTGAAGCCGATACCCGGCTGACCATGGAGGAACTCGGCAAAGCCTGCCTCATAGAGGTCGGCTCGGCAGCTGTAGCAGTCCTCAAGTGAGGAAATCCGAGACAGTATCAATCAGGTAAAAACCGAGGAGCCTATGATGCTTCAAGCTCAGCGGTTTTAATAAAAATTAAATTCTCAATGTGCAGGAAGGAGGTGCATGTATGCCTACAATTAACCAGTTGGTTCGTAAAAGCAGACAGAGCATGCAGGAAAAATCGACGGCCCCGGCGCTGAAGGAATGCCCGCAGAAGCGCGGCGTTTGCACTCGCGTTTACACCACCACCCCGAAGAAGCCGAACTCCGCTCTTCGTAAGGTTGCCCGTGTCCGTCTGACCAATAGTATTGAAGTCACTGCCTACATCCCGGGTATTGGCCACAATCTTCAGGAGCATAGCGTTGTTCTTATCCGTGGCGGTCGTGTAAAGGACCTGCCGGGCGTTCGTTACCACATCATCCGTGGTTCTCTCGATACCGCCGGCGTATCCGATCGCGGTCAGTCCCGTTCTAAGTACGGTGCTAAGAAAGCTAAAGCAAAGAAGAAGTAATTTGCCCCTGAAATTATGGTCAAGGAGGGACTTAAATGCCAAGAAAAGGTTCGGTACCTAAGCGTGACGTACTCCCGGATCCGGTGTACCACGACAAGACGGTTACCAAATTTATCAATAAAGTAATGCTTTCCGGTAAGAAGGGCGTTGCCGAGCGCGTTGTTTACAGCGCTTTCGACACCATCCGCGCTAAGACCGGTAAGGATCCCCTGGAAGTATTCCAGGAGGCTCTCAAGAATGTTATGCCGGTTCTCGAGGTTCGCGCTCGCCGCGTCGGCGGTGCAAACTACCAGGTTCCGGTTGAGGTCCGTCCGGACCGCCGTCAGACTCTCGGTATCCGCTGGCTGGTCAACTATGCCCGCCTCCGCAGCGAGAAGACGATGGATGCACGCCTCTCCGGCGAGCTCATGGATGCTGCAAACAACACCGGAGCTGCTGTAAAGAAGCGTGAGGACACTCACAAGATGGCAGAGGCCAACAAGGCATTTGCTCATTATCGCTGGTAATTTTTTAGATATAGAGAAGGAGCGAAAAAAGTGGCCAGAGAGTTTTCACTTGAAAAAACTCGTAATATCGGTATCATGGCTCACATCGATGCCGGTAAGACGACCACCACTGAGCGTATTCTCTTCTACACCGGCAAGACCCACAAAATCGGTGAGGTTCATGAAGGTGCTGCTACCATGGACTGGATGGTTCAGGAGCAGGAGCGCGGTATCACCATTACCTCCGCTGCTACTACCTGCCACTGGAAAGGTCATCGTATCAACATCATCGACACACCGGGCCACGTGGACTTCACTGTAGAAGTTGAGCGCTCCCTGCGCGTTCTGGACGGTTCTGTTGCAGTCCTGACTGCTCGCGGCGGCGTTGAGCCCCAGACTGAAACCGTTTGGCGCCAGGCTGAGAAATACAGCGTTCCCCGTATGGCTTACGTCAACAAGATGGATGCCACCGGCGCTGATTTCTTCAATGTTATAAAGATGATGCGCGAGCGTCTCCATGCTAACCCGGTTCCCATCCAGATTCCTATCGGCGCTGAGGATACCTTCGTAGGTATCGTCGACCTGATTAAGATGGATGCCATCATCTATGAAGATGATCTCGGCAAGGTAAGCGAAGAAGTTGCTATCCCGGATGATCTCAAGGAGATCGCCGAAGAGTGGCACGAGAAGATGCTCGAAGCTGTCGCCGAGTCCGACGACGAGCTCATGGAGAAATACCTCGGCGGTGAGGAAATCACCGAAGCTGAGATCAAGAAGGCAATCCGCAAGGCTACCATCGCCTGCCAGATGTGCCCGGTCACCTGCGGTTCTTCCTACCGCAACAAGGGCGTACAGCCGATGCTGGATGCAGTCATTGACTACATGCCGGCTCCGACCGATATCGCAGCTATCAAGGGTGTTGATCCTGAAACCGGCGAAGAAGACCATCGTCCTTCCAGCGACGAGGAGCCGTTCTCCGCTCTCGCATTCAAGATTATGGCTGACCCGTATGTTGGTAAGCTCGCATTCTTCCGCGTATACTCCGGTACCCTGGAAGCAGGCTCCTATGTATACAACGCTACCAAGAAGCGCAAAGAGCGTATCGGCCGTATCCTCCAGATGCACGCTAACAACCGTCAGGAAATCGACAAGGTTTATGCCGGTGATATCGCTGCAGCTGTTGGCCTGAAGGACACCACCACCGGTGATACCCTCTGCCTTGAAGATAAGCCTATCATCCTCGAGTCCATGGTATTCCCGGATCCGGTTATTTCCGTAGCCGTTGAGCCGAAGACCACTGATGACCAGGAGAAGATGGGCGTTGCTCTCCAGCGCCTGGCTGAAGAAGATCCGACCTTCCGCGTCCATACCGATGCAGAAACCGGTCAGACCATCATCAGCGGTATGGGTGAGCTTCACCTTCAGATCATCGTTGACCGTATGCTCCGCGAGTTCAAGGTTGACTGCGTAGTCGGCAACCCGCAGGTAGCATATCGCGAGACCATCCGCAAGACTGTCGAGGCCGAAGGCAAGTTCGTCCGTCAGTCCGGTGGTCACGGTCAGTACGGTCACTGCTGGCTCAAGCTCGAGCCGCAGGAGCCGGGCGCAGGCTTCTCCTTCGAGAACAAGGTCGTCGGCGGTGCAATTCCTAAGGAATTCATCAACCCGATCGAAGCCGGCGTTAAGCAGGCTATGGAGACCGGTGTTGTTGCCGGTTATCCGGTAGTAGACGTAAAGGTTACCGTTTATGACGGTTCCTTCCACGAAGTCGACTCCTCCGAAGCAGCATTCAAGATTGCCGGTTCCATGGCATTCAAGGAAGGTGCTAAGAAGGCCGGCGCAGTTCTCCTCGAGCCTTATGTAAAGGTTGAGGTCACTGTTCCGGAAGAGTACATGGGCGACGTAATCGGCGACATCAACAGCCGCCGCGGCCGCATCGAGAGCATGGAACCGCGCAACGGTGTCCAGGTTATCAACGGCTTCGTTCCTCTGGCTGAAATGTTCGGCTACTCCACCGACCTGCGTTCCAAGACTCAGGGCCGCGGCAACTACTCCATGGAAGTCGCCTACTACGACGAAGTTCCGAAGAACGTTGCTGACGAAATCGTTTCCAAGCGGGGCTAATAACCTCATTCATATAAAAGTAAAGTAAATAGTATTAAGGAGGAAAAATCCAAATGGCTAAACAGAAGTTTGAGCGTAACAAGCCGCACGTAAACATTGGCACCATCGGCCACGTTGACCACGGCAAAACCACCCTCACCGCCGCTATCACCAAGGTTCTCGCTGAAAAGGGCGGCGCTGATTTCATGGATTACAACATGATCGATAAGGCTCCGGAAGAGCGTGAGCGCGGCATCACCATCAACACCGCACACGTTGAGTATGAGACCGAAGCTCGTCACTATGCACACGTTGACTGCCCGGGCCATGCTGACTATGTAAAGAACATGATCACCGGTGCTGCTCAGATGGACGGCGCTATCCTCGTTGTTTCCGCTGCTGACGGCCCGATGCCCCAGACCCGTGAGCACATCCTGCTCGCTCGTCAGGTAGGCGTTCCTGCTATCGTAGTATTCCTCAACAAAGTCGACATGGTCGATGACGAAGAGCTCCTCGAGCTCGTAGAGATGGAAGTTCGCGACCTCCTCAGCGAGTACGAGTTCCCCGGCGATGAGATCCCTGTTGTTGCAGGCTCCGCTCTGAAGGCTCTCGAAGGCGACAAGGACTTCGCTGCTAAGATTGAAGAGCTCATGGCTCAGGTTGATGCTTACATCCCGACCCCGGTTCGTGACACTGACAAGCCGTTCCTGATGCCGGTCGAGGACGTTATGACCATCACCGGTCGTGGTACTGTTGCTACCGGCCGTGTAGAGCGTGGCGTTCTGAAGATGGGCGACGTTGTTGAAATCGTCGGCATGGAAGAAGAGCCCAAGTCCACCACCGTTACCGGTATCGAAATGTTCCGCAAGACCATGGACGAGTGCGTTGCCGGTGATAACGTTGGTACCCTCCTCCGCGGTATCGACCGTACTGAAATCCAGCGCGGCCAGGTTCTCGCAAAGCCGGGTTCCATTCATCCGCACACCAAGTTCAAGGCTCAGGTTTATGTACTGACCAAGGAAGAAGGCGGTCGTCATACCCCGTTCTTCACCAACTATCGTCCCCAGTTCTACTTCCGTACCACCGACGTTACCGGTGTAATCCGTCTGCCGGAAGGCACCGAGATGGTTATGCCTGGCGATAACATCGAGATGGATGCAGAGCTCATCACCCCGATCGCTATCGAGAAGGGTCTCCGCTTCGCTATCCGCGAGGGTGGCCACACTGTCGGCGCCGGCAAGGTTATCGACATCGTTGAGGCTTAATCGCTGATATAAATTTGCCTTAGATGAGGGCGGCCGTAACAAGCCGCCCTTAAATAAGGAATTGGGTTACCTGCGATGAGGTGTCAGATGGCTCGGTACTCTACTATAATTCCGGTATCGAGGGAACTGGCACTGAGTATGTCCGGATCGTAATCCGGGCGATAAGGAGGAAAAGACATTGTCCAAACAGAAGAAGATCAGAATCCGTTTGAAGGCTTATGACCACAAAGCACTGGATCAGAGTGCTGCAAAGATCGTCGAGACTGCTACCCGCACCGGCGCTCAGGTCTCCGGCCCGATTCCCCTCCCGACGGAGAAGAACATTTACACCATTCTCCGCAGCCCTCATGTTAACAAAGATTCCCGCGAGCAGTTCGAGATGCGCACTCACAAGCGTCTCATCGACATCCTCGAGCCCAGCAACAAGACTGTTGATGCTGTTATGCACCTGGATCTCCCGGCGGGCGTTGACATCGAGATCAAACTGTAAGAGGAGGTGGAATAATGGCTAAAGCAATTTTAGGCAGAAAGCTGGGCATGACCCAGATCTTTACCGAGGAAGGCAAGCTCATCCCGGTAACGGTCGTCGAGTCCGGCAACAACATCGTCATCCGTAACAAGACCGTAGAGAGCGACGGCTACAATGCTGTACAGATCGGCTTCGGCGATGTTAAGGAAAACAAAGTAAACAAGCCGCTGAAGGGTCAGTTTGAAAAGGCCGGCGTAAAGCCCGTCAAGTTCATCCGTGAGATCCGTCAGGCAGCTGCCAGCGATTACAAAACCGGTGATGTCATCGGTGTTGATATATTTGAAGAGGGTGACTTCGTAGATGTCACCGGAACCAGCCGCGGTCACGGCTTCGCCGGTACCGTAAAGCGTCACGGCTTCGCTCGTGGACCTATGGGCCATGGTTCCAAGTCCCATCGTGAGCCCGGTTCCACCGGTGCTATGATTTCCGGTCACGGCGGCCGCGTCCTGAAGGGCAAGCGCCTCCCGGGTCATATGGGCGGCGTCAAGACTACCGTACAGCGTCTCTTCGTTGTCCGCGTAGATGCAGAGCGCAACATCATCCTCATTAAGGGTTCCATCCCGGGACCGAAGAAGGGCTTCGTAGTCGTTAAAGAGACTAAGATCCCCAACAAGCGTACCGCAAAGATTAAAGCTCAGCTCGCTGAGAAAAAATAATTGGAAGGAGGATTTGCTAGATTATGCCAAAAGTAGCAGTTTATGATATCGCTCACAATCAGGTTGGCGAAATCGAATTGAATAACGAAATTTTCGGCGTGGAAGTGAACGGCGCCCTCCTTCATCAGGCCGTCGTAATGCAGCTGGCCAGCCAGCGCCTCGGCACCCATGCCACCAAGACTCGCGCAATGGTTCGCGGCGGCGGCCGTAAGCCCTGGCGTCAGAAAGGCACCGGCCACGCTCGCAGCGGTTCCTCCCGCAGCCCGCTGTGGAAAGGTGGCGGAGTTGTCTTCGGACCCCATCCGCGTTCCTATGCATTCAGCATGCCCCGCAAGCAGCGTCGTCTGGCCATCAAGTGCGCTCTGAGCGACAAGGTCAACGAAGCCAGCATCTTCGTCCTCGACAGCTTCGTCATGGACGAGTACAAGACCAAGACCATCGTGAAGCTCCTCTCCGACTTCGGTGTCGAGGAAAAGAGCCTCATCATCACCGCAGCTGATGACTCCGACAAGATCGAGCGTTCCTGCGGTAATATCCCGGGCGTTAAGGCCATCACCAACGAAGGCCTCAATGTCTACGACATTATGAACAGCGGCAAGCTCTTCATCACCAAAGACGCTATCGCCAAGATTGAGGAGGTACTCGCATAATGGATGCACGCGATGTAATCATTCGACCCCTCATCACCGAGAAATCCACGATGATGATTGAGGAAGGCAAGTACACCTTCGTAGTCGACAAGAAAGCCGCTAAAGATGAAATCAAAGCAGCTGTTGAGAGCATCTTCAATGTAAAGGTTGTCTCCGTCAACACTGTTAACTGCATCGGCAAAACCCGCCGGATGGGCCGCAACGTCGGCAAGCGTCCGGACTACAAGAAGGCCATCGTTCGTCTCGCCGCCGGTGAGACCATCGAGTTCTTCCAGGCCTAATCTACTGAAAAGGAGGTAAGCGAAATTGGCAATTAAAAGCTTTAAACCGTATTCCGCCGGTCGTCGTTTCATGACCGTCGCTTCTTTCGACGAGATCACTACAAACAAGCCGGAAAAATCCTTGCTTGAGCCTCTCAAGCAGCACGGCGGCCGCAATCAGCAGGGTCGCCTCACCGTACGCCATCAGGGCGGCGGCCACAAGCGCCGTTATCGTATCATCGACTTCAAGCGTATGAAGGATGATATGGCTGCAACCGTAATGACCATCGAGTATGATCCGAACCGCAGCGCCCGCATCGCTCTCGTTCAGTATGAGGACGGGGAGAAACGCTACATCATCGCTCCGAATGGTATCAAGGTAGGGGACAAGGTTTACTCCGGTCCTGAGTCCGACATTAAGCCGGGCAACTGCCTGCCGCTGGTAAACATCCCGGTTGGTACCATGATTCACTGCGTAGAGATCAAGATCGGCAAGGGCGCACAGCTCGTTCGCTCCGCCGGTGCCAGCGCTCAGCTCATGGCTAAGGATGGCGACTATGCCCTCCTCCGTATGCCGTCCGGTGAGCTCCGCAAGATCCACATCAACTGCCGCGCCGTAATCGGTGAGGTAGGCAACCTCGAGCACGAGAACATCACCATCGGTAAAGCAGGCCGCTCCCGCTGGCTCGGCATTCGCCCGGCTAACCGCGGTGTTGCGATGAACCCGATTGACCATCCGCATGGCGGTGGTGAGGGCCGTAGCCCTGTCGGCCGCAAGCATCCTGTTACCAAGTGGGGCAAATGCGCCATGGGTACCAAGACTCGCCACAAGAAGCCGTCTGATAAGTTCATCGTCAAGCGTCGCAACCAGAAGTAATTTATTAGCCGCCGGGTAGCCACGCTATCGGACGAAAGGAGGAAATACCCCTTGTCAAGGTCTATTAAGAAAGGCCCTTTCGTAGAAGAAAGCCTTATGAAAAAAATCACGGCTCTGAACGAGGCTAACGATAAGAAGGTCGTAAAGACCTGGTCCCGCAGCTCCACTATTCTGCCGGACTTCGTAAGCCACACCATCGCCGTTCACGACGGTCGCAAGCATGTTCCCGTCTATATCACTGAAGACATGGTCGGCCATAAGCTCGGTGAGTTTGCCCCGACCCGCACTTACAAAGGCCACGCCGGTAACGAAAAGAAAACCGGTCTGCGCTGATTCTGAAAGGAGAATCAATTGTGGAAGCAAAAGCAGTAGCTAAATATGTCCGCATTGCTCCGCGCAAAGTACGGGTTGTCATGGATCTCATCCGTGGAAAGAACGTTGCCGAAGCATTTGCGATCCTGAAGTTCACTCCGAAGGCCGGTGCCGCAGTTATCGAAAAGGTACTGAAGTCCGCCGTTGCCAACGCTGAGAACAACTTCGACATGAATGTCGATAAACTCTATATCTCCCAGGCCCTCGTTGACCAGGGACCGACTCTCAAGCGTATCCATCCCCGTTCCCGCGGTCAGGCGTTCCGGATTCTGAAGAGAACCAGCCACGTCACTGTCTGCGTAGACGAAAGATAAGAAGGAGGGAAACGCATTGGGTCAGAAAGTAAATCCGCATGGCATGCGAATCGGCATCGTCAAGACTTGGGATGCTAACTGGTATGCCGACAAACAGGAATATGTAGACAACCTGCATGAGGACATCAAGATCCGCAAGTACCTCATGGAGGATCTCTTAAAGGAAGACAGCGTCTCCAAAGTAGAGACCGAGCGCTCCAAGAACCGCCTGAAGATCACCATCCACACCGCAAAGCCGGGCATGGTAATCGGTCGCGGCGGTGCCGGTATCGAAGACATCCGCAAGGGTCTCAAGGCTTATACCGACAAGCGCGTTGATATCAACATCCAGGAAATCAAGAAGCCGAACCTCGACTCCAACCTCGTTGCTGCAAGCATCGCTGAGCAGCTCGAGCGCCGCATTGCTTTCCGCCGTGCCATGAAGTCCAGTGTAGGCCGCACCATGCGCGAAGGTGCTAAGGGCATCAAGATTATGGTCAGCGGTCGTCTCGGCGGCGCTGAAATTGCCCGCAGCGAATCCTATCGCGAAGGCAGCATTCCTCTTCATACTCTCCGTGCCGACATCGACTACGGCTTTGCCGAAGCCAACACCACCTACGGCCGCATCGGCGTAAAGGTTTGGATCTTCAAGGGCGAAGTTCTGCCGGAGAAAAAGAAACCGGCACAGAAGCCTGAAAGGAGCGAAGCCTAATGTTACTGCCAAAACGCGTTAAATACCGCAAGCAGTTCCGCGGTCGCATGAAGGGTGCTGCACATCGCGGCAACACCATCAGCCATGGTGACTTCGGTCTTGTAGCTCTCGAGCCGGCTTGGGTAACCAACCGTCAGATCGAGGCTGCTCGTATCGCTATGACCCGCTACATCAAGCGTGGCGGTCAGGTATGGATTAAAGTATTCCCGGATAAGCCTGTAACTGCTAAGCCGGCCGAGACCCGCATGGGTTCCGGTAAGGGTTCTCCGGAGTACTGGGTAGCTGTAGTAAAGCCGGGCCGCATCATGTTTGAAATGGGCGGCGTAAGCGAAGAAGTTGCTAAGGAAGCTATGCGCCTTGCAGCTCACAAGCTCCCCATCAAGACTAAGTTTGTCACCCGTAGAGACTTCGAGGAAACAGAGGGCGGTGAAGTAAATGAAGGTTAATGAAATTCGCAAAGAACTCCGCTCCATGAGCGCTGACGAACTTAACCAAAAAATTGCTTCCCTCAAAGAAGAACTGTTCAACCTGCGCTTCCAGCTTGCTACCGGTCAGCTCGAGAACCCGAGCCGCATCCGCGAGGTCAAGAAGACCATCGCCCGCATCAAGACCATCCAGAGCGAGCAGGCAAAAGCCTAAGACACAGAGATATTTGAGAGGAAGGAGGCTCATTGATGAGCGAGGAAAGAAATACCCGTAAAAGCCGTATCGGCAAGGTAGTAAGCGACAAAATGGAAAAGACCATCGTCGTCGCCATCGAAGAACACGAACAGCATCCGCTTTACAAAAAGACCGTCAAGAAGACCGTCAAGTTCAAAGCGCATGACGAAAATAACGAAGCTCATGTCGGTGATGTCGTCTCCATTATGGAAACGCGTCCCCTCTCCAAGGATAAGCGCTGGCGTCTCGTAGAGATCGTCGAGAAGGCGAAATAATATTCTTAGGACCGCAAATTCTAAGAAGGAGGTTAACAAATGATCCAGCAACAAACTCTGCTGAACGTTGGCGACAACACCGGAGCTAAAGAAATTATGTGCATTCGCGTAATGGGTGGCTCCTACCGTCGCTATGCTAATATCGGCGACATTATCGTCGCCTCCGTCAAGCAGGCTGCCCCGGGCGGCATGGTCAAGAAAGGCGATGTCGTAAAGGCAGTAGTAGTACGCAGCGTCAAAGGCCTCAAGCGTGCTGACGGCTCTTACATCCGCTTCGATGAGAATGCGGCTGTAATTATTAAGGAAGACAAGACTCCGCGTGGTACCCGTATTTTTGGACCGGTAGCCCGCGAGCTGCGCGACAAGGATTTCATGAAGATTATTTCCCTTGCGCCGGAAGTTCTGTAAGCGAGGAGGTGCTATTTTGTCATTCGTGAAACTGCATGTAAAAAAAGGCGACGAAGTCGTCGTTTTGTCTGGCAAGGATAAGGGCCAGAAAGGCAAAGTCATCGAAGCTATGCCGAAGAAGGGCAAGGTACTCGTAGAGGGCATTAACCTGGTTAAGCGCCACACGAAGCCCAATCAGAAGGCACCCCAGGGCGGCATCCTGACCAAGGAAGCAGCTCTCAATGTCTCCAAGGTCATGCTGGTTTGCCCCAGCTGCGGCAAACCGACCCGCACCGGCCATCGTGAAGTCAACGGCCACAATGTACGTGTCTGCAAGAAATGCAACCAGGTCGTAGACCAGACGAAATAATCACTGAAAGGAGGATATAGGTTTGGACAGACTGCAGGAAAAATATGAACAGGAAGTCAAAGCCAAGCTCACTGAAAAGTTCGGCTACAAGAATGTAAACCAGCTTCCGAAGATCGCTAAGGTCATCATCAACATGGGCGTCGGCGAGGCCGTTGGCAACTCCAAGGCTCTCGAGAGCGCAGTAAGCGATCTCACCACCATCGCCGGTCAGAAGCCTATCGTGACCCGCGCTAAGAAATCCATCTCCACCTGGAAGCTTCGCCAGGGCATGCCCATCGGCTGCAAAGTAACCCTTCGCGGCACCCGCATGTATCAGTTCCTCGACAAGTTCATGAACGTTGCACTTCCGCGCGTTCGCGACTTCCGCGGCGTGAACAAGAACGCCTTCGACGGCCGTGGCAACTACTCGCTGGGCCTGAAGGAACAGCTCATCTTCCCGGAAATCGAATACGATAAGATCGATAAGGTTCGCGGCATGAACATCGTCATCGTCACGACCGCCAATACCGATGAAGAGGCACGTGAGCTTCTGAAGCTCATGGGAATGCCTTTCAGTGCATGAAAAGGAGGTAATTGACTTTGGCTAGAACCGCAATGATCGAAAAATGGAAGCAGGAACCCAAGTTCAAAGTTCGCAAGTATAACCGTTGCAAGATTTGCGGCCGCCCCCACGGCTATATCCGGAAGTTCGGCATGTGCCGTATCTGCTTCCGCGTCCAGGCCTACAAAGGCGCCATCCCTGGCGTAACCAAGGCCAGCTGGTAACACTGAAAGAAAGGAGGATATCGATTCATGGCAATGACTGATCCTATTGCAGATATGCTTACCCGTTTGCGCAACGCAAACTCCGTACTCCACGAGAAGGTCGAAATCCCCGGCTCCAAAATCAAGAAGGCTATTGCAGCCGTTCTGAAGGAGGAGGGCTTCATCAAGGATTACACCTTCACTGAAGACAACAAGCAGGGCATCCTGACGCTCAAGCTTAAATATGGTCCCGCAAAGGAAAAGGTAATCACCGGCATCAAGCGCATTTCCAAGCCGGGTCTCCGCCAGTACTCTAAGTGCGCTGAGCTCCCCCGTGTACTCGGTGGACTCGGTATCGCCATCATCTCCACTTCTCAGGGGATTATGAGCGACAAGCAGGCTCGCAAGGCCGGTCTTGGCGGCGAAGTTATCGCTTACGTTTGGTAAGAAAATCCATATTTAGCTAGGAGGCGTAGAAATGTCCCGTATCGGAAGAGCACCGATTGTCATCCCGGCTGGCGTCACCGTCACCGTTGAAGAAGGCAATCTGGTCAAAGTAAAAGGCCCCAAAGGCGAGCTCAGCCGTACCCTCCATCCCGAGATGAAAATCACGGTAGAGGACAACACGGTCAAAGTAGAGCGTCCCTCTGAGGATAAGAAGCATAAATCTCTCCACGGTCTCACCCGTACCCTCATCAACAACATGGTTGTTGGCGTTACCGAGACCTACACCAAGACCCTGGAAATCACCGGTGTCGGCTACCGTGCCGTCCGCCAGGGCAACAACCTCAATCTCTCCCTCGGTTTTTCGCATCCGTGCATCATCGAGCCGCCGAAAGGCATCACCCTCGATGCACCGGCAGCCAACCAGATCGTCATCAACGGCATCGACAAGGAGCTCGTTGGTGCAATGGCAGCAAAGATCCGCTCTCTGCGTGAGCCTGAGCCGTACAAGGGCAAGGGTATCAAGTACGCTGGTGAGAAGATCCGCCGCAAGGTTGGTAAAGCTGGCGCGAAAGGCAAATAATCTTTAGAGGGGAGTGACCACTGTGTTTGTAAAACAGGATAAGAACAAGGCTCGCGTAAAGCGTCACATGCGCGTTCGTAACCACATCTCCGGCACTCCGGAGCGTCCGCGCCTCAACGTATTCCGCAGCCTCAGCAATATTTACGCTCAGGTCATCGATGATGTCAACGGCGTAACCCTCGTATCTGCCAACAGCCAGGAGAAAGACTTCGGCGCCTACGGCGGAAACATCGAGGCAGCAAAGAAAATCGGCGAACTCGTCGCCAAGCGCGCCCTTGAAAAGGGCATTGAAGAAGTCGTCTTTGATCGCGGCGGCTACCTCTACCACGGTCGTGTTGCGGCCCTGGCTGAGGCTGCCCGTGAAGCCGGCCTGAAATTCTGAGCTAGGAGGTAAATTAATGCCTACTAATATGGATCGGAACCCGGAAAAGAAAGCAGACCGTAAGACCGGCAGCAAAGAGCGTCGCAATGACCGCCGCAATGACCGCCGTGAAGCGGATCCGGAATTCCAGGAAAAAGTAGTATATATCAACCGTGTTGCCAAGGTTGTAAAGGGCGGCCGTCGCTTCAGCTTCAGCGCCCTCGTAGTTGTTGGCAACCAGAAGGGCCGCGTCGGCGTTGGCCTCGGCAAAGCTGCCGAAGTTCCCGAAGCTATCCGCAAGGGTGTTGAGGATGCAAAGAAGAACCTCATCGATGTAGCTCTGAAGGATCATACCATTCCCCATGAGATCATCGGCATCTTCGGTGCCGGTCAGGTTCTCATGAAGCCGGCAGCCAAAGGTACCGGTGTTATCGCCGGCGGCCCGGCTCGTGCCGTTCTCGAGCTCGCAGGCATCAAGGACATCCTCACCAAGTCGCTGGGCTCTTCCAACCCGAACAACATGGTTCGTGCCACCCTTACCGGCCTCTCCCAGCTCAAGCGCGCTGAGGATGTAGCCCGTCTCCGTGGCAAGACCGTCCAGGAAATCCTGGGTTAATGGAGGGACAAAGACATGGCAAAGCTTAAAGTAACGCTGAAGAAGAGCGTCATCGGTTGCCCCGAGACGCAGCGTCTCACCGTCAAGTCCCTCGGCCTCCACAAGACCAACTCGGTTGTTGAGGTCGAAGATAATGCTTGCATGCGCGGCCAGCTGCACAAGGTTCGTCATCTGGTTGTCGTAGAAGAAATCGCAGACTAAGAGACGGAGGTGCACAAATGAAATTACATGAACTTACCCCGGCACCGGGCAGCCGCAAAGCTGCAACCCGTCGTGGTCGCGGTCTCGGCTCCGGCCTCGGCAAAACTGCCGGCCGTGGTCAGAAAGGTCAGAACTCCCGCTCCGGCGGTGGTGTTCGCACCGGTTTCGAAGGCGGTCAGATGCCTCTGTATCGTCGCCTCCCGAAGCGCGGATTCAAGAATGTATGGGCTGATCAGTTCGCTGAGGTCAATGTTTGCCAGCTGAATGTATTCGAGGATGGCACCGTTGTTACCCCGGTTGAGCTTATCGAAGTCGGCATTCTCAAGAATGTACTCGACGGCGTCCGTGTACTGGGCGACGGAGAGCTCACCAAGAAGCTCACTGTTAAGGCATCCGGCTTTACCAAGAGCGCCGAAGAAAAGATTAAGGCAGCAGGCGGCGAAGTCGAGGTGATCTGAGGTGCTTGAAGCCCTTACGAACATCTACAAGGTACCTGAGCTCCGCAAGAAGATTGTATTCACGCTCGTTATGTTTGCGGTATTCCGCCTGGGAACTCATATCCCGGTGCCGGGTGTAAACCCTGCAGTTATCGAGCAGCTCTTTAACCAGGGCAATCTCTTCGGACTCATGGACTTGTTCTCCGGCGGTGCCCTGAGCAAGTTTTCCATCTTTGCGATGAGTATCACCCCGTATATTAACGCTTCCATTATCATTCAGCTTCTGACTATCGTCTTCCCGACGCTGGAGCAATGGCAAAAGGAAGGTCAGGAAGGGCACAAGAAAACAACTCAGGTAACACGCTATCTCGCTGTTGCATTAGCATTCCTTCAGGCTATCGGCATGGCCGTAGCCCTGAACTCCGCGGTAATCAACCCTGGCATTGTCTCCACCTTGATTATCGCAATCACCCTCACCGCAGGAACAATGCTCCTGATGTGGATTGGTGAACAAATCACTGCCTACGGCGTAGGAAACGGCATATCGCTCATAATCTTCGCCGGTATTGTGGCAGCTCTTCCGAAAAACCTGGCAACGATTTATCGTTATACCCAGGCCGGAACCATTACCTATGGTAATGCTTTATTCTTCATTCTTATCGTTCTCGCCATGGTCGTGTTCGTTGTATTGATTAACGAAGGCCATCGCCGGATTCCAATCAGCTACACCAAGCGTCTTGCCGGTGGCAGATTGGGCGGCGGACACGCCAGTCATATCCCCCTCAAAGTTAATCAGGCGGGGGTTATCCCAATAATCTTTGCGTCATCCGTGCTGATGTTTCCGGTAACCATTGCTCAGTTTGTAAAGATCGACTGGGTACAGACCATCGCCGGGTATCTGGCGTGGGGAACACCGCTGCAGACTGCAATCTATGCACTGCTCATACTGTTCTTCACATACTTTTACACCGCGGTTACCGTAAAGATATCGGATATGGCAGAGAATCTGAAAAAATACGGCGGCTTCATCCCGGGCGTTCGTCCGGGTCAGCCTACCGAAGACTATTTAGATCGTGTCTTGACCAGAATCACGCTGGCAGGCGCAGTCTTCCTCGCCTTCATCGCCATACTGCCGAACCTGGTGTCGGGCATGACCCGCATCGAGGGTGTGTACTTCGGCGGCACGGCACTGCTCATCGTCGTAGGTGTTGCCCTCGACACCATGAAGCAGATAGAAGCCATGGTGGTAATGCGTCATTATCAGGGATTTATGAAATAGGAGCATAACAATGGTTATACTTTTAATGGGCCCTCCGGGCGCCGGCAAAGGCACCCAGGCCGTAAGCATGGTTAAGAAGTTCGGTATCCCCCAGATTTCTACCGGTGATATGTTCCGGGCAGCAATCGGACAGGGAACCGAGCTTGGCAAAAAGGCCAAGGCATGTATAGATGCTGGACAGCTTGTCCCGGATGAAATCACTATCGGCATCGTCAAAGAGCGTCTCGCTCAGGACGACTGCAAGAAGGGTTTCCTCCTGGACGGTTTCCCGCGTACTACTGAGCAGGCAGAGGCTCTTGAGACCATCCTCAAGGAAATTGGACAGGAGCTCACCTGTGCTCTGAACATCGCCGTACCGAAGGAGCTCCTCGTAGAGAGAGCTGTCGGTCGTCGTGTGTGCCGCAAGTGCGGTGCATCCTTCCACGTCGAGTTCAACCCCTCCAAAGCTGAGGGCGTCTGCGACGAATGCGGCGGCGAACTTTATCAGCGCGCCGACGACACCAGAGAGACGATGGAAAACCGTCTCTCCGTATATGAAGCATCCACTCAGCCCCTCATCGACTTCTACGAAGCCAAAGGCAAGTGTGTTGCAGTAGACGGCGATCAGGCAATCGACAAGGTCTTCGCTGACATCGTCAAGGCTCTTGAGGCCTGAGGCGGAGAAGCAACCGAGTGATAAAGCACAAAAAAGGAGTAATCCATGTCCAAGCAAGATGTAATTGAAGTAGAAGGGAAGGTCCTTGAGGCATTGCCCAATGCGATGTTTCAGGTCGAACTTGAAAACGGCCACGTTGTGTTGGCGCATGTATCAGGCAAAATCCGCATGAACTTCATTCGTATACTGCCTGGCGATAAGGTCACGCTGGAATTGACTCCGTACGATTTGACGCGTGGCCGCATAACCTACCGTTTCAAATGAGCGCAGCCGGCGCAAAAGGAACGTAATGTACACTGCGCCCCGGGTGGCGTTCAAAGAAGAAAGGAAGGGAGCACGAAATGAAAGTCAAGCCGTCGGTTAAGCCGATTTGCGAAAAGTGCAAAGTCATTAAGCGCAAAGGCCGTGTAATGGTCATTTGCGAAAACCCGAAACATAAACAGAGACAAGGCTGATTAATTAATAAGGAGGTGCGAATATGGCACGTATTGCCGGTGTAGATTTACCCCGTGACAAAAGAATGGAAATCGCTTTGACATACATTTACGGTATCGGCCCGAAGACTGCTCAGCACATTCTCGCCGAGACCGGTATCAGCCCGGACCTCCGGGCCCGTGACATCACGGAGGAAGATGTTGCTAAGATCCGTGATCTCATTGAAAAGGAAGAGATCCTGGTCGAAGGTGATCTCCGTCGTGAGACCAGCCTCAACATCAAGAGACTCGTTGAGATCGGCTGCTATCGCGGTCGCCGTCACCGTCTGGGCCTTCCGGTCCGCGGTCAGAATACCAAGAACAACGCCCGTACCCGCAAGGGTCCGCGCAAAGCCATCGCAGGCAAGAAGAAATAAGGCCAGAGGAGGGAAATTCTAAGTGGCAGTTAAGAAAGCAGCGCGTCCGAAGAAAAAGGACCGCAAAAATATTGAATTCGGTGTAGCTCACATCAGCTCCACCTTCAACAACACCATTGTCACCATTGCCGATCGTAACGGCAATACGATCTCCTGGGCCAGCGCCGGCGGACTTGGTTTCCGTGGCTCCCGCAAGAGCACCCCGTTTGCCGCTCAGATGGCAGCAGAGACCGCTGCCAAGGCTGCAATGGAGCATGGCCTCAAGCAGATCGAAGTATTCGTAAAGGGACCTGGTGCAGGTCGTGAAGCAGCTATCCGCTCGCTCCAGGCTACCGGTCTTACCATCGACATGATCAAGGATGTAACGCCGATTCCGCATAACGGCTGCCGTCCGCCGAAGCGTCGCAGAGTGTAATTGGGAGGGTAAAAGAACAATGGCAATTGATAGAACAGCAAGCCTCAAGCGTTGCCGCTCCCTCGGCCTCGAGCCGGCAATGGTCGGTCTTTCTAAGAAGTCCAAGCGTCAGGTCCGCCGCACCAACCGTAAGGTTTCTGAGTACGGCCTGCAGCTCAAGGAAAAGCAGAAAGCCAAATTCATCTACGGCGTACTTGAGAAACAGTTCCGCGGCTACTACGACAAGGCAAAGAAGATTGCCGGTGTTACCGGTGAAAACCTTCTCATCCTTCTCGAGCGCCGCCTTGATAATGTAGTATATCGTCTCGGCCTCGCTACCACCCGCCGCGCAGCTCGCCAGGTGGTTCGCCATGGTCACATCCTCGTTAACGGCAAGCGTGTGGACATCCCCTCCGCTCTCGTCCGTGTCGGCGATGTAATCACCGTAGCTGAGAAGAGCCGTCAGAACGCCTACTTCAAGGCTCTGGCTGATGGCTACAATACCCTTTCCGTACCGGTTTGGATCGAAGCCGATAAGGACAACATGAAGGGCACCGTTACTCGTTTCCCGGCTCGTACCGAAATCGATACCCCGGTAAATGAGCAGGCTATCGTCGAGCTCTATTCCAAGTAATTTCCTAGCGAGATAAGTAATCAATGGTAGGAAAACAGGAGGAGGTTTGACAATATGCTCGAAAACATGGTAATACCGTCGATTCAGGCCGAGAGAAACTCGGACGGAGATGTCAATCACGGCACCTTCGTATGCGGGCCGCTGGAAAGAGGCTTCGGCACCACCCTGGGCAATGCCCTTCGTCGCGTGCTCCTTTCTTCTCTTCCCGGTGCAGCCATCACCTCCATCAAAATCGATGGGGTGCTGCATGAGTTTTCGACAATCCCCGGTGTCCGGGAAGATGTCACGAACATCGTCCTCAACCTCAAACAGCTCTGCCTCAAGATGCATACCGATGAGCCGCAGCTCATCCGTATCGACATAGAGGGTGAAAAGGAAATAACCGCTGCAGATATTCAGACCACCGCTGATGTAGAGGTTCTCAACAAGGATCTCCACATCGCAACTCTGAACGATGAAGCCAAGCTCCACATGGAAATGACTGTAGAGCGCGGCCGCGGCTATGTTCCTTCAGAGAAAAACAAAAAGAGTGATGATCCAATCGGCCTTATTCCGATTGATTCCATCTTTTCGCCGATTCTCCGCGTGAACTGCGTCGTATCCCCGACTCGCGTCGGCAATGTCACAGACTATGACAAGCTGACCATCGATGTCTGGACCGACGGCTCCATCACCCCGGAGGAAGCTCTCAGCAGATCGGCAGAAATCCTCATCATCCATCTCGGGTACTTCAAGGAGTTGGCTAAGCCGGAAGAGGATGGCCTCCTGAAAGGCATTTCCGAGTCCGACCCCGTCACTGACGAGCCCAAGCAGACTCCTGTACTCACGATGCCCATCGAGGATCTCGATCTTTCGGTACGTTCCTACAACTGTCTGAAGCGCGCGGCAATCAACTCCGTCGGAGACCTGATTGTAAAGACCGAAGATGACATGATGAAGGTTCGTAATCTCGGACGCAAGTCTCTCGACGAAGTCAAGAAGAAGCTTGACGAACTCGGAGTAGCACTTGCAAAACCTGAAGAATAAGGAAAGAGGTACATAAATGGCTTATAGAAAACTCGGTCGCGATTCCAGCGCCCGTAAAGCACTCTTTAAGAGCATCCTGACCTCTCTCTTCCAGCATGGTCGGATTGAGACTACCGAAGCTAAGGCCAAAGAAATCAGCGGCCTGGCTGAGCAGCTCATCACTCTGGCTAAGGTAGGCGACCTCGCCTCCCGCCGTATGGCTATTGCCCGCCTTGCTGATGAAGATGTTGTCAGAAAGCTCTTCGGCGAAATCGCTGCTAAGTACAGCGATCGTCAGGGTGGCTACACCCGTATCATGAAGCTCGGCCCCCGTCGCGGCGATGCTGCCCCGATGGTAATCATCGAGCTCGTGTAATCGGCTGATAAAGCATAAAATGTCCCGGTGGAGAAATCCACCGGGATTTTTTATGCTATGACCGGGATTGACGGCACTTGGGGCGGAATATATAATTGGAAAAAAGGGAAGGTGGACGAACATGGGAAAATTTATGAGAGCTGCGTATTTGAGGGTAGTACTGCATGGCATAATCGTATGCCTGCTTACTATTATGGCGTCTACCGCCTTTGCGGAGGATATAGACTACAGCCAGCAGTCAAACTGGGCCTACTACGGAATCGGAGACGCAGCAGAGAAGCCGGCAGATCTCTTTATTGTCTGCCCCACGGTAGATATGGGGCGGCAGGGAAACCGGGTAATATCTCTGGCTGACGAAAAGATGAGGGGAAAATTCGTCGGGGCGCTGAACATGGAGCGTGGTATCTACGAAGAGAATACCCGGATGTTTGCGCCTTACTATCGACAGGTCGCTTTTCCGGTGTATGATTTGAGTCCGGTCGAGCAGGAGAAATATCTCAGTCAGGCCTACGCTGATGTGAGGGAGGCTTTCAGATATTATCTGGAGAACTTGAACGAGGGGAGACCCATTGTGCTGGCGGGCTTCTCTCAGGGCGCGGACATGACCCTGCGGCTCATGAAGGGATTCTTCGATGATAAAGCTCTGCAGGAAAAGCTGGTGGCGGCCTATGCTATCGGCTGGCGTCTCACCGAAGAAGAAGTAAAGGAATACCCATGGCTTCGGATTGCTCAGGGAGAGCGTGATACAGGTGTCATCATCATCTATAATACCGAGAAGGTAGGCGTAGAGGAATCGAAAATGATTCCCCGCGGAGTCAAGACTTTGGCGGTAAATCCTCTGAACTGGCGTCAGGACAGTGAGCCGGCCGGAAAAGAACTGAATCTCGGGGGCTGCTTCACGACCTACAGCGGAGCAATAAAGGAAGAGATACCGGAAATTACCGGTGCCTATATCGACGAGAAGCGGGGCAGTCTGATTGTGACGGACATCTGGGGGCCGCGATTTCCAAAGGCGTTGACAGGCAAGGGCTCCTATCATGTTTATGACTTCCAGTTCTTCTTCCGCAACCTTCAAAAGAATGTGGGAGACAGAATAGAAGCCTATCTGGAAAGCCACGAAAGTCACTAAGACTGCTTGACAGCAGCGGTATAATAAAAAAGACAGGAAAGCCTGCGGGGGAGCGCCCGGAGGTTTGTCGGACAGATAGATAGCGAGGGAGCCTGTGTTGCAGGCTGAGAGGAAGCCGTGAGCTTCGACCGTCGTTTGCATAGTGCAGGCGATTCACTGCCGGGGGCAGAGTATATCTTCTTGTCGCATTTTTTCAAAAAATTATCCACTCTGCTCGCGGAGAATAATCTGACGAGGGAGTGGATTTTTTTGAAGGAAATGAGAGAGCAAAAGGGAAGAAACAGCAAGGTGCTGCGGCTTGTAATGATGGGCGTGCTTATCGGACTGGGAGTGGTCATCTCCCCAATCCTGCGCATTGAAGGAATGTGTCCTATGGCGCACCTTATCAATATCACTGGGGCAGTGCTGCTGGGGCCGGCGGAGGCATTCACGGCAGCGACCCTTATCGGTATTATCCGCATGGCGACGATGGGTATTCCTCCCCTGGCGCTGACCGGTGCTGTCTTCGGCGCGCTGCTGTCCGGCCTGCTGTATCGCTGCAGCGGCGGCCGCATCTGGGCGGCGGTGCTGGGCGAGATAGTCGGTACCGGTATCATCGGTGCTATCGTCAGCTATCCGGTGATGACGCTGCTCTACGGACGGACGGGTCTGACCTGGTTCTTCTATGTGCCGCTGTTTATCAGTGGGACTATCATCGGCGGTGCCTGTGCGTTCCTGCTGCTGAAAGCATTGGCAAGGAACGGTGCGCTGGCAGACATACAGAGACGATTGGGAAGCAGAGTGTATAAGGAATGAAGGAACAGATTGCCGCAGCTATAGAGGCTGTGCGGGAAAAGAAACCCCTGACCCATGTTATAACTCATCAGATAACGGCCAACGATACAGCCAATGCGATACTGGCACTGGGAGCAAGGCCCATTATGGCAGAGCATCCGGCGGAGATAAAGGAAATCGTCGCGGCGGTGTCGGCGCTGGGGGTAAGTCTGGGGAATATCAACGATAGCCGTCTGCAGGCAATAAGGATAGCGGGGGAGACTGCCTGCGGCAGTCACAAGCCACACATCATCGACTGTGTAGGAACGGCGGTGAGCCGTCTGCGGTTTGACTTCGCCCATGACTACATATCCGGCTGCCGGCCGGCGGTGGTGAAGGGCAACGCCTCGGAGCTGCTGGCTCTGGTGGGCTGCAGCAGTCATGCTGTCGGAGTGGATGCCGGCGAGGAGGACGCCCTGTATCGCCGACTGTCAGAGGGAAGGAATGACTCGGCAGAGCTAAAGGCATTGAGCGACTTCTCCCGACAGAATAAGACGGTGGTTGTCATCACCGGAGAACAGGACATCGTTATTGCGGAAAAAAATGTTGCACTTGTTTCAAACGGCACCCCTCTGCTGGGGAGAATTACCGGTACCGGCTGTATGCTCACCGGAATTATCACCGCATTTCTGGGGGCAGGAGCAGCACCTCTGACGGCGGCGCTGGCCGGACTGACAGTCCTGGGGGCAGCGGGTGAAAAGGCGGCAGCACAGGCAGGAATCAACCATCCCGGCACCTTCCACAGTCTGCTCTTTGATGCACTGGCGGAGATTTCTCCGGCAAATCTTGAAGCAAAAGTAAAAATGATTTGAAGAAAAGGGTAAATTTTCGCAAGAATTTTCGAAAATTTACCCTTTTTTGTCATGAAAGACCTTTTATTGGTATTCTCGATAGGTTATAATAGCCACAAGATAAATTTTCGCGAGAAAACTCGAGAAGGGAGATACAATAAATGGCAATAGATACCAAGAAAGACACCAAAGGGAAAAGGGATTCCGCAGCTAAGACCCGGGAGGAAGCCCTGGAGCTTGCGCTGAAGGGGATTGAGAAGGACTTCGGTGAAGGTGCCATCATGCGGCTTGGGGATCCTAAGGCCCGGATGAGCGTTGAGGTAATTCCTACCGGTATTCTCCCCATAGATCTGGCTCTGGGAGTAGGCGGTCTGCCCCGTGGCCGTATCATCGAGATATACGGTCCCGAGTCCTCCGGTAAGACTACCGTTACTCTCCACATGATTGCGGAGGCTCAGAAGCGTGGCGGTATTGCGGCTTTCATCGATGCTGAGCATGCGCTTGACCCGGTCTATGCCAAGAAGCTGGGTGTCGATATCGACAATCTGCTGGTCAGCCAGCCGGACAACGGCGAGCAGGCCCTTGATATTGCCGAGGCTCTTGTCCGCTCCGGTGCTATCGACATCATCGTCGTGGACTCTGTTGCCGCGCTTGTACCGAAGGCGGAAATTGACGGCGAAATGGGCGACTCCCATGTGGGTCTTCATGCCCGTCTTATGAGCCAGGCTATGCGCAAGCTCACCAGCTTCATCGGCAAGTCCCGTACTGTAGCAATCTTCATCAATCAGATTCGTGAGAAGGTCGGCGTCATGTACGGCAGCCCGGAGGTCACTACCGGCGGTCGGGCGCTGAAGTTCTATTCTTCTGTCCGCATTGATATCCGCAAGAAGGAAGCCATCACCGTCAGCGGTGAGACCATCGGCAATCATACCAAGGCAACCATCAAGAAGAATAAGGTGGCTCCTCCCTTCAAAGAGGCGAACTTCGATATCTACTACGGTGAGGGTGTATCCCGTGAGGGCAGCCTCGTAGAGATTGCGGTAACTCTCGATATCGTCCAGAAGAGCGGCTCCTGGTACTCTTATGAGGGCAACCGTCTCGGACAGGGCATGGACAAGGTACGCATGGTGCTGAAGGAGCAGCCGGAGCTGTACAAGGAGCTGGAGGAGAAGATTCGGGCGAAGATGGATGAGGCAATCCGCCGCATCACTGATACCGGAGCGGCTCCCAAGGCAGAGGACGGCTTTGCTGACGAGGATTAAAAATATAATAGAGGCTTTTGCACGATTCCTGAAGGCTCCCCTATAGGGGAGCTGGCGGCGTAGCCGCCTGAGGGGTGACAGTTCAACCAATAGGTTAAATCACCCCTCCGACCTCGCTACGCCCGGCCATTTCCCCTCAATGGGAGGCTTCGGCGGTTGGTCGTGCAGAAGTCTCTTTTTGGTATGGAGAATAACAGGGAAATATGCAGGGACGAAGGAGCCTTGGGCAGAAGCCTAAGAAGTCGGCAACAGAATACATGGTAGACCTGCTGGCGAAGAAGGATTACAGCACCCGGCAGCTGACGGAAAAGCTGCGGACGAAGGGATACAGCAGCGAGGAAACGGAGGCAGCCATCGATAAAGCTCTGGAATGGGGCTATCTCGATGACCTGAGGGTGGCGAAGAATGTCTGGCGGTTTAATTATGAAAGCCATCAGTATTCCGTAAGCAGGATACTGCAGAAGCTCCGTGAGAAAGGATTTACCGCTGACATAATCAGCGAGATAAAGGCAGAGTATGATGAAGAGACACTCACCACTCGGGATATGGCGGTAGCGGAGCGGCTGGCGATGGCAAAGTTCGGCAGCCGACTATCTGCGGAGGCGGCGGAGGATAGCCCGGCGGATGACGAACCGTCAGAGGAGCAGGAAGACAGCAAGCGGAAGCGGCTTGACTGGCAGACTGTAGCTGCATTTCTCTTTCGCCGGGGCTTTTCTGACAGAGTATGCCGTCAGGTGGCCGGAGATTTGCTGCAAAAAAACAGAAGATGACATAACAAAAAGCAATGCAGACACAGAGGGGAGGTCTGGCATTGCTTTTTATTAGTTTGTCTCGGGTTTCAGAGACGGTATTTTTTCACGGCGGTCAAAAGGGAGAGAGAAGCCGCCGAAGAAAACATTTTATTAGATAGCGGCGGCTGCATCAGCACCAAGCCTGCGGCAGGCGGTGAGGGCATCATCATCGGGAAAATTCTGAGCAATGACGGTACCTATCACTCTTGCACCGGCTTCAGAAGTTCGTTCCTGCCACGTGTCCATCCATTCACCGCTGCCCCAGCCGTAAGAGCCGAACAGACCGGTAATCATCCCATTGAGCTGTCCTTCGCAGTCGGCAAAGAGGGGGGCAAATTCACAAGGCTCCAATTCTTCGGAGCCCATGGCTGGACAGCCGGAAACAACGGCCTGATAATCTGTAAGGGCCCTGGCAGAAAATTCACTTGCTGAAAATAGTGCGGCCTCGGCTCCGGCCTGTCTTATTCCTTCAACGACGGCATTGGCCATGGCTTCGGTATTGCCGCTTCCTGACCAGTAAACAACTGCTATTTTATTCATACATATAACCTCCTTAACGGTAGTATTCATCCTGTCATGAGTAAATCTGTCATGGGAATACCATTATCAAGCTTATTGCAGAATGCTTCGGTACAGGCAGTAATCCTGTCGAAAAACGCCCGGGTGGCAGCTTCGTTGACATAGATTTTCCAATATCCGGCATATCGGAAGCTGCCGCCCTTGTGAACGATGAATCCTCTCACATCGGCAGGCGGATAGTCCAGAAACAGCCCGATTTCGTGGGGGAACTCATCAGATTCCCGACAGCGTTTCCGGAGATGCGTCAGCAGCTCCGGTAAGCCGCCCTGCCGGGGATAACCGTACCAGTTCAGTATGCGGCGTGCTGCGGAACGGCTCAGTATCAGCCGAAGCTGTTCCTCGTTGTAGATAAGGATGAGTACATGACTGGGCTCCGCAGCTAAGACCATGTACTTTATCCCGTGTCGGCACATAGCAGGGATGTACTGATCCAGCCAGCACCGGCACTCATCATAAGAGGAAACAGGCAGGGAGATGAGACTGGCGGCTTTTATTCCTTTGAAGGTAGGCGCGCAGTTCCGCCCCAGTATGCGGTCGAAAACAACTTTACTCATGGATTGTGACTCCTTTTCATCGACAAGGAGACTATAACATAATTGATAATGAATATCAATGATAAATATTCTCAATTGTGCAAAATGGGACTTGGGATTCAGAAAATTGAAAATTGTTATCAATGCAGACCGGGACAAAAATATTATAAGGGATTGGTCGTGATGAATTTGTCGGCATAAATATTTTCTGCTGGAATAAAAAGCGAAAATCCTATATAATGTATACTTAATCTAATATCGAAATCTGTCATAAGGGAGGCAGCAACACTTGAAAAACGAAAATATTCTGGTTCTCGACTTCGGAGGCCAGTACAATCAGCTTATCGCCCGCCGTGTCCGTGAAAGTCATGTATACTGCGAGGTTCATCCCTATACTCTGAGCATTGAGAAGATTAAGGAAATGGCGCCGAAGGGCATCATCTTCACCGGCGGCCCGAACAGCGTCTACGGCGAGGGTGCGGCACTCTGCCAGCCGGAGATTTTCGAGCTGGGCGTACCTATTCTCGGTATCTGCTACGGCAGTCAGTTGCTGGCACACATGCTGGGCGGCAAGGTCGCTACTGCCCCTGTCAGCGAGTACGGCAAGACCGAGGTGGAGATTGTAAAGAAGGACTCTCCGCTTTTCAAGGATGTTAAGGACAAGACTATCTGCTGGATGAGCCACACTGACTACATCGCTGAGGCTCCGGCAGGATTTACTATCACCGCAAAGACTCCCGTCTGCCCGGTAGCTGGCATGGAGGATGCTTCCCGCGGTCTTTATGCCGTGCAGTTCCATCCGGAGGTAATGCACACCGAGGAAGGCACCAAGATGCTGCAGGGATTCGTCTACGGTGTCTGCGGCTGCAAAGGCGACTGGCAGATGACCTCTTTCGTAGATGAGACTATCGCTCAGCTCAAGGAAAAAATCGGCGACGGCAAGGTGCTCTGTGCATTGTCCGGCGGCGTTGATTCCTCTGTTGCTGCCGTCCTGCTCTCTAAAGCCGTAGGCAAGCAGCTCACCTGCGTATTCGTTGACCACGGTCTTCTCCGCAAGAACGAGGGCGACGAGGTCGACGCTGTATTCGGACCGGAAGGCCCCTATGACCTGAACTTCGTCCATGTTGACGCCAGCGAGCGCTTCTACGAGAAGCTGAAGGGTGTAACTGACCCGGAGACGAAGCGCAAGATAATCGGCGAGGAGTTCATCCGCGTATTCGAGGCCGAGGCTAAGAAAATCGGCAAGGTAGATTTCCTCGTACAGGGTACTATTTATCCGGATGTCATCGAGAGCGGTCTGGGCAAGTCCGCTGTCATCAAGTCTCACCACAATGTAGGCGGTCTGCCTGACTATGTAGATTTCAAGGAAATCGTTGAGCCGCTGCGCCTGCTCTTCAAGGATGAGGTTCGTGAGGTGGGTCGTACTCTCGGCATTCCTGAATATCTCGTTCGCCGTCAGCCTTTCCCGGGACCGGGTCTGGGCATCCGTATCATCGGTGAGGTGACTCCGGAGAAGATTAAGATTGTACAGGATGCTGACTGGATCTACCGTGAGGAGGTCGCCAAGGCCGGTGCCGATAAAGACCTCGGCCAGTACTTCGCCGCTCTCACCAATATGCGCTCCGTCGGCGTAATGGGTGACGGCCGTACCTATGACTATGCTATTGCTCTCCGTGCCGTCATGACCAGCGACTTCATGACTGCCGAAAGTGCCAAGCTGCCCTGGGAGGTACTCTCCATCTGCGCCAGCCGCATCGTCAATGAGGTCAAGGGCGTAAACCGCGTGCTGTATGACTGCACCGGCAAGCCTCCTGCGACGATAGAATTCGAATAACATTGCTAGAGAAAGCCCCTGCAAATCATGGGATTTGCAGGGGCTTTTGCATAGGGTGGCATCTTAAAAAAGCTACGCCAAATATTTATATTGAAAATTAAGGGCAAAATGCCCAAATTTGTAAATCTATGTTGATATATAAACATTAAGGGAGAGAGACGTAGGATTGAAGTCCGGCAAGCTATGTCTGTGGCAAAGCAGACATAAAGCGTGTCAATGAGAACCGTCCCTGATGACATACATTTTGTATCAACTCCTTAACAACTACACTTTTATGGTACTAAAAAAGCTCTACCGTTTCCAGTAGAGCTCAAAATTTCTTAGTGCTTGTGGTCTTACCTTCGGCTTTCGCCTCAGGCAAGAATGTGTTCTTTCAGTTTACTTGATAAGATTATATTTTTTCAACCAAAGATTGACAAGTCTTGTATCATTGTCTAAAAGCGCATCTCCCAGCTTAGCCTTAAGAGCAGTTTTCTCTAACTTACCAAATCACATTAAAAACATAACCAATTAACACAATTCCTGCAACTACAATACCAATAAAGGTAAACAACAATCTTTTCTGCAGTACTTCACTTAACATTATCAGAGAGGGCAAGGAAAGCGTTGTTACGGACATCATTAAAGCCAAAATAGTTCCTACAGGTACACCAGCCAGATATAAGGCTTCAGCTATAGGTAAAGTTCCGAAAATATCTGCATATATGGGCACACCTATCAAGGTTGCAATTAATACGCCAAAATAGCTCTTACTACCTAGCGTATTAAGAATCCATTCTTGTGGAATCCAATTATGTAATACCGATCCTATTGCAACGCCTGCTAAAACATATGGAAAAACATTACGTACTATTATCCGTGTATCGTTATAGGCATAATTTAATCTTTGGGGTTGGTTAAAATATTCAGACTCGCTATAAAACTCTCTGATAGGGTTATCATATTGCTTCAGATATTTCTCCATATGCAGAAAATTGATAAATAATCCTCCTACAACAGCTAATACTAATCCTAAAATAACATAGGCAACAGCAAATTTACTACCAAAGAAAGACATTAACATTAGCATGGAAGCAACATCAACCATAGGCGAAGAAATTAAAAATGAAAATGTTGTTCCGAGTGGCATTCCGGCCCTAGTAAACCCAATAAAAATAGGAATACTGGAACATGAGCAAAACGGAGTTACTGTTCCTAATAAAGCTGCTAAAATAGCTCCGCTTAGTTTATTATAGCCTGTTAATATTCGCTTAGTTTTTTCAGGAGGAAAATATGACTGAATATAAGTAATCATAAAGATTAGCACAATCAACAAAATGGATATTTTAATTGTATCGTAAAGGAAGAAATGAATACTGCTCCAAATCTGAGAATCCGGACTCGCCTTGAACATTTCCTTAAGTAACAGCCAAACATATTCGTTAAGCCACTGCATTCCTAAAACCTGTTGCATAATAAAGTCAAACATAAAATTCACCTCTTGATTTATAAATTTAGATACATCAATATATATTGCTAAAAAATAAGGTAACTTCCATTACCTTATTTGATAAACTTCTCCAACCTACCAATAACGTGATTTTTAATATCCTCACGCAAAGAGTAATGCATCCATTTCCCTTCCTTACGAAAATTTACTAATTCTGCGTCTACAAGAATTTTCATATGATGCGATAATGTTGGCTGTGCTATATTTAACTCCTCTAGAAGTATACAGGCGCATTTTTCACCATTTTGCAGCGATTCTAAAATCTGCAATCTATTTGCGTCTGCTAAAGCTTTAAAGAGTCTTATTTCTTTCCTATAGGTCATATCTCTCACCTCTTGATATTAATTATAGGCCATATATTGATATTTGTAAATATATGAATTCGGCAAGTTAGGCAAAACTTCTTGTTTTTTACGTTAACCTTCACAGTCAGTGTTAGCAAAAACTCCCTCACCACAATTTATGATGAAGGAGTTCGAACATCGTTCTTTTTTTGGTAGATTGTAAAATGAAATTGAATAAATAAAAAGACTCACAGCGAATCTTTTGAAAATCACTAACTAAACGATATTGGAACCGTCCCTGCTGACACACGGCAGCCTATCAGCACCGGGATTACTATCCCACTGTGTTCAGATTTTTGGAGAAATATCTGAGAAAATGAAATTTAAGATGTTGAATAAGATTGAGCTGAAAGAGACCGGGTTCCGCTGGCGCATTACGGTTTACAAGTATACAGTATTTGTTGAGGTTTTGTATTGTATTTAGGCTAACCGTGTTGTATAATTCGCCCCATGAGATGAGCTTCTCGTTAGGGAGTCCCGTTCAACGATGAACACTTAATGTGCACCGCTGTCCGAGGCTTTTATTTTTTTAGGAGGGATTTGTTATGTTATTCGCTCAAGGAATCATGATCCTGACCTTGCTTCTTATGGTCACGGGTCGCACACCTATTTACCTCACGGCTATTACAGGCTCGTTTTTGGCTGCAGTAGCTGCCGGCTTTCCTCTGGCAGGTAAGGCCGATGTCACCATTCAGAAGCTGGTCAACGGCGGTCTGAATTCCGTCATCGCCGATATGACCGGTGTTCTCATGCTCATCGGTATCATGCAGGCTACCGGCTTCCTTGATGTCATCATCAAGAAGATTATGGAAGTCGGCTCCAAGCTGGGCGGCGCTCCCGGTATCACCGCTGCCGGCTCTCTGGTCGCCGGTATCATCGGCGCTCTCACCGGCTTCACCCAGCCGGCAGTCACCGCACCCATCACCGGTCCGGCTGCTACCAAGCTGGGTATGGACCCGCATAAGACTGCAGGTCTTGCCGCTCATGCCGGTCACTTCGGCAACTTCGCCGGTTTCACTCATCCTACTCAGGTCGCTGTTATCGCTACCGCAGCTATCGGCTTCGGCGTTATCAATGTTGTCGGTGCCATCACCGGTATCTCCATCATCCTGTTCAGCTACTATCGTCTCTCCAAGGAGATGAAGGGCAAGGAAATTTCCGCTGAGCAGATGGCAGAGCTGAAGAAGACTCTCGAAAGTGAGAGCGATATTTCCTTCGGCAAGGCTGTTATCCCCTTCGCCTGCTTCATTCTCGGCTTCGTTCTCGGCTATCCGGTATTCGTCGTCGGTGTCCTCTGCGCTATCGCTACCATGATTCTCGGCAAGAGCCAGCTGGCTGAAGGCGAGTCCGCTATGATGAAGGGCGTAGAGAAGATTGCTACTCCGCTGGTTGCTACAGTCGGCTTCCTCTTCATGAGCGGCGTTATGAACAAAATCGGTCTGGTAAAGACTATTGCTGATGCTCTCGGCCCTGTCGTTGTAGCTGCTCCTATTGTAATGATGACGGTTGTTTCCAGTATCGCCGGCTTCCTCACCCAGTCCAATGCTGCCGCTGCAGCTATCGTTGTACCGTTCCTGCAGGTCGTCCTGAGCCTTGGTGCCGACCCGCTGACTGCTGCTATTGCCGCTGCCGGTTCCTCCGCTGTATGGCAGTACTACCTCACCGGCGGCCCGGTTGCTGCTCTCTCTACGGCGGTTGCTGTTGTACCGGGTGCCGAGCTGAAGAAGGCAAATGCTTTCCAGCGTCCGGCTATGGTCTTCGGCTTCCTGGTTCTGTGCTGCTGCGTTGCTGTTGTTAATATGTTTGCCTAAGCGACAGATATTGCCAGTTTGAAAAATCTCATATTATAATGAAAGAAATGCTAGACGGTCAGGACATTTTTGTTGTGACCGCTTAGCTATGTATAGGAATGTCTTCTGAAAGGGAGGATTTGCTATGAAAACTGTAGTTGTAATTGCTACCGGCGGCACCATTGCCATGAAATATGATGAGGCTACCGGCGGTCTTGTACCGGCTGTAAGCGGTGATGACCTCGTATCTGCCGTACCGGCTCTGAAGGATGTGGCAAAGGTCGAGGTCGTGGAGTATTCCAATGTACCCAGCGGTCATATCACTCCGAAGATGATGCTGGAGATCTCCCGTCTGGCTGATAAACACTGCGAGCGGGAGGAGGTAGCCGGTGTCGTCATCACCCACGGTACCGATACTCAGGAGGAGACCTGCTATCTGGTTGGTCTGACCTGCAAGACAGATAAACCTATCGTTACCACCGGCGCTATGCGCGGTGCTTCCGCTACCGGTCCGGACGGTGCAGCCAATATTCTGGCAGCGGTCATGACTGCTGCCTGCCCGGATGCGGTAGGCAAGGGCGCTCTGCTGGTGCTGAACGATGAAATTCATGCGGCGGCAGAAGTAACAAAGACTCATGCTACCTCCTGTTCTACCTTTGCTTCTCCGGCCTGGGGGCCTATCGGTCATGTTTACTTCGACCGGGTTGTTATTCGCCGCCAGCCGCTGAATCTGCAGAAGATTCAGCCGGAGGAGCTGTGTGAGGATGTTTATCTGCTGAAGGCATATGCCGGTATGGACACCTATCTCTTTGAGTGTCTGGCAAACAAGCCCTGCAAAGGTCTTGTCGTCGAGGTCTTCGGCTGCGGCAATATGCCCCTGCCGGTAAAGGCCGGTATCGAGCTGGTACGGAGCAAGGGGATTCCCGTTGTCCTGACTACCCGCGCTCATGCAGGACGCGTGGTCAAGGCTTACAGCTATGATGGCAGCGCCGCGTCCCTGAATCATGCGGATATCATTATGGCCGGTGAGCTGACCGGTCAGAAGGCTCGTATTAAGCTGATGGTGGCTCTTGGCGTTACTCAGGATGTTGCAGAGCTGCGGAAGTATTTTGATAATTGAGATAAGGGTTTTAATTCTGACTCAGCTTGGAATATAGTCTGACGAAAACGCGCTCTTGCTCGGTAATCAACATAACGGTACTAGGTTCAGACTGCGTATGCTTACTTGTCTATCACCAAGTACCGATGTTGATTAACGGTTTTCTTGCAGACTATATTCTCAAGCATCTAATTAAAGAAGGCATACTATGATGAAAAGGGCAGAGGTGCGGCAGCTGCAGGCATGGCTTGACGGCGTTGACCGCTTTAATGCCACTCCGGGGGAAGGAACTACCAGAGGTGTATATACACCAGAGGATGTGGCCGCCCGGGATTATGTGAAAAAAGAGATGGAGCAGCTGGGGCTGACGGTGAGTCAGGATCCTATGGGAAATCTCTTCGGTGAACTGCCCGGTACCGACCCAGAGCTGGCCCCGGTGTGGACCGGCTCTCATATTGACACGGTACCCAACGGCGGCAAGTTCGATGGCCTGGCCGGTGTCTTTGCCGGTATGGAAGCTCTCCGGCTCATCAAGGAGAGCGGGCTGCCTCACCGCCGGACTCTCAGCGTGAATGTTTACAGCGGTGAAGAAATGAGCCGCTTCGGTATCTGCTGTATCGGCAGCCGGGCCTTGACAGGCAGACTTAAGGCAGAAGATTTGCAGGAGCGCCGTTCCCCGGAAGGGCAGAGCATTTACGATGCCATTAAGGACTGCGGCTATGAGGTGGACAGCTTTGACGAGGCGTATCCTCATAAAAAGGAAATCTATGCTTCGCTGGAGCTGCACATAGAGCAGAACAGCAAGCTGGAAAAGGCGGGGCTGCCGCTGGGTATCGTCACCGGTATCTGCGCTCCCACCAATCTCAGTGTAGTGGTAAAGGGCGTGCAGACCCATGCCGGCGGTACCAGCATGGCTGACCGGCGGGATGCCTTCATGGCAGCAGCCGAGATGGCTGCGGAGCTGGAGCGGCTGGCCAGAGAGTCAAAGAGCGCCTACATTACCGGCACCGTAGGCCATGTTGAGGTACTGCCCAATGCAGCAAATGTCATCCCCGGCGAGGTGCGGTTCACAGTAGATATCCGCTCCGTCAGTGCCGAGGACAAGGACGAACTGTATCAGGCACTGCGGAAAGCATATGATAATATCGCAAGCCGACGGGGTGTCAGCGTAGAGATTACCCTGCTGAACCACGACAAGCCCTTGTTGTGTGATGAGGCAATCTGCAGGCTGCTCCGGGAAAAGGCAGCTGCGCTGGCTGTGCCCTGTATGGATATTGTCAGCGGCCCCTATCACGACAGTCTGTTGCTGGGTGACCTGACGAAGGTGGGTATGCTTTTCGTTCCCAGCCGGGACGGAATCAGTCACGACCGCAATGAATGGACGGACACTGCGGATATTGCCCGAGGGACTGATGTATTGGCAGAGACTATGCTGGCGCTGGCTAATGAATTATGATATAGTTGAAGTATAGTAGAATTTAAGGAGGAAATTTCGATGGATAAGGTAAAAATTGGTCTGATTGGCGGCGGTATCTCCGGTACTGCTCTGGCTTATTATCTCAGCCTGTACGAAGAAGCTGAAATCAGCCTTTTTGAGAAGGATCGCATCGGCTGCGGCACCACGGCAAAGTCCGCCGGTACTGTCTGCCTCTTTGATGACTCTCTGAACAATCGTTACTGGGATGTCCGTCTTTACGGCTTCGAGACCTACATGAAGATGGAGCAGGAGAAGCCCGGCTCCACCGGCTTTGACAAGACCGGTACCCTGAACTGTGCCACCTCCCCCGAGGTAGAGCGCCGCATTAAGACCGGTATTGCGCTCACCAAGGCTGCCGGCTATGCCGGTGAGTACATCACCGACAAGGACCGTATCAAGCAGATTCTCCCCTGCATCAATCCGGATGCTATTCTCGGTGCCGGCTATACCGCAGATGACGGTTACTTCGACGGCACCATGATTTCCAACAACTTCGCTGCCAAGGCTGAGGCCAACGGTGCAAAGCTCTACAAGGGCGTTGAAGTTACCAAGGTAGTAGTAGAGAACGGCGAGGCAAAGGCTCTCGTCACCAGCGACGGCGAGACCCGTGCCTTCGATGTCATCGTAGACTGCACCGGTCCCTGGAGCCGCTTCACCGGCGAGCTGGTAGGCCTCGATGTACCTATCTGGCACACCAAGGCTGAGGCATTCTTCCTCATTCCGCCCGAGAAGAAGCTGGACTATGTATTCCCGGTACTGAAATTCCCCGCTTTCTATGCTCTCCGTGCCGGTGACAATGTATTCATCTGCAAGAGCCATCTTTCCATGGACCTTGACAATCCCATGCACGCCGGTCAGTGGGATCCGGACAAGCTGCCGCAGGTTGGCGGTACCGATGACTACTTCATCGAATTCCTCTTTGACCAGATGGATACCAATCTGCCGGGTCTTGCCGACAGCGGCCTGAATTCCTCCTGGCTGTCTTATCGTGCCGAGACTCGCGACTTCCTGCCCATCATCGGCGATTCTCCGGTGAAGAACTACCTGCTGGCTACCGGCTACGGCGGAAACGGCATTATCGAGGCTCCGGCTGTCAGCCGTGACCTTGCCAAGTACATCATGCGCGGCGAGAGCACTTTGCTGCTTGAGGAGTGGGCTTTCTCCCGTCTGTGGAAGAAGTAATCCTCTAAATAACTGAGCAAAGGAAGCCTTTTAATGAAAATCGCGGTTTGTGTAAAACATGTTCCCGTAGACGGCAATGTGGAGGTAGACCCTCAGACTCATCGCCTCATCAGGGAAAATTCTGCCAGTGATATTAACCCCTGTGACCTGAATGCCATGGAGCTGGCTCTGCAGCTGAAGAAATCGGCGGGCGCGGAAGTGGATGTATTCACCATGGGGGCTGAGCTGGCCAACAGCTCATTGAAAAAATGTCTGGCTCTCGGTGCGGACAACGCCTACCTTATCTCTGACCGGAAGTTTGCCGGCAGCGATACTGTCGGTACCGCCCGGGTACTGGCCGGAGGCATAGCGAAGACCGGTCAGTACGATGTGATATTTACCGGAGCCGAGTCCTCCGACGGAGCCACCGGACAGGTCGGCCCCATGCTGGCGCAGGCTCTCGGGATGCCCTCTGTGGCTGAGGCCATGGAAGCATCTCTCATGGAGGACGGTCGTCTGGCTGTAAGGAAGAAGCTGTCCGACGGCAGTATGCGGCTGGCGGTAAAGCTGCCCTGCCTCCTGACTGTACCCTTCGGCTGCAATGAGCCGGAGCGGCCTACTCTCCGGGCACAGATGAAGGCCAACAAGCGGGATATCCCCGTCCTCGACCAGAGTGTCCTGCAGCTTGATGAAAGCGGTATCGGCATGGATGCGGCTCTCTCAGTCGTTACTTCCCTTGCCTCCGGCAAGGCGAAGAAGACAGCGGAACGCTTGACAGGTACGCCTGCGGAATTGGCAGCGCAGCTTACCGGGCTTATCGGGCAGAGGAGGGGCTGACATGCTGGCAATATATGCGGAAATCACCCATCATGGTCTGGAGCCGGCTACCGCAGAGCTGGTGACTGCCGTGAAGGGGCTCGGAACCAATGATGAAATCGTCCTGCTGGCAGCCGGCGATAAGGCGGAATCCTATCTGCCTGAGCTGAGCCTGCAGGGTGTAGACAAGATTTATCTTACGGAGCTCAGCGGCATCTCCTATGTCCAGAGCGACCTGCTGGCCAAGGCGATAGCAGCTCAGCTGGAAGGTCTGAAGCCGGATGCTGTGCTGCTGCCGGCTACCAAGACCGCCCGCGAGGTCTTTTCCCGAGTGGCTATGGAGCTGGGGCTTGGCATGACGGCCGACTGTACAGGTCTGGCAGCCGAGCAGACCGAGGGCAGGACTATCGTTCATCAGATTAAGCCCTCCTTCGGCTCTCAGGTACTGGTAAGCTGTGATGTGCCGCAGGGCATTCAGATAATCACCGTCCGTACCGGAAGCTATGAGGCTGCAGCCACCGGCGGCAAGCCGGAGGTGGTGAAGGGTGAGTACAGCGGTGAGTCCGCTATTGAGGTGATGGACTTTGAGCCAAGCGAGGCAGCTGCCTCCATTACCGGTGCCGACATCATCGTGGCCGGCGGCAAGGGCGCTATCGAAAGCGGTGCCTTTGAGAAGCTGAAGGCCTATGCGGAGAAAATCGGTGCCGCAGTGGCCGGCTCCCGGCCGCTGGCAGACAACGGTCATCTGCCCTTTGAGGCGCAGATTGGTCAGTCCGGTACTGTGGTACGGCCTCAGGTCATCATCACCATGGGCGTTTCCGGAGCCGTCCAGTTTACTGAGGGTATCAAGGGTGACCCGCTGGTCATCGCTGTGAATACCGACCCCGAGGCGGCTATCTTCAGCTTCGCTGATTACGCCGTGGTCGAGGATATGAATGCAGTGCTTGATGAGCTTTTGAAGTAAAGCCTGAAGGAACTGATTTACTCCGATTGTTTCGTAATCGAATATTGCTTTTTAACAGGGAGGCTCGCTGAGAGTCTCCCTGTTTTTGTGTGTTTTTTCAGCAGGGTTCACAAATATTGAGATTTATTTTCAATTTCTATTGCAATTACCAATACCTGGTGGTAGAATGTAATTGCAATTAAGAAGTATTATCATTACAGAGAACGACAATTAGGAGAAATCAGTAATGAAGCTAAGTGAGGTAAAAATCGGCAGCAGTGCCGTGATTACGGCTGTCGGCGGCACAGGGGCGCTGCGGCAGCACTTTCTCGATATGGGTGTTATCCCGGGAGCGGTGGTTACGCCGGTTCAGCTGGCACCGCTGGGAGACCCGTTGGAGATTCGCATCCACGGCTACGAGCTGACCCTGCGGCTCAATGATGCGGCACAGATTACGGTAGAGCCGCGGGAGGAAGGAGAAGAGCAGGAGGAGTGGTCGTCGTCCTATGAGTCCCTGCCTCATCCGGGCCTTGGTGAAGCGGGAAAATTCCACAAGGAGGGAGACGGCAATCCGCTGCCGGATGATGAGCTGCTGACTTATGCGCTGGTGGGCAATCAGAACTGCGGCAAGACCACGCTGTTCAATGCCCTGACCGGTGCCAATCAGCATGTAGGCAATTTCCCCGGTGTCACCGTAGACCGCAAGGATGGCATGATCACCGGGAAGCCGAATACGCTGGTCACCGACCTGCCGGGTATCTATTCAATGTCTCCATACAGCAGTGAGGAAATCGTCTCCCGCAATTTCGTGCTGCAGGAAAAGCCCAAGGCCATCATCAATATCGTAGATGCCACGAATATTGAGCGCAATCTCTACCTGACACTTCAGCTGCTGGAAATGGATGTGCCAATGGTCGTAGCTCTGAATATGATGGACGAGCTGAGCGGCAATGGCGGCGCGGTGCGTATCAATGAGCTGGAGGCACTGCTCGGCGTGCCGGTAGTTCCTATCTCCGCCATGAAGAACGAGGGCGTAGATGAGCTGGTGGAGCACGCCATACACGTTGCTCACTATCAGGAGTCACCGCTTCGCATAGACTTCTGCGGCGAGGATGACCACGGCGGGGCAGTACACCGCTGCCTTCATGCCATCCGCCATCTTATCGAGGATCATGCCCGTCGGGCAGGGCTGCCGGTGCGCTTTGCGGCGGCGAAAATCGTCGAGGGCGACAAGCCGATTTTAGATCAGCTGAATTTGGATGATAACGAGCTGGAGGCTCTGGAGCATATCATCACTCAGATGGAGCGGGAGCGGGGACTTGACCGCAATGCGGCTATGGCAGATATGCGATTCTCCTTCATCCGCCGGGTCTGCCGTCAGGCGGTAGTAAAGCCGAAGGAATCAAAGGAGCATCAGCGGAGCCGGGAGATTGACAAGATTCTCACCGGCAAGTACACGGCACTTCCGGCATTTGCTTTGATTATGGCAGCCGTTTTTTTTCTCACCTTTAATGTAATCGGCGATTTCCTGCAGGGCTTATTGGAGGACGGCATCGACGCCGTGACGGAAATGGCCGACGGCGCGCTGGAGGCGGCAGGGGTCAATGAAGTCCTGCACGGTCTGATTATTGACGGCATTTTTGCCGGTGTCGGCAGTGTGCTGAGTTTCTTGCCAATCATCGTCACGCTGTTCTTCTTCCTGTCCATACTGGAGGACAGCGGCTACATCGCCAGAGTGGCCTTCGTCATGGACAGATTGCTCCGCAAAATCGGTCTTTCCGGCCGTAGCGTGGTATCTCTGCTCATCGGCTTCGGCTGCACCGTGCCGGCGGTCATGAGTACCCGCACGCTGCCCAGTGAGAGAGACCGCCGCATGACTATCCTGCTGACACCCTTTATGAGCTGTACTGCCAAGCTGCCGGTATATGCTTTCTTCGTTGCCGCCTTCTTCCCGGAGAATGAAGGACTGATTATGACCGGCCTGTACCTGCTGGGCATTCTGGCTTTGATACCGGTTGCACTGCTTTATAAGAAAATCTTCTTCAAAGGCGAGGCGGTACCCTTCGTCATGGAGCTGCCCAATTACCGCATGCCGGTAGCAGGCAATGTGGCTCGTCTGCTGTGGGAAAAGGCTCGTGACTTCCTGGAGCGTGCTTTCACTGTCATTCTGGCGGCTACTATCGTTATCTGGTTCCTGCAGCACTTTGACCTGCAGTTCAATCTGCTGGAGGAGGAGCAGACGGCTGAGAGTATGCTGGCTATGGTATCCGGCATCTTCGCACCGGTGCTGGCTCCCTTGGGATTGGGAGACTGGCGCATTGCCACGGCTCTGGTATCCGGCTTTATTGCCAAGGAGAGCGTTGTAGCTACATTGGAAATCCTTTTCGGTGACGGCGGTGCAGAGAGTGCCTTGACGGCTCTGTCGGCGGCATCCCTGCTGGTGTACAGCCTTATCTATACTCCCTGTGTGGCGGCTATCGCTGCCGTGAAGCGGGAGCTGGGCGGCAAGTGGGCGACGGCAGTAGTAGTGCTGCAGTGCGCTATTGCCTGGGTGATGTCTTATCTGACGATTGTCATTGGCCGTCTGGTCGGTCTTGGTTAAGGAGGTTTTTGCATGAATGCTGTAGATATTATTCTTGGTGCCGGTGTAGCCGGAGTTTTTGGCCTTGCTGTGTGGAAGGGATTCCTGAAAAAAGGAAAATGCGGTGCCTGCAGCTGCGGCTGCAGCGGTGAAGCGGCAAAGTGCTGCAGTCGTCGTCACTGAAATAAAATAACAAAGGAGCTGTGAATAAAGCCTGACACAGACCTCATCCGTCTCGCTTCGCGAGCCACCTTCCCCATTGGGGAAGGTCTTTACCCTCTCCTATGGAAAGGGGGGACCGGCGTAGCCGGTGAGTGAGGTAAATAAACGGTTTTCTTACAGACTGTATTCACAGCGACTATAACAATGAAGGGACTGAGAAAAAATGAATGCTCATTTTTTCTCAGTCCCGTTCTTTTCAGTTAAATGTGAGAAAAGTGGTATAATATAGTTAAGAAGTTTTTTGAGAATGTTTTGTTTCGGAGGCTGGTAATGGACGAGTTGGAGTTTGCCGAGTTTACGGCAAAGGATGTAATAGAGCTGGCCCCTTATTTTTCCCTGCGGCCCAATAAGGGCAGCTACAGCGTTCCGATAATGGGCTATCTGTATAGTTCACACTATCCGCTGAAGTATTGCCGGATAGACGATGGGCTGCTGCTGATATACTCACATGACGGAGAGACGGGAGCGCTCATGCCCTACTGTCCTGAGGCGGAGCTGCCTCGATATTTCCGTATGCTTGAGAGATACTTCAATAAGGTGCTTGGTCAGCCGCTGACTGTCGTGCTGGCGGATGAAGAGGGCTATGGCGCTCTGGCGGCGGCAGGCTGTCTTGAGGGCTACGACTGCCGCGAGGAGGTCAAGTATGCCGACTACATATACAGCGGTGATGACCTGCGGTCGCTGGCCGGTCGGAAGTTCAGCAAGAAGCGCAATCATATAAATAAATTCCTGCAGCTGTACAGCGGACGATGGGAGTACAAGAGACTTTTTGCATCTGATGAGGCGGCTGTCGTTGGTGTGCTGAATAACTGGATACAGGGGATAATTCCTGACTTTGACGGTGAGGACATCAAGGATGTTGAGTGCTACTCGGCCGAGGTACAGGAGACAGTCATTGAGTACATCGGGGTGCGGAATATTCTGAAGAGTGAAGCTCTGACGGAGTATCTGCATCTGGGCGGAATTTTTATCGACGGAGAGCTGAAGGCCTTCGCTATTGCCGACTGCAATCCATTGGACAAAATGGCGGTAGTGAATGTGGAGAAGGCGGATGACAGTATCCCCGGTCTGTACCAGATAATCAACCGGGAATTTATCGCTCACGAGTTCCCGGAGGCACTGCTGGTAAACCGGGAGGACGATGCCGGACAGGAGAACCTGCGAAAGGCGAAGCTGTCCTACTATCCGGTGATGCAGGAGCGAAAGTATACTATCAGGCAGAGGGAAGTCTGATGTCGGCGGTGAGATTTCTGGAGCCGTCAGAGTACGGCAGGACGAGAGAACTCTTCGTGGAGTGTTTCGGGGAGGACAGAGAATTCTGCGATATGTACTATGGCTGCTCTGGCGACGGTGATATCTATCGCGGCCGGGTGGCGGTGCTGGAGCAGGATGGCGAGATACTGTCCATGGTTCATGTGAGGCCGATGACCCTGCAATCATCATCAGCTGTGGCGGCTGATATGGAAAAATATGTCCTGCCTAGGATGAAGGCTGTGAAGCCGGAAGAGGTGCGGTTTGCCTATCTGCTGTGTATCGGGACGGCGGTCGACTGTCGGGGGCGAGGGTACATGGATGAAGTCATGACCTTCGTGGAGAATGAGCTGCGGCAGGCGGGCTGTCAGTTTTCGTTCCTCGTGGCGGTAGACAAGGCAATATATAAGTCGAGAGACTATGAATATCACTTCCCGCTGTCGGCAGAGTCGCAGATGTATCTCTACGCCGATGAGGGGTTGACAGAAGGGACGGTAAAATTCCTGTAGGAATTTTACCGTCCCTTGATGATTTTTATAATTATACAACTTAGGCTGTGAATAATGCTTGCCGAAGACGGAACCTCATCCGTCAGCCTTCGGCTGCCACCTTCCCCAAAGGGGAAGGTATACCCTCTCCTATGGAGAGGGGGGACCGGCGAAGACGGTGGGTGAGGTTGATAAACGGTTTTCTTACAGACATTGCTCACAACCGTTTACTTTAAGGTATGTTTTCCTGCTGATGGGATAAAATCACTTCAATATATCAATCATCCCGCCAACGATATTTGCACTGGTACCGGGGGAAACGAGGGGGCCGGCAGGCGCATGGTGCTTTGCCTTACGCCGCCGCTTGTTTTCTTCCTCGATGGCTTCGTCGGTGAGGGCAGACTCTTCCTCCGTAGTGAGAGGCTTGTCCTCGTATTCCTCTGTGGCTACCACCTCATCGTGACCGCCCCGGAGCTGCCCCATGACGATTTCATCTCCGGTTTTTTGCGCAGAGGTCATGTGGCTCATGTAGATTCGCTCCGCTTCCATGCGGCTTCTGGCGGCGGCCATCTGCTGACGGAGCATTTCCCGCTCCTGCATGGCCATGACGATTTTACGATAGTTGTCCGGACTCTTTTCCCGGAGGTAGTTCAGTTCGTCCTGATTGAGCTTCTTGCCCATGCGGGCCTTGTCGACGATTTCTCTTATCTTGTCGGCGTCCGGGTCCTTGTCCCTGCCGCTTTGGGCTATTCCCTTCATGTAGCTTTCCGTATGCTCCGGCTGCCGGTTTTTCTTCTCAGCAGTATTCAGACCGCAGGTGGTGTCCGAGAAAAGGCGGCTGCTGCTGCCGAAGGCACTGCTGTTGGGGTTTATCTGCATGGTTTTTCCTCCGTGAAATGATAGAAACAGACATCCTTGTCATCTTATCTTAACTTTGTTATCGGAAGATGAGGAGGGAAACTTAACGATAAGCTGAAGAAAGAGAGGGCGGAATATTCGCGATAAATAATGTTAGGCTCAATAAAAAAATTATGGAAAATTCCTTTATTTAATGATAGAATGTATCCGTATAGTTGTTTTTGCAGATAGACGGACTTCCGTTGAATATATCAGATTGTTTATTGGAGGGGTTTTTGTGTTTGACGGTTTGGGTAGTGTCAGCCGTATCGGCAGCATTATTTCTGATGATTATGATGTTCCGGCAAAGATTAAGGTAATCGGTGTCGGCGGCGGCGGCGGCAACGCTGTCAATAGAATGATTGAGGCAAATGTCCGGGGCGTTGAGTTTATCGCTATGAATACCGATGCTCAGGCACTGGAGAAGTCCGCAGCCTCCACCCATATGCAGATTGGCGTAAAGCGTACCCGCGGTCTCGGTGCCGGCTCTCTTCCCAATGTGGGTGAGGAGTCCGCTATCGAGAGCAGAGATGATATTCTCGAAGCCGTCAGCGGTGCAGATATGGTGTTCATCACAGCCGGCATGGGCGGCGGTACCGGTACCGGTGCAGCGGCTGTTGTTGCTGAGTGCGCCCGGGAGAAAGGCGCTCTTACCGTTGCTGTTGTTACCCGTCCCTTTACCTTTGAGGGCCGCAATCGTCAGCAGAAGGCCGACATGGGTCTGGCAAAGCTCCGTCAGCATGTAGACACCATCCTCGTTATCCCCAACGACCGAATCCTGCAGGTAGTAGACAAGAAGACCTCTCTTACCGAGGCCTTCCGCATTGCCGATGATGTACTCCGTCAGGGCGTGCAGGGTATCACCGATACCATCGCTACCGACGGTCTTGTAAATCTTGACTTCGCCGATGTCAAGAATATCATGAGCGATGCCGGCTCTGCCCTCATGGGTATCGGCGAAGGTTCCGGCGAGAATGCTCCAATTATCGCCGCCAAGAATGCTATCGACTCTCCGCTTCTGGAGACCACTATAGACGGTGCCCGCGGCGTACTCATCAATGTAACCGGCTCCTCCGAGAACCTCTCCATCTTCGAGGTCAATGAGGCTATGGGTATCATTGCCGAGGCTGCCGATCCGGAAGCTAACATCATCTTCGGTGCCCGCATCGATGATTCCCTTGGCGATATTGTCCGGGTTACTGTCGTAGCCACCGGCTTTGACCGTGTACCTCCTGCCAATACCGTGCCGCAGGATGTATATCCGGCTACTGCCCCGGCTGCTCAGCAGGCCGCTCCGGCAGCTCCGGAGACTCAGGCTGCTCAGCAGGCTCAGCCGGCAGCAGCTCCTCAGCAGCCTGCCGCTCAGCAGCAGCCTATCATGAGCTTCCAGAACAGCATCAGCATTCCGGACTGGCTCCACAAGAAGTAATGACTGAACTATAACAGGATAGACTACACAGCGGGACGCCTCGGCGTCCCGTGAATTTTTTAGAAATTTGCGGTGATTTAATCAATGAATATATTTATTGTGCTGGCGTTGGCCATGGGCATCATTCTTGTACTTCTGAAGAAGAAGGTTCCCATCGGGCCGGCGATTCTTACCGGCGGTCTGTTTATCTGGGCGGTGAAGGCACCGGAGGTTCATTATCTGGTGACGGCGGCGAAGGAGACCGTATCAATGCGGCGTACCTTTGACCTGATTGCCGCGCTCTACCTCGTCATGTGCCTGGAGATAGAACTGCGGACCAGCGGCTGCTTGGACGGCATGGTCAAGGCACTGCACCGTATTTTCTCCAGTGCCCGGGTGACGCTGGCCATCATGCCGGCTTTCCTCGGTATGCTGCCGTCCCTCGGCGGTGCCCGCTTCTCCGCTCCTATCGTAGAGACAGCGGCGAAGGAGGCCAATATTGATGCCGACCACAAGGCGGCCATCAATTTCTGGTTTCGTCACATCTTTGAGTTTTCCAATCCCATAATCCCCGGTATGATAATGGCGGTAAGCATTGCCGGCGTAAAGTACAGCGATTTCATCATTCATCTGGGATGGATGACGATAATGGCTTTTGCCTGCGGCTGGTTTGTCCTCATTCGTCCCATCAAGGTCGATAAGGATATTGCCGGTGAGGAGCAGAGCGAAACGGCGCAGCACCGGTACAATGTCGACCTGATGCTGTCACTGGCTCCGGTGGTGGTGAATTTCGCTCTGGCGGTGTTCTGCGGCTTCGATGCCTCGGCAGCTATGCTGGCGGTGGTCATCGGTCTGATTCCGGTGCTGTACATGACCGGACGCCGGATAGATATCAAGAATGTATTTGTGGGCGCCTGCGACTGGAAAATGCTCCTGAATGTAGTCACCATTCTCTATTTTATTCAGATTTTGACTACTACTCACGTGCTTGACGAAATCGTTTACGCGTTCCGCACCTCGCCCCTGCCGGTACCGGTAATCATTGCCGGTGTCACCTTCGTCATCGGTGTGCTGACGGGCATGAGTCAGGGTCATGTAGCTATCATCATGCCTATCGTAGCGGCACTGGAGCCGGGCAGCCTGAATCTCGCCGGTATCGCCATGGCCTTCGGTATCGCCGGTCAGATGCTGACGCCTACCCATATGTGCCTGCTGGTGACTATCGACTACTTCAAGTCGGATTTCTTCAAGACTCTGAAGCCGATACTGATTTTGGAGATGATGCTCCTGTCGGTGTTTACCGTCTATACTTACTTCACATATTAAAAAAGTACCGCGTCGTTTAGACGCGGTACTTTTTTTACCAGTGATATTTCTCGCCACGGTTTATTTTGAAGGCCCGATATATCTGCTCGGTGAGGAGCATCCGTATCATCTGATGGGTGAAGGTGAGACGGGAGAAGGAGAGGCAGTCGCTGACGGCCCGAAGCTCGTCGGAGACGCCAAATGGGCCGCCGATGATGAAGCAGAACTGGCTGTTGCCGGCAGTCTGGAGCTTGTCCAGCTTGGCCGCCAGCTCCTCGCTGGAGACTTCCTTTCCGTGCAGGTCAAGGAGGAAGGTGTAGGCTCCGTTGGGGATTCGCTTCAGCAGCTTCTTTCCTTCTTCGTTTACGGCAGTCTGCCGCTCGGCAGCGGAGGGATTGTCCGGGGGCTTTTCCTCAGCCAGCTCGACGAATTCCAGCTTGGCGTGAGGGGAGAGCCGCTTCCGGTATTCCTCAATGGCTGCGGTAATGTAGGACTCCTTGATTTTTCCGATAGCTAAAATCGTTATTTTAATCATTTTGCGGTATCTCGTCCAGCTTTGCTTCTACTTCCATCTTCTTGCCGTTCCGGTCGAGGGTAATCTTGATGGTATCGCCTACCTTGTGGTCGGAGATGGCGTTGCGAAGCTCGGTGAAGGTATCGGTAGTGGTGCCGTCAATAGAGAGGATGAGGTCGCCCCGCTGAATGCCTGCCCGGTCAGCCGGACCGCGGAGGGTAACAGCATGGACATAGACACCGTGCTCAGCGTTGAGCCGGTATCCCTGACGGGCAGCGGATTCCTTGTCAAAGACGGAGACGCCGAGATAGGGACGGACTACATAGCCCTTGTCCATGAGCTGGTTGATGATTTCCTGAACGGTGTTGATGGGGATGGCAAAGCCCATGCCCTCTACACCTCGGGCAGCCAGCTTGGCGCTGTTGATGCCGATGACTTCGCCGTCAGCGTTGACCAGCGCACCGCCGGAGTTGCCGGGGCTGATGGCGGCATCGGTCTGGATGAGCTTCAGCCGCTTGTCGCTGATGTCCAGAGTACGATTAAGAGCGCTGATGACGCCGGTGGTGACGCTTCCCTGGAATTCCAGTCCCATGGGGTTGCCGATGGCAATGGCTGGCTCGCCGACCACGATTTCGTCGCTGTTGCCGAAGGTGGCGGCGGTGAGGTCTTTGCCGTCAATCTTCACCACGGCAATATCTGTGAGGGGGTCAGCACCGATGAGCTTACCGTTTACGGTGCGTCCGTCGGAGAGGGAGACGATTATCTCCTTGGCTCCTTCGATAACATGGTTGTTGGTGACGATATAGCCGTCAGCCCGGAAGATGACGCCGGAGCCGACACCCTGCTCTACCTGAATCTGATTGTTGAACCAGTCTCTGGCTACGGCTTTGTTGGTGATGCCTACGACGGTGGGGCCGACCAGACGGGCGGCACGGACTACCGGAGTGTCACGGGCCGGGGACAGCTTGGCCCCTGACTGGGTGGTGGTAGCCTGCGGGGCGGCCACAGCATCCTTGGGGGTGCTGGAGATGGCGCAGCCGGCAGCAAATGCAGCACAGCCTACAAGCAGACTGCAGACAACGGTGCGAAGCTGATGAGAGTTGCGGTTGCTGAGAAAGCTCATGTTTATCGCTCCTTACTATATAATGCGATGGGAATTTGCTTGGTATATGGCATAACAGTCTGACAGAAACTCACTTGCGTTCAGTTATTCATGCAACGACCGCCCAATATCATCTAACGAAAACTCGCTTCCGCTCTGTTATTCACGCAGCGGTACTAAGCGCCTGCTTCGTATGCTTACTCGCAGGTCGCTAAGTACCGGCGTTCATAAAGGTTTTCTTATAGATGATATTGTCGGCGGAATTACATTAAAGAAACCTTCCCCTCTTCCGACTCACTAAGCACTAAAGTGCTAAGTTCGCTGTATGGCACTCACTAAATTCATACTTCGCAAAGCTCGTATTCATCAAGTGAGTTGGCCTAGGGGAAGGGGGACCGCCGAAGGCGGTGGATGAGGTTTGCATCTGCTTATATACTGACCACAGTGCCATCACCCTGATTCAGTACCGTGATGTTGAAGCTGGATGGGAGCATACCGGCCTCGCTGATGACAGCTTCTACTGTCTGACGAGCGAGGAGCGGGCGGTTGTTTTCCTCCGACATGTGACCGAGTATGACCCGCTCCGGCCGCTTTACCAGCCGGCAGAGAGTGTCACCGGCTGTCCGGTTGTCTAAGTGACCGCGGGCAGAGAGGATTCGCTGCTTCAGCGCCGGGGGATAGCTTCCCCGCTGCAGGAGCTGGCGGTCGTGATTTGCCTCCAGCAGCAGCACATCCGCATCGGCAATGTTGGAGAGGACACTGCCGGTCATTATCCCCAGATCGGTGGCGAGGGAAAATTTTTCGCCGCCGGAGACGGAGAAGCCGATAGGGTCGGCCGCATCGTGAGAGGTGGAGAATGCTTCCACGGTCACATCTTTTACGGTAATCCTGTCAAAGAGTGGGCTGAAGGTGTCGCCGATGTTGGGGACTGTCCTGCCGATGGCGGTCATGGTCTTGGGCCGGGTATATACCGGGATGTGATGATGACCAAGCAGGGTTTTCAGGCCGGTGGTGTGATCGGTATGCTCATGGGTGATGAGGATGCCGTCAAGGTCATCGGGGGTCAGTCCCAGAGGCTGCAGGGCGGCTTTTATCCGCTTGCAGCTTATTCCGCAGTCCAGCAGGAGGCGGGCGCTGCCGATTTCCAGCAGGGCGCAGTTGCCGCGGCTGCCGCTGGCGATTACTGTAAGGCGCATATAGTTCTCCGTAAATTATGATAAGGTGTGGGGATGGAATTTTTCTGTAGGGATTCTTAAAAACTCATTACAAAAGGGTTGCGAAAAATGATTGCTCATTTTTCGCAACCCTTTTTACATTAGGTCTGATTTATCCGGGCGGTGGATGTAGTCGATGATGCCTTCGATGGGAGAGCCGGGAGAAATATTGAAGGGCCCGGCATTCAAACGGGTGAAGCCCAGCGGCTTTTTCTCGTCGTAGCTGAACATCTGGACACTGTCGAATGAGTAGTTCTTCTTTGCCGGATTGAAGTACATGGTGTAAAGGAGTATCTTGTTCTCGTCAGCCAATATGATGGCGACCTTGGCCGAGATAGTGTCCCTAGATACGACGGCAGAATTCATGTCCACATAGTAGCCTGTAGCTTCCCGGGCATCCACGAAGCGGAGGTCTGCCTCATAGAGCACCTGGGGCAGCATGGCCGAGGCTTCGGAGGGAAGCAGGACGGTCCAGAGCATTATGCTGAGGGCAAGCAATCGATATAGTTTTTTCACGGCAGACACCTCCTCCCGGTCAGCTTTGATTTCACAAATTAATATTATAGGTAATTTTACGAAAATCGTCAAATTTTTGGGAACTTTTTTGCCTCGTCTTGTCAGCCTATCATATAATAGGTAAAATATCAGATAATTACAGTGAATATGCAGAAGGAGCAAAAATATGGCCGAGAGAGACAAATCAGCGGAAAATCTCACCCTTTTGGGCAGTCAAGGGACGAAGTACAGCTTTGACTACGACCCTAAGGTATTGGAAACATTTCAGAATCGTCATCCCAATCGTGATTACTGGGTGAAGTTCAACTGCCCGGAGTTCACCAGTCTGTGCCCGATAACCGGTCAGCCTGACTTTGCCACGATATATATTTCCTACATCCCGGAGGAGCGCATGGTAGAGAGCAAGTCCCTGAAGCTCTATCTGTTCAGCTTCCGCAATCATGGCGATTTCCATGAGGATGTGGTGAACATCATTATGAACGACCTGATAAAGCTGATGGAGCCGCGATATATCGAGGTATGGGGAAAGTTCCTGCCCCGAGGCGGCATTTCCATTGACCCGTATGCCAACTATGGCCGGCCGGGGACGAAATACGAGAAGCTGGCCTGGGACAGGCTGGCTATGCATGACATCAACGGTCCGGAGAAGATAGACAACCGATAATCAATACAGAAGGCTCCCCTTTAGGGGGCTGGCGGCGCAGCCGCCTGAGGGGTGAAAAGGAGAAATCACCATGCTTCAAATATATACCGGCGGCGGTAAGGGCAAGACCACCGCAGCCATCGGCATTGCAATCCGTATGCTGGGCACCGGACGGAAGGTCTATATGATGCAATTTATGAAGAGCCTGGCCTACAGTGAGCAGAAGATACTGCAGGGATTTGCCCCGCAGCTTACGCTGAGGACTACCGGTAAGCCCTTTTTCATCGCCGCCGAGGGTATGCTCAGCGAGGAAGAAAAGAAGGCGTGGGGTGACGAGGTGGTAATATTCCCGCCGGGAGAGCCGCCGGCGGACTATGTGGCAATGGTAGAGGCGGGACTTCGGGAAGCAAAAGAGGCCATTGCCGGGGGAGACTACGGCCTGGTTATTCTTGACGAGCTGAATGTTTCCCTGTTCTTCGGGCTGGCGAAGCGGGAGAGCGCAGAGGACTTCATTGACAGTCTGCCGGAGAGTACGGAGCTGGTAATCACCGGCCGCAATGCTCCGGACTGGCTGATAGAGCGGGCAGACCTCGTAACCGAAATGAAAGAGATAAAGCATTACTACACGAAGGGTGTAGAAGCTCGCCGTGGAATAGAAAATTGAATTGATGGACTCGTAAATACAGTCCCACAGAAACACATTTTCATTCGGTTATACACGCAACGGTACTAAGTTCCTGCTTCGCAAGCCTGCTTGCAGGGCACTAAGTACAGGCGTGTATAAACGGTTTCTTTAGGGACTGCATTTTACGAGGAATTACATTAAGGTTGAGACGGCGCAGCCGTCTCTTTTTGGGTCAATATTCCCAGAAATAGTCAATATGTAGGATTGCAGGATATTTTATGTTGCAGGCTTGAAATTTCAATGCTATTATATAGTAGATTATGTGTGCCACAGGCATTCAATACCACCACTTTTGATTTGGGGTAATTATTTTATATGGAACGACTTGTAATTAACGGCGGAAATCGGCTGGAGGGTCGGGTAAAGATCTCCGGTGCCAAAAATGCAGTTCTGCCAATCATAGCAGCAACACTGCTGGGAGAGGGACAGCCCAGTCGGCTCGAAGAAGTCCCTAATCTTGAAGATGTACATACAATTTCGCAGGTGCTGTCAGAAATGGGCATCGGCGCGAATTTCGATGAGAATGAGCATACTCTGGCTGTTGATGCCACCGAGCTGAACTGCTGGGAGGCTCCTTATGAGCTGGTACGCAAGATGCGCGCCTCCTTCCTTGTCATGGGCCCGCTGCTGGCTCGTCTCGGTCATGCCCGTATTTCTCTGCCCGGCGGCTGTGCTATCGGCACCCGTCCCATTGATTTGCATTTGAAGGGCTTTGAGGCTCTCGGTGCAAAAATCGAAATCGGTCACGGCTTCATTGATGCCTCTGCCCCCAATGGGCTGAAGGGCGCCCGGATTTATCTTGACTTCCCCAGCGTCGGTGCTACCGAGAATATCATGATGGCAGCAGCCTTGGCTGAGGGTACTACCATTCTGGAAAACCCGGCGCAGGAGCCGGAGATTATCGACCTGGCGAACTTCCTCAATGTCATGGGCTCCAAAGTTCGCGGTGCCGGTACCAATGTAATAAAGATTGAAGGCGTAGACCGTCTGCACGGTGCTGTATATACCGTTATTCCCGACCGCATTGAGGCGGGAACCTACATGGTAGCTGCAGCAATGACCGGCGGTGATGTCTATATAGAGAATGCTATCTGTGAGCACCTGAAGCCGGTTATCGCCAAGCTGAAGGAAGCCGGTGCCATCATCGAGGAAGATGTTGATGTGGTCCGGGTCAGAGCTGAGAAGCGTCTGAAGGCCGTAGATATCAAGACAATGCCTTATCCCGGTTTCCCCACGGATATGCAGGCTCAGTTCATGGCTATGCTGGCCGTGTCCGAGGGCGTGGGCATGGTGACGGAGACGGTCTTCGAGAACCGCTTCATGCATGTAGACGAGCTGAAGCGCATGGGTGCCACCATAAAGATTGATGGCCGTACCTCTCTTGTTGAGGGAGTTGACTCTCTTACCGGCTGTCAGGTGAAGGCTACCGACCTCCGCGCCGGAGCTGCCATGGTTTTGGCAGGACTGGTGGCAGAGGGGACCACTTATGTCGGCTATATTCATCATATCGACCGAGGCTATGACCGGCTGGTAGAAAAGCTGGTCTCCCTTGGTGCGGACATTAAGCGGGTATCTGATTAAAATATCATAATGAATTAGACGGACAGGCGATGAACCTGTCCGTTTCCTTTAAAGGATATTTTGTGAAAGGGATTGAAGATATGAAGAAGCTCGTAAAAACTTTGGCTTTTGGTGCAGTCTTGGCGGCTGTCGGAGCCGGAAATGCTTTGGCTAACCCGGTGATGCCGGTAGTACCTGGCCCCAAACCGCCACCAGGGCCGTTGCTTCCAGTCTGGTATGGACAATACGGAGCCTTTGCTTCTGCGACCGGCGAAGTAGCCACCACCTCTGCCAGCGCTGCCTTCAGCTCCGCCGGTCAGGGGCTGGGCATGATGAAGACCATCACCACCGAGAAGATTACCTGGCGTCCCTTCATCCTCAATGCCGAAGGTCTGTCCATGCAGGACAATCTGGAGCTGGTGGATGTAATCATCAACAATAAATCAAGGGTCAGCGAGAACGCCATTCGCCGTGAATTGGGAAAGGTTAAGCCCGGTAAGACAGTAAAGCTCTCCGATGTGGAGAAGGGCGGCCTGCTGATTGGTGACCTTGCCGATGCCATGTGCATTATCAATGTAATGCCGGCAGAGGCTCCAATGATGCAGCCTGGTCAGCCGCCGCAGGGTCGTCCTCCTCAGGGGGAGCCGCCTGTAGGAAAGCCAGCTCGGCCGCCTATGAATATGGGTGCCGGTGCACCTCCTGCCGGTATGGCTCAGCCACCTGCCGGTGAGAAGAAGTCCGTAGTTTCTCCCTCCGGCCGCTATCGCCTTATCGTGACGGTAGTTCCCAAGGGAAAGGATATCTGGGGAGCAATCGGCTTCGGCAACGGCGGCTATAAGTACACTGGCCGCTATCAGGGTACTCTGATGGTAAATGCGGCAAACCTTGCCAAGCAGGGTGATGTCCTCACTATCGGCGGTCTCTATACCGGCAGCGATGAACGCAGCGGCATTATTAATTACAGCCTGCCGGCACTGGCACAGGGAGGCCGCTTCGATTTCTTCTATCAGCGAACTTCCTACAGTGCGGGGGATATGTATGAATTCCTCGGCATTGATGGTGTTGGCAACACATTGCGATTTGGTTATCATCAGAATCTGACCCGCCATCAGAATCACAATCTCTACATGGATTTCCTCGTTACCAGAAAGCAGACAGGCTCCATTGTTAATGGTATAGCTATTTATGGGCAGCCCCGCAGCGAGGGAACGAAGCGCTCTCATGCCTTCACTCTCGGCTTCCGCGGTGATTTCACCGACAAGTGGGCCGGCGGAGGAAAGACAAACTGGGGTATCAGCTACACGCAGGGCGTATTTAATCCCATGGCTAGTTTCGCTGCCCGTGACCCAAGACCAACCGGTCATGATACTGCCGGAGCCTTCGGCCGGTGGAATTTCTCTTTGAACAGGGAGCAGCATCTGGCCAAAAATCTGAAGCTGTTTGTGGGAGTAGATGCCCAGTATACAAACAACGATTTGGACAGCGCAGAGCGGATGATTTTGGGCGGTCCTCTGGGTGTACGGGCCTACGGTGTGTCGGAGGCCAGCGGCAATCGTGCTATCCTCGGCAAGATGGAGCTGCGCTGGACTCTGCCCAAGGCACCGAAGGACAGAAACAACTGGGAGCTTATCGCCTTCGTAGACGGTGCTTCCTCCCGGGTACAGACTCATCCCAATGCGGCCGACCGCCGCAACAACCGGGAGATATACGGCTGGGGTCTCGGCGTCAACTGGCGCAACGACGATGACTGGATGGCCCGGGTGGCCTGGGCAAGACCTCTCGGCAATAATGACCCGCTGACGGAGCGGAAGCGGTCAAGCCGGGTGTGGTTCCAGCTCTTCAAATTCTTTTAATAACGCAGGGGCTGTGAAAAATGAGCAATCATTTTTCACAGCCCCTGTTTTAATGTACAGCTATTTCCTTTTTTATTTTTTCATAAGCTCCTTCAGAGGAACCGAGACAAAGGCGTCTCCGGTGGAACTGTTTGTTATGGTACCCGGCGGATAAATAGCAATCAGATAGTCCCCTGCAATATACCAGCCGTCCTCAACCTGAGCGGAGCAGAAGTCATAGACATGAGCACCGAAATCAGGGGACAGACCGTCCTTGTAATTGGAGTTCGGCAAAAAGTGCTGAATATAGACGGCGATTTTGTCGGCAATGGCATTGTTGCCGCCGAAGGCATCGGCCAGTGAAAGGCGGCGGCCGGTATTGGCATCGAAGGTGGCGGCGTAAACGATGGCTTTCCTTTGCCCGATGATAGAGGAGACTTCTCTGGTTATGAGTGATACGGTGCCTCTGGCGGGAGTCTCTATCAGGTCGGTAGTCATGGTGTAGCCGTTGCCGGTGTTCTGGAGGGATTTGCCGCCTACAGAGGGCGCTTTTTGACTTTTGTCTTTGGTGAAGCTGTCGCTTTCGGCAGCGCCGGCCTTCCATGCCTCGTATATCAGCGCCATGTCGGTCTCCAGCGACTTGCACTTTTGAAGGAAACGGCGGTGCTTCAAATCAAGATAGGAAGCGGCGATTTTTTCGACGGCATCGCTGCCCTTCTGCTCGGGGACTTCAAAGGTAGATGTGCAGAGGACGGCACCGTCCCGGCCGTGAATATTTACCGAGTCGGCAACGGTGGAGGCACTGGCGGCGGAGGTATACAGCAGCAGGGCGGCAATCAGCGCCGGTATTCTTTTGGGAGCTTTCATTTTATGTCCTCCTATTTCCAAGGCTTGTAGTCTCTGGGAGTCAGGCCGAAGCGACGAAGAATTGTGCCGAGGTGGGCGATTATCTGCTCATCTACCGTGGAAGCGCCCTTGTAGAAGGTGAGTATAGGCGGCACGATGACGGCACCCGCTTCCTTGCAGGCCAGCAGATTTTTCAGATGTATGAGCGAGAGGGGGGCCTCCCGGGGGGAAAGAACCAGAGGCCGGCCTTCCTTCAGACAGACATCGGCGGCTCTCAGCAGCAGATTGTCACTGAAGCCGTTGGCTATGCCAGCCAGGGTCTTCATGCTGCAGGGAAGAACTATCATACCGTCGGTGATGAATGAGCCGCTGGCAATGGCCGCGGTAAAGTCATCAATGTCGTAGGTGATATCAGCCAGAGAAAGAAGTCTGTCAATGGTGACCTCGGTCTCATTTTGCAGCGTTATTAGGGCACTGTTGGTGAGAACGAGGTGTGTCTCCACCTGAGGAAATTCTTTCATTACTTCCAGCAGGCGGCAGCCCATGATGACGCCGGAGGCGCCGGTTATCCCGATTATTATGCGTTTCTTTTGCTCAGTCATGGTCAAATTCCTTTCGGTTCTTTTCGTATTTTAACTGTAATGCAAGACGAAAGCAAGATAAAATGACCTTCTATCCTATTGCCAAAGATTAATTTTTGTTATATATTAATCAATGGACAACTGTCTGTAAATATAATTAAGTAAGTTGGAAGGTTTGCAGAAATGTTTGGCATGAATATGGATATTGGCGTAGACCTGGGTACCGCGAATGTGCTGGTATATGTCCGCGGTAAGGGAATCGTACTGCGGGAGCCCTCGGTCGTCGCCGTGAACAGAGATACAAAGGAAATCCTCGCTGTCGGCGAAGAAGCGAAGCGGATGATTGGCCGTACTCCGGGCAACATTCAGGCTATCCGTCCCCTGCGGGACGGGGTTATCGCCGATTACAACATCACCGAGGCAATGCTCCGCTATTTCATCGAGCGGGTCATCGGCCGGCGGATTGTCTTCCGTCCCCGGATTATGATTTGCGTTCCCTCCGGTGTCACCATGGTAGAGCAGCGGGCGGTGCAGGAGGCTGCTGAGCAGGCCGGCGCCCGTCATACGCAGCTCATCGAGGAGCCTATGGCCGCGGCAATCGGTGCCGGTCTGCCGGTAGGTGATGCCACCGGCTCCATGGTAGTGGACATTGGCGGCGGTACCACCGATATAGCAGTTATCAGCCTTGGCGGTATCGTTACCAAGGCGAGCATCAGAGTAGCCGGCGACAAGCTGGACGAGGCAATCATCAGCTACATCCGCCGTACCGGCAGCGTTCTCATCGGTGAGCGGACGGCAGAGGAAATAAAGTACAAGGTATCGGCAGCATTCCCCACCGCCAGAGATGCGGTACTGGAGGTAAAGGGCCGTGACCTGTTGACCGGTCTGCCGAAGCTCATGCAGGTGACGACGGCTCAGGCCAGCGAGGCTATCGCCGAGCATGTTCAGGCTATCGTCGATGAGGTAAAGAGCGTACTGGAAAAGACTCCTCCGGAGCTGGCCAGCGATATTGCCGAGCGCGGTATCGTCCTCACCGGCGGCGGCGCTATGCTCTACGGTCTGGACAAGCGTATCGCCTATGAGACGAAGGTGCCGGTCTTCGTAGCGGAGGATCCGCTCTCCTGCGTAGCCATCGGTACAGGTAAGGCTCTCGACTACATGGGGCACATGGATGACGGTGTTCCCATTTCCCTGAGCTTTAATCGCAGAGGATAATAAATTTCAAATCTTGAGGTGAAATAATATGTGGCGTGGATTATATACTGCGGGCGTCGGCATGATGACCCAAATGAGCCGCACATCCGTTATTTCCAATAACTTGGCGAATGCAGCAACCTCCGGCTTCAAGCGTGACCGGGTGGTGGACGAGGAATTCGGCCCCATGCTTATCCGCCGTATAAATGATGATGACCCCAACGGGGATATCACCCGCATAAAGCAGTTCCATGTAGGCGATACCATTCCCCCGGTGGTGGGAAATCTCGGTCTCGGTGCCCAGACGGCGGAAATCGTTACGGATTTGAGCCAGGGCAGCATGCAGGACACAGGAAATCAGCTTGACCTGGCCATTGCCGGCAGCGGCTTCTTCGCAGTAGCTACTCCTCAGGGTGTACGCTACACCAGAGACGGCAGCTTTACCCGGGCAGCCAACGGTGATATCGTCAATCACCGTGGTGAGACGGTCCTCAATCAGCAGGGCCGGGCAATAAACATCCCCCAGAACGCTACGAGAATTTCCGTAGGCCATGACGGCACCGTCTTTGCCGACGGCGAGCAGATGGGAACCCTGCAGCTTGTGGAGTTCGATGACCCCAGAGCGGCAGTAAAGGAAGGGGACAACCACTATGTGGCCCGCCCCGGCGCCCGTCCTATGCCGGCTACCGGCTCCATTGAGCAGGGTGTGCTGGAAATGTCCAACGCCAATGTCATCAACGAAATGGTAGAGCTGATAGACAACTACCGCATCTACGAGGCAAATTCCCGGGCGGTAACAACTCAGGATACAATGCTTGACCACTCTGTAAATCAGGTCGGTCGGCTGTAAGATAAAAAAGTAATATCTTGAAGGATTCAGAATAACAAAAGGGATTTTGATAGAAACACTGAGAAACAAAGGAGCTTTTTATCATGATGAGATCATTATGGTCCGCAGCCTCCGGCATGAAGGCACAGCAGACCAACATGGATGTTGTATCCCACAATCTGGCAAATGTTAATACCTTCGGCAACAAGAAGGTCCGCGCAGAGTTTCAGGATCTTCTCTATCAGACACTCCGTCAGGCCGGTGCCGAGAGCGGAGCTGACTCCCGCTATCCCACCGCTCTGCAGGTGGGTCTCGGTGTAAAGGTGGCTGCTACCCAGCGCATGTTCACTCAGGGCAACCTCCAGTCTACGGAAAATCCGCTGGATGTAGCTATCGAGGGTGAGGGATTTTTCCGGGTAGAGCTGCCGGATGGCACGATTGCCTACACCCGTGACGGCTCCTTCAAGCTGGATGAGCAGCGCCGTCTCGTAACCTCTGACGGCTATCCTCTGGCTGACGGTATTACTATCGATGAGAATGCACCGCTGGACTCTATCGTTATTGCTTCCGACGGCCGTGTCTCTGCTACGCCGGCCGGTGAAACCGCCGCTGCCGTAGCCGGACAGATTACTCTGGCCCGCTTTGTAAACCCGGCCGGTCTTACTGCCCGGGGCAAGAACCTCTTTACCGTAACCGATGCTTCCGGCGAAGCACTGGAAGGCAACCCCGGTGATGACGGTGCCGGTACTCTCGTTCAGAATGTAATCGAGATGTCCAATGTTCAGGTAGTTGAGGAAATGGTCAACATGATTGTTGCTCAGCGTGCCTACGAGTCTGATGCAAAGGCAATAACCACCAGCGATTCCATGCTGGAAATTGCCAATGGTCTGAAGCGCTGATAAATAGTTATGGGATTGGTTAAAAGGCTTTGGGGGCTGATGGTTCTGCTGGCCTGCCTGCTGCCGGTGAGCGGTGTGGCGAAGGCAGAGCCGGGTACAGCCGCCTCCGCGCCTGCGGCGGCAAAGGTGCTGCTCCGGCATGAGGCGGTGGAGGCCGCGGCCCGGGCCAAGATAACGGCAGATTTGGAGGAGGACGGCGAGGAACGCCGCTACGAAATCCAGACTGTAAGAATGCCAAAGGACCTGAAGGTGCCGGAGGGAGAAATCTCACTGGAGGCCATAGCTCCCAGCGGTCTCCGCTACGGCTTGACGGTACCTATTCATGTTACGGTGTCCGTGGACGGTGAACCCTATCGGCAGCTTACCTGTTCCTTCAAAATCAGAGTATATGACAAAGTGGCAGTGGCTGCCCGCAATCTCCAGCCGCGGCGCATTCTGCAGGCAAAGGATGTGAAGCTGGAGGAGCGGGAAGTAGGATTAACCGCGGTCCACTACCTGACTGACCTGGATAGCGTTATTGGCAGGGAATTGAACCGGCTGGTGCGCGAAGGGACGATTTTTACTGCCGGCATGGTGAAAAATCCGGTGATAATGCCGGTAGGTACAATTGTTACCATCGTATCCCGCTACAACGGTATCGAGATACGGCTGGAGGGCAAGGCTGTGCAGGCCGGCCGGGTCGGCTCGGTAATCAAGGTCCAGAATACAGCCACCCGAAAAGTAATAGACGCCCGGGTTATTGATGCCACTACGGTAGAGGTAATCCGGAATCATTGAACCCAAGGGGGGAATAGAATATGAGAAAATTTCATTCCCGATATATAAAGCTCTGCCTGACACTGCTGCTGGCGGTGTTTGTGTCGGCGGCGGGCGTTCTGCCGATGGCAGAAGCCCAGTCTCTCTGGAGTGACAATGGCCCCGGCAATATTTTTGCCGACCGTAAGGCCCGCAATGTAGGTGATATACTGACGATTATCATCAATGAGTCAACAACCCAGAGTACAAACAAGTCAACATCCAATTCAAAGTCCGGCTCCACAAATCTGAATGCCGGTATCGGTATCTTTGATTTCCTGCGGGCTGCCAGTGCCAGCGGAAGCGACAGCTTCAAGGCTGATGGCTCAGCCACCGCCTCCAACCGGGTCTCGGCGCAGGTGACCGTAACCGTCACCGAGGTAATGCCGAACGGCAATCTGGTGGTAGAGGGAGAGCAGTCCATCTGGCAGGGAAAGAACGAGCATAAGATTACCCTCAGAGGTGTCGTCCGTCGGGATGACATCACTGCAAACAATACGATTCCCTCCACCAAGGTGGCGGATACGACGATGAAGTTTAACGGCAAGGGTCCATTGAATGCTAAGCAGCGTCAGGGCATCCTTACCCAGATATTCAACTTCCTCTTCTGATAGATTATTGTGGGAGGACAAATCCCTATGAATAAATTTCTCAGGAAATGCGGATTGAAGAAGGCTGTGGCCGGAGCGCTGGCAGCCTTTGCCCTGATGACGGCTCCGGTGGCCTTCGCCGAGGCTGTCCCGGTACGGATAAAGGATCTGGCCAAGGTACAGGGCGTCCGCTCCAACCAGCTTGTAGGCTATGGTCTGGTGGTGGGTCTCAACGGTACCGGTGATTCCACCAAGTCCACTGAAACACTCCAGTCTGTAGTGAACATAATGAAGAACTTCGGTGTCACCATCAGCCAGAGCTCGCTGAAGCCGAAGAATGTGGCAGCCGTAATCGTTACGGCGACACTGCCGCCCTTCGTCCGTGAGGGCGACACCATCGATGTCACTGTTTCTTCGCTTGGCGATGCCAAGAGCATACAGGGCGGTACCCTTGTGCAGACTCCGCTGCAGGCGGGCAACGGCATTACCTATGCGGTGGCGCAGGGTGCAGTATCTACCGGCGGCTTTACTGCCGGCGGCGGTGGCAGCGGCGCTCAGAAGAATTTCCCAACTGTTGGCATTTCGCCTAACGGAGCTATCGTAGAGCGCTCGGTAGAGGACGACCTGGGCAATATGAACAGCCTGTCCTTGTCTCTGGCCAAGGCGGATTTCACCACGGCCAGCCGCATTGCCGAGGCGATAAATTCCCGCTACGGCAGTATCGCCAGAGCGGCAAATCCGGGACGAATCGATATAAGCGTTCCGCCATACTATCGGAATAACGTTGTATCCTTTGTGGCTACTTTGGAGGAGCTGGCAGTCAGCCCCGACATGGCAGCAAAGGTAGTCATCAACGAGCGTACCGGAACTATCGTCATGGGCGGTGACATCACTGTAGGAGATGTGGCCATTACTCAGGGCGGCATCACGGTGAAGATAAGCTCTGAGGAGGATGTGGTACAGCCGCCTCCCTTCAGCTATGGCCGCACCGGCAAGGTGAAGAAGAAGGAAACCGATGTGGAGGAAGCTCCGGCGAACTCCATCGTCCTGCCCTCTACTGCCGATGTGGAGGACATCGTGGGTGCCCTCAATGCAGTTGGAGCGACACCCCGTGATATTATTTCCATCCTGCAGGCTATGAAGGCCTCCGGGGCACTCCATGCGGAGTTGGAGATAATCTAATTCGTTCACCCAAAGGCCACCATTCAGGGGGCTGTCGCAAAAGGCGGCTGGGGGGTAAGATTATGATAAATGCAGCAAATATGAACATCCCTTTGGCGGGAATGAGCGTTGTGGATGCCACCGGTGCCGCGGAAAGCATAAACGCCGCTCAGCGGGAAATCAGCCGGGCAGCCTCCTTCAGCGATGTGCTGTCTTCGGCGCAGGCTGTTGAGAATAAGGCAGCGGCTACAACAGCAGATATGGAAATTGCCCGAGCGGAAGCAGAGGGCAGATTTTCCCGGGCGATGGTGAATCCGCAGCCGAGTACCGGCAGCCCCGATATGACAGGAGCCGGCTCGCAGGAACTGCTGAAGGATTTGGCCAACGGAACTGCCGGAATCATGGACAGAGCCAATATGGCCATGAAGAATGCAGAGGACGCTCAGCGTCTCCGCAAGGAACAGGAGCAGAAACGCTACGAGGCAAAGGTCAGAGAGGCCTGCCGCGGCTTCGAGACCATGTTCCTATCCATGATGTATCGTCAGATGAGAGCCACGGTGCCGGATAATACGCTGTTCGGCAAGAGCAACAGCCAGAAGATATGGCAGTCTATGCTGGATGATTCCATGATGGAGGAAGTTTCCAAGGCCGGCGGAGTAGGTCTGGCAGACATGATTTACAAGCAGCTGACACTGCGTAAACAGATATAACAGGGATATTCTTATGTCATCAAAATTAAAACTCATGAGAGCGGCGTCCCTCGCAGCTCTCTTCTTTTTTCTGAATTTATTTTTCCTGTTCCCGGCAAATTCATCGGCGGCAATTATTACCGGCGGCGGGGTGAACAGGTATGTCGTCACGCAGATAAACGGAATCCGTTTCGGAGCCAATGATGAGCGCGAGAGGCTGGTCATCGAGCTGGGGCAGGTGCCGGAATATACTATCAACAGCGAGATGGGCGGCAAGCGGTATGTTCTGGAGCTGAAGGGCGTAAGCAAGCGCAACGGAAAAATGCCGACGATAAAGGGGCGGCTGATCAGAAATGTGTCCTGCCGGAAGACTCCCGGCAGTCATATCATCACCATCGACCTGAAGGAAGCGGCAGCTCAGGAAATAATATCGCTGGTAAATCCGGCCAGACTGGTGGTGGATTTCTATCCTCTTGCGGAAAAGGAAAAATCGGCAGCGGTAGCCCAAGGCATCCACCGTATCGACTACGTAAAGCGGACTATGTCCGGATCGGTGCGGGGATATATTCTTACGGTTGACCCGATGCTTTACAGACTGGATCCGGTACTGGCGGGAGATGTGGTCCCCGGCCGGGCAACTGTCAGCGCAATGGCGAGGGAATATGGGGCGGTAGCAGCCATCAACGGCGGCTATTTTGACTGGGACGGCACTATCCTCGGTATGCTCCGCATCGGCGGCAAGCTGGCGGGTACAGGCTATCAGAGAAGAACTGCAGTCGGCTTTCGCGAGGACGGAACCGGAGCAATCGGCCCGGTAGAGTACACCGGCAGGGTGACAATCCACTCGGCAATGGTGCCGGTGTCCGGTGTGAATACTCCCCGGGAGAATAACAGCCTTGTTATCTACAATTCCTACTACGGGAAAACTACTTCTACGGATAAGGCCGGCAGGGAATTTACAGTAGTAGGAAATAAAGTGGTGGACATCCGGCAGTGTAATTCACTGATTCCGGAGAACGGCTATGTTATCTCTGTGTCCGGTCGCTGCCGGGATGCTTATACTATGGTGCGAAAGGGCGATACCGTCACCTTCTACGAGTCTATTTCAACCGGGTCGGGAGCTTGGGGACAAGCGGCCGTTGACTGGCGAAATATTCCGGATATTATCGGAGCAGGACCGCAGCTGGTGGCGAACGGCAGAGTGTCCGTCACAAAGACGGAGGAGCAGTTCCCGGCAGATATTGCCAAGGGCCGCGCGCCCAGAACGGCAATCGGCTTGAAGAGCGACGGTACCTGGCTGCTGGCAGTGGTAGACGGCCGTCAGACCAATTCCATCGGCATGACGCTGGAGGAGCTGGCGGAGCTGATGGTGAAATATGGAGCGAAGACGGCAGTAAACCTTGACGGCGGAGGCTCCTCGGAAATGGTAGTAAATAATCAGATTATCAACTCTCCGTCAGACGGCAATGAACGGCAGGTAGGCAGCGGTATCGTGATAACGAGAAGATAAAAATAAAAAGCCCGGCTTCTTACGAAGCCGGGTTTTAATTTACCGGTAAATTAAAATTTGAAGTCACTAGCCTAGCGGTACGAAAGTTGGGCCCCAGAGACACGGGCATACGGGAGCAACTTTGTACTCGGCTGCTTTTGCGCATTAAGCATCCAAGCAACAATTACTCTTCATCGCCATGTCTATACCCTGTCCGAAGGACATCGTATCGACCAAACCGATGAGCAGCCTATATGTAATCATGCGGGGTGCTTACGCCATAGCGTTGACCTTCTTGGCGAGAGTGGACTTCTTGCGAGCAGCAGCGTTCTCGTGAATGGTGTTGTTGGAAGCAGCCTTGTCGATGGTCTTGGCAGCAGCATTGAGAGCAGCCTTAGCCTCATCAGCATTACCAGCAGCAACAGCAGCATTTACCTTACGGATAGCAGCCTTTACGCCGTCCTTCTCAGCAACATTCTTTGCATGACGCTTTGCGTCCTTGCGTACGCTGAGGATAGAAGCTTTAATATTCGGCACAGATTTCACCTCCTTGCAGAAAATTACCTAGATATATTACCACGCAAAATATGAAATTGCAAGAATTATTTATTTCATTCGGATAGGTTGAACAAATACGGCGGAGATGATATTCTGAGGAAAATACGGAAAAGGAGCAACATGTCCTATGAGAAAATTGCTGACGACTCTTTGTCTGTCTGTATTGCTGTTGTGTATAAATGAGCCTGCTTCAACGGCGGCAGTCAGGGACGAGCTTATTATGGGCAAGGCGGAGCTGCCTCCGGAACAGATGGTGCGCTATGTCCGACAGTACTGCGAAGCGCCGAAGCTGAACTGCTCCATCGAGGAACTGGTACGGCTTTATTATGCAGCGGGAGAAGCTGAGGGCGTAAGGGCGGATATCGCTATCTGCCAGGCAATGCTGGAGACCGGCAATTTCTTTTCTATCGCCGGGGTGGTTGATCCTGAGCAGAATAACTACTGCGGTCTGGGAGCAACGGACGGAAATACGCCGGGACATTCCTTTTCATCCCCTGCCCAGGGAGTAATGGCTCATATACAGCATCTGGTCTGCTATGCCAAGGCTGAGCTGCCCCGGACACCACTGGTGGACCCGCGCTACTATCATGTGGTAAACAAGCGGCCGGATATATACGGCAAGATGCCTCGCTGGGTTGATCTCAACGGCCGCTGGGCTGTGCCGGGGGATAATTATGGAGAGACAATCCTCGATTACTGGGAGATTGCAAAGTCGGTAGGTAATGACGCTGCCGATGTCAGTTTTATAGGTAAATAAGGATAGCTCAGAGCCTGGTTCGCCTTGACCCGATAGGCGGTTGGTGGTAAAGTATTTAGTATGTGATTTTGTGCTTATTTATAGGAGAGAAAACATGGCTGAAATGGAATTGAAATATGGTGTAAACCCTAATCAGAAATCCGCAAAGGTTTCTGTAGAGGGAGAGAATCTGCCCTTCACCGTCCTGAACGGTCGGCCGGGCTATATAAATCTTTTGGATGCTCTCAACAGCTGGCAGCTGGTAACTGAGCTGAAGCAGGCAACCGGCCTGCCGGCAGCCGCCAGCTTCAAGCATGTATCCCCGGCCGGTGCGGCAGTTGCTGTGCCACTCGATGAGACGCTGGAGAAGATTTACTTTGTGGAGGGCGTGAAGCTCTCACCGGTAGCTACAGCCTATATCCGTGCCCGCGGGGCTGACCGTATGTCCAGCTATGGTGATTTCGTTGCTCTCTCCGACGAGTGCGACGAGCAGACGGCAGGCTTCCTTTCCCGTGAAGTTTCTGACGGTATTATTGCCCCCTCATACAGCGAGGCGGCATTGGAAATCCTCAAGAAAAAGCGCAAGGGGACCTATCTCGTTCTTCAGATGGATGTAAATTATCGTCCGGAGAAGATAGAGAAGAAGCAGGTCTTCGGCGTGACCTTCGAGCAGGAGCGCAATGAAGTTGTCATCGATGAAAGCTGCCTTGAGGAGCGTCCGACCGTAAACAAGGAAATCCCGGAGTCCGCCAAGCGCGATCTCCTCATTGCCATGATTACTCTGAAATATACTCAGTCCAACTCCGTCTGCTATGCTTACGGCGGTCAGGCTATCGGTATCGGTGCCGGTCAGCAGTCCCGCGTTCATTGCACCCGTCTTGCCGGTACAAAGGCAGACATCTGGTACCTCCGTCAGCATCCGAGAGTATTGGCCCTGCCCTTCCGTGATGATGTTCGCCGCCCGGACAGAGACAATGCCATTGATGTATTCCTCGGCGAAACTCCCGAGGATGTATTGGCTGACGGTAACTGGGAGCGAGTATTCACCGAGAAGGTGGCTCCGTTGACAGCAGAAGATAAGAAAGCCTGGCTGGCTACTGCCACCGGTCGCTCCGTGGCTAGTGACGCATTCTTCCCCTTTGGTGATAATGTAGAGCGGGCAGCTAAATCCGGCGTCAGCTACATCGCCCAAACCGGCGGCTCTATCCGCGATGATAATGTCATCGAAACAGCTGATAAATACGGTATCGCTATGGCGTTTACAAGAATCAGATTGTTCCATCATTGATATTCTCTCGAAAAAGCTCACGGTATGAGTTCTCTCATAACCGTGAGTTTCTGGCTATATGCAAGAGGCATTTTTTATAGCCTAAGGGTTTTGTGGAATACTCGCAAAGTCGTAGTGGTAATGTATTGAAAGGTATAAAGATGATAAAAGTAGGAGTATCAGTCCTGATTTTGGCAAAAAACGAAGAAAGAAACATAAAAGATTGTATTGAGAGCGTAAAAGCGTTTGCTGATGAAGTGCTGGTAATAGATGATGGGAGTACGGATGATACTGTTGTAATCAGTGAATCCTTGGGAGCCAGGGTTGTCCATCATAGCATGAACGGGGACTGGGGCCGGCAGCAGACATTTGCTATTGAACAAGCAAAAAATAAGTGGGTACTGTTTTTGGACGCAGATGAGCGTATTTCAAAACCGTTGGCAGAGGAAATTGTCGAAATTGTAACTGCTGGTGATGAAAATGCTTATTGGATACAGAGACAGAATAAATTTAAATACAATGAGGCAACTCACGGTATTTTGCGGCCGGATTTTGTCAATCGTCTTTTCCCGAAAAAAGGCAGCTATGTAGAGGGGTATGTTCATCCAACGATTATTACCCCATACAATAACAAAAAATTAAAAAATGTAATGTATCACTACACTTACGACAATTGGGATCAGTATTTTGGCAAGTTCAATAACTATACCAGATTGGCAGCCGAGAAATATCGTAAGAATAACAAACATTGCAGCTTTTTGAAGGATGTTGTTTTAAGACCTGCGTGGGCGTTCTTCAAAATTTATGTATTGAATGGTGGATTCCTTGACGGTAAACTGGGCTGGATTTTCTCGGTGAACCACTATTTTTATACGATGACGAAATATGTGCGGCTGTACTATTTGGAAAGAACAGAGGGGAAGTTGTAATATAGTTTGATAACTAGCAGGTGGATGGTTTGTAGGTTATGAAAAACATTGAAACTGTCGAAAAAATCATTTTTTACTCCATGTGTGGGTTCTTTTTGGTTAATCTGCATTCTACGGCGCTAGGAAATGCATTTTTAGCAGTGGGTTTGGTTTTGACCGTATATAGACTTTGGCTAAAACATGATGATATTCCAGAACGGTTTACCGTGGGTAAGAAATGTTATGTTGCTTTTAGTGCGTTTTGGGTGATCGTATTGTCATCCTGTTTTTTATCAGGCGATGTCACACATTGTTTAAGTGCTTTCTTTAAGGATTATGTTTTTAAGGTTGCCGGATTCCTTATCATAATGGTAGCGTGCTATGAAAAAAGACGCCTGTTGATTTTAATAATGATAGAAGTTGCAGTGATTACTTTTAATGGTTTTGCGGCCGTATATGCATTTTTGATGTTTAATCAGAGGACTGGTGGACAGCTTGCTATCATGGTTATGGCAGGATTGTTGTCAATAGTGGTACCGGTTCTTATTTCTGCAACCGTATTGACCCGTGGAAAGAAATGTCTTATTAGTGTGGCGTCAGTTGCATTTTTTGCGATTGTGGCTGTTGCCAATGGGACTAGGGGTGCATGGGTGGCAATAGTGTTGACAGCTTTTATTTCTGTGTGTTTCATGATGGAATCATGGAAAAAGCGTGTCCTGGTGGTGCTTGTAAGTGTGTTGCTTGTCGCAGGTAGTGTCATGAGTGGTGGATATGTTGGCGGTAGAGTGCAGTCTATTTTCAAGGCGTCGGATCGCTCTAGCATGGAGAGGTTTTACTTATGGCAGAGCGCTTATAACATGTTTGATGATAATAAAGTGCTAGGTGTTGGACTAAGCAGATTTGGTGGTTTGTATAAGAAAAAATATATACTGCCAGAGGCCAGGCAGCCTCAATTGTACCATGCACACAGCAATGTTTTCATGGTTTTGGCTGAGTGCGGTGGTTTGGGGCTAATTGCTTTGTTGGCATTATGGGGACAGATGGTATGGTTTGGGCTAGGCGGTTGGTTGAAAACCAGACAGTTTGCTTATATTGCCTTCTTTTGTATAACAAGTGGATTGTTTATTCAAGGTTTGACTGAGTACAATATGGGGAATACTGCTGTTATGAAATTCTTTTGGTGTTCGCTTGCAGTTTGTATGCAGTTAATAAATATAAATGCGAAGTCAGAACTTTGTGAGGGACGGTAGTTTTTAGTGGGTGAAAGATATATGCGGGTTGCAATACTAGAATCTATTATCATGCCGGCAGGTCATGAGGTGGAATTTGATCGAATACTGGTAGAAGAATTCAAAAAGCAGGGGCACAAGCCGATTATGCTTGTGCCGGAGAATTTTCCTTTTAAGTTGGATTATAAAACCGATGTAGAGTATCTCGACGGAGGGGAAGCTGTCAGCTATGCCGGAGTCAGCAAGCTGAAAAAGTTGTTTCTATCCATCCTTAGGGAACGACGCCGTCTTGCATGGTATAAAAGTGCCTTTAAGAAAGAGGCAGAAAATAAGTGGGACGCTATACTGGTGCCTACAGCAACATGGAGAAATATGAGAGCCCTTCGGCATAGTCCTTTGAGGAATTCGAAGATTCCGGTGATGTTTATTTTCCATGGCATTAATCCGGGAGAACGAGGAAACTTCATAAAAGCTGTGCGATCGGTAAAGGAGTATCATAATATTCACATTGCAGTTTTAGGGTTGCAGACAGAGTTCCCGGAGCTCTCTGATTGCCCTAATCTTCACACAATACTGCCACCGGTGTATTTGCCGTTTGACTTGAATATTACACCGGAGTTGAAGGTGCATAGGCCGTTACGGCTAGGTTTCTTTGGACAGTATAGAAAAGAAAAGAATCTGGAGTTTTTTCTTGAGGCATTTTGTAAGGCGGATTTCACTGTGCCGGTAGAACTGTTGGTTCAAGGCGCGACCCCGACTCCGGCGGACTCGGAAGATTTCGAGCGCCTTGCGAAAAAATATGAATTCAATAAAAATATAAGATTTTTGCATGAAAATTTGATTGGTGTTGAATGGCAGCGGCATCTTATGGATTGCGATGTCCTTATGATGCCATACGGGGCAGAACGATACAAATACCATCCGAGTGCAATGCTTTTCACTGCTATTGGGTTTTATAAGCCGGTGCTGCAATCTCCGGAGATAAATCCTGAGGTTTTGGCAGAGTTTAATATTGGAGAAGCAGTAAAATTGGATGACAAGGATACATTTATTAAGCAACTTGAATCGTTTGTGAATGGATTTGACGATAGTGTAGAGCAATACAGGGATGGCTTGGTAAAGGCGAATGAGAAATTTGGGCATAAAACGATGATTGAGCATATAATTCGGGTGATTGATCATTCATAAAATTTCGCAAATAACAATCCATCCGCATATAACATAGCTAGAGAATAAGTGAATCATTGAGAGTGCGGTACCAGATATCGGTTTTAGAATGATCTGAAGGCTATGGCGGATAATAGTTAGTCAGAGCTGAGGATATAATGGATAATGGATATACATAATTCATAAGAAGATTTTTATTTATAAACTTTTCCGCGCGATATTGATTCGGTCGCAATAGATGTTGTTCCCCATCAACTAACAGACAAGCCTGAAAAAAGACCGGAGATTATTCTCCGGTCTTTTTTTCAATGCAAATTCCAATACACCCTTCAGATGTTTTCCACAAGAGACTTATATCAGGATAGCCATTTACGAATTTTTCACGCAGACCTTCAGCAGTTTCCTTTTCGCTTTTCTTTATTACAGCATCGGACTCAGGGTACAGTATGTGAACGATGTTGATGGACATGGCCTGTATCAGTTGAAGGTAGGACAGCAGAGCCGTTCTTTCGATTTGGAACACCTTTCTGCCAAGGAGACCGCCGGACATCAAGAAAATGACTGGCATTTCGGCAAAAATCGTCACGCTGCACCTAAAATCACTTTTGCCCTCAAAATATAAGCGGTAAAAAATGCCGTCGTTAATATTTTCTCCGGCATAGTGACGATTAATCATAGAGATGTCGGTATGGAAGACATTTTTGACAAGTTCATACATCTCTTTGTCAAGATTGTCAATGACATCATCGTTTGTTTCGCATGTCCAGCGACTTGATACTTTGCCGGTTATGGCTTGATCCTCGACCATGACATGACCTGTAAGCCAGCCCACAAGTATACTGACGAAATCTTCTATAGAGTCAGGGGAATAATCTTGATCCTCGAGCTGTTTTTTCAAAGCTGGCAGTGTCGTACCACGCAGATTGTCGTGGAGAGATTTGTGCATATAGTAGCCGGAGTAGTTAACGGATCGTTGGAAAGCCTCTTCTTCGGCAAAATGCCTTAAGGTATAGGCCTCCAGGAATTTTACAGCCTCGCGGCAGACATTTCTGTTGCGGGCGGAATCGCCCTCTTCAAGAACGAAAAGGACTCGCCTGATTACACCGAACAGCTTCTTGTGAGCATTATCGATTAGATCATCACCGACATTGTATTTATTGCTCCATTCCAGATTTTCCAAAAGTCCGGGGCCATTAAAATCTATCATTTCTGCCATGTGTTAATCGCTCCTTTGGCAACAGCAGCAACAGACATATAACATGCCCAATGTAAATCACTCTATATGAGTAGAAAGACAATCCAATAAAGAACTGCCATCGTACAGGACACCTTTTACCCCGGCATTTTCAGCACATTCCACATCCAGGGGCTTGTCGCCAATCATAAGGCTTTGCTGAGGGTCTATGTCGAACTCGGCTATTGCTTTCAATACCATGCCCGGTTTTGGTTTTCTGTCCTCCGAGTCTTTGGTGTATTCCGGGACGGTGCCGGCAGTATGATAGGGACAATAATAAAAGGCGTCGATATGGGCGCCTTTTTTCTTTAGCTCAGAATTCATCCATTCGTGGAGGATTTTTACATCATGTTCGGTGTAGTAGCCGCGGGCAATACCGGACTGGTTGGTGACAACGATAACCAGATAGCCGTGGTCATTGGCATATTTTATCGCCTTGACAGCATCGGGCATCCAAATGAAATCTTCCTTTTTGTATAGGTAGTCGGTATTTACATTCAAGGTGCCGTCCCTGTCAAAGAAAATTGCCTTATTCGACATATTTGAAGTATCCCCCGGCTTCAAGGAAATCAACATATTCTTTTACTGCGATTTTCATTTCGGTGAAGCCTCCGTCATAGCCGGCAGCAAGAAGATTGGTGGTATCAGCCTGCGTGTAGCACTGATATTTGCCCTTCAGCACTTCCGGGAAGTCACGGTACTCATAGCGGCCGCGGCCAAGGGCGGCGATAACTGCTTCGGCAGTTTCATTGTATGTGTGGGCATGACCGGTACCGCAGTTGTAGATGCCGGAGGGGCCTTCGTTTTGCCAGAACCAGAGGTTCACTTTGACAACATCTTTGACATAAACAAAGTCGCGAAGGTGTTCACCGTCGCCGTAGTCACCGTAGCCTTTGAAAAGCTTACATACGCCGTCGGCCTTTATCTGATTGTAGAGCTGATAGAAAATGGAAGCCATTTTTCCCTTGTGATGTTCCTGCGGACCATAGACATTGAAGTAGCGAAGGCCGACAATCTGGCTCTTGGCCTCAGGCATTACCTGACGGACATAGCGGTCAAAGGCCAGCTTGCTGTATGCGTAGGGGTTAAGCGCGTCCTCGTATTCGTCGCCTTCGATGAAGCCGTTATCGCCGTTGCCGTAGGTGGAGGCGCTGGAGGCGTACATCATTGGAATGCGATGGTCAATAGCAAAGTGGAGAAGCATCTTACTGTACTCGTAGTTCGTCTCCATCATGTAATTGACATCATACTCCATGGTATCGGAGCAGGCTCCTTCATGGAAGATGGCGTCGATTTCCGTGCCGGTATATACATCGCCCTGAATATCCGCGGCGAAGCGGTCCTTGTGATGATAGTCGAAAAATTTCAAACCGCGCAGATTTTTATAGTTTTGTCCGTCTTTCAGGTCGTCGACGATAAGAATGTCGGTGCGTCCCTGACGATTCAGTTCCTTTACAATGTTGCTGCCGATAAAGCCGGCGCCGCCGGTAACGATAATCATACTGTTTCCTCCTGTTCATTAGCCGCGAAGTACTATACCGGGTGAAAAAAACATCCAGCAGCATTTAGGCACATGGTTAATAATCCAAAGTCTTAGTTTGTGGCGTAGCTGGAGCTCTACTGGTTTGTTTGGTATGTCGGCCAGGTAGTTGTCCAGCGTGTTTTTCTCTTCCTGACTCATGTAGGGGTGGAAATAATCATAAATTTTTAGAGCAATGGCAGCTTCCTGAGCTCGTCTGCGGCAATACATGAGGGGTTTATCAAAGCCATGTTCTTCACAAACCCGTTCACGTTCAGACCATGCAAGGTAAAAGCCGTGTTTCCTCTTTGTTTTTGAGATTTTATCCATAATACTTAAATGCTGGCGATAACATATAAACGGCTTGGGGACAACACCAATACGAGAGCTTTTGGCGAGAATATGTGAGCACATATAAACATCCTCAAGATACATGTCCGGAGGAACTGTAAAACCTGTAAAAAGTTCTCGCTTGTATATCTTGTTCCAAGCATAGCTTGCATAGTGATCCAGAAGGATTCCGTCGCGAATGAATTCGAAGGTGGCATTTGGAGGGATATTCATTCTGCGTTCTGACAGTTCGTCCTCCTTTTCATCATTAAAAACGAAATAGTCGCTAATGACCACATCGGCATCGTTCTTTTCTGCTTCTGCCATCATGCATTCGTACATATCAGGCATCGCAAAGTCATCGGAATCAAGAAAACCGATATAATCGGAGGTGGCTACAGCAATACCTGCATCTCTGGCTCCTGCGAGTCCTTTATTTTTTTGATGAATTACCTTTATACGGGAATCGTTGGCAGCATATTCATCGCAGATGGCACCGCAATTGTCGGGGGAGCCGTCATCCACGAGGATTATTTCGATATCCTTTAGAGTTTGATTGATTAGGGAATCTATGGATTTGCGTAGATATTTTTCGACCTTGTATATTGGTACAACAACTGATATTTTAGGCATAGGATGAAAACCCCTTTCCTTTGTGGGACTGTATTATTGACCGAGGATTTTATTTAATCCTCGGTCAATAGTGTTTGACACTATATTTTTGTAGCATCTTTGACATAAATGAAGTCTTGAAAGTGCTTGATGTTGATTTAGTCACTGTAGTAGATGTATGGAATGGCTTGCATACGCTGTCGGTCATTATCTGATTGTGTAGAACTGATAGGCAATGCAGAAAAATTTGCTGAATTAGTTGTTGGTCACCATCATGTGGTTTACATCGTATTCCATGGGATCAGAGCCGGCACCGCCTGTGAGAAACTTTATAAAGTGTTGTGAATGTTGTCATTAGTACATCGCTTATTAATATACCATATAATCAACCTCGGTGCTACATTGTTATTTTGTGAGCTTATCACGAGTGGGTTTGATATTAAAAAGGCAGAAAAAATGATTGCTCATTTTTCTCTGCCTTTTACGTGTTTAAGTGGTAAGATTATTCAGCCTCATCGACCGCCTGACTCAGCTCCTGTCGACTGACTGCGTAGGTGCCGAGCTTAGCGACTACAACACCGGCTGCGGTATTGGCCAGATATGCACCGTCTTCAGGGTTGAGGTTGCCGGCCAGAGCCAAAGCCATGACGGCGATGACAGTATCTCCGGCACCGGAGACATCGAATACCTCACGGGCTTTGGTTGGGATGTGGACGATATTTTCCGGCGTGATAAGTGAAAGTCCGGCCTCGGAACGGGTCACGATGATATTCCTGAGGTGGTACTTCTCCATAGCGTAGTGACCGGCCTTGATGACATCTTCATCGGTATTCTTGATCTCAAAGGGCAGGATGCTGCGAATTTCCCGCAGATTCGGTGTCATATAGTCGGCACCGTCGTATTTCACCCAGCTGCTGCCCTTGGGGTCGATTATGACCGGGATGCCGGCCCCGTGGGCAGTTTCGATGGTGTGCTTCGTAAGCTCTGGGGTAAGGGCTCCCTTGTTGTAGTCGGACAGGATAATAGCATCCAGACCTTCTTCGATGCGCTGGTCGATGTAGGTCATGAGACGAGCTGCATACTGACCGGTTACGGGAGCAGTCTCCTCAAAGTCCAGACGAAGCATCTGCTGATGCCCGCCGATAATGCGGAGTTTCGTCGTAGTGGGGGCTCCGTTATGGACAAGTCCGCGATAGTCGATGCCTCTGGCGGTGAATTTCTCAAAGAGTGCCTGACCGTGATAGTCATCACCGACATAGCCTCCGATGGAGGTGACAGCACCTAGGAGGGCAAGGTTGTGAGCAACATTGGCCGCACCGCCCAGGGTTTCTTTTTGGCTGGTTATCCGGTTAATTGGAACCGGTGCCTCGGGACTCATGCGGGTAACTTCGCCGTAATAATACTTATCAAGCATTACATCGCCGACGACCAATATCTTTAGAGACTGTGTCTTTGTTTCAACGAAGTCTCGGAGAGCTTTCTTATCGGGCATAATTGTCCTCCTTGAATGTTATTGCAGTTCGATTACCCTGCAGGTATATTGTCCTTTGGGATATGGTGCGTTGCCGACCATGTCACCATATTTTTCCAGCTGTTCCCGGGCAGCCGACAGAACAGTCTCAGGCGGAATGCACTTCATGCACATGAAATTTTCCTCGCCCTTTTTGGGGCAGTTGTGAATGCCGCAGGGGTGGCAGGGGGCAGGGGTTTTTATGAGAATATCCTTGGCGTCGTATGGGTAGAAGCCGGGCACCGGGCTTGCACCAAACATGGTGACGACCGGTACATGCATAGCAACGCCAACATGCATTGGGCCGGAATCAGTGGTAATCATCAGGGCGCAGCGCTTCAGCAGAGCGGCCAGCTCGCCGAGACTCACCTTACCGGTGAATCGGGCGACAAGAGGATTTCCGTCTTCATCCTGTTCAGTTTCCCGGTGCTTCATGAATTTGACACATTCATCTACCATCTCGGTATCCATGGGACCGCCGAAGAAGGCAATATGACAGCCTTCTTCTATGAGAGTGTCAGCAACCTGCGCGAAGTAGTCAGGCAGCCAGCGCTTGGTGGGCCAGCTGGCCCCGATGTTGAAGGCTACGACTTTTTTCAGTTTGTCGGCAGCCGGGTACACCTTTTGCCAGATAGCAGCTGCCCCGTCTTCGGCTCCGGGCGGAAGAATCATTTCCAGACCGGCATCATCGATTTCGTTTTCTTCGATGACATCAGTGGCCATGAGTGCCTCGAAGTGGGCCAGCACCTGATGCTGCGTCCAATGGTTGTTGTCAACAACCTTGTCAAAGAACCAGGAAAAGCCGGGCTTCGAGTAGCCTACGATGCGCCTTGCACCGGAGAATGCCGCCAGTGCCGAAGCTCTCTCGTTGCGATGGAGGTTTATAACCAGGTCAAAGTTTTTGCTGCGGACATAGCCGATGTATTTGATAAAGGCCGGCAGCTTGTCATCAACGCCTTTTTTGTCAATGAGCAGACATTCATCTATGTTAGGATTGCAGCTCACCAGATCAGCCAGCTTCTTGTCTGCCAGCAGCGAGAGCCTTGCCTTTGGATATGCATGGCGCAGTGTCCGAAGAATCGGCGTAACAATCATCAAGTCCCCGATATGCATCAGGTTGATGACCAATATATTTTTGAATGCTTCTTTTGATTTCATATAATCTTCCATTAAATAAGCTGCATTGCGGTTTGGAAAAACATCAAAACAGACCTCACGCAATTCAGCAAAATTTCAATTCATTATATCACGGCAAAAAGGAATTGTGAACAAAACAGTCTTGATTTTTCTCGCTATCCTCTGTAGTATTGTGTTGAGTGAGGAAAGGTGGAATCTATATGTCTCATGCGGTCAAATCCCCGCAGAGCTGGGGCGGGTATGTAAAGAAATATTTTTTCCTGCTTCTCGGTGCCTGGCTGTATGCCTACGGACTGGAAATGTTCCTGGTGCCTAATGACATCATCGACGGCGGCGTAGTCGGTATAGCTCTGATGATGAATGAGTTGACGGGTATTGACTTCGCAATTCTGTTTGCGTTGATAAATCTGCCCTTCATTATATTGGGGTGGCGAAATATCGGCTGGCGGTTTGCAGTATCGACTATTGTGTCGGTCATTGCAATGTCAGTATTTTCCGAGTGGTATCACAACCCGGATGCCGTGACTCGTGACGCTTTTCTTTCTACCATCTTCGGCGGTGTTGTAGCTGGACTTGGCTGCGGCCTCATCATCCGCAACGGCGGTTCCCTTGACGGTACCGAGATAGTGGCCATCATCATGAATCGACGGATAAGCTTCTCCGTCGGAGAAATTGTCTTGGGCTTCAATCTGGTCATCCTTGGCTCGGCCGGATTGCTTTGGGGCTGGGACAAGGCAATGTATTCGCTGATAGCCTACTCTGTCATCGCCAGAATGATTGATATTGTCGTGAAGGGATTTGATGACAATTACGCGGTGTTCATTATCTCGCACAAATACGATGAGGTAACAAAGGCTCTTGTAGAGATGGGCAGCGGAGTCACACTGCTTCATGGTGCCGGCGGTTACATGGGAGATGTCCGGGAGGTAATTTATTGTGTTGTCAATCGTCTGGAGCTGGAGAGTCTGAAGGCGAATGTGAGGTCTGTAGACCCCAATGCCTTCCTGACGATAAATTCTGTCCGCGAAATGGTAGGCGGACGGATAAAGAGAGACTAGAAAAGTATGGGCAATGTCTAAAAGCTGAAATTCAATTTACAAGAGGTATAAAAAAATGAATGTAATCCATGACCTGTTAGCTTTTATTGAGGCTTCGCCCTCCGCCTTTCACACGGTAAAAAGCACTGCCCAGCTTCTGAATGCCGGCGGCTTCAACGAACTTCGCTGGGGTCGACCCTGGATGCTGACTCCCGGCGGCCGCTATTTCACCAGAGTTTTCGGCTCTACTCTGATTGCCTTCCGCATCGGTCAGCGGCCGGGAGCCAGTGACAGCCGCCTGAAGATTGCGGCCTGTCATACTGATTTCCCCGGCTTCCGTGTTAAGCCGAATCCGGATATCGCGAAACAGGGCTATGCTATGGTCAATGTTTCCCCCTACGGCGGGCTGAATGTATCTTCCTGGCTGGACCGTCCCCTCTCCATGGCCGGAAAAATCGTTTTCAAAGGCAAGAACGAGTATGAGCCGGAAGTAGGACTGATTGACTTTACTCGTCCTATGTTTGCCATCCCCCGGTTGGCGCCTCATCTGGCCAAGGACACCACGAAGGAATGTCTTGACCGGCAGAACGACCTCACGCCCATCGCCGGACTGATTGATGCAGTAACCGGCGGTAAGGGAGAGAAATATTTCCTGACGAAGCTGGGCAGAGAAATACAGCGTGACCCGGAGACAATTCTTTCTTATGATTTGAATATCTACCCTGTGGAGCACGGTGTCAGTGTTGGAATGGATGCTGAGATGGTATCGGCTCCCCGTTTGGACAATCTTACCAGTGCTAAGGCCTGCCTCGACGGCATCATCGACGGACGGGTTGAGACCGGTATTGCTATTTCCTGCTTCTTTGACAATGAGGAAGTCGGCAGCCGCACGAAGCAGGGGGCAGATTCTTCCGTCATCCGTGATGTGCTGGCAGCCATCGCCCGCGGACTGGAGTTGGACGAGGACACCATGGCAGAGAAGATTGCCGACGGCTTCCTTCTCAGTGTAGATGTAGCGCAGGGCTATCATCCCTGCTACAGCGACAGATACGATCCTACCGCCGCTCCGGCGTTAGGCAGCGGCGTTGTCATCAAGGAATCCGTCAGCGGAACCTATGTGAGTGATGCGGAATCTGTGGCCATCGTGAAGGGGATAGCCGGGAAGTATGGCATTCCCGTGGCAGAATTTGTAAATCGCTCTACCGTAAGAGGCGGCTCTACCCAGGGCTCTATGCTCAGTGCCAGCCTCGGAATGAGAGCCCAGGACATTGGCGTTCCCATCTTGGCTATGCACAGTGCCAGAGAGCTTATGGCGGCAAAGGATATGGAGGCCCTCAGCTCTCTCCTGCGAGCATTCTTTGACTGAGAAACATAAATTATGAAGCACACCCTCCTTGCGGTTCCGGCTGCAGGGAGGGTATTTTTTATGGAAATTTAATGATTGAGCCGGATATTTTTGCTAAAATAATTTTGAAAGTCAACGATATTATCAATGAAGAAAAACTGGAGAGAAATCTGAAAAGAGGTGCGGCTGTGACGAATATAAACTATGTAAAGCATTATCTTGGCTTGGCCATCTGGGGCGGCAGCCTTGGAGCAGCCATTCATTATCACGAACCGAAGCTTGGCGTTTTGGCCTTGATTGTATTTTTTCTGTTCACTACCTGGAGCTATTTGAAGTGGCTGATTATCGGCATTGCCGCCGTGGTACTGCTCTGTGCAATATTCCCGATACTGGCACCCTTTGCCATGCTGATTGCTATTATCGGAATCCTGCTGAGAATCAGATTTATCTGGCGCAATCGTCGGGCTATATTCACCGGTCTCTATGCTTACGGAAGTTATCTTGCGTTGCTGTATCTGCCGGAGATTGAGCGAATGGCTGAGTACCAGCCATATTTTCTGCCGGCGGCTGCAGCGGCAACTGTAATCCTTCATGGTCTGGTGTACTGGCTGTACAAGAATGGCTACGATACGGACAGGGCATTCGGCATTATGGGACTGACCCCGCTGATTATTATCGCCTTTGTGATTCCCTTTGTCCGTCTGCCCATCATGGAGTCAGTGATAGATGTGCTGATACCGGACTCCATAGTGCCTGATGCAGTCTCCGACGCAGTAGGGAGTGTCGTTCGCCCGGTAGTCGCTGCGGCTGCCACCGGAAGTGACGCTGCCGATACTGCTCAGCGGGCAAACGAGGGAAGCTCTTTGGTAGAGGCCGTAGGAGATAAAGCCTGTGAGCTGGGAGGACGGTTTGCCGAAGCGGCAGCGATAGAAGCCGGCCGTCAGGCGACACAACTTGGTACCGATATAGTGGCTCACGGAGCCGATACCGTCAGTGATGTGGCAAACACTGCCATTGACGAGGCAGGCCGCGTGATGAAGGATGCTATTACCGACACCGGAGACTACATCAGCAGCACGGTGAAATCGGCATTATCCTCCGACGGAGTAACTGCAGCAGATACGGTAAATGTACAAACCGAGACCGTTTCAGCGGAGAATATTTCTCCGGAAACAGTTGACAACTGGACTCGTATAAAAACGGACAAAGCCTGATGTATAAGGGGTTAATCACAATTACACATGATAGTTTCGACAGGGCTAGCATCCTGTCGAAATTATTTTTAATAAAAAATACAAAAAACATGTTGACAAAAACTCAATAGTGGGTTATTATATGCAAGCTGACTCACGAAAGCGAGTCAAACGAACGGCTCGAAAGAGTCAGGTGTTCTCTGAAAACTGAACAATGCAGCAAACATGAATCACTTTTTCACACGAAAGATGATTCAAGCCAGATGTGCGAGTCGAGAAGGCTTCGAAAGAAGTCGGTCAAGACAAAAACAAATTAATTTCGAAACAGAGCCAAACAGGCTACTTCATACAATGGAGAGTTTGATCCTGGCTCAGGACGAACGCTGGCGGCGCGCTTAAC